>CAZLZR010000010.1:0-94952 GCA_964564015.1 uncultured Acetivibrio sp.
AAGTTTTATGAGGGACAATATTCTAAAACAGCGTAATGATGGGAGCAAATTTTTGTGTTGGTATATAATGGGATTTCGCTACGCTCCATTCCATTATATACCAACACAAAAACCACAAATTATTCGAGAAAAATGTGTCAAGTAATATTGACAAGATCAGATGAAGAACCCGCACAGGAAGCGCTCTTCATGGAAGGGTCTGAAGGATATGTATATGGTAATATACATTCAAATAATAATTTAAAGGTACAATACGGAAAAATAAGGATTTTTGCTGAGAGTACTATAGGTGACTGCAGAACAAATGAAGTTAGTGCTGTTAATGGAAGGGTTGAAGCATCGGGGCCAACCATAACATGGCCGTATTTTACTTTATCGAATTCCGTTATTCAGGTTCCCAATTCTCCAAAAGTTAAGTTTCCTGATATAAGCAGTTCCATAAAAAGTGATCCTGGAACAGTAATATATGATAGTTCTAAAACCTTTACCGGTGGAAGTACTGTCTTTAATAATTCAATTTACGTTAACGGAGATCTTGAGATACTAACCAGTAATGTAACTGCAAATGGCTTGATAGCTGCAAGAGGTAATATACGTATAGCTACAACACAGTCATCATTGAATAGTCCGCTTTGTGTGTACTCCGAATCAGGAAACATAACTTTAGCTAATGAAGTTGGAAGTTTTACCGGGGTAATTATTGCTCCGAACGGAACAGTAAGAATAGAGGCGACTACTCCTACCGTAAAAGGCAGGATCGTGGCAAAAAAAGTTGATCTTCGTTCCAGTATAGTGACTGTTGACCCCAGAGGGACAAACAGTTACATTATACCTATCTTAAAACACATTGAAAAGGAGACGCGTTTATATAAGGAAAAACAAATTGTTAAGAGCTTTATTGACAGTTATGCAGGTGATTCAAAAACAAAAGTAGGGGTTGTAAGCTACGCGGAAAAAGCTGAAGTTGTAAGTGGTTTGACTGAAATGACAAATAGTGCCGCTGTAAATACGATGAAGTCGCGTATTGATGCCCTGAACCCAAGCAGTGAGGTTATATCAAATCCTGACGGATCTTACAAGAGGTCGAGGCGAAATATCGGAGATGCCTTGAGAAGAGCACATTATATGTTGAAAAACTCTACAGACCCATGTGCAGGAAAATATATAATTGTATTAGCGGATGAAATATCCAATGTATGGACTTGCAACAGCTTAACGGATCCTAACTATAAAATAAGTGATGGAGATTCTCCTCATGAAGGCTGGGACAGTATTAGCAGTGCAAAAGGTTATGGAACTACAATAGGTTCTGAATTAATACAAAACAGTGGGTATAAGCCGTTTTTTGTTGCACTTCCGGGATTAGCTTTATCCTCTGACAGAACAACTGTGGAATCGCAGTTGACAGAAATTGCAGGAGCTAGTGGGGCTACTACGACACCTGATGGTAGATTGTTTTATAATGTTTCGATGGAGGCTCAATTAAGTAGCGCTTTTAACAGTATTAAAACCCATATACCTGATGCTGTAGAGTATCCGGATGAACTTCCATTCCAGTCTATGAGTTTTTCGCAAGTCTTTCCAAAAGGTGTGAAGGTTTTGTCTGCCCAGTACGGTGCCAGTTATCTGACGACTTCATATGATGGTCAGAGGTACACTGTGTCAGGAAATTTAAGTGGTGTCAAACTGATTAAAAATCCATTTACAGGAATGTACCAGCTTGCAACTATTCCTAATATTACTATAAAAGTAAGATATACTTCATTTGGCGAAATGGGTGGAGTTTGGAACAATGGTATTTTGGATTCAAGTATAACAATTGATGGAGGTACTGTTAACTATAGGGATTATTTTGGTAATAATGCATCGGTTGTCGGGTCGGGTTATACTATCGGACTGCAATACTATGCAGATATAAGTTAGTTGCTGATAATAGAGTTAAATGTTTGTACTCCATTAAAACTTAATATTAAAGATTTCATAAAAAACTGCACTATGATTTTTAGATCCATGCAATCATAGTGTGGTTTTTACAGTTTTTGGAGTTGGCAGCTTTTGATTAACCTGCTTTACATCGCTTTTTTGAAGTACTATAATATTGCATGGGGTGATAGACATTGCAGATACTTAAAATTAAGACACCATCAAGGACGGCTATGATTGATATAACTTCAGAAATACAGGAATTAGTGAGTAAAAGCGGAATTAAATCAGGTATTTGCCATATATTTGTTCCGCACACTACAGCTGGACTGACAATTAATGAAAATGCAGATCCTGATGTTGTGGATGACATTCTCAAAGAGATGAATAGAATAGTTCCGTTTGATGATGGATACAAGCATAGTGAAGGGAATTCAGCGGCTCATATTAAGGCAAGCATGTTTGGATTTTCCCAGCAGGTTATAGTTGAAAAATCAGAATTGATGCTTGGAAGATGGCAGGGAATATATTTTTGTGAGTTTGATGGCCCTCGAAATCGGGAGATTTATATAAAAGTTGTTTCTTCAGGTGAAGCACTATAATTCTGATAACAGGAGGTTCTTTATGAATCTTATAAAGAACGGAGATATTGTTTCAGTTCGCCATTATTCAGGAGTTAACCCTTTCAAGAGTATTGTAGTTGATTCGGATGGAGACCGTGTGAAGATTAAACTTACCAAGGACTTTGCAATAATGAACTTTCTTGAAGGAGACCCTGTAGTTATAGGGGTGGAATCACAAGGTAACGTTAAGATTTTTGGGTGTAAAATAGTAGAAATAAATGTTAAAGATGGAATTATTGAAGTGAATGTAGACAAGATTGACTCAGAAGCAGAGCAGAGGAGACATGAACGATTTCCGGTATCTTTATATGCGGACGTTCGTGTTAAGATGGATAAAAAGAAGCATTTGGCTGCAATTAAGGATATTAGTTACTATGGGATGCTCATATTCAGCAAATCGGAGTTTTCAGTCGGGGAAGAGTTAGAACTGGATATTTACATGGAAAAAAATATGCTGTTCTTAAAGTGTGAGGTTATGAGAAAAGTTCCAGGTAATGTATATAATAAGTATGGGCTCAGAATAATTTATCGAGATGTAAATTCTATGAATTTCGTCAAAGAGTATTTAAAAAGGCTGAAAGAAGCCCAGGAAGAGACTATAAAGAAGATGAAAGAATAGTAATCTTATAATTGACATTAACTATATGTTGTGGTATATTTGTGTAAATTAAATATTGAGCTACATATTATTTATCTTCAGGGACAGGTGAGAATCCTTACCGGCGGTAGGCAGCTTAAGAAACTGCAAGCCCGCGAGCCGTTATGGCAGATCCGGTCAAATTCCGGGGCCGACAGTATAGCGTGTTTGATTAATGATTTAAACACGGAAGTCTGGATGAAAGAAGATGGGTTATTGTTCGGTGTATGGATGATATTCGTCATATGAATGGTAGTATATCCCTGGGAGATTCTGAACCTAGGGGTTTTTTGCGTTCAGGGAATCATTGGGTTCCTCTCGCATACGAATTTTCTTAAAATGTTGCACCGGAGTTTGAAAGTTATAATAAATTCTAATGTAAATGGTGATTAAATGAATACACATGATTATTATATGGGAAGAGCTATTGAACTTGCAAAAAAAGGGTGGGGAAGGACAAATCCGAATCCTTTGGTTGGAGCAGTAATAGTGAAGGGTGACAGAGTTATATCCGAAGGGTTTCATGAAGTTGTTGGCTGCGCCCATGCCGAAGTTGCCGCATTTAATAACGCTACCGAGGATGTGGCAGGCGGAACGCTTTATGTGAATCTTGAACCTTGTTCACATTATGGAAGGACGCCGCCTTGTGCAAAGGCGATAATTGAAGCAAAAATAAAAAAAGTAGTGGTGGCAATGATTGATCCTAATCCTAAAGTTTCGGGGAAAGGGATACAAATGCTTAGGAGTGCTGGTATAGAGGTCGAGGTGGGAGTGCTTGAGGAGGAAGCTAAAAAACTCAATGAGATATTTATTAATTATGTGGTAAATAAAAAGCCTTTTGTAATTTTGAAAGCTGCAATGACTCTCGACGGAAAGATAGCATCAGTTACAGGAGATTCAAAATGGGTGACTTCAGAGGCCTCAAGGGCTTATGTTCACATTGTCAGAGACAGGGTTGCAGCTATAATGGTTGGAATAAATACAGTGCTAAAAGATAATCCTATGCTTACTACAAGGTTAAATGGCAATGTGGGAAATGACCCGGTGAGGATAGTTGTAGACAGCAAAGGGATTATTCCTGAAGATAGCAAGGTTTTGTGTGCAAACTCAAAAGCAGGTGTTATTCTGGCAACCACTTCAAATATACCTGCGGATAAAGAAATGTATCTGGTGGGTAATGGGGTGAAAGTGGTTAAAGCTGACGGTTCGGATGGACGAGTTGATCTTGTAAAATTGATGGAGGAGCTTTATAAGCTCGAGATAGACAGTATTCTTCTGGAAGGCGGAGGAACTTTGAATGCAGAAGCGCTTAATGCTGGAATTGTTGACAAGGTTATGTTTTTTATTGCTCCTAAAATATTAGGAGGAAAGGATGCTTTGACACCTGTAGAAGGAAGTGGTATAAATTTAATGAACGATGCAGTAAAAATCAAAGATGTTTCAGTATCACGATTTGGGGAAGATATACTTATTGAGGGTTATGCAACAGAGCAATCGGGTTGATTTGCAAAGGTTATGAGTTGATAAATGAGATTTTACATAATGCCAGGATTGGTTAAGTGATTTTATAAGTCCAAGGAGTGAGTTATGTTTACAGGCATAGTTGAAGAAATTGGGAGTATAAGAGGTATTGTTCAAGGAAGCAAGTCTATAAAACTTACAATTCATTGCAAGAAAATAATAGATGATATTAAATTGGGTGATAGTATTGCTGTAAATGGTATATGTCTTACAGCAACGCATATAGGGAAAGATGAGTTTACAGCTGATGTAATGCCTGAGACAATGAGGAAGACCGGGTTGGGAAGTCTTAAGATAGGATCCGGTGTTAATCTTGAGCGAGCGCTGAAGCTTTCTGACCGATTAGGTGGTCACATAGTGAGCGGACATATCGATGGAACCGGCGTTATAGTTGGTAAATCAGCAGAGGATAATGCAATGTGGTTGACAGTAGAAGCTGATGCTCATATTTTGAGATATATTGTTATGAAAGGTTCTGTTGCACTTGATGGCACAAGTCTTACGGTAGCTCATATAGACGAAAAATGTTTTAAGGTCTCACTTATACCGTTAACAGCAGGTGAGACAACTTTAGGTTCTAAGGAAATAGGAAGCAGGATAAATATTGAATGTGATATGATTGGAAAATATGTTGAAAAGCTATTTTTTAGCAATTTGCCGGAGGGAAATAGCAAATCCGAAAGGATATCGCTTGATTTTCTCATGGAAAATGGATTTGCATAATTTTGTTAATCAGTATTAGTTAATAGAAAATAAGATTATGGAGGTGTCGTTATGAAGTTTGATACTATAGAAGCTGCCATTGAGGAAATCAGAAAGGGTAGAATGGTAGTTGTAATTGATGATGAGGATAGGGAAAATGAGGGAGACCTCTTGATGGCTGCGGAACTCGTTACTCCTGAAAGTATAAATTTTATGGCCAAGTATGGAAGAGGGTTGATTTGTACTCCTATTACTCAATCGAGGGCAAAAGAATTGGGTATCAATATAATGGTGGAAAAAAATACTGAGCAAATGAAAACGGCTTTTACAATAACCGTAGATCATAAAAAGTCAACAACAGGTATTTCCGCTTTTGAAAGAGCAAATACAATAAAAGAACTTACAAATCCTGATTCAAAACCGGATGATTTTGTTCGGCCTGGGCATGTGTTCCCGTTGATTGCAAGAGATGGAGGGGTTTTGAAAAGATCGGGTCATACGGAAGCAGCAGTAGATCTTGCAAGGCTGGCTGGTCTCTTTCCGGCAGGGGTTATATGTGAAATAATGAATGAGGACGGAACAATGGCAAGATCACCTCAGTTGATGGAATTTGTAAAAACTCATGGGTTGAAGATAATTACTATAGCCGACCTCATCAGCTATAGAAGGACTACTGAAAAACTTATTGCCAAGGCTGCTGAGGCAAAGCTGCCTACACAATACGGAGAGTTTAAGATTGTTGCCTTTGAGAATGGGATAAATGGTGAACATCATGTTGCGCTAGTTAAAGGAGATGTTGCCAGTGAAAACGATCCGATCCTGGTGAGAGTGCATTCGGAGTGCCTTACCGGAGATGCTTTCCATTCTTTAAGGTGCGACTGTGGTGAACAGCTTGATGCTGCACTAAGAGAGATAAGCAGGGAAGGCAGGGGTGTTCTCCTATATATGCGCCAGGAAGGCAGGGGAATAGGTCTGGTAAACAAGGTGCGTGCCTACGAGCTTCAGGACAAGGGTAAGGACACTGTGGAGGCAAATGTTCTCTTGGGATTTGCACCGGATTTAAGGGATTATGGAATAGGAGCGCAGATATTATATGACCTGGGAATCAGAAAGATAAGACTCCTAACCAATAACCCGAAAAAGTTGGTCGGACTTAGCGGGTATGGACTTGAAGTAGTTGAAAGAGTTCCGCTTCAAATAAAAGAGAATGATGTGAACAGATTTTACCTGCAAACAAAGAAAGAGAAAATGGGACATTTGTTGAATGAATTAACAAAGGATTAAGTTTTTAACTTTTGTATCAGAGAAAACTCATGAAAGAATAGCATATTTTTACTTTTGTTATTAAAAGAATACTATGAAAATTCAGGAGGAAAATGGAATGGGAATTAAGACAAATGAAGGTAAACTTCTTGCAACCGGATTAAAATTCGGTATAGTAGTAGGTCGTTTTAATGAATTTATAGGCAGTAAATTATTGGGAGGAGCCATTGACGGTTTGGTAAGACATGGTGCTGAGGAAACAGATATTGAGATTTCATGGGTTCCCGGTGCGTTTGAAATACCTTTGGTGGCTTCAAAAATGGCAGCATCAAAAAAGTTCGATGCGGTAATTTGTGTGGGAGCGGTAATAAGGGGATCCACACCACATTTTGATTATGTTTCGAGTGAGGTCTCAAAAGGAATAGCAAAAGTTTCTCTAGATACAGGATTACCTGTAATTTTTGGAGTACTAACGACTGATACTATTGAGCAGGCTATTGAAAGGGCTGGTACAAAGTCAGGAAATAAAGGATATGAAGCAGCAGTAACTGCAATAGAAATGGCAAATCTCTTGAAGATGTTATAATTTAATGCTATTATTCTTCTTTAAAAAATCAGAGTGTTGCAGCACTTGTAAATCAAGTACAGTCACTCTGATTTTTTGTATAAACAGTAAAATAAAAGTCTTAATGAAAATAGTTGATTTTTATTTAAGGGTTATCTGCGTCTTCAAATTTTCGAAACAAATAATTAATAGAAGTCTTTAAATGTTTATTTTTGCTCTTTAAACTTTCGGATTGATTCTTCCTGTTCCTTTTTAAGGAGTATTAAATATTTCTTTAGCAGGTTAGGGGTATGCACATCTGTGTAGACGATCTTAAGCCCATATTCATAGTTGTAGGTGTCTTTTACTTTCCTGATTATAGTTGCCTTAAGATTGATTGTTACACCTGCACCTGTATGTATTTCAAACTTAAGTTCCTGATACAAAGGAAAGTCAGTTTTTGAAAATACCATCATACCACTATAGCTGATGTTTTTGACTATGGCAAGATGTTTCTTTTGTGATTCCCCAATTCTTGCCTCAGCATAAAGTGACACAGGAAATCTTACAAAAAGTCTCTTATTTGTAGTAGTTTCACAGTTGTCGATTTTTATTTCAATGGTATTCTGTTCTTTGTTTAAAGCCAGAATAGTACAACTTGAAATATAAATCTCGCTTTCCAGCTCTGACCCGAGAACCAAGGGATCTCCCTGAGAGCAATTCAGGAGAGTAATGTCTTCAACGGGTTTAACCAGTAATACTTCATTTTGAGATTCCAGTACCAGACTTTTAAATAACTTTGTTCCGGAGAAATGACGAACTGATACAATGTCTCCTGTCTTAATTTCCATTAATATCACTCCATTACTATTATTGAAGTAAAATGCATGAAAAGTCATATTTGTACTATTAGGATAAACATAAAAGAGAAAGCTTATATTCTATATAATATATCATAATATCATTTATAACAAGATTAAAAATAAAAATAAAATATGGAATAAGCGAATAATTTATTTTATTAAAATAATAACACATTGCTGCAAGAGCTGCAAGTAAAATGGAAGAATATACCTTAAAAAAATACCTTGACAAAGGTTAAATAAGCTTGTATAATTACTTTTGCAAATTGTTAATGCGCGGGTTTAACTCAGCGGTAGAGTGTCACCTTGCCAAGGTGAAAGTCGCGAGTTCAAATCTCGTAACCCGCTCCAAGAAATGCAGGATATGCTTATAAACTATCCTGCAGTATTTGCGGGTGTAGTTCAATGGTAGAACATCAGCCTTCCAAGCTGATTGCGTGGGTTCGATTCCCATCACCCGCTCCATGTGAAAAGTCGTATGAGAATTAATTCGTACGGCTTTTTTATGTATTTGCCGATCATTTTACTTAAGCAGAGTAATTAGTGATACTAAATATCCCAAGATTTTAGTTGGAATAAAAATTTAATATGTTATAATATTTGTGTATAGGGTAATTAGCACTTGGAAGTTCAATATAGTTGATTTATCAGGCTATACGATTCATCTTGATAAGTCTGATTTTTTAACAAATTCTTATTTTTACTGGGGGGATATAATGTTTTCTGTTACTTTAAAAGAGGTTATGGAGCAATTCCAACTTGAAGATATATCAAATTGCAAAAGGCTTGAAGATATTGTAATTACTTCATCAGATATAAACAGGCCTGGTCTTCAGCTTGTAGGTTATCTGGAGTATTTTGGAACGGATAGAATTCAGATAATAGGTAAAGTTGAAACTACTTATCTTTCGGCTATGTCATCAGAGGAACGATATTCGCGTCTGGATGAGTTTTTTAAGTGTGGTTTTCCTTGTATGGTTGTTGCAAGGGGGTTGGATGTTTTTCCGGAGATGATAGAGGTATCCCGTAAATACGAAATTCCTATTCTTAGAACCAATGATGTAACTTCCAGATTTTTGAGCGGAGTAATAAGATATCTTAATGTACAGTTGGCACCAAGGATAACTAAGCATGGAGTATTTGTTGAGGTATATGGAGAGGGTATTTTAATTCTTGGTGAAAGTGGAGTTGGAAAAAGTGAGACTGCACTCGAGCTTGTAAAGAGGGGTCACAGGCTTGTAGCTGATGATGTTGTTGAAATAAGAAGAGTGTCCGATCAGTCGCTTGTTGGTACAGCACCTGATATTATCAGGCACTTTATTGAAATAAGAGGTATAGGAATATTGGATGTCAAAAACCTCTATGGTGTAGGTTCGGTAAAGGTCACTGAAAATATAAATCTTGTTATACAATTGGAATTCTGGGATGAAAAGAAAAACTACGACCGTTTGGGCTTGGTAGATGAGTTTACTGACATTCTTGGTATAAACGTGCCTTGTCTTATTATTCCGGTAAGACCTGGAAGAAATTTGGCTATTATAGCCGAGGTTGCAGCTATGAATAACAGACAGAAGAAAATGGGATATAATGCGGCTAAAGTTTTAAATGAAAGAGTTTTAGGAGAAATTAATAAGGCAACACAGGAATAAGCGAGATCTTTTAAAAGCATTGGAATCTATATTATTCTATATATGAGATAGAGTATAATTGGAGGGTATAAATTGAAATTCGTTGTTGATACACACACTCACTCAATAGCCAGTGGACATGCATACAGTACTGTACAGGAAATGGCCAGGGAGGCTGCTGCTAATGGAGTTGAAATGTTTGCTCTTACCGACCATGGTCCTGCAATGAAAGGAGCACCATATTTATATCACTTTGGCAATTTGAGAGCTATTCCGGAAAGTATATATGGAGTGAGGGTACTAAAGGGTGTGGAGGCTAATATAATAGATTACGAGGGAAATGTGGATATGCCCGTTGAATATTTAAAGAGGCTTGATTTTGTCCTGGCGAGTTTCCACGACATATGTATAACACCCGCTTCAAAAGAAGAACACACAAATGCGTATATAAGCGTTTTTAAGAATCCATATATTGATGCTGTAGCTCATCCTGGCAACCCTCAGTTTGAAGTAGACATTGAAAAAGTTGTTTTGGCAGCAAAGGAATATGGAAAATTTATAGAAATCAATAATAATTCCTTTAGAGTTAGAACCGGATGCGAAGACAATTGCAGGAACTTCGTTACTGAATGCAAGAGAAAAGGTGTAAAAATTGTATGTGGAAGTGATGCACATATAAGCTTTGAAGTAGGTAAATTTGATAAGGTTTACAGGCTTTTGGAAGAGGTTGGAATGCCGGAAAGTCTTATTATGAATACTTCGGTATTAAATTTTAATGAATTTATTGAGAATAAAAGGAAAAGAATAAGACGGGAAATATAACTTCCGTTATTTTTGCTTCCGGAAGCGAATTTTCTTGGAGTATAGGAATTTATAAAAATCCTATTTTTGTAATTTCCTGTACTGGGGTTTGGAAAGGGGATTCCCCTTTCCCGGTTTAAGGAGGGTGCTCAGGCTGGTCGTTTCGCTACGCTACACTGCTCGCCCATGCATCCTGGGATGCGAAGCATCCGTCGAAGGGAACCATAGGGTTCCCTAGCGAACAAGAAAATTCGTGAGCAAAGCGAATTTTCTTGAAAGCTATTCTATATGGTATTTGGGTAAAGTAAAATATAGTAGGCGAATAATATGGCATATCGCAGCGGAGGCTGCAATTAAAGTAGTTAGTTCCGTTGCTAAAACTACGGAACTATGTTTTCTGAATTGTTTGTTAAAAAAACGAACTTTTCTAAGAAAATAGTATATGCCGGCAAAAATAAGGGGCTGGATTAATTGAAAAAAGAAACGTATACAAAGATTTTTGAAGATCTGGTAGGCAAAGAAAATGTAAAGATTGAAGAACCTATGAAGAATCATACATCTTTTAAAATCGGGGGACCTGCTGATTTCTTGATTACTCCCGCTTCTGTGTCCGAGTTGTCTGAAGTAATCAAGTTATGTAATCGGGACAAATTGCCGATTTTTATAATGGGAAACGGAACAAACCTGCTTGTGTCTGATAAGGGCATCAGAGGGGTTGTGATTAAGATATATGACAATTTGAATAGTTACAGAGTAAAGGAAGATTGTATTGAGGCCTTTGGTGGTATATTACTGTCTAAGCTTTCAAATATTGCACTTGAAAATGAATTGGCGGGGTTGGAATTTGCATCGGGCATACCGGGTACATTAGGTGGCGCAGTTGCTATGAATGCAGGGGCTTATGGCGGCGAAATAAAAGATGTTGTAATTGAGACCGAGTTTATTGACAGAGCTGGAAATTTGATAGCAATTCATGGCGATGAACACCAATTTGGATACAGAACCAGCTTTATTCAAAAACAGTCAGGGATTGCAGTTAAATCTGTTATTAAATTGAAAAAAGGCGAAAGAGCGTCTATAAAGGCACTGATGGATGATCTAACAGGAAGGCGGCAGGATAAACAACCCTTGGAGTTGCCAAGTGCAGGAAGCGTTTTTAAGAGACCGGAGGGCTTTTTTGCCGGAAAGTTGATTGAAGACTGCGGACTTAGGGGCTATTCAATAGGGGGTGCCCAAGTGTCGGTTAAACATTGTGGATTTATTGTAAATTCTGGAAGTGCAACTTCCAAGGATATAACTGACCTTATAAAACACATACAGCAAACTGTTAAAGAGAAGTTTAATGTTGAACTTCAGACTGAGATAAGAATTGTTGGAGAATAATATTGCTTTTTGGCGTTTAATGGTAGAAACCTCGAATATTGCTATTGCCTTAATTATAAATTTGAAAGGTATAAAGTGCATATGGTTAAAATAGTAAATTTGAGAGATAGACTTGAGTTTTTTGATAACGTTGTTGTTTCTTTATGGAAACAATGGGGTACAGAAAAGAATCATAATTTCT
Organism: uncultured Acetivibrio sp.; assembly: GCA_964564015.1. Classification (GTDB taxonomy): domain Bacteria; phylum Bacillota; class Clostridia; order Acetivibrionales; family Acetivibrionaceae; genus Acetivibrio. Next base: position 12,070 of record CAZLZR010000010.1, read on the forward strand.
TTAATTCTTTAGTACGAAATATCGTTAATAATGAATCTGAGGATGTTCCGCAAGTATATATAGCCATAGAGGAGGATAAGTTTATTGGAGTTACTGCTTTACTTAGAAATGATTTAAAAAGTAGACAGGATTTATTCCCGTGGTTTGCATGCTTGTATGTAGTAGAGCAAGAAAGAGGAAGGAAGGTCGGTAGATTGTTGGAAGCTCATTGTGAAAGCAGGGTTAAAGAAATGGGCTACAAAAAGTTGTTTTTAATTACAGAGCTGGAAAACTATTATGAAAAGACTGGTTGGAAGTTTATTGAAAGAGAGCCGCAAATATCTGGAGATGTTATAAAAGTTTATGAAAAAAACTTGTGTTAGGCGGTTTAAAAACGACCTGTTTAATATTGTTAGTAAAGGCTCATTAAATCAAATTTTATGAAATCGCAATTAACCAGATATAAATTTCACGTTATACAGAGTAGTATCTTAACTTATAGAAATTACCTTTATAAACCGGAAGGCTTAAAAGATAGAAAAAATTGCGTAGGTTGCAACGTAAAGCATAAAAGAAGAAGGAGGGAGTTACGTCAAAACAGGCAACACATAAAGCTGAAAAATAACGTCGGAAAGTTGTGTGAATTCTTTGGTTCTCATTATTTGAATAGAGAAGTACACATAAACTTTTAATGTTATTTTAATAACTTTATAAGTTTTGCGTGACAGCACAAATGAGGTTTTTGATAATTACGGGGGTATCAGGGGCAGGTAAAAGCTTGGTGGTTAAATATTTGGAGGACTTAGGTTTTTTTTGTGTAGATAATTTGCCTCCGGTATTGATTCCTAAATTTGCAGAGATTTGTGTCCAAAGCAGAGGAAAGATAAATAAGATAGCACTGGTTATTGATATAAGAGGGGGAGAACTATTTAATGCACTGTTTCCTGAATTGAATGCCTTGAAGGAATCCGGTTTATCATATGAAATCCTGTTTCTGGAAGCATCAGACAGAGTTTTGATTAAGAGGTTTAAGGAGAGCAGAAGGATTCACCCTCTAGCTCCTGAAGGCAGGCTTATGAAGGGTATAAACCAGGAAAGGGAACTGTTAAGGGAAATTAAGCGGATTGCCACTTATGTAGTGGATACCTCAAATTTAACGCCAAGACAGCTTAAGGAAGAGATTTCAAACATATTTGTAGAGGGTAAGAAATTTGACGGTATGATAATAAACATAATGTCTTTCGGGTTTAAATACGGAATTCCTATTGATTGTGATTTGGTATTTGATGTAAGATTTATACCCAATCCTTATTACATTGATAGTATGAGAAAATTGTCCGGTAGGAATGACGCGGTTAGGGAGTATGTATTGGGGTTTAATGAGACGATAGGCTTTTTATCCAGACTTTACGATATGCTTGAATTTTTGATCCCAAGTTATGTAAAAGAAGGTAAGTCGCAGCTGGTTGTTGGTATCGGTTGTACAGGAGGAAGACATAGATCGGTGGCAATTTCAGAAGCTTTATTTGCTTTTCTTTCAGGAAAAGAACATAGGGTAGTTATTGAACATAGAGACATAGAAAAGGATGGCAAGGGGGCCAGAAAATGAGGCTTCTCAAATTAATCAGAACCGGCATAAGAAGGCGGATATATCTGTTGATGGATCTTGCGGGGCTTTTTGATATATTATTGGGAATGTTTCTGATTTTTAAGTATCGTGGTATTTTTGAAATAATTTTATCGGTTATACTGATGGTGGTAGGTTGTACTTTATTATACCCTTCAATTAGGCTCATTTTGTTTGATATTTCAATGAGCCGTCTTAATGATGGATCGCCAAAGATTTCGGAGAGTGAAACAAATAAAAGTGATCCTGTTAACAAAAAGTTGCTTGCAAAAGGACCTAAAATTGTTGTAATTGGAGGTGGAACAGGTCTTTCAACTATGCTCAGAGGTCTAAAAGCATATAGCTCCAATCTTACTGCTATTGTTACAGTTGCTGATGATGGGGGTGGATCCGGAGTATTAAGACAAGACCTTGGTATGTTGCCTCCCGGAGATATACGTAACTGTATTCTTGCACTGGCTGATACGGAGCCGGTTATGGATAAATTATTGCAGTACAGGTTTAAAGATGGGATGTTGAAAGGTCAAAGTTTTGGTAATCTTTTTCTTGCTGCAATGGATGGAATATCTGATGGCTTTGAAGAAGCAGTGAAAAAAATGAGTGATGTTTTGGCTGTTACCGGAAGAGTTCTGCCAGTTACACTTCAGGATGTAAAACTTTGTGCCGAGCTTGAAGATGGCTATGTGGTAAAAGGAGAGTCTAGAATTGGTAAGCATAACAGTTTCCATAAGGGGAAAATAAAAAATGTATATTTGGAGCCTATGTTAATCAGGCCTTTGCAAGAGGCAATAGATTCGATTATTGAAGCAGATATGGTTGTTTTGGGACCTGGAAGCCTTTACACCAGTATAATTCCCAATCTGCTTGTTCCGGGAATAGGCGATGCCATAAAGAGATCTAATGCTATAAAGGTTTATGTGTGTAATGTTATGACACAACCGGGAGAGACAGAAGATTATAGCGTGTCAGATCATGTAGCTGCTATTGAGAAGCATTCACATAAAGGTATTATTGAGTATTGCATTGTTAACTCTGCTGAGATTCCTGACGAATTAAAGAAAAAATATTATGAAGATGGTGCAACTACCGTAAGGGTAGATGCAGATGTACTTGAAAGACAAGGTATAAATGTTATAGACGATGATTTTGTTTGTATAAATAACAATTATATTAGACATGATACTAAAAGACTTGCAAAAACGATTATAAGTCTTTGTGAAAGTAACTGTTATAGTGAAGAAAAAAAGGAAAGTTTATTAATATAAAAACTTATTGCAACGGAAGCTGTAATCAAAATAGTAATGACCACTGTAGCAAATAGCGAAACAATTCTTCCAAAGAGTTTATGAAAACAAACTCTTTGGAAGAATTGTATAAAAGGAGGATATAAGATGAAATACGGCAAATCAAGTTGGAGAACTTTTGAGCAAGGTATACAGAAAGAATGGCTTCTGACCAATGGTATCGGAGGGTTTGCATCTTCAACCATTGTAGGTGTTAATACAAGGAGGTACCACGGGCTTTTGGTTGCTTCACTTAAACCTCCGGTTAACAGACATTTAATTATATCAAAGATGGATGAAAGCATAATCATCGGAGAAGAGACCTTTGATTTGTTTTCATATCAAGTTCCCGGTTTTATTATGAAGGGATATCACCATATGGAAGGATTTGAACTTGAACCTCTTCCAAAGTTCATATACAGAGTGGGAGAAGTGTATATAGAGAAAACGGTAAGTATGGTATATGGAGAAAATACAGTGGCACTGGTATATTACGTGAGAAATGGGCATGATGCTGCAAATTTAAGGCTTACACCTCTTGTCAATTTCAGGGATTATCATTACAGCTCGAAGAGGGAATATTTGAATTTCAGAAGAATTGCTTCGAGCGAAGATATGGTTATACTTAAGCCGGAATATTATGATATTGATATAAGTTTATTTTGTAGCGAAGGTGGATTTAGACCTTTTGACAGTAGTTGGTTCTACAATATGGAATATGCAATCGAAAGAGAAAGGGGCTTAGACGCAGTAGAAGACCACTACATACCCGGATGTTTTGATATAAGCATAAAACCTGGAGAGGAAAAATATATTACTGTTATTGCAACGGTTGAAAAAGAAATAAAGTCAAAAGACGGTCTTGGTATTATCCACAATGAAATTGAAAGACTGGATGGATTAGTGAAGCGGGCAGGGTATGATGATGAATTTGCACAAACTCTTGTTAAAAGTGCGGATAATTTTATTGTGCACAGGGAGTCGACCAATGCAAAGACTATTATTGCCGGATATCCATGGTTTACAGACTGGGGAAGGGACACAATGATTGCGCTTCCGGGAATTACTCTTGCCACTAAGAGGTTTGATGATGCAAAGGACATACTTTATACATTTTCAAAGTACGTAAAGGATGGATTAATACCTAATGTGTTCCCGGACGCAGGAAATGAGCCGCCATATAATAGTGTTGATGCGCCTTTATGGTATTTTGAAGCGGTACAAAAGTATATCAATTATACAAATGACTATAATTTCGTTAAGGATAATATTTATGAAGGACTTAAGCAAATAGTAAGCTCCTTTGCCACGGGTACAAGGTATGATATCAGAATGGACAATGACTTTTTGATAACAGCAGGCAATGAGACGACACAGTTAACCTGGATGGATGCCAAGGTGGGAGATTGGGTTGTCACTCCAAGACACGGCAAAGCTGTAGAAATCAATGCATTATGGTATAATGCTTTAAGAATTATGGCAGTACTTTCAGATTATTACGGAGATAGCAGCAAATACTATAGTGACTTGGCAAAGAAAGTCAAGAAGTCTTTCGCTGAAAACTTCTGGAATGATAAACAAAAGTGCCTATTTGATTGTTTGACGGTAAACTATAAGGATGATAAGGTGCGCCCAAATCAGATTATGGCTGTAAGTCTTACATATCCCGTTATTGATGGCGATATGGCAAGGTCTGTAGTTGAAAAGGTATTTAAGGAACTTTATACGGTAAATGGGCTTAGAAGTCTTTCTCAAAAATCGAAAGAGTATATTGGAATATATATAGGAGATCAATACCACAGAGATGGAGCATATCACCAGGGAACTGTGTGGACATGGCCATTAGGGCAGTTTATAACAGCATATATGAAGGTTAATAACTATTCAGACAGGGCAAAAAAAACTGCCATGAATTTTATTGAATTTATCAAAGATCACTTAAAGGATGCCTGTATAGGCTCTATTTCAGAGATATTTGATGGTGATGAGCCTCTGACACCAAGAGGGTGTTTTGCACAGGCATGGAGTGTTGCCGAGATATTGCGGGCATACGTCGAAGATATAAGGAATAAATGAAATGTTACTTCTGCTTTTTCACGTGTCCTATTTGGAACAAATAAGGACAGAAGTGAAAGAATAGCAGAAGTTCATTTCAATATTCCAAGGAATAAGTGAACCCCATAATAAATAAGTTGTACTGGTGTTTTTTGCAAAAATGAGATATAATTTCATTACAATTGTTTTTGATTGAGGTGTCCGATTTGTCGTTTTCATCTTCAGTGAAAAATGAACTTTGCAGAACTGATGCGAATGCCAGATGCTGTATGCATAGTGAGTTGGCTGCAGCTGTACGAATAGCTGGTTTGGTAAAAACAGTAAGTTCGAGTGAGGTCTATTTAAAAATATCAACAGAAAATGCGGCCTTTGCAAGAAGGGTATTTTTACTGCTAAAAGTTTTATATGGTGTAAATGCTGAAATAAGTGTAAGAAGAAGTAAAAAACTTAAAAAGCATGTAATGTATATATTGGTATTAACATCTTCTATCGGACTAAAAAAGATTTTAAGTGACGCTAACATTGAGTATGTTAGTGCTTCAGAAGTCAGGTATTTGCCATATGAGACAGATGCTAAAAAAAGATGCTGTAAGAAAGCATATTTGAAGGGCGCTTTTTTGGCTGCGGGCTCAATGAGTGACCCTGAAAAAACGTATCATTTGGAGATCATTAGTCATCAGAATGCACTTGCCAAAGAGGTAAATGATCTGATAACGTTTTTTAATTTGAATGCAAAGGTGATTAAACGAAAAGGGTATTATGTAGCATACCTGAAAGAAGGGGAAAACATAGTAGACTTTCTCAATATTATTGGGGCACACGGTGCACTTCTGGAATTGGAAAATGTACGCATACTAAAGGAAATGCGCAATAACGTTAACAGGATAGTAAACTGTGAAACTGCTAACTTGCAAAAGACGGTTGATGCATCTATAAGACAGGTAGATAATATTAAATATATTAGAGACAACCTGGGGTTTGACAATTTACCCGAAAACCTACGGCAAATAGCTGAGCTAAGACTTGAGTACAGTGATGCAAGTCTTAAGGAACTAGGTGAGATGCTTAGTCCTTCTTTAGGTAAATCGGGAGTTAATCACAGGCTTAGAAAATTAGATGAGATTGCAGAAAATACTAGATTGATGAAAGGAGAGTTATGAATGGTTGAGGAAACTATTGAAATAACTAATCCAACAGGGTTACATGCAAGGCCTGCTGCTTTATTTGTTCAGACTGCCGGTAAATTTACTTCAAATATCTGGATTAAGGTAGGGCATAAAAAAGTAAATGCTAAAAGTATTATGGGTCTTATATCACTGGCAGTTTCAAATGGAACGGAGATTACAATTGTGGCAGAAGGGGAAGATGAAGAACTTGCTGTTAAAGAGATTGTTGACTTGATTACAGCTGGCTTTGGGGAATGAATATTTAATTTGAAAAATGATTAAATACATAAAAATAAGTATTATATAATGAAAGAGCCGTTACAATGTTTCGGCTCTTTGTTATTTTAATCAAAAAAATTTTGATACTACAAAAAATTACAATATTTTATGAAGGAGAAATCTGGGAAATAAAGAATGAACATAATTACAACAGGTGGTCTGTAGACTATAAATGTTATAAAATTCAGACCACAAATATAAGGAAGTACATTTAATCCTGATTAATTTAAGTGATTAATTAGACTTTAGAAATAATTTGTGGAGGGGGATAAAAATTGAAAGTAAAAATTTCTTATAAGGGAAGCACATTGATTGCAAGTATTATGGGTGAACTTGACCATCACTCGGCAGAGTATATCAGGGAGAAAATAGATTCGGAACTGATTAAAGCAACTACAAAAAATGTGATATTCGATTTTTCAAAGGTATCATTTATGGATAGTTCCGGAATTGGAGTTATAATGGGGAGGTTTAAAAACGTCCAGAAATTAAACGGTAAATTATCTGTCACTAATGTTAGTGATCAAATGATGCGTATTTTTGAGATGTCGGGATTACTAAAAATTATACCTGCTTATGATAATATAGATGTAGCTATTAATAAAATGTAAAGGGGAATAAAAATGCAACCTATAAATCAAATGAAAATGGAGTTTTCAAGCAAATCCAGCAATGAAGCTTTTGCAAGAGTTGTGGCAGCAGCATTTGTGTCTCAGATTGATCCTACACTCGAAGAGCTTGCAGATATAAAAACAGCGGTTTCCGAAGCTGTAACAAATGCAATTATTCATGGCTATGAAAATTCAAACGGATCAGTAAGAATGAGTTGTAATTTGTATAGAGATGGTGTGGAAATATTTATAGAAGATGAGGGTCAGGGAATACCGGATGTGAATCAGGCCAGGCAACCTATGTATACGTCAAAGCCCGAAATGGAGAGATCTGGCATGGGTTTCACTGTGATGGAAAGCTTTATGGATAAAGTGGAAGTTGTATCAGAAGTTGGAAAGGGCACAAGAGTGTCGATGTATAAAAGATTTAATTCTATACATTTAGATAACGAAAACTAAAGTTAAATATAAATAAATATTTAAATATATGTATTATTGTGAATATTATGGAAATAATATGTACATAAGGTACATTTTAGAATGTGTTAGGTGAAAAATATACTTTAAATTTATTTTTAGAGTTTTTTATCTATAGGAATTGTATTGTTAAAACAGCTTGAAAAAACTAATGCGGTTATAGGAGTTAATATGGATGAAATATTTGATATGGAAACTCTGGATTTAATAAAAAAAGCCAAAGTAGGAGATAAACAAGCTCAATCTATATTGGTAGAGAGAAATGTTGGTCTTGTCTGGAGTATAGTCAAGAGGTTTCAAAATAGAGGATACGAAACCGACGATATATACCAGATAGGGTGTATAGGGCTAATTAAGGCAATAAGCAAATTTGATGATTCTTTTGATGTAAAATTTTCTACTTATGCCGTGCCTATGATTATTGGGGAAATAAAAAGGTTTATAAGGGATGACGGAATTATTAAGGTCAGCCGCTCATTGAAGGAATTATCAAATAAGATAAGGGTTACTAAAGAAATTATGACAAAAGAATTGGGCCGGGAGCCTTCAATAAACGAGATTTCTATACGCCTTGATGTTGCGGCAGAAGAATTGGTTATGGCAATGGAAGCTAACTGTTCGCCGGAGTCTTTATATAATACTGTGGGTGATAGTGACAGTTCAAATGTTCTATTAATAGATAAATTGAATAATGAGAGCAATGATGAAGAAGTGGATCTTGTTGACAAAATTGATTTAAGGTTGGTTCTCAATACACTTAAGCCTAGAGAGAAGCAGATAATTATACTGAGATATTTTAAAGAAAAAACGCAGGTTCAGATTGCGAAGATGCTTGGAATATCGCAGGTTCAGGTTTCAAGAATTGAAAAGAAAATACTGGATGAAATTAAAAGAAAAATAAAATACTTGTAGGTCAAATAATACTAAGCAATATTAAACAATATGTTTTTGCATATTGTTTTTTATTTTTCAAATACTATTAATATCTGTTATAAGATTATATCGAAAGTTATATTGTTATTTCCAATCAATGATGTTTTACAAAGTACGAGTTTTATTAGTGGACATAGTAGAAGAACAGGAGTGAGTCAAATTATGACGGGTGTGTTTATAAGACATAAAGTTTTAATACTATTTATTAGTTTGATTATTATTTCTTTGTTTGTATTTATTGCTTATCTTATGCCAAAATCGAGCAAAATACCTTCAAAAGGGGTTTTTGTTTTGGAAACTGGGATATTTTGTGTTGTAAATGATTGGGTACTAATTGATAAATAACCATGGAGGTAAAAATGCAAAAGACTTTAACCAAAAAGGAATACCAGAAGTATGTAGATGAGAAATCGCCCAATTCAAAGACCTTAAGAAATGTGATCAGAGCATTTATTGTTGGCGGTATTATATGTATTGTAGGTCAATTTATTAGCAATATCCTAAAAACGAAAGGCCTTGGGCAGGAAGAAACAGCAAGTATTACGTCTCTGCTGATGATATTTATAGGAGCACTGCTAACGGGATTAAACGTTTATGACGATATCGGACGTTTTGCCGGAGCCGGTTCAATAGTACCTATTACCGGTTTTGCAAATTCGATAGTATCTCCTGCAATGGAATTTAAAAGTGAGGGATATATAATGGGGGTTGGAGCAAAAATGTTTGTTATTGCAGGCCCGGTACTGGTATATGGGATTTCTGCATCAGTCATTGCAGGAATAATTCATTTTATGCTAAGTTAAGGAGTGTTTTATGGCAACTAAAAGAATAGGAAAACAGACAGTAAAACTTAATAATCCCCCCAGTATTATTGCAACTGCATCAATTGTTGGGCCTAAAGAGGGGGAGGGGCCGCTGAGGTTGTATTTTGATGAAATAATAGACGATGAACTTTGGGGTGAGAAAAGCTGGGAGAAAGCAGAAAGTAAACTGATGAGAGAAACCTTTGCAAAGGTGCTGAAAAAAGCCAATAAAACGGCTGAAGACATGGAATATATTGTTGCGGGTGACTTGCTCAACCAATGTTTAGCAGCAAATTTTGGACTTAGGGAATCAGGGATACCGTTTTTCGGTGTTTATGGGGCGTGCTCAACTATGGCTGAATCCATGAGTTTAGGAGCTTTATTGGTTGATGGTGCTTATGCTGACAATGTTGTTTGTCTTACTTCCAGCCATTTTTGTTCTGCAGAAAAGCAATTCAGGTTTCCGCTTGAATTGGGTTCACAGAGGCCGCCTACCGCTCAATGGACGGTTACCGGTTCGGGAGGAGCAGTGTTGTCGAGCAAGGGAAGCGGACCTTATATTACACACGTTACTACAGGAAAAATTGTTGATATGGGTATAAAGGATGTAAACAATATGGGGGCAGCTATGGCTCCTGCCGCTATGGATACAATTGTTACACACTTAAAGGATACTGGTTTTACACCTGAAAGTTATGATTTGATTGTTACCGGAGATCTCGGAGCTGTTGGGAAGGAAATATGCAATGAGCTTATTCGTGAACAGGGCTACAATATTAGCGATATATATAACGATTGTGGGGTAATGATATTTGACCGCGAAAGGCAGGATCCCCATGCAGGCGGAAGTGGATGTGGTTGTTCGGCAACAGTATTTGCAGGGTTTATTTATAAAAAGCTTATGGAAGGTGTTATTAATAATGTTCTGTTTGTAGCTACAGGTGCACTGCTTAGTACTACAAGCTCACAGCAGGGCGAATCAATACCTTCAATAGCTCATGCAATAAGTATTTCAAATTCTATACAATGAGGAATAACGAAAATTAAGTAGTATCTAATTTAGAAAACCGGGTGATGAAATGGGTGAAAATATAGTTACGTATATAAATGCTTTTATAGTCGGAGGAGTTATATGTGCTGCAGGGCAAATACTTATTGACAAGACAAAACTTACAACAGCCAGGATTCTTGTAATATTTGTAACATCAGGTGCAATTCTGGGAGCGCTAGGGGTGTACCAGAAGCTGGTTGAAATTGGCGGTGCAGGAGCTACGGTTCCATTGACCGGATTTGGGTATAACCTTGTCAAGGGTACTTTTAAAGATGTAGAAAGTATAGGGCTGTTAGGTGCATTTACCGGAGGAGTAAAAGCGGCAGCAACAGGTATAACTGCTGCAATATTTTTTGGATACCTTATATCAGTTGCATTCAGTCCAAAAGCCAAAAGGTAGAAGAAGGAGTTGGTATTATGCAAAAAAGGAAAGTGATACTGGTTACAGATGGAGACCCTGTTGCTAGAAGTGCTGTGGAATTGGCAACTTCTAAGATTGGAGGAAGATGCATTTCAGCTTCTGCCGGCAATCCTACTGTCTTATCGGGAGAAGAAATTATAAATCTCATAAAAACAGCTCCTCATGACCCCGTCGTTGTAATGGTTGATGACAGAGGCACCAAAGGCAAAGGTGAAGGCGAAATGGCTATGGAAACAATTATTGGAGATGACAGTATTGACGTCTTAGGTGTAGTGGCAGTTTCTTCAAATGGAAAGGATTGTAAGGGTATCCCCATAAGTTGTTCAGTTACAAAAGAAGGAAAGATTATAGAAAATGGTGTGGATAAATATGGCAATGACACCCAAAGCAAAAAAATATGCGGTGATACCTTAAGTATATTGAAAGATGTGAAAGACCTTCTTATTGTGGGGATAGGAGATCCTGGAAAAATGGACTACACTGATGAAATCACTAAAGGCTCTCCAATAACTACGATGGCTCTGAAGGAAATCTTGAAAAGAAAAGGTATATCCTGACACATGGTGTATATTTCTCTTCACAATTATTACATGCACCTGTGTTAAGTAAGGAGCAGTCGTTATTCTGCTCCTTACTTTATGTGAAGTACTCTATTATTGATGCTGGAAAGCTGCTATTTATGAGCATTGAAATATAATCATTTACTTCATCTGATACATCTTTTGGGTAAACATATTTATACCTTCCATACATTCCCCATTTTAGAAACCTATTGGACTCTTCCATATCAAGTTTGGTATTTGGAAACCTGTTCAATATGACGTTTTTGGCTGTGGTAGTAAATCTATGTTGAATAAGCTCAAATGTGACAGGTTCTTTAAGATTGTTCGGGTTTATTCTTTTTGCAAGTGCCTCAAAAAGTTCCCTGTATTGTTCTTTCCAGCCGTCATAAACCATAATTGGTGCTACAATAAAGCCTATTGGATAACCGGCATTTGAAATTTTCGACGACGCCTCAATACGTTCAGTCAGGTTTGCGGTATTATGTTCAAAAGTATCAATAACGTATCTTGAATTTATGCTGAATCTGAAGCGCGTATGGCCGTTATGTTTAATGGCTAATAATGGTTCTACATTGTCAAATTTAGTAACCACTCTTAATCTGGCGTTGTCAAGATTTCCAAAGTATTCTATGGTCTTTCCCAAGCTTCCGGTAATATGTTCTATAGCAAGAGGGTCGCCTGAGCTTGCAGCCTCGAATGTAGTTACTTTATTACTATTCTTATCTATGTATTTCTTAATTGAATTAAATATATCATCGAGGTTTACATAAGTTCTGAGATATGGCTTAAACGACTGAGTTGTATGAAGGTAGCAGTATTCACAATTTCCAGGACAGTTCGTAACAAGGGAGAATTCATAATCCGCTGAAGGTTTGCATACATCAAGCCTGAGAGACTTTTTTGTGGTTACCACGAGAGTTCTTTTGGCGTGCGCATATTTTTGGTTTTCCGTGCTGCCTGGTATGGAATGAAGTACTTTCTGAATAGGTGCCTTAATAATTTCTATATCCTTGGTTTCAAAGTAGTTTAAAAGCTTTTGGCCTAATGGATAATTTAGTGATGAAGGTTCAAAAAATACTCTCTCAGGGAAAAATTGCTTCATTATCAAATACCCCCTTCCTTTCAGGTTACATGAGTATTATCCCTATAATAATAGGTTTTTATTCCGTTATTAAACCTGCTATTTATAAATGCACTATAAATATGAAAAAATAACATTATTTATATGGATTTTTAGAAAAATAATTATGAAAATCTGCATTAAAAAGAAGGATTTTAGAGAATATCTATAGAATAATAAAACAGTAAATTACTATTTGATTTTTTATGTTTATGTATTCAAAATGCAATTATTGCTTCTTCGCTGGTTTTTTATCAAGAATATCAGTTTCAAGCATTTGTTGATCATTAAAATTTCTTTAGGAATTACAAATTTAGTTTGATTTTTTACGTTCTTAAAATTCGCTCTAAAATAATTTGTATCGTAATTCAGTATAAATAGAGAAGGTGGTATTAGTTTATGAATGTTGAATATATAAATCCATTCATAGAAGCGAGTCAAGCGGTTTTAAAACAGACAGCAAACATAGATGCAAGACTTGGAAATGTTACTTTGAAAGAATCACCTTATACCAGTGATAGTGTTGTGATTATTGTTGGACTGACGGGAAAGATCAGAGGCCAGGCGATTTTTTCCATGACAAAAAAAGTTGCGCTTGGTATAGCATCCTCTATGATGTTTGGTATGCCGGTTACAGAACTTGATGAGATATCTAAAAGTGCGATTTCTGAGCTTACCAATATGATATTGGGAAATGCTGCAACCATTTTATATAGTAAGGGAATTGGCATTGAAATTACTCCGCCATCTTTTTTGATGGGAGATAATTTGCAGATTTCCCCGACTAAAATGAAGACTATAAGTGTGCCGTTAATATTTAATGAAGATGATCGGTTGGAAGTTGATATTTCTGTTATCGAGTAGCAGATTTTGGTGATATATTGGCAGGTATCAAAGGTGGTTGAAAAACCATCTTTTTTTTGTTGACTCCTTTAATGTTGCTTGATTTTAATATATAATTTATGAAAAGAATTTACAATTGGTTTAGGAGGAGTAATTTTGGCTATAAATATAGTGCTGGTTGAACCTGAAATACCCCAAAATACAGGAAATATTGTAAGAACCTGTGCTGCTGTTGGGGCAAGGTTGCATTTGATAAAGCCGTTGGGGTTTTCTGTTGAAGATAAGTACTTAAAGCGTGCAGGTTTGGACTATTGGAATGAGGTTGATATAACTTATTACGATAGTTTTCAGGAATTAAAAGAAAAGTACAAGGGTTCTTCCTTTTATTATGCAACAACAAAGGCTGTAAGGACTTATGCTGAAATTGAGTACCCGGATGATTGCTTTTTTGTTTTTGGAAAAGAGACAAAGGGATTACCTGAAGATATTTTGGTGCAAAATAAAGAATGGTGTATAAGGATTCCGATGATAGGAGAGATCAGGTCTCTTAATCTCTCCAATTCGGTAGCGATAATTGTTTACGAAGCATTAAGGCAGAATAATTTTAAAGGCATGACAACTGAGGGGAAATTAACAAAATATGGTTGGTGAATTGCCGATAAATCGAGGTGAATTCAATGATTAACAGACAGCGTTTAGTGGACGAATTTCTGGAACTGGTCAGGATTGACAGTTTGACTTTTAAAGAAAGGGAAATGGCAGATCGTTTGAAAGCAAAGCTCAGCGATATGGGGGTTTCTGTTGAAGAAGACGATGCCGGAAGCAAAATAGGCGGGAATTCCGGAAATTTATTATGTAAGATTGATGGAAACCCAAACACTCCCGCTGTTTTATTGATGGCGCATATGGACACAGTTGTACCGGGAATAGGTAAAAAACCTATAATATACGGTAATATTATTAAAACTGATGGGAGTACAATACTAGGTGGAGATGATGTTGCGGGTATAGAGTGTATTCTTGAAGCTGTGAGAGTTTTAAAGGAGAAAAATATTCCTCATGGAGACATTTATATTGCGTTCACTGTTGCTGAAGAGGGTGGATTATGGGGAGCTAAAAATCTTGATACAGGCAAAATTAACGCTAAATATGCTTTTGTGATGGATGATGGAGGAAACATAGGACACGTTGCTGTTTCGGCGCCTTCACAAAATAAAATAGAAATAGTGATCACCGGAAAGGCAGCACATGCCGGTATGGAACCGGAAAAGGGAATCAGTGCAATACAGATTGCAGCGGAAGCTATTATGGGTATGGAACTGGGAAGAATTGATGATGAAACAACTGCAAACATAGGAATAATAAGTGGGGGACAGGCAACAAACATTATATGTGAGAAGGTAGAAATCAGAGCTGAAGCAAGAAGTAGAAACATGGAAAAGCTCGAAGCTCAGACAAAGCACATGAAGGATTGTTTTGAAAAGGCAGCAGAAAAGTTTGGAGGTAAAGTTATGTTCAAGTCTGAACTGCTTTATCCTTCGTTTAATATAAGTGAAGATGATGATATAATAAAAGTGCTTAAGGTTGCTTCCAAGAAAGTGGGCATTGAACTTAAACTAGAGGCAACAGGTGGAGGAAGTGATACAAATATAATAAACAGTAAAGGGATAAAGGCTGTTGATATAAGTGTAGGTATGGATAAAGTACACAGTGTTGAAGAGCAGATTTGTATTGATGATATGATAAAGGCAACGCAGTTTTTAGTTTCAATAATTGAATCGGTTAAGCAATAGCTAAAATAAGACAAAGTTTTGCAAATAAGTATATTGGGAGGTATATATGGTCAAAAGAATAGGTGTGCTTACAGGTGGCGGGGACTGTCCCGGGTTAAATCCTGCTTTAAGAGCTGTAGTAAAAACTGCAATTGTCAAATACGGTTACGAAGTAATCGGGTTTAAAGACGGTTATAGAGGTTTGGTGGAAAATAATTTTGTCAAGTTGGATCTTGATGACGTTTCAGGGCTCCTTGACAGAGGAGGCACAATATTAGGAACGTCCAACAAGGATAATCCATTTAAGTACAAATTGGATATGGACGGTAAGTCTGAATATAAGGATATGTCAAAAAAGGTTTTTGAAAATCTGGGGATGTTTGGTATTGATTGCATGGTGTTTATTGGTGGAGATGGTACCCTGACTACTGCCAGAGACTTAATGAAAATGGGAATAAAAGGGGTGGGAGTCCCAAAGACAATTGACAATGATCTTTCAGCTACGGATATAACCTTTGGATTTATGACTGCCGTATATACAGCTACTGAAGCAATTGACAAATTGCACTCAACTGCTGAGTCTCACCATAGGGTAATGATTCTTGAGGTAATGGGAAGATATGCCGGTTGGATAGCTCTGGAATCAGGAATATCCGGAGGCGCAGATGTAGTGCTGATTCCGGAAATACCATATGATATAAATAAAGTCGCTCAAAAAGTAATGGAGAGAAAGAACCGTGGTAAAAGCTTCAGTATTATAGTTGTTGCTGAAGGGGCTAAATCGGTTCAGGGTGATGTGGTTATAAGTAAAGTTATCAAAGATAGCCCTGATCCTGTGAGGCTTGGAGGCGTGGGAAATAAAATAGCAGAGGAAATTGAAAAAATTACGGGTATTGAGTCCAGGGTTACTGTTTTAGGGCATTTACAAAGAGGCGGGGCTCCTGTTCCTTATGACAGGATACTTTCTACGAGATTTGGAGTTCATGCAGTAGAACTTATTAATCAGGAAAAGTTCGGTACTATGGTTAGTCTTAAAGGAAACTGTATTACAGAGGTGCCAATTGAGGAAGCGGTGGGCACATTAAAAACAGTTGATCCCAATGGGGAACTTGTAAATATTGCCAAAAGTCTTGGGGTTGGTTTTGGTGATTGATATGATTTATAGTATGCTTCTCAAAAAGGCTGTTTTTTAACAAACTTTTATACTGAAAGTCTTATAGAGTAAGCGTTATAAGACACTTTTTGGGAAGATATAGTTCCACTGTTTATCGCAGCTGAACTATATACTTTGATTGCAGCTTATGCTGCGATATGTATCTTTAGCAATTTATAGAGATTTTAGTATAATAGTAAGGGTAAAGAATTGACTTCTATAACTGCTTCTATAAATTCTTTTTGAAAAGTGAGGCAGTTTATTATTTTAGGAAAATGAGAAGCTAATGTATACGGAGCTCATTCTATGTACTATTTTGCAAGGAGGTTTTTCATGCTTGAGCTGAGGGAAGTAAATATAGATGATAAGCAGATATTTGATAAATATATTAAAGCTCATAAACCGCAGATTTCAGAATTAAACTTTACAAATATTTTTATGTGGCGAAATTCATATAAATTCAGATTTGGAGTGGCAGGGGAGCTGTTATGCCTGATTTCAGTTCCTGATAATGCTGAGCCTTTTGCATTTGTTCCAATAGGTGAGTACACTGAAGAAGGCTTTATTCAGGCCTTTGGATATATAAAGGAATACTTCGGGGCAAAGGGCTGGAGGTTGTTATTTAAACGGGTTACTGAAGATGAGGTCGACATATTTAAGAAATTCATTGGAGATGTAGCAGATATTACTTTGGATAGGGACAGCAGCGATTACGTTTACCTTACAGATGACCTCATAAGTTTGGCGGGAAAGAAGTATCACGGAAAGAAAAATCATTTAAACAGCTTTAAGAAACAATATGAGTATGAATATGTCAGGCTGAGAGAAGATTTGTTGGATGAATGCACCAGAATAAATGAAGAATGGTGTGCAAGGCGAAGCTGCGAACATCATAAAGGGCTGTACTGCGAAAAACTTGCCAATAACGAGGCATTGCGTAATTTCAGGACACTTGGGTACGAAGGTGCTTTAATAAAAGTAAGCGGAAGATTTGAAGCATATACTGTCGGAGAACTTCTCAATGAGAATACTGCCGTAATTCACATAGAAAAGGCAAATGATGATATCAGAGGATTGTACACATTTATTAATCAACAATTTTGCGAGAATAGTTGGAAAAATGTCAAGTATATTAACAGGGAACAGGATCTTGGATTGGAAGGACTAAGAAAGGCTAAGCTGTCATATAGTCCTGTTAAGCTGGTAAATAAATATAATATAGTTTATAAAGCTAAATAAGTACGCATAAATTGTTTATATGTGTGAATAATAGTTTTGAATGATGCTTTTAGAACAGCTAAGAATTAGTTTGTTAAAAATTTAATTATTTTTATATTAGGTATTGAAAATAAAAATGAAATAATATAAAATGATTAATGTTGCATGAGAATGTTTCCAATGGATGAATAATTTGCAGTGTTCATGCTACACAATTGCTAATATATAAATTCAATATAAATACATAGGAGGCGATTTTTAATGGCAGTTAAAGTAGGTATTAACGGTTTTGGACGTATAGGACGTCTTGTTTTCAGAGCATCATTAAACAATCCAAATGTTGAGGTAGTAGGTATAAACGACCCATTTATTGATCTTGAATACATGAAATACATGCTTCAATATGATACAGTACATGGTCAATTCAAAGGTACAATAGGTGAAGATAACGGTAAACTGGTTGTAAACGGTAAAGCAATCAGCGTTTTTGCAGCTATGAATCCTGAAGAAATCCCATGGAAAGATTGCGGAGCAGATTATGTTGTTGAATCAACAGGTGTATTCACTACAACAGAAAAAGCTTCAGCTCACCTTAAAGGCGGAGCAAAGAAAGTAGTTATAAGTGCTCCTTCAGCCGATGCTCCAATGTTCGTAATGGGCGTTAACAACGATAAATACACTAAAGATATGAATGTTGTATCAAATGCTTCATGTACTACAAACTGTTTGGCACCTTTGGCAAAAGTTCTTCATGACAATTTCGGTATTGTTGAAGGTTTGATGACTACAGTTCATGCTACAACTGCTACACAGAAGACTGTTGACGGTCCTTCAAAGAAAGACTGGAGAGGCGGACGTGCAGCTGCTGGTAACATAATACCTTCATCAACTGGTGCGGCTAAAGCAGTTGGAAAGGTTATTCCTGAATTGAACGGTAAATTGACAGGTATGTCCTTCAGAGTTCCAACTCTTGACGTATCAGTTGTTGACTTGACTTGCCGTTTGGAAAAATCAGCTACTTATGATGAAATCAAAGCAGCTATGAAGAAAGCATCAGAAAATGAATTGAAAGGTATCCTCGGATACACTGAAGATGAAGTTGTTTCATCAGATTTCGTTGGTGATTCACGTACTTCAATATTCGATGCTAAAGCTGGTATACCTTTAAATGGTAATTTTGTTAAATTGGTATCATGGTATGACAATGAGTGGGGTTATTCAAACAAAGTTGTTGACTTGATTGCATACATGGCAACTGTTGATGCTAAATAATAATTGAGTGTAATTTTTTAACTAAAGGAGGTTCGGTTATTTAGTAACCGAACCTTTTTCTAAAAAATTAAAGGAGCGCGGATAATTATGGCATTTATGAACAAAAAGACTATTGAAGATGTAGATGTAAAAGGCAAAAAAGTAATTGTAAGAGTTGATTTTAATGTACCTTTGGATGAAAATAAAAAAATCACAGACGATAATAGAATAGTAGGAGCACTTCCAACAATCAAGTATTTAGTTGATAAAGGTGCAAAGACAATATTGGTTTCGCATCTTGGAAGACCAAAGGAAGGTTTTGAAGATAAATATAGCATGAAGCCTACAGCTGTAAGACTTGGCGAACTTTTGGGCAAGGAAGTAATAATAGCTAAAGATGTTATCGGTGAAGATGCAAAAGCTAAAGCTGCAGCGCTTAAAGATGGCGAAGTTTTAATGCTTGAAAATGTGAGATTCCACAAGGAAGAAACAAAAAATGATCCTGCTTTCTCAAAAGAGTTGGCAAGCATGGCGGAAATTTATGTAAATGATGCTTTCGGAACAGCTCACAGAGCACATTCCTCAACAGCAGGGCTTGCTGATCATCTTCCGGCAGTTTGCGGATATCTGATTCAAAAAGAAATCGAAGTTATGGGTAAAGCACTTTCAAATCCAGAAAGACCTTTCGTGGCAATTTTAGGTGGAGCTAAAGTTTCCGATAAAATCGCAGTTATAGAAAATCTGATAGATAAAGTTGATACATTGATAGTTGGCGGAGGTATGGCTTATACCTTCTTTAAAGCAAAAGGATATAGTATCGGTACTTCCATTTGTGAAGACGATAAAGTTGATCTTGCAAAGAACCTTTTGGATAAGGCGGCAAGCAAGGGTGTAAAATTGTTGCTTCCTGTAGATAACGTAGTAGGTTTGGAATTCAAGAATGATACAGAACGTAAAGTTGTTGACTCCGACAGTATACCTGACGGATGGATGGGTATGGATATAGGACCTAAGACAGTTGCTGCTTATTCAAGCGAAATTAAAAATGCAAAGACTGTAGTTTGGAACGGTCCTATGGGCGTATTTGAGTTTCCAAACTTTGAAAACGGTACAAAAGAAGTTGCAAGAGCTGTTGCTGAATCAGGTTCAGTATCCATAATAGGTGGAGGAGACTCTGCAGCTGCTGTTGAACAACTTGGTTTTGCTGATAAGATTACACACATTTCCACAGGCGGTGGAGCATCATTAGAATTCCTTGAAGGAAAGGTTCTTCCAGGAATAGATGTACTTTTGGATAAATAAGGGGAGAGGTAAAATATTATGAGTAGAGTAAAAATAGCAGCAGGAAACTGGAAAATGAATAAGACAGCAAAAGAAGCTGTTGAATTTGTTGAGGCTTTAAAAGCAAGAGTAGCAGGCGCTGACGCTGAAGTTGTTGTAGGCGTGCCATTTGTTTGTATTCCTGGAGTTAAAAAAGCTGCTGAAGGTTCAAATATTAAAGTAGCTGCACAGAATATGCACTGGGAAGCAAACGGTGCATATACCGGAGAAGTATCAGGATCAATGCTTGCTGACCTTGGAGTAGACTATGTAATAATTGGTCACTCTGAAAGAAGGCAGTATTTTGCTGAAACTGATGAAACAGTTAACAAAAAAGCTCATGCAGTATTCAAATATGGTATGAAACCTATTATTTGTGTCGGTGAAACACTTGCTCAAAGAGAACAGGGTGTTACAGCAGAACTTGTTGGATACCAGGTTAAGATAGCATTACTTGGGTTGTCGGCTGAGCAGGTTAAGGAAACTGTTATTGCATACGAACCTATCTGGGCTATTGGAACAGGTAAAACTGCTACAAACGACCAGGCTGAAGAAGTTTGTGCAATTATCAGAAATGTAGTTAAAGAGTTATACGGAAACGATGTGGCTCAGGCTGTAAGAATTCAATATGGTGGTAGTGTAAATGCTGCTAATGCATCAGAACTCTTCGCAATGCCAAACATTGATGGTGGTCTTGTTGGCGGAGCAAGCCTTAAGCTTGACGATTTTGAAAAGATCGCAAAGTACAACAAATAAGACATTAATAAATCGTTGAACATTATGTAACCCTCCGGTTATAAATACTGGAGGGTTAGTTATATCATATTTAATGTCGCACTTCAGTCACACGCTGTTTCGGAAGTTTAAAATAA
The DNA here is from genome assembly GCA_964564015.1 of uncultured Acetivibrio sp. Classification (GTDB taxonomy): domain Bacteria; phylum Bacillota; class Clostridia; order Acetivibrionales; family Acetivibrionaceae; genus Acetivibrio. The sequence goes on from CAZLZR010000010.1 coordinate 32,867, forward strand.
AGCTGAGTGGGTATATATTAAGGGGTAATAAAGTTGAATGGAGAGTGTATTATGAAAGATAAATTGGTTGCATTGATAATCTTAGATGGATTTGGAATAAATCCAAAAACAGAGGGGAATGCTATAGAGGCAGCAAATAAGCCTAATATTGATAAATTATTGAAGGAATATCCCAATACAGTTATAAGAACAAGTGGTATGGATGTTGGACTCCCACATGGTCAGATGGGTAACTCGGAAGTCGGACACACCAATATTGGTGCCGGAAGGATTGTTTACCAGGAATTGACCCGCATAACGAAATCAATAGAAGACGGAGATTTCTTTGAGAAGGAAGAGTTTTTAAGTGCAATAGAAAACTGCAAGAAGAACAACTCCAAGCTTCACCTGTTCGGGCTTCTTTCTGATGGTGGTGTCCACAGCCATAATACCCACCTTTACGGGTTGGTTGAGCTTGCTAAGAAGCAGAATTTCAAAGATGTATATATTCATTGTTTCTTTGATGGTAGGGATGTGCCTCCTGACAGTGCCAAGGGGTTTGTTGAGCAGCTCGAAGCAAAACTTAAGGAAATAGGAGTTGGCAAAATTGCTTCGGTAATGGGAAGATATTATGCAATGGATAGAGACAACAGATGGGAAAGAGTGCAGCTTGCATATGATGTAATGGTTCTTGGCAAAGGTCTTGAAGCTTCAAGTGCTGGGGAAGCAGTTGCAGCGTCTTATGCCAGAGAAGAATATGATGAATTTGTTAAGCCCACAGTAATAAAAGAAAACGGAAATCCAGTTGCTACAATTGATAAAAATGACTCAATTATTTTCTTCAACTTCAGGCCTGACAGAGCAAGAGAAATTACAAGGACTTTTACTGATGAAGATTTTGCAGGTTTTGAAAGAGGAAAAGGCTATTTACCTGTTAAATTTGTTTGCATGACACAGTATGACAAGACAATTAAAAATGCAGTTGTAGCATTTAAACCACAAAGTCTTGAAAACACTTTTGGTGAATATATAAGCAAAAATGGTTTTAGACAACTTCGAATTGCCGAAACAGAGAAATATGCCCACGTTACATTCTTCTTTAATGGTGGAGTAGAGGCCGTTTATGAGGGAGAAGACAGAGCGCTTATCCCTTCGCCAAAGGTTGCAACATATGATCTTAAGCCGGAAATGAGTGCATATGAAGTAACTGATGAAGTGGTGAAGAGGATTAACTCGAAAGAATATGATGTAATTATATTAAATTATGCAAATCCTGACATGGTAGGTCACACAGGATTTATTGATGCTGCAAAAGCAGCAGTTGAAGCTGTGGATGAGTGTCTTGGAAGAGTTATATCTGCAATACAGGCACAAAATGGTGTGGCTCTTATAACGGCTGATCACGGTAACTCAGAGCAAATGCTGGATTATGAATCCGGTGGGCCATTCACAGCACATACAACAAATCCTGTTCCGTTGATAGCTGTAGGACTTGGGGATATTAAGCTCAAGGAAGGAAGACTTGCAGATTTGGCGCCTACAATACTTGATATAATGAAGCTTGACAAACCTGCCGAGATGACAGGAGAGTCTTTAATAAGCAAGTAGAATAAAAGTATGATGTTATGTGTTTCATGCAATTGCTTTCGTTATTATAACGTAAGAGGAGTGAATTTGGATGTTTAATTTAAAAGGTCGTGTTGTTGTTATTACAGGTGCTTCTTCAGGTTTGGGAGTGCAAATGGCGAAAGGTTATGCAGAACATGGTGCAGATTTGGTTATTATGGCCAGGAGGATGGAAAGACTGGAAAAAGTTGCAGAAGAAATAAGGGCTATGGGTGTTAGGTGTCTGCCTGTAAAGTGTGATGTTACGAATACTGATGAAGTAAATAATGCCGCTGAAGCTGCAATTAAAGAGTATGGAAAAGTTGATGTTTTAGTTAATAATGCAGGCGCCGCTAAAAATGCTGGTGTACTTGATATGACTGATGCAGATTGGAATTTTACAATGGATGCGGATCTAACAAGCGTGTTTAAAGTAACAAGAGCATTTGCGAAGTATATGGTAGAGAAAAAATACGGAAGAATTATTAATATCGCATCTATCTATGGTCATGTTGGAAACACGGCAATTGATACTGTTGCCTATCATGCCTCGAAGGGTGGAGTTGTTAATTTTACCAGGGCCGTAGCAGCAGAACTGGCATCATATAATATTACATGTAATGCAATTTGTCCTGGGTATTTTGAGACTGAACTAACCATTGATACATTGAGGACAGAGGAGTTTACAAATTACATGAAAGCAACAGTGCCCCTTGGGCGTTATGGTAATTATGGAGAATTGAATGCGGCAGCTGTATTTTTAGGAAGTGACGAGGCATCATACGTAACCGGTCAGATGCTTGCAGTCGATGGCGGTTATACTGCGGTATAATTAACCTGTTGCAGAAAAAAGTCTGACCCGGAAATCATAAAGAAATCAATAATAAAATACCAGAGTTTTAAATACCTGAAATTCAAACTTGTGCCCCATAACAGAAATTAATTCTAAAGTATGCGGGGCACAGACAGAGGAAGCGCATTTTTAGCATTATGAAAGACTGGAAATTAGTAATGTTAGAAAGCACTTGTTTTGAATTTTGGGTATTTTATATTTAAGGCATATCAATTTCTAAACTTGCCTCTTGTATAGCCTATTCTTGGAATAAGATATCATATTTTGATTTTTAAAGGAACTAGAAAATCAGCAGTATTTTGTTTCAGAATACTCTAAATAATAAATGTGTTAACTGTTCCGGTTAAAAACAAAACGTTTATCAAGGTTGTATTTTATTACGTAACCTATAGTAAGCCCTATTATGGCTCCTATATATAAGGCATAATCATTATCAAAAAAGAAATCAAAAGATATCTCAAAAATCCAGAATATCAGTGTGGTAAATATGCCCATAAAAGAATACAGCAAAAACTTTCCGGTGTTTTCAGAGGTGCTTTTTGTTTCAAATTCGAAAATATATTTTTTATCAAGGAAATACTTTATTATTAATCCAACCAAAGTTCCAAAGAAAATTGCAGTTAATAGAAACAGATCCAAGTTGAAAAGTCCAAATACATCAAAAGAATCAAAACCATTAAGAATTCCAAAGTAGGGAATAAGCAGCAAAATAAATTTTTGTGTTGCCAGATTACACAATGTTGAAATGCCTGCAAACAGTGAATATTTCAAAGTAAGTTTAACCAACTTTATCCCGCCAATCATATGTTTAATCACTAACAAATATGATTGTAGGATGTTCCGGCATATTTGTCAAATAAAAAAAACAAGCTATGGAATCGATCCATAGCTTAAGATTTATTCAATCAGGATTCAACATCTTTTTTCGCGGTAGGGCTTTCTTGATTTTGTGGTTTTGTTTTATTTTTAAAGAACTTTTTATATGTGAAATAACCTGCAAAGAATATAATTGCCAGCAGAAGTAGCGAAGGTAATGACGATACAATAAATATTAACAGATTGCCTAAAAATTCTACAACTGCATACAAACTTTCCAAAAAGTTATCCTTAAGTTTACCTAAGTAAGAAGTTTCAACAGGTTTTGCAAGTGAATCGGGAAGCTTTTCATTCATATTGATAGTAATGGTAGATAGCTTAACTAAATCTGAAAGCTTGTTGAGAGTAGCAGTAAGTTGTTCTATTTCATGTCTTATGTCTGTTAATCTGCTTTCGGTCTTAAAAATGGTGTCAGGGTCTTCAATTTTCTTTAAATATTCTTCAAGTCTGCTTTCTTCATATCTTAATAGCCTTAATCTTGATTCGACATCAAAGAATTGAGCTGTTACATCGTCGGTTTTGATATTTTCGTCGGTCAATAGTCCTAAGCCTTTTATGTCTTTTAAAACCTCACTAAATTTATCTGCATCTACTCTGATAATAATGACCCCTTTTGTGACAAGGATTTCTTTATCATCTACATAGTGCTTGGTTTTGTTTATCTTTGATTCCTGAACATAGCCTGTATTTCCTATTATGTACTCGATTTTACCGTAAGCTGCATCAAAGTTGTCGACTTCGACTGTAATATTTGCGTTTCGGATAAATTTTCTTTGATTTACAATCGGGTTATTCACAGCTTTGCTGGCTTCACCCGTCCCTGTTAATGCGGTTGAATTATCTGCATTTGTATCTGCATTGCTTTCCGTTTTCTCGCTTACCTCAAGGTCTTCATTAAATTCGACTGATGGTTCTGATCTAAAACTACTACTATCCATATCAAAATAAGTTAAGTTATTTGCCGACTCAGGAACGCTTTTGGAATTATAGCTTTTGCACCCAGCCATTAACACAAGCATAAATAAAATCAGGAAAGTAGAAAAACATTTTATAACAGTTTTTATCACTGGAAATCATCCTCCTTAAAAATTGATGCTTTTAATTATATTCCATTTGACGAAGATTATTGAAAAAATGTTCTAATTAAAGGAACAAGTGCCTGGTAACATAGTTTACGATAATAACATTATGTGGCTTAAAATACGGCAAGGTAAAATAAATCTGGTGACACAAATTATTTTTCAATTAACGAAGTATTATAATATAGCTTGAGCTCAAATTATTCTCATTATATCATATTATCATTTGTTTTGATGCAGAATTCTGGAAATTAGCATTTTTTATTAAATGATATACATAAATTGTAATTGGAAGTTGTTTTTAGCTATAATATTTGTTTTTATATTCATTTATTATTGATTATAAATAATATTAGATAGTATAATAATTTTTTGAGTAGAAATGTGGTTACTGGGAGGAAATATATGAGATGGTTTTATGATGTTAAGAAAAGGAAGAAAATACTTGGGATTTTAATTTTTATATTATGTGTGCTTTTAGCTTCGCAATGCGCCAAACTAATTAGTAGGAGTAACAATAACACTGGTAATTCCACTGATGTCATAACTACATCAATACCCGAACCAACAGTGCCTGAGATTACATCGGCAATATCACCTACGACAGCGCCTACGACAACAGCTACTGCAACACCTACAATATTACCAACCATATCACCTACAGTTATGGTTACGCCAACACCTACGGTTATTCCTACGCCTGAAATGACACCTACACCTAAAATAACGCCTACGCCCAAGGTAACACCTAAAACAACTCCTACACCCACAAAGAATAAGCAAACCCCAACAGTCACAGTTAAGGTGACACCCCAAAAGACACTTGTAAAAACATCAACACCCAGACCGGTAAGCACTCCACCAAAAGTTGAGAGCACTAAAGTTGTGCTGAAATATAAGAATGGTAATGCAAGCTCAAGCACCGACAGCATATACCCGATGTTTAAGGTTACAAACAGCGGAACTAAAAGTATAAAGCTGTCCGATATAAAAATAAGATACTATTATACAAAAGAAGAAAATAAGGCTGAAACATTCTGGTGTGATTCCTTTTCAAGGGGTGCTACCAATGTTTATGGAAATTTTGTTTCATTAAGCAATAAGAAAAGTACTGCCGACAGATACTTGGAGATAGGTTTCAGTGAAAAAGCAGGTGAGCTTAAAGCCGGAGAAAGTGTTGAGTTGGCTGTTGGGTTTGCAAAAAACGATTGGAGCGAATATAATCAAAAGAATGACTATTCCTATTCTTCTTCAAAGACGTATTTTGAGTGGAACAGAGTAACACTTTTTGTTTCCGGGAAGGTGGTATTTGGAAATGAACCTTAAGTAGATTTTTTTGAGAATAATTAATAATAAATGAGGCAGTTATGAAAAAAAGTGTTTGAATGTTAGTTTTTTTGGATAAAATATACTGGTAATAAAAATAGACTATGTCAAGCACCGAGTAAATTATACATTTGAAAGGGAGAATATACTATGAAGGAATATTTGGAGATTGAAAACGTATTTGCCAGAGAAATACTCGACTCGAGGGGAAATCCAACAGTTGAGGTGGAAGTTGTCACTGAAGGAGGCTTTCTAGGAAGAGCTGCTGTTCCTTCAGGCGCATCAACAGGGGCTTTTGAAGCAGTAGAACTAAGAGACGGTGACAAAAACAGATACCTTGGAAAAGGAGTAATGAAGGCTGTTGAAAATGTGAACAAGACAATAGCTCCTGAGGTTGAAGGAATGAATGTTTTTGACCAGGTTGCCATTGATAACCTGATGATCAGTTTGGATGGTACTCCAAATAAATCAAAACTTGGAGCAAATGCCATTCTGGGCGTTTCACTTGCAGTTGCAAAGGCAGCAGCTGAGGCACTTGGGGTAAGCTTATACCAGTATATAGGTGGGATAAACTCAAAAACTCTACCGGTACCAATGATGAATATTATTAATGGAGGAAAGCATGCAGATAACAGCGTAAATATTCAAGAGTTTATGATTATGCCTGTAGGGGCCAACAGTTTTAGGAATGCTCTTCAAATGTGTGCTGAAGTCTTTCACAACCTTAAAAAAGTATTGAAAGATAAAGGGTATAGTACTGCCGTTGGTGATGAAGGCGGTTTTGCACCTAATCTCAAGACCGATGAGGAAGCTATACAGGTTATCCTGGAAGCGGTTGAAAAGGCAGGATATAAGCCGGGGAATGATTTCAGAATTGCTATAGACGCAGCTGCAACAGAAATGTATCAGGAAGACGGAACATACTTATTCTGGAAAACAGGAATAAAAAAGACCAGGGAGGAAATGGTAAACTTTTGGGCAGAACTGGCTGATAAGTATCCTATTATTTCTCTTGAGGATGGTGTTTCTGAAGAAGACTGGGAAGGTTGGAAAATGCTTACTGAAAAAATAGGAAATAAGATTCAGCTAGTAGGCGATGACCTTTTTGTTACCAATACTACCAGACTAAAAAAAGGTATTGATATGGGAGTTGCAAACTCAATACTTATCAAGGTAAATCAGATCGGTACACTTACAGAGACTTTAGACGCAATAGAAATGGCTAACAGAGCAGGGTATACAGCAGTTGTATCCCACAGATCTGGTGAAACTGAGGATGCAACTATTGCAGATATAGCGGTAGCAACAAATGCAGGCCAGATAAAAACCGGAGCACCGTCTAGAAGTGACCGTGTTGCGAAATATAACCAACTCATCAGGATTGAAGAGGAATTGGGAGGCTCAAGCCGATATCTGGGAATTGACGCTTGGTTCAATTTGAAAAATAAATAGCACAGGGGTATGTAATATTAATTCGACTTTTTGTAGAGTTTTGAAGCTTAAGTGATTTAAAGTGTGTATATTTTTCTACACATTAGTTAAGTGCACCTGTCTTTAATTGAATATGTTATATGAAATTTATTCATGTTATGCTTGTATTTTGGTTTGCTGTATGCTAAAATAAGTTTGTTAATTTCTTAGGAGGTGTCTTTTAGCATGCAAATAGTTGTTAATATATTACATTTGCTGTTTTGCGTATCCTTGATTGTAATAGTTTTATTTCAATCAGGTAAGCAAGCAGGGTTATCTGGAGCAATAGCTGGTGGAGCCGAGACTTTCTTCGGTAAGAATAAAGGTAGAACTATAGATGCACTTTTAAGTAAGTGGACTGCAGTAGCTGCAGTAGGGTTTCTTGTAACATCAATAGCTTTACAGATAATATTTAATTCCTAATGGTAATAAATAAAACTGTGGAATTCCACAGTTTTATTTTATGTATTTAGTGGAATGCTAAAAGAAAAATATCGTACTTAATTCTTGCATACCTATTATCCGATTTCGAATTATAACTCTTTGGAAGATTTCATTTTTTCTTGTAATTGTAGTTTTATTTTAGTAATATATATGTGAGACAACTTTAAGTAGGTTGTTTAGTTGTACCTATGGAGTCTGAACCTGTATTTTAATAATGATTTTGTTTTCGTGTTTAATAAGCATAAAAATTGGAGGTAATGGTTCCCATGGAAAGAGAGCAGGCACTTGAAGAATTAAAAGGACGTTTGAAGAGTGAGAACTTAATCAGGCATTCTCTCTCAGTTGAAGCTATTATGAAGGAATTGGCTTTCTATTTTAAAGAAGATATTGATAAATGGGGAATGGCTGGTTTGCTTCATGACATTGATTACGATAAAACAGGTGGAGATCCTTCCAAACATGGTTTGGTTGGTGCAGAAATTCTTGAGACACTTGAGGTTGAGAGTTCGATTGTTTACGCTATCAAAGCGCATAATGATTATCATGGAATTGAAAGAAAGAGAAAAATTGATAAGGCTCTTTATTGTGCAAGTCCTATGGCTGTTATAGTGAACGCTTGTGTATTGGCTCTGCCCTCCAAGAAAATTAATGATTTGACTGTAGAATTTGTTATGGAAAAAATAAATGAAGAGGGTTTTATAAAGGATGTGGATTTAGAACAGATTAAATCCTGTGAAAATATAGGTATACCGCTTGAGCAGTTTGTAGAGACTTCCATAAAAGCTGTACAAAGTATTTCGGGTGAAGCAGTATAATAGTGCTTATGCATGATTTCATAATTAATTTGAGTATAGTTTTAATTTTATGTTTAATAATAAATATATGAATTTTATAGACCAAGTTTAGAAAGATAAATCATCTTTTATTAACCTTGGTTTTTTTATTAGTAAGAAGGAGGAAAATGTTGCTATAGGATTAGCACATTAACAAATAATAATGGATAGAAAAGAACGTATTCTGGAATTTATGAGAGAAGATGCCTATAAGCCGCTGCTGTTTGGTGAGCTTATAACAGTGCTGGATGTACCTAAAACAGATGTGCAACTGTTTAAGAATGTAATGGACGAGCTTGAATCGGAAGGGAAAATTTTTAAAACTCATAAGGACAGGTATGGAGTACCTGAGAGGATGAATCTCATTGTTGGAAGACTTCAGGGAAATGAGCGGGGATATGGATTTGTTATTCCGGACGATGAAGAAATAAAAGATGTATTTGTTTCTGCAGATTCGCTAAATGGGGCTATGCATAATGACAGGGTAATTGCCAGAATTAATAAAAAGGTTATTGGGGATAAAAGAGCCGAGGGAGAGATTATCAGAATAGTCGAGAGGGCTAACAAAACTGTTGTTGGAACCTTTGAAAGCAGTAAATACTTTGGTTTTGTTGTGCCTGATGACAGGAGGATATCCGGAGATGTTTTCATACCAAAGGATGAGGTAAACGGTGCTAAATCAGGTCAGAAGGTTATCGCTGAAATAATGTTATGGCCTGGTAAAAGAAGAAACGCAGAAGGCAAAATAATTGAAATAATTGGTGATAGGGATGAACCTGGTGCAGATATTATGTCAATAATAAAGCTGCACAACCTTACGGAGGAGTTTCCGGAAAGTGCAATTATACAGGCAGAATCAGTAAGTCAGACTGTTACAGAAGAAATGTTGAAGGGTAGACGCGATTTAAGAGGCTTGCGTATGGTTACAATTGATGGAGAGGATGCAAAGGATCTTGATGATGCGGTGTCTGTTGAGAGGCTTTCTAATGGCAATTACAAGCTTGGAGTTCATATTGCCGATGTAAGTCATTATGTCACGGAAAATTCTCCTTTAGACAGAGAAGCTTTAAAAAGAGGTACTAGCGTTTATCTGGTTGACAGGGTTATTCCTATGCTGCCTAGAGCGCTTTCAAACGGTATATGCAGCCTTAATCCTCAAGTAGACAGGCTTAGCTTTTCTGTTATGATGGAGATTGATTCAACAGGTAAGGTGGTGGATCATGAAATCTTTGAAAGCGTCATTAATACAAACGAGAGAATGACCTATACGAATGTTTATAAAATTCTTGTTGAAAAGGACAAGGAACTGTCCGAAAGGTATGATTACCTCGTAGATGATTTCAGAACGATGGAAGAACTGGCAATGATACTTAGAAATAAGAGGATGCAAAGAGGTGCCATTGATTTTGATTTTGAGGAAGCCAAGATTGTACTTGATGAGAATGGAAAACCTATCGACATAAAGAGATATGAAATAACCATAGCAAACAAGATAATTGAGGAATTTATGCTTGTGTGCAATGAGACGGTGGCAGAGCACTTTTTCTGGGCTAATGTACCTTTTGTGTACAGGGTGCATGAAGATCCCGATACAGATAAAATAGAAAATTTCAGTGAATTTGTACACAATCTTGGTTATACATTAAAAGGAATAAATAAAATACACCCAAGGGCACTTCAGGATTTACTGCACAAAGTTAAAAATACAAGGGAAGAGCGTATAATCAGCACTGTTATGTTAAGATCTCTCCAGAAGGCTAAATATACGCATATGAACATGGGACACTTTGGATTGGCGGCAAAGTACTATTGCCATTTTACATCACCCATAAGAAGATATCCTGATCTGATTATTCATCGTATTATGAAGGAATATTTAAAAGGTCAGATGAGTGCCAAACGTGAAGAGGAATTGATTGATTCACTACCTGAAATAGGCAGGCAATGTTCTCATAGGGAAAGGGTAGCAGAGGAAGCTGAGAGAGATACTGAAGACCTCAAGAAGGTAGAGTATATGAAAAAATATGAAGGTCAGCAATTCGAAGGAATTATCTCCAATGTTACCTCCTTTGGTATGTTTGTTGAGCTTGATAATACTATAGAAGGTCTTGTCAGAATGAGCAACATGGAAGATGATTACTATTCATTTAATGATAAACAGTATTGTCTTATTGGTGAGAGAACGCGAAAAGTCTATCGTATAGGAGACGTAATCAAGGTGGTTCTTGCCAGAGCAGATGTTGCAGCCAGGAAGATTGAATTTACCATTATCCCGGGGGACTTTGACGGAGAAGTATATGACAGTGAAAATGAAGCTGTAATTGAAGAAAAACCCAAACGTAAACGGAAAGAAAAAATAGCAGACAAGGATATATTGTTGCATATACAGGGAAAAAAGAAAGAAAAACCTAAGAGAAGAGTTGAAAAGTCTGAAAAGAAAAAGGAAAAGTCAGTAAAGAAATCTATTAAGTCCGGAAAGAAAAGGGAAAAGGCAAGCAAAGGGACTAAGGAATAGATAGAGTAGAAAAATATGGATGATGTGGAGTGGTGAATATTTTACTGGTAAGTGCTTGCCTTTTGGGGATAAATTGCAAATATAACGGCGGAAACAATACTAATAAAGATATTGTTGAACTTAGATCAAAGTTTAAGCTGGTACCTGTTTGCCCGGAACAATTAGGTGGATGTGCTACCCCGAGGTTAGCTGCGGAGATACAGGACGGAGATGGTAGGGATGTTCTCGAGGGTACGGCTAAAGTAATCAGAAAAAATGGAATTGATGTCTCTTCAGAGTTCAGGAAGGGCGCTGAAGAGGTCCTTAAAATTGCAGAACTAATGAATATTGATATAGCCATACTAAAAGCGAGGAGTCCCTCTTGCGGATCAGGTTATATTTATGATGGAACCTTTTCAGGAAAGCTGAAAGAAGGAAATGGCGTTACAGCTGAAATTCTGAAGAGAAACGGAATCAAGGTAATATCGGAAGAAGAAATTGATAAGCTTAAATGTATTTAAATGAGCAAAGTAAAAACAAGGGCCCTGAAATTGAAATTCCAGGACCCTTAATGGTATATTTATACTATAAAGTTTTTGATCTCGCCGTAGAACTTCTCACAGTCTTCTGCGTGTACATCAACCTTTATAGGTTTACTTAAATCCAAGCTGAAGATACCCATGATAGATTTTGCATCTACTACGTAACGGCCTGAAGTCAAGTCAATGTCGAAGTCATATTTATTTACTATATTTACAAAATCCTTAACATCAGTAATGGATTTTAAAGAAATATTAAATGATTTCATGCTAATTCCTCCTTTTTTGTATTTTCAAATGCATTTCCATCTTTTATTATATATATTATCTTGTTTATAGTTGCAAGTCAATTGTGATATTGCTAAAATTTTCTTAGTATTTTATTAAAAGTGTGAAAACATATTATACAAAAATATTTAGTATAATATAACTTATATACAAATGAACATTATTTTGTAATATTCTGATTTGTAATAAGATTAGGAAGACTGTAAGATAGTAAGGTATTACTAAAATATAAATTCATACTCTGGATAGCGAAAAAACTTGATTTGATAATGTTTCAAAATATGAGAATAGGATGTTGTTTTTTTCGTTATCCCTAAGTAAATAAATTACCCTGGGGGATATAATGAAAAAAGTTGCATTTTTTACATTGGGTTGTAAAGTTAATCAATATGAGACGGAAGCGATTTCAGAAACGTTTAAGAATAATGGATATCAAATAGTTGATTTTGAGGAGTTTGCAGATGTCTATGTAATCAATACATGCACTGTTACGAATCTTAGCGACAGAAAGTCAAGGCAAATGATCAGGAGGGCCAAGAAGAATAATGAGGACTCAATTATAGCTGTTGTGGGATGTTATGCTCAAACGTCCCCGGATGAAGTTATGAGTATACCTGGGGTAAACCTGGTGGTTGGCACAAAAGAAAAGGGAAAAATTGTTGAAAATATTAAGATGATTGAAAGTGGTAAAAATAAGATCAATTTAGTCAGAGATATAATGAAAACAAGAGAGTTTGAAGAGTTGGGGGTTGAAGTATACAAGGAACGTACAAGGGCATTTATTAAGATTCAGGAGGGATGCAGCCAGTTTTGTTCTTATTGTATTATACCTTATGCAAGAGGTCCCATAAGGAGCCGTCCGGTTGAGTATGTTCTTGATGAAGTAAGCAAGCTGGCTGTGAACGGATACAAGGAAATAGTTCTTACCGGTATACATATTGCATCCTACGGAAAAGATATTAAGACTACTTCGCTTTTGGATATTATTAGGAAAGTTCATGAAATTGACGGTGTGGAGAGAATAAGACTTGGTTCTATTGAACCTACAACAATAACCCCTGAGTTTGTTGATGAGTTGGGAAAATTAAGAAAAGTATGTCCCCACTTCCATATATCACTTCAGAGTGGATGTGACAGCACTCTTAAGAGAATGAACAGAAGATATACAACTGACGAGTATCGTTCTTCAATAGAGCTTATAAGAGCCAATATAAAAGACGTGTCTGTAACAACTGATGTTATGGTTGGATTTCCGGGTGAAACAGATGAAGAGTTCGGGGAGACGGTCAAATTTTTGAATGAAATATCCTTTGCGGCCATGCATGTGTTTAAGTATTCACAAAGAAAAGGAACACCGGCAGCAGGATTTGGCAACCAAATATCTCCTGAGAAGAAGGAAGAACGTAGTAATATTTTGATTGAACTGTCTTCGAGGAAAAATAGAGAGTTTAATAAGAGTTTTGAAGGCAGGATTATGGAAGTTTTGGTTGAACAGGAAGTTAAGGGAGAAAATGGTCTGGTAGAAGGATTGACTCCAAACTATATAAGGGTGTTATCTAAAGGTAAATCGGATTTGTGTGGAAAAATCCTCAAAGTAAAGTTGGATGAGGCTGTTGAAGACTATATGATTGGGCAAATCGAAAATGATAGTAACAAGCAGAGATAATGGTATATTCGAGTAAGACAAACGAAAATTAGCCTAGATAATGAAGATTAATCGAATTTCATTTGTATTGCATAAATTATCCTATTGTATTACTATATATATATGGGCTTTTTACTTAAATATTCTAAGTAATTTGAACTATCAAGATCCCATCCTTTATGCAGGAGAGTGATTAGTTATGGCAAACAGTGAGACCATGATGTTTAACGTAGAGAATGAAAAGGTGAATGAGGCAAGGGAAGTTATTTTCTCTGTCTATAAGGCACTTAAGGAGAAAGGCTACAATCCAATAAATCAGATTGTGGGCTATATTCTTTCCGGTGATCCTACATATATAACTAATCATCAAGATGCAAGAAGCATTATCAGAAGATTAGAGCGGGATGAGCTACTTGAGGAGATTCTTAGATTTTACTTGGAAGAGAATGGTAACAAAGGCTCCGTATAGAAGATACGGGGTTTTTTATTTATATAAAGATTTTTGAATGGTTGGTGTGGAAGTTGGAATACGTAAGTCTTGGCAATACCGGTATTGAAGTGTCTAGAATGTGCTTTGGGGGATTGATTATAGGACCGCTTCAGGCAAATCTGCCGATAGATGAAGGGGCTAACGTAATTAGAACTGCTCTTGAGCTTGGTGTGAATTTTATAGATACTGCAGAGCTTTATGGAACTTATCCCCATATCAGGGAGGCAATAAAGCAAGCTAAATCCAGGCCTGTCATAGCTACAAAATCTTATGCTTATTCCGCAGAGGGAGCCAGGGAGAGTTTTGAAAAAGCTAGAAGGGAATTGGATGTTGATGTTATAGATATTTTTATGCTTCACGAACAGGAGAGCAGAATGACTCTTAGAGGACATCGCGAGGCATTGGAATACTATTTTTCGATGAAGGAAAAAGGACTGATACGAGCTGTCGGTGTATCTACGCATAATGTAGAAGTAGTGGAAGCCTGTGCCGATATGCTTGGCATAGAAGTTATACATCCAATAATAAATAAAAGCGGAATAGGGATTGGCGATGGAACAATAGAAGATATGCTGTCTGCAGTTAAACGTGCATATGATAACGGTAAAGGAATATACGGAATGAAGCCCTTAGGAGGGGGAAACTTACTCAATACCTACAGTGAGTGTATGGATTTCGTTTTAAATATTCCATTTATTCACTCAGTAGCTGTTGGAATGCAATCAGTTGAAGAGGTTATAATGAATGTGTGCGTATTTAATAATGAACCAGTTCCCGAACATATAAAATCTATTGCTGCCGACAGAAAGAAACATCTTCATATAGATTTCTGGTGTGAAGGATGCGGGAATTGCGTTCGGAAATGTAGCCAGGAAGCGCTATATTTAAAGGATAACAAAGCTAAGGTAATCGAAGAAAAATGTCTTTTATGTGGATATTGCGCAAGTGCGTGTCCTAATTTTGCAATAAAGATTTGTTAATCAGCAAAAATTATAGGATGTGCATTTTGAACATAACTTATTTCTAGAAAGGGATTATGTTTAAAAGCAATAGATGCGTTGGTAACTTGGAGGTTTTATGAGAATAATTGGAATTGATTATGGAGACAGCAGGATAGGAATAGCTGTAAGTGATCCGCTTGGGTGGACAGCGCAGGGTTTAGAGACTATTAACTGGAAGGCAGATATCGAACGACCTATTGAAAGGATTCTAGAGCTGATTAATTCATATGGAGCAAAAAAAGTCATTGTAGGTTTTCCGAAGAACATGAATGGAACGATTGGACCTAGGGGTGAGAAAACAAATGAGTTTATTGAACTCTTAAAAAGCAGGCTTGAAGATATTCAGATAATTAAGTGGGATGAGCGGCTAAGTACAGTATCTGCAAACAGGACAATGCATGAACTTGGGGTTAAGAAATCAAAAAAGAAGCAGGTAGTTGACCAGATAGCTGCAGTTTATATACTGCAGGGATATTTAGACAGTATGCAGGTTTAAATATAGATGAAAAGAGATTTTTAATGTCTTGCAACTGTTTTTAATTTTAGCAGAATATAATAAAAATATTAGATAAAAATAGTATTGATGTGTTTTTAATGATTTAAAATAAAATATAAACTAATTGCAGTGAAAATGATGGAATTTTTTATGATGTATGCTATAATTAATACTTATAATGGCAAACGGGAGGTAAAAGAATATGTCTGAAGAAAGAGATGATATAGTAGTTTTGGTAGATGAAAATGGTGAAGAGGTTGAATTTGAACATCTCGATACTATTGAACTAAATGGAAATGAATATGTTGTACTTCTTCCGATTGATGAGAGTGAGGAAGAAAAGGATATTGATGAAGTTGTAATACTAAAAATTGAACACGGAGAAGCTGATGACAGTTTTGTCAGTGTAGAAGATGATGACGAACTGGATGCTGTATTTGAAGAGTTCAGAGTCAGGATGGAAGATGAATTTGATTTTGAAGAGCAGTAATAAACATTTCTGTTTCCTTTAACTGTTTTTGTGTCCGGAGAAGGATGACCGGATGGGAAATAAGAAAAGAAATGTTTTTTACAGCCTGATAATGAGAAGTTGAGAAGCTCCCTTTATTAAAAAATAGGGGAGCTTTAAATTTTTGGAAATATGGCTATTTATGGTCAATTTTTTTGTCCCTTAGAGGATTTTTTTTACCGTTGTAGAAATGTTTAGATATAAACGAGAAATAATGGGGGATCTTTATGTTTAAAAAATCAATTCAAATGGGTAAAACGGTAATATTGATATTATTTATTTTGTCTCAGTTATTGATATTGGGAGGATGTGGAAATGATACTCCGTCAGTCGCAGAGCCTGAAAATACTGACAGTGTGCCTGTTTCAACGCCGGTAACCACAGAACCTCCTGAGGATAATGTTAATTCCGACAATACAGGTGAAGATAAAAGCGGTTCTCAAAAGGATACAATTGGTGATGTGTTCACTCCTCCGGTTGAAGGAATGAGGCCTTATGCAGTTATGATTGATAATGAAGGAACAAGATCATTGCCACAGGGTGGTATATATCTCGCACAGGTTGTTTATGAGATAGTTGTTGAAGGCGGTGAGACAAGGCTGATGCCGGTTTTTTGGGATAAGAACCCCGATATGATAGGACCGGTTAGAAGCTCAAGACATTATTTCCTTGATTATGCAATGGAACATGACGCAATATATGTTCATTTTGGATATAGTCCAATGGCCATGAACGATATTAAAAAGTATAAAATTAATAATATAAACGGTGTTGCAAATGGAGGAGAAGTATTCTGGGATTTGACGAAGGATAGAAAAAACTGGCAGGATTCCTATACTTCAATGAAAAAAGTAAAAGGATATGTAGGGAAGGTTAAGTATCGTACCGAGACTGATAAAGGACTTGTTTTCAAATTCTCTGACAAGGATTCCGACCTTCCGGGTGAGGGCAAAGCTGAAAATATTAACATAAAATATACATCAAGTTATAGTTGCTCTTTTAAGTATGATGCTGCCAAAAAGCTGTATTTGCGATACAGAAAAGGGGATGCACATATGGAGAGACTAACAGGTGAGCAGTTTACGGCTAAGAACATTATTATACAAAGGGTGTCCAATCATCTTATAAAAGGAGATGACGCTGGAAGACAGGAGGTAAATACTGTTGGAAGCGGCAGCGGTTACTATATTTCAAACGGAAAGTCCATAGAAATTAAGTGGTCTAAGAAATCGAGAACAGAGCAGACAAAATATACTGATGTTAACGGAAACGATATTATCCTTAATCCAGGACAGACTTGGGTTCAGATTACGCCCACAAGCGGCAAGGTCACCATTGAGTAAGGGTATTCGAAAAATTGAATTTATTATTGTAAAATGTATTTTGAGAGAAATATAGTTGAATTTATTGAGGATAAAAAAGGCATAATGTAAAGTATGACAAAATGTAAAGTTTTCGTATTATATAAGTTTTTTATTGCTAAAAAGTAATCAATTGGTTATTATAAGTATATATAAATAAAAGTTTTCTTGATTTTCTTTGTATAAAATGGAAAAATGCACGCTTGTGGTTGTTGATTTTAGATTACATAAAATATGATTAACTGACTTTAAGCTACAGTTGGAGGATGAATTGAGTATAAAGATAAGCGATAATATATTACAGAGTGTAGAAAAACCTTCGAGATATATAGGAAATGAGTGGAACAGTGTTCACAAAAGCCTTGAGGGGATTGAGGCAAGGTTTGCCTTTTGTTTTCCTGATGTTTATGAAGTAGGTATGTCTCATCTTGGGATGAAGATTTTGTATCATCTTCTCAACGAAAGGCAGGATACTTATTGCGAAAGGGTATTTGCTCCATGGGTGGATATGGAGGAGAAGATGAGAGAAAATGATGTAGCTCTTTTTTCTCTTGAGTCACATGACCCGATAAAAAGTTTTGATATTGTCGGATTTACCCTGCAGTATGAAATGAGTTACACTAACATTATAAATATGTTGGATCTTGCAAAGATACCCGTTTTATCTGGCGATAGAACAAAGGAACATCCCTTTGTATGTGCCGGAGGGCCATGCGCGTATAACCCGGAACCTTTAGCAGACTTTATTGACTTTTTTATGATGGGTGAAGGGGAAGAGATAATTAATGAGGTTATGGATACCTATGTGGAGTGGAAAAAGCAGAACTTACCAAGAGAGAAGTTCTTGGAATCCATATCTCAAATAGAGGGGATTTATGTTCCTTCGTTTTATGAAGTGAAATATAATGAGGATAATACCATTTTAAGTATAAAACCTTTGAGTGAAAACTATCCTGAAAAAATAAAAAAGAGAATTATAAAGGATCTTGACAAGGCTTATTTTCCTGATAAAGTAATTGTTCCATTTACTGGTATCGTACATGACAGAATTATGCTTGAACTGTTTAGAGGGTGTATAAGGGGATGCAGGTTTTGTCAGGCAGGATATATATACAGGCCTGTGAGAGAAAGGTCGCATCAAAGACTTTTAGAACATGCAGGAAATTTAGTGGATAACACAGGCTATGAAGAGATTTCTCTTACTTCTTTGAGTACCAGTGATTATAGTTCGTTTAAAGATCTTACTGAAGGTCTTATTGGTGAAATGGAGCAAAGAAAGGTAAACCTTTCATTACCGTCGTTAAGAATTGACTCTTTTTCTCTCGAACTTATGGAAAAAGCTCAGAAAGTTAGAAAAAGCGGTCTGACCTTTGCACCTGAAGCAGGGAGCCAGAGACTTCGCGATGTAATCAACAAAGGGGTTACAGAGCAGGATTTGGTAAATTCGGTTAGAACTGCTTTTAACGGTGGCTGGAGTGGAGTTAAGCTTTATTTTATGATTGGGCTTCCAACCGAGACTTTTGATGATATTAACGGTATAGCAGACCTTGGATATAAAGTAGTGGATGCTTACATGTCAACTCCTAAGGAGAACAGGGGTAAGGGACTGAGCATTTCGCTGAGTACTTCGTCTTTTGTGCCCAAGCCGTTTACACCTTTTCAATGGGAGCCTCAGGATGATATCGAAACCTTGAGGGAAAAGCAGAAGTTTTTACAGGGTAAGATTAAGAGCAAATATATTAAATACAGTTGGCACGACCCTGAATTAAGCCTCTTGGAAGCAGTGTTTGCAAGGGGTGACAGGAGAGTTGGACAAGTCCTTTTAGAAGCAGTAAGAAAGGGATGTAAATTTGATAGTTGGGGTGAGCATTTTAAGTTCAGCCGATGGATGGAAGCGTTTAGTGAATGTGATATAGACCCTCATTTTTATGCAAACCGAAAGAGGAAATTTGATGAAGTGTTACCGTGGGATCACATTGATATAGGTGTTTCTAAGGATCATCTGATCAGAGAGTGCAAAAAAGCATATAATGAAGAACTTACTCCAAACTGCAGGGTGGACTGCTCTGGATGTGGAGCAACAGTTTTTGGTGGAGGTATTTGTTTTGATTAATATCCGGGCAAGGTTTATAAGGGGAGAGCAGGTAAAATATATTTCTCATCTGGACATGATGAAGATGTTTGAGAGGGCATTAAGGCGTTCTCGTATACCAATTTATTATTCACAGGGGTTCAACCCCCATCCTCAGATTGTATTCGGACTTCCTTTATCTGTAGGGGTAACAAGTGATGCAGAATATGTTGATTTTGAGCTTAGTGAAGAAATGGAGCCTTCCGAGTTTGTTGACATTTTGAATAAACAATTACCGGAGGGGTTAAAGCTTAGTGATGCTAAGGTCAGAACTACAAAGTCAAATATAATGGCATCTATTACAAAAGCATCCTATGAAGTTTTGGTTACAATATCACAGAATCCGGGTATAGAGGAAATTGGTGAGAAAATCCTTGATTTTATGAAGAATAAAGAGATATTTATAACGAAAGAAAGTAAGGGTAAAGTAAAAAAAGTTGATATTAGGCCTATGATTCAGAAATTTAGTGCGCAGTATATTGGAAATAAAAGGAGTTTTGAAGATAAAGAAGTAGACGTCCGTAAACTCACGAGTATTGCTCTTTTAGAGTACATAGATAAACTCAACGGTTTAAATGAATTACTGACTAATAAAGAAGTAAATGAGTATTTCGGTTTTTCTTTACTTCTAAGTGCGGGGAGCATGGCAAATCTTAAGCCGGAGTTTGCCTTGCAGGCTTTTGGTGAAATATCTGGCTACGATTTGAATGTTTTAAAGGTACATCGTTCGGGTCTTTTTATTGATAAAGGGGATAAAATGCTTAACCCTCTTGATAACGCATTATTAGCTATATGAGGTGGTAATATGGTTAGTGAGATAATTGTAGATGTGGGTCTAAACGAGAAAAGAGTGGCACTTTTAGAAGACAAAGAGCTTGTTGAAGTATTTATCGAACGGAATGATTCGGAAAGACTGGTGGGAAATATTTACAGGGGAAAAGTCAGCAGCGTTCTACCTGGGATGCAGGCTGCTTTTATTGACATCGGTTACGAGAAAAATGCTTTTTTATACGTTGGGGATGCAGTTTCACAGAAGGAATTTTCTGAAGATGAAGAAGAAATGTTCAACGATATGAAAAGTTATAACATCGAAGAGATTTTAAGACCCGGACAGGAAATAACGGTGCAGGTAACCAAAGAGCCTATCGGTACTAAAGGCCCAAGAGTTACCACACATATTACACTGCCTGGGAGACAATTAGTCCTTCTTCCTAATGCAGATTATATAGGTATTTCAAGGAGAATAGAAGACGAAGAGGAAAGAGTAAAGCTAAAAAAGATCGCAGAAAAGGTAAAACCCAAAAACATGGGTTTAATTGTCAGAACTGTTTCGGAAGGAAAACGAGAAGAAGACTTTAAGAACGACATAAACTTTCTTGTTAAGCTATGGGAGAAAATAAAGAAAAGTGAACAAGGCGGTCCCGTACCAAGGTGCATACACAGGGATTTGAATATTATTTACAGGGCTGTTCGCGATATGTTCACATGGAATATTGATAAATTTATTATTAATGACAGGCAGGAATATAACAAAGTTCTCGAACTTGTCGAAATGTCTTCTCCAGCTCTTAAGCTCAGGGTTGAATGCTTTAATAAAAATATCGATTTATATGAGCACTTCCAGATAGATTCGATGATAGCAAAAGCACTTGCCAAGAAGGTCTGGCTCAAGTGTGGAGGGTATCTTATTATCGAGCGGACTGAAGCACTTACTGTTGTAGATGTAAATACCGGCAAGTATGTAGGGAACAATAACCTTGAAGACACTGTCTTAAGGACGAATTTGGATGCTGCCAAGGAAATTGCGAAGCAACTGCGGTTGAGGGATATCGGAGGTATTATAATAATTGACTTTATTGATATGCACGAGCCCGAGCACCAGAAGCAGATTATTGAAACGCTCCGTCAGGCGCTTAAAAAGGATCGCACAAAGACAACTGTTGTTGGTATGACGGGTCTTGGACTTATAGAAATGACCAGGAAAAAGGTAAGGGAAGGATTAGCCTCAACAGTATTATGTGATTGCCAGAATTGCGAGGGAACGGGTAAGGTGCTTTCACCAGAATCGGTTGCAAGAAATGTTGAGAAAGAGATTAGCAAATACTTCACAAAAACAATAGCAAATGCTATCCAGGTTGATGTACATCAATCTGTTGCAAAGGTTTTGTTAGGTGAGAACGGAGATAATCTAAAAAGAATTGAAAGCACATTTAACAAGAGGATATTGATAAAAGGCTCTGAAGAAGTTAATAATCAAGAAATGAAGATAAAGGAGATTGACATAGAATCATTATTGTGATAAAATTGCGTGGTAGCCGCACGGTGCAGGCTTTAAAATGCAGCAAAAGGTTCGAATTGAGGAGTTTGCAAAGCAAATGTCCATTAATCGATTGAAGCTAAATGCTTCCAGGATTTTAGCTGCTGCCTTCTCTGGCGAGACTGGGTAGGGAGGTGTATAGTATGTACGCAATTATCGAGACAGGTGGAAAACAGTACAAGGTTCAAGAGGGAGAAGTAGTTTTCATTGAGAAACTAACTCAGGACGAAGGTGCTTCAGTTACTTTTGATAAAGTTGTTGCAGTTTCAAATGGAGATAAGGTTGATTTTGGAGCGCCTTATGTTTCAAAAGCAACTGTTCAGGCTAAAGTGCTGAACCATGGTAAAGATAAGAAGGTCATTATCTTCAAGTATAAGCCAAAGAAAGGCTATAGAAGAAAAAATGGTCACAGACAGCCTTATACAAAAGTACAAATCGAAAAGATTAATGCATAAGGTAATGGTTGACAGATGATTAATATCAATATAGTAAGAGATGAAAGTGGCTTCATATGGCAGTATATAGTTGAAGGACACGCCGGCTTTGCCGAATCAGGTCAGGATATAATATGTTCTGCAGTATCGGTGCTGGCATATACTGGTATAGGTGCACTTGAAGAGTTGGTTGGAATAAAAAGTTATGGTATCGAAAATGGGTACATGATTTGTTCAGTTCCAGCTGATATTCCTGAAGAGCTCAAGGAGAAAGTCAGGATAATACTTGAAACTATAATTGTAGGTTTTAAACAATTACAATTAACCTATGAAGATTATGTGTCGGTGTTAGATGAGGAGGTGTAACCGATGATAAGAGTTGACTTACAACTTTTTGCACATAAAAAAGGGGTTGGAAGCTCCAGAAATGGTCGTGACAGTGAATCCAAAAGACTTGGAGTTAAGAAAGGTGATGGACAGGCGGTTCTTGCTGGAAACATCATTGTAAGACAAAGAGGAACTAAGATTCATCCTGGTGTTAATGTGGGTATAGGTAAAGATGATACATTATTTGCATTAACAGAAGGTAAGGTTAAGTTCTCAAGATTGGGTAAGGATAGAAAACAGGTGAGTGTTGTTACAGCATAAGTTTAAACTTTTAAGGCTTTGATTCTTAAGGGTTTATTATGAAGTTTCAGCTTATTGCCAGCAAAAAATAAAAAATCCCGGTAAATACCGGGATTTTAATTTTATTTATGAGAAATACTATATGGTGAAAAACCATTGACTATGGAGTTGAATTTAATGTTTATTGATAGCGCAAAGATCTATATCAAAGCCGGAGATGGTGGAAATGGTGCCGTATCATTTCACAGGGAAAAATACATAGCTAAAGGTGGTCCTGATGGTGGAGACGGAGGAAAAGGCGGAGATGTCATATTTGTTGCAGATGAAGGTATGAGGACTCTGCAGGATTTCAGGTATAAAAGGAAGTACAGGGCTGAATCAGGACAAAACGGAGGGGCTGGAAATTGTTCCGGCCGTGGTGCAGAAGATTTGATAATAAGAGTTCCTGTAGGCACACTTATAAAGGAAGAGGAAACAGGGCGTATTATTGCTGATCTGGTTACTCCCGGGAAAAAAGTAGTTGTAGCAAGAGGCGGAAAAGGTGGGGCTGGAAATCAGCACTTTGCGACTCCCACGAGACAGGTTCCGAACTTTGCTAAGAGCGGTGATCCGGGGGAAGAGTACCATGCACTGCTTGAATTAAAGCTCTTGGCTGATGTAGGTCTCATAGGTTTTCCTAATGTTGGGAAGTCTACTATTCTCTCTATGGTTTCTGCTGCTGAGCCCAAGATCGCAAACTATCATTTTACAACCATAGAACCAAACCTTGGAGTTGTAAGTATAGATGAAGGTAAAAGCTTTGTGTTGGCCGACATTCCAGGGCTAATTGAGGGTGCTCATGAGGGAACCGGTTTGGGTCACCAATTTCTAAGACATGTGGAGAGAACCAGAATGCTCATTCACGTAGTTGATATTTCAGGTTCTGAGGATAGAGATCCTATAAATGACTTTGATATTATAAACAGTGAATTAAAACAGTACAACCCTAAGCTTTTCGAAAAGCCTCAGGTAGTTGCTGCAAATAAGATGGATGTCACCGGAGCGGAGGACAAACTTAGAACGTTCACTGAAGAGTTAGAAAGCAAAGGATACAAGGTGTTTCCAGTTTCTGCTGCAACCAACAAAGGTCTCAAGGAATTATTTTATTATGTTTCTCGACAGCTTGATGAGATACCTGATACTATTATGTCAGATAATTTAGAGGATGAAGTGGTTTATACAGCCGATGAAGAAGAACCATTTCAAATTCATAAGGAAAATGAGGTGTTTGTTGTTGAAGGCGCCTGGATTCGTAAATTGGTAAAATCAACTAACTTTAGTAATTATGAGTCCCTTCAGTACTTCCAAAGGGCAATTAAAAGAAAAGGTGTTGTTGATGCTCTGGAGAATATTGGAATTAATGATGGGGATACTGTTAAGATGTACGACTTCGAATTTGAGTACTTCAGGTAGTTATTTTACACGATGGATAAAGGAAATATGGGCAAAAAGAACTACTGGACAAACATACTTTTTGTGTTGTAAAATATATATATAACAAACTGTATTATAAAAACGGAGGGACAATAGTAAGAGTTATGGAGTGCATAAAATGTGAAAATTGTAAAACCAACAGTGCTGCATATTTTTGTCCAATGAAAAATGACTTTGTACTTAATGAAGAAGCAACATCACAAGTTATTGAAAAGAGTAGGACCGGATGGAAAAAAGGCCAACCCAATTATGAAGTTCATAGGAGGAAAAGCCGAAAAGAAGTTGAAGTGTGAACCTGTGAGGGATAGAGAATTCTATCCCTATTATTTATTGCAGGATTTGCAAAGGTAATATTCTGAGGGTTGTAGTATTCAAAATCCTAAGATATTTTCGGAGTATGTTTATTGATAAATTATTAAGATAAATTTCTGTGGTGTGGATTATAAAGGAGAATGAAATAAATGTTGACAGGTAAACAACGTAGTTATTTAAGAAGTCTGGCTAACAATATCGACCCTATATTTCAGGTGGGTAAAGGCGGAATTAATGATAATATGGTAAAACAGTTTAATGATGCGCTTGAAGCCAGAGAGCTTATAAAAGTTTCAGTGCTAAAAAACTCGGTGGATGATACAAGGGAAGTATGTGATGAAGCTGCAAACCTTACAGGTTCGGAAGTAGTTCAGGTTATTGGAAATAAATTTGTTTTATATAAGGAATCAAAAGATAATAAGGTTTTAGTGCTGCCGTAACGGTTAAATTAATACGCGTAAGTATGCTTTTTTAGTTTAATAAGAAAAAGGATTTAGTCTCTTTTTCTTATTAAACTCTCAAGTATTTCACTATATATCTGGCTTGAGTATTTTTTCCAGTTTTCGCAGATGGTATGGCAATCGCTTTTTGTGCCAACGGATATTTCCAGATCTATGAGAGAAAAATTGTCTTCATGAACCTGACACTTAACAATAAACTCATTTTCGCTTTCAGGTGTATAATCTGCTTTAACCAGTGTTTCATTTTTTATTCTTTTTCTTATTTCTGTAATACTATTATCAATACGGTTTTTTATTCCAATTGGGATATGGTTCGTAAAGTAACTTAGTGTTTGTTTACCCGAGTCTGTTATAGAATAATAGGTTTTATTGTCAATAATTTCACAAGCTAGATATTCAACTTCGCATAACTCATTTAAAAACTGTTGAAACATAAAATAATTCATAAATTGGTTTTCCAGAATAATCTTTGTAATTTGTAAATTGCTTACTGGCATGTTTGCTATATCAATAATATAAAGAAGAATAAGCTTGTTTTCAGCAAGTTCTCTGTTATTAATTACACCCATAGTTACCTCCGCCATGTCAAGTATATACTGCTAAGTATTATACCATAGTTTTAATAATATTAGCTATATTGCCCGTAATGCTTTTGGAAAAAATCTATTGCTTTTATATTGGTTTTGATTATGTTAATATATAGAATAAGGTTTTACTCGGTAAGATGCTTTTAAATGAGAGGTGCAGCTTTGGAATTTATTAATGAAATTGAGATGAAGTTAAAGGAATTAGGAGCATTAATGATTGGGTATTCCAATGTGTCCGATAAACTCCCGGAAAGATTAAAAGAGCTGAAATATGCTATAACTATTGGAATAAGATTGTCCGATTTTATTATTGATGAGATAACAGATAAACCTACATTTACGTATTTTCATCACTATAGAACTGTTAATGCACTGATTGATCAGATTACCCTGAGGGGTCTTCTAATGATACAGGAAAGAGGTTATAAGGTTCTGGCCGTACCTGCATCACAAACGGTCAATGATTTGGCGGATAAATACTCAGGAATTTTCCCTCATAAAACAGCGGCCGTTAAGGCAGGTTTGGGTTGGATTGGAAAAAACGGGCTTTTTATCAGTTCACAATATGGATCAAGAGTTAGACTAGGCACCATACTGACAGATATGGAAGTTCCGTGCAGCAATCTTGTTATAGCTTCGCGTTGCGGGGATTGTAACATATGTGTAAAAAGTTGCCCGGCAATGGCTTTGATTGGAAATAGCTGGTCTGAAGGTTGCGACAGAAGTGAAATAGTTGATGCAAAGGCGTGCAGTGACTATATGAATTCAAAATTTAAGCATATTGGCAGAGGATCTGTGTGTGGCATTTGTGTGAAGGTTTGTCCCGGAAGATAATTATGATAAGTTATATAGAAATCACCAGGTATAGGAGAAAATACATAATGAAAAAAGTGCTATTAATAAACGATAGTAAGCTCCAAAATCAAATAATGAAGGATATGCTCAATTCAATGAATTACGAAGTCCATATTACGGATGAATATAATGCGTTAGCAGCTGTTCATGATTTTTGTCCTGACTTTGTAATCGCAAATTACGTTATGAAGGAGCTTAATGGGGATCAACTTGCATCTGTCATAAAAGTTCAGTATCCCAATATAAAGTGCATTATATCATCAAGTAATTCCCTTAGTATTAATGATTTTGACAGTAAGAAAATTAATGCAATAATTAAAACTCCGGTAGACAAGGACGATCTGAAATTGATTCTTGACAGTATGAGTGGGAAGCATTCCATGGAAGAGGATGAAGATAGTTTTGAAATAAAAAAGTATTGCAGCAGTTGTGGAAGCTTTGTAGACTTAAACATAAATACCGGGTATCTATTCTGTCCAAAATGCGGTAGAAAAATATAAATTTTACGAAATTAATATATATTTCAAGTATCATTTCTTATATGTTATGCTATATTCAATTCTGCAGTATAGCCAATTATCCATAAAACTCACTTGATTTTTTTTGTAATTTGATTTAGGCTTATATTTGGTTCGTTAATTATTTTAATTTATTTGTGAGGAGTTTTTATATGAATATAACACTTGAAAGGATAAAAACCAATCCGTTTGCAGGCATTACAAAACAATTCAATTTGTTTGACCTTTTTTATATAATTCTTTTTGCAGCTTCTATTTTTTGTAAAGGTGTGTTAATGCAGTTTCAGAATCACATTAGTTTCAAACCGCTTTTCTCTAAAATAAATATATTTATGGGATTATCAAGTGTGGGATTTATTTTAATTACGTTTTCCATATTGTTTATTTTTTATTCCAGAAATAAATTATTATTTCTTATAGCCAACATATTTTTATCTGTGTTTTTGTTTGCTGATGTAATGTATTTTCGCTATTATAGCACAATTATTACAGTTCCGGTAATATCCAATGCCAGATATTTAGGCTCCATTGGAGGTAGTGTTGTCAGTTTGCTAAGAAAAAGTGATATTTTATATTTTTTTGATCTGCCGCTATTTAGAGCGTATTCTATAATCTTTAGAAAGAAAGCGCTTAAGAGCTCGATTATAAACAGGCTGCTGATTTCTGTATTGGCCTTTGCACTTGGAGTAGCTGCATTTGCGATAGCCAGAGGCCAAAACGATATGTCCGTTTATGATAATAATTATATTGTAAAGAATTTTGGTATAGGGTACTTTCACTACTATGATACTAAGAAATTCATAGCAGAGAACTTAAGGGATAAAAACCTGACCAGCCAGGAAAAACAGGATATTATAGCGCATTTGGACAAAAATAGTAAAAATTCAACCGATAGTAAATATACAGGTATAGCAAAGGGAAAAAATTTAATTGTAATACAGGTCGAAGCACTTCAGCAGTTTGTTATCGGATTAAAGGTTAATGGAAAAGAGGTTACTCCTAACCTTAACAAGCTGATGGGAGATAGTGTATACTTCAATAATATATATGTACAGGTGGCAGGAGGTAATACTTCGGATGCGGAGTTTATGACAAACAATTCCTTGTATCCGGCTAAGGAAGGAACGGCATACTTTAGATTTGCAACAAATGACTTTTATTCACTGCCGAAAATATTGAAAGAATCGGGTTACAAATCCTATGCATCCCATGCCTATTCTCCAAGTTTTTGGAACAGGACAGAAATGTACAAGGCTATTGGTTTTGATGATTTTATAAGTCAGAATGACCTTGTAATGGATGAATTCATTGGATGGGGCGGATGGGCTTTAAGTGACGACTCGTTTTACAGACAGACTATGGAAAAGATTGATAAAAGCCAGCCTTTTTACTCTTTTCTTATAACTCTTTCAGGTCATCACCCGTATTCATATTTTGATGACAAGCAGACTTTTGATGTCGGAGAGTATGACAAGACTTACCTCGGCAACTATCTGAAAGCTCAGAATTATGCTGATGCTGCTATAGGACGTTTTATTGAAAAGCTTAAGGAGCAGGGGCTATATGATAACAGCTTGCTGGTAATCTACGGGGATCACCATGGACTTCCAAAAGCGCAGGGGGGAGATGATTTGTTCAAACTCCTTAATGGAAGTGACAGCAAGCTCAATTGGGCAAAACTACAGAAGGTGCCGGTATTTATGCATTGTAAAGGGATGGAAAGTGGAGTGATTGAAATGACAGGCGGTCAGATTGATATTTATCCCACAATAATGAACCTTATGGGATTAGACCATTATTTCGGAATTGGAAAAGATATGTTTAGCAGCGGTGATGGATATGCGGTTTTTAGAAACGGCTCGGTGGTAACTGATGAATATTATTACTTCAGTGATGAAGATAAAGTATATGGTTTCAAGAACGGTGAAGAGTTGGACAAAGCAGCTTATGACAATAAAATAAATGAATATGTTGAGGACTTAAGAATTTCCGATGTGATTCTGGAGAAAAATGCATACGGGAAAATTAAATTTCAAAAATAGATAATGAATTGTGATGTGGCGTGTTTTAGCATTAACAAAATTAAATGGTAGTGTTAAAATACACCATAATCTAGGTGAAATTTACATTTGAATTTTATATACAGTTAGATATAATTGAATTATGGGAACCTATGAATTAGAAGAAAAATGCCAAGTAGATTTGTAATTGAATTAATATATTTCACAGCTTTAAGCTGGTGGTGTGGAGCATATCTATATTACTTGATAAAAGTTTTTATTAAGTCATTTCAATGAATAGATGCTACTCTTAAATATTAGTTTTTCTTCTAGATAGGTTCCACACTACATAAGTGAAAATATAAACTCCTCTTAATTAATGTCCTGTTTATAAAGAAACAGGGTGTATAGAATTTTGATGGGTTATAATTAAAATACTCATAGACGAATGGAGCGATAATGATGACTTCTATATTTAGAGCAAGTCTTGCAAAAAGTTCAGCGGTAATTATGGTAACCTTATCTCTTATGTTGTCAGGATGTTCGAACAGTTCTAAAATAAACGATAATAAAAATCCGGCTGTTTCATCACTACCTTCTGCAGTGCCAACTGAAAATGCAGTCGTTTCGCCAACACCTGAAAAGGTTGAAGCTACTCCGGCTCCCACAATTGATGTTCAGGCGGTCAAACCGGATGAATCAGGTAAAATAATGGTTGTAATGTTTCACAACTTTGTGGAGTCCTTTACACCGTCAAAATATGACAATGGAGAATATACTACGACTTTTGACGAGTTCAGGAAGCTTTTGCCCAGCCTTTATGAAAAAGGTTACAGACTTACCAGTATGACTGATTATTTAAATAATAACATTTCCGTACCGGCAGGATGCATACCGATGATATTTACTTTTGATGATGGTACGCAAGGACAATTTAACCTTGTAAACGAGGGGGGAAACCTTGTTGCCAATAAAAATTCGGCAGTAGGGATTATTGAAGAATTTAACAAAACCCACCCTGATTTTGGTGTTGAAGGCACATTCTATGTAAATCTTGGAAATAGTACATTCAATGGTGAAGGCACCTTGGAGCAGAGATTGAAATATCTTGCCGATAAGGGTTTTGAGATTGGTAATCATACTTATACTCATATAAATCTTAAGGAAGCTAAAGATGCTAATCACATTCAAAAGGAAATAGGTCTCAATCAGAAGACTATGTATGAATTAATACCGGAATACAAAATGAATACTTTTTCGCTACCTTATGGTGCTCCTTCGAAAAACTTACAGGAATATGTTCATAAAGGTGAGTATGAAGGAACAAAGTATGAGAACTTTGGAATAATGGAAGTCGGTTGGGATCCTGCGTTTTCTCCGGTAAGCAAATCGTTTAATCCGCTTTCCATCCACAGAGTAAGAGCATCAGGTATTAATCCTGTGGATGCTGATCTGGCATGGTGGATTAAAAACCTTACAAGAGAAGGTCAATATATCAGTGATGGTAATGCCGATACAGTAACAATACCCAAGTCCAAGGAAGAAAATGTTGATAGCACTAAACTTCAGGGAAAGAGTTTGGTGACATATTAGTATTTAACAAAAGATCATATTTTGCATTTAAATAACACTGGCTTGTTTCGTGCCAGTGTTATTTTTAATGCCTAAGAAAGTGATTTTCTTTCTAGTATTATAAAAGTCTACCGAAAGGCTGTTACTGTAGAGGAGTAACATGGATTTAAATCAGCGAAGCCGACTTTTTTCTATTTAGCAAATATGACAGGTAGTTGTCAGTTATTTGTGATATATTAGTTGTAATAGAAAAATATGTGATAGAGGAGTGGATACGTTATGACAGTTGAACAACTGCTTTCAATCGATAAAAATAATATGAAGGAAGCTTCAATAAATATTCCGAAAGATGATTTGGCACAACTTGTTGAATGGTTGGCTGAGAAAGATGATAAAATCAGGTATCAGGCTTTTTTGTTATTGCAGCAAAGGTCTCAAGAATTGGATGATGTTTACCCTTACTGGGATACTTTCAGGCTAAAGTTGAAAAGCGATAATTCGTATCAGAGAAGCATTGGAGTTATGCTAATTGCTGAAAATGTAAAATGGGATAAGGATGAAAGAATTACTGAAACAATTGATGAGTATTTATTGCTTTTATACGATGAAAAGCCTATTACAGTGCGTCAGTGTATTCAGTCTTTGTGCAAGGTGGTAAAATATAACAGTCGATTACATATGAAAATTGCAAATTCTATTATGTCTTTAGATATACCTTCTATCAGGCAGACAATGCAAAAACTTGTTTTAACCGATATACTATCTGTTTTAGCTATAATTAGAAGCTATAAGACCTCAGATGAAATTGAGGATTATATATTCAAGGCGATTTCAGGAGGAGTTCTCGATAAAAAGGCTATAAAGCAAGTTGAGATTATGATGGGGTTATAGCCTTAACACAATATTTATTCCATAGACTTTGTCATAAGAAATATGCACCTACATGTATGGGATGCATGTTTTTCTTCACTTAACATACATGCGCCCATATGTATGTTTTGATTTGCATAATTTACTATACTGTATTATAATGTATATGTATTTCTATTTGTACATTGTTTTATAACAGTATATTGATAGGGAGTGTTTTAAAAATGACAAAGGTTAATTCCGATTTTCATTCCAGTAAGCCTAAAAGGAGAATACCAACAGATGATGAGGTGAAAAGGAAAGCGGTGAAATTGGTCATCTCTCATATGAAAAAAAAGATTTCACAAGAATTTGTTGGTGCTGAACACGTGAATGAGTGGATAGGGAATATGGATAAACTATTGGAAAATTCAGAATTTAATCTTTCTGAGTATATTCAAATGAGGAAAAGTTTGAATGATGTAATTGAAAGGACTCTTGATGGGAACATGAGATTTAAGCTCCGGGATTCGTGGTATAGTTTTGGTCGTGCACTTGATAAAAAAGTGAAATTGTAATGGTATAATATTGATAGTAAAACAGAGAAATGAATTATAATGATTCTTTCGTCTCATAAAACGAATGTTTATGGAAGAAAGCATAATTCCACAGCTATAATAGCTTAAAGCCTGGAATTGTGCTTTTTGTTGTAACTACGCAAAATCAAGGGTCTCACCGATTGCAGAACATACGGCGACACTTGAATATTGATTAAAAAGGAAATATTATACATTAAAAGGGAAATGATATATCATATTTATGAGGATAAAAATTGCTCAAAAACAACACTAAGTTAAGTGAGGTAATAGTTATGTTCTTTAAGAAAAAAGAGAAAAACACATATAATGATGTAGTTGCAAAGATAAGAGGAGAAATAATTCAGAGCTTAAGAAAGAAAGGAGTTACTTTTGCGGACATTGATGTGGACTTCAGACAGGAAAACGTAAGTTTAAAGCTATCGATAAACGAAAAATAGTTTTGTCCATTGGGAGAATCAGAGTGGATTATCAATATAAAAATTCTTGCCCGAACTATTCAGCTTAGAATAATGCTGAATGGCCTAGCAAGAATTTTATATTGCGTCATTGATAATATTATTTGTTTTTCCTATTTATGAATTCCCTGCCGTTTTGAATGGCTTCCATAAGCCTTTCCTTTGCAGGACCTCCGGGAATATTTCTTCCCGAAACGCATTTTTCCAGACTTATCTCACTATATACATCGGTATCTATTAAGTCTGAAAAACCTTTGAATTCTTCCATGGTAAGCTCGTCAATAGCTTTGTTGTTGCCTATGCAGTAGAGCACCATTTTACCGATTATTTCATGTGCATTCCTGAAGGGTATTCCCTTCTTTACAAGGTAGTCTGCTATATCTGTCGCATTGGTAAAACCGCCCTGAGCTGCCTTGTACATGTTTTCTTTTCTTATTTTCATTGTTGCAATCATACTGGTGAAAACAGGCAAACAAAGTTTGACCGTGTCAACAGCATCAAAAATAGATTCCTTGTCCTCCTGCATGTCTTTGTTGTAAGCGAGTGGAAGGGATTTCATGACAGTTAGAAGACCAATAAGACTTCCGTATACTCTTCCGGTTTTTCCTCTTACAAGCTCAGCTACATCAGGATTCTTCTTCTGAGGCATTATACTGCTTCCGGTGCTGTAAGCATCATCCATTTCAACAAAGCTAAATTCATGTGAAGACCACATAATCAATTCTTCACTGAATCTGCTCAGGTGCATCATGACAATTGAGAGGCATGATGCAAGTTCAATGGCAAAATCTCTGTCACTGACACCGTCAAGACTATTTTCAGTTATTTCATCAAAGTCCAGTTCATCAGCGACCATGTGCCTGTCAAGAGGATAGGTTGTTGATGCCAGTGCTCCAGAGCCCAAAGGCATAACATTAATTCTCTTATAACAGTCGTCAAGTCTGCCTAAGTCACGTCTGAACATCTGGAAGTATGCCATCATATGATGGGCAAGGGTAACAGGTTGAGCTCTTTGAAGATGGGTATATCCTGGAAGTATGACATCCATATTTTTTTCGGATATATCCAACAAAGTATTTTCCAGCGAAACAAGCAATTTCTTAATCTCTTTTACTTCATCCCTAAGATACATTCTGATATCGAGTGCAACCTGATCATTTCGGCTTCTGCCGGTGTGAAGCCTTTTTCCTACATCGCCGATTCTTGTAATCAGGATTTTTTCCACATTCATATGTATATCTTCTGCATCTATTTCAAACTCAACCTGACCGTTTTCTATATCTTTTAAAATTTCTTTCAGAGTAGCCTGGATTAAATCCGAGTCCTCCTGTGGAATTATTCTGCATTTACCAAGCATTTTCGCATGCGCAATACTTCCAAGTATATCCTGCTTATACATGCGGCTGTCAAATCTTATTGATGAGTTAAAATCATCCACCGATTTGTCTGTGCTTTTTTCAAATCTACCGCCCCAGAGTTTCATTTTATCACCTTATTTGTTCTTATTTTGTTCCTTCATAAGAGCATTAACCTTCATAGGCAATCCAAAGAGATTGATAAATCCTTCCGCGTCTTTTTGGTTGTAGACAGCGTCTCTTCCAAAGGTAGACAGCTCTTCGCTGTAAAGCGAGTAATCGGATTTTGCGCCTGCGCTCATAACATTTCCTTTGTAGAGCTTCATTCTAACCGTACCTGTTACTGTTTCCTGTGTTACATCAACAAATGCGGATAGGGCTTCACGAAGTGGTGTATACCATTGGCCGAAGTATACCAGTTCTGCAAATCTTTGAGATACTATATCCTTATAGTGAAGGGTATCTCTGTCAAGACAGAGTAATTCAAGCTCTCTGTGAGCAGCATAAAGTATGGTTCCGCCCGGAGTTTCGTATACGCCTCTTGATTTCATTCCAACAAGCCTGTTCTCAACCATGTCAACAATACCGACACCGTTTTCTCCTCCGATTTTGTTTAACACAGCGATCAACTCAACGGGATTATATTCAACTCCGTTAACCTTTTTTGGGATACCCTTTTCGAAGTATATCTCAACATATGTTGGCTTGTCCGGAGCTTTTTCCGGGGATACCATAAGTTTTAAAATCTTGTTGTATTGTGGTTCGTTCCATGGGTCTTCAAGATCTGAACCTTCATGGCTTAAGTGCCACAGGTTCCTGTCCATGCTGTAGTTGTCCTTCTTTGAAACTGGAATTGGAATATTCCTCGCTTCAGCGTACTCGATAGCATCTTCTCTGGATTTGATATCCCAGATTCTCCAAGGAGCTATTATCTTTAGGTGTGGAGCTAAAGCTTTGACAGTAAGTTCAAATCTAACCTGGTCATTTCCTTTACCTGTCGCACCGTGACATATAGCTGTCGCACCTTCTTTTTGTGCAATTTCAACCATTCTTTTTGCAATTATGGGTCTTGCAAAGGATGTTCCTAAAAGGTATTTGCCTTCGTAGACAGCTCCGGCCTTAAGTGTTGGAAAAATAAAGTCCGTAACAAAAACTTCATTCAGATCTTCGATATAAATTTTGCTTGCACCTGTTTTGATAGCCTTCTCGTTTAATGGATCAAGTTCTTCGCCTTGACCAACATCAGCTGCCATTGCAATTACTTCGTAGTCATAGTTTTCTTTCAGCCAGGGAATAATTATTGATGTATCCAGTCCTCCTGAGTATGCCAGGATCACTTTTTCCTTTTGACTCATGTTATTACCTCCTCAAATATGTTAGAATATTTAATAGTTATGTTATATATTATTGATGAAAAACACCGGAATTAAATAAAAAGGATGTTTTTCATCTAAATTAGATAACATATGGTTGCTAAAATAGATTTAACTTTAGTTTTCGTTATCTATATTCTAATAAATATAATGGAATATATTATACAATAAGATGTATAAATATGCAACAAAATAGATAATTATTCATAGTGCAATTGTTTTATATTCTTTATTTCAGGATGTGTTCAAATGATAATATTAGGAATTGATCCGGGGTTTGCAATAACTGGTTATGGTGTAGTAAAATATGAAGGGAACAAATTTTCGACAGTTGATTATGGAGCAATCACAACCAAGAGCACTATGGAGCTTCCAAAAAGGTTGCTGCATCTTCATGATTCACTTATAGAATTGATCAGTAGGTATAAGCCCGATGCTGTTTCGATTGAGGAACTTTTTTTTAACAAAAATATCAAGACGGCACTTACGGTAGGTCATGGAAGGGGAGTGGCAGTTTTGGCTGCTGCTGAGAGTGGTGTGGATGTTTTTGAGTACACGCCCCTTCAGGTCAAGCAGTCGGTAGTTGGTTATGGTAGGGCGGAAAAGGTTCAGGTACAGCAAATGGTGAAGGTTATCCTGAATCTGCCTCAGATACCAAAACCGGATGATGTGGCGGATGCGCTTGCCATTGCAGTTTGTCATGGGCACTCCCATAGAATGTCCGGGCTGATTAAAGGTTGAAATTGCTTATAGTTTAGGAATACCACAGTTCATCTGATTGATGACATAAAAAAACGGAGGGAAAACTTTTGTTTGCATATATTAGAGGAAAGCTTGAATACAAGCATAACGAGTATATTGTTGTTGAAGCCAATGGAGTTGGATATAAGATTTATACTTCTTTGTCAACAATCCAAAATGTGGGCTCGGCAGGGAATGAAGTAAAAATTTATACACACCTTTACGTAAGGGAAGATATTATGAGCCTTTACGGTTTCATGACCCAGGAAGAATTAGGGATGTTTGAACTGCTTTTAGGTGTTTCAGGAGTGGGGCCTAAAGCGGCTATTTCTGTTATATCTTCCATGTCTGCGTCAAAATTCGGGCTTTCAGTAATTACTGATGACTACAAATCGCTTACCAAAGCCCCGGGAATCGGAAACAAAATGGCACAGAGGATAATACTCGAACTAAAGGATAAGATAGATAAAACAGATCTGGTAGCATCTTTTAATGAGAAGGATGAAGCTATTGCTGTAAGTAAAGATAACTCAAGAGTGTCAGAAGCAATAAGTGCTCTGATTGTATTGGGATACACTGCTTCTGAGGCTAGTAGAGCTGTATCATCAGTATATTCTGATGATATGGAGCTTGAGGCTATAATAAAAAATGCACTCAAAGGGCTTGCAAGAGGTTAGAGGATATGTTTTGGAGGAAAATATATGGAAGACAGAATCATAGGTTGTAAGGCAAATGAAGAAGATATTGACGAGTTAAGTCTGAGACCAAGAAGGTTAAGTGAGTATATCGGTCAGAAGAAGGTAAAGGAAAATCTGGTTGTATTTATTGAAGCTGCGAAACAAAGAAATGAAGCACTTGACCACGTACTTTTATATGGTCCTCCAGGGTTGGGGAAGACCACACTGGCAAGTATAATAGCTTCAGAACTTGGAGTTAACATAAGGATCACATCCGGGCCAGCAATTGAAAAACCCGGTGATCTTGCTGCCATATTAACCAATCTTGGTAACTATGATGTGCTTTTTATTGATGAAATACACAGGCTCAACAGAAGTGTTGAGGAAGTGTTGTATCCTGCAATGGAGGATTATGCACTTGACATTATTATCGGTAAAGGACCAAGTGCGAGATCCATAAGATTGGATCTACCAAAGTTTACACTGATAGGAGCAACCACCAGAGCAGGGCTTTTGACCTCACCCTTGCGAGACAGATTCGGCGTTATTAATAAACTTGAAATGTATACCCCAAAAGAGTTAAAGTCAATTGTTGAAAGGTCTGCAGGAATATTATCCATAGGAATAGAAGAGGATGCATCGGAAGAGATAGCAAGGCGTTCGAGAGGCACTCCAAGAATCGCAAACAGGATATTAAAAAGGGTGAGGGATTTTGCTCAGGTAAAGGGAGAAGGTTTGATTACTAAGGAGATTGCCAGCATGAGTCTTGATGCTCTTGAGATTGACCCCATAGGGTTGGATGGAGTAGACCGGAATCTTCTGATGAGTATTATCGATAAATTTGCGGGGGGGCCTGTAGGACTGGATACTTTAGCTGCGACTACAGGGGAAGAGTCAAATACTATAGAAGATGTGTATGAGCCATATCTGCTTCAACTGGGTTTTATAAATAAAACGCCAAGAGGAAGGGTGGCAACTAAACTTGCATATGACCACTTTGGTTTGAGATATGAATAAGCAAGAAGGGTGGAGATATATTGAAACTGTTACTTCATATGTGTTGCGGACCATGTTCGGTTTATCCTGTAAGTGTGATCCGTGAGGAAGGTATTGAATTTGAAGGCTTGTTTTTTAATCCCAATATTCATCCTAAGGAAGAATTCTTAAGAAGAAAGGAAAATGTTGAAAAATTTTCATTGCTAAAGGACATAAAAGTAAATTACGACGATGAATTCAGACAGGAAGAATGGGAGAATTATGATAGCAGCAATTGCAATATTAGCAGATGCAATATGTGTTATACAACAAGAATTGAGCAAACAGCCAAAATGACCGCAATGAAAGGTTTTGATGCTTTTACTACCACACTCCTGGTGAGCCCGTACCAGAATCATGACTTGATAAGTATGTTGGGCGAAAAATATGCCAAGGATTACGGTGTTGACTTCTATTATAAAGATTTCAGGCCGGGTTTTCGTAAAGGGCAGCAGGAAGCTAAAGAAATGGGATTATATAGACAGAAATACTGTGGGTGCATAGTATCATTTGCAGAGACAAAAATTAATAATAAATAAGAAATGAAAGCATTTTCGTAATGCTTGCGTTACAACTATTTAAACTCTTTTTAGAAAGTTAATATTTAGTACGAAAAATATTGATTTTTTTGCTAATATATGATACTTTATAGATGGGAGATTATGTTTTTTACACTGTTTTGATTATGGGTAAGGGAGTTAAAATGTATGCTGTTTCCATTTATGAAAAATAATTATCTAAGCATCGATGTAGGCTTCAGGAATATTAAGGTCGTGGAAGTTGCGGTTAATAGGAGTAACGAAGTATATATAAAGAATTTTGGAATTGCCGCTACCCCGCTTAATTGTATTAAAAACGGTGTTATAAAAAATGTCGATGCAGTTTCAAGCGAGATCAGCAGGATAATCAGAGAAAACAACATGAAGGTAAAGAAATCCAAGATTGTTATGTCGGGGACGAGTATAATATCTCGTGTGTTTTTGGTTGACAAAGTAGCAGGCAGTGAGCTTGATACAGTTGTAAACAATGCGATTGTCAAAAATATGCCGATAAATCTTGAAGAGCATAAAATCGACTATAAGGTTTTGCAGGAATTAAAAGAGAACGGCGTAGATAAACTGAAAATATTTGTTACTGCTGTGAGGAAGAATATTATAAACAGCTATATTGATGTTCTCTTTGAATTGGGCTTAAAGCCTATTTCGGTTGATATACCGGCCAACAGTACTGCAAAATTCTTTAATAGGGACATAAAAGTAAGTATTGACAACGTTAAGTATGTCAGCCCTAATAAAGAGTTGAATAAGGACGCCTTTGCTGTTATTGACTTTGGTTCTGAAACTACCATAATAAACATATTGAGGAACAGGATTCTTGAGTTTAACAAGGTAATATTGACAGGTAGCTCCAATATGGATGAGATTATTGCTACGGCTACGAAAAAGTCAATAATTGATGCTGAAAGAATGAAGAAGATGTATGGAATTACAGTTCCGGCAAGCATTGATCCCCAGGAAGAACATATCAAGGTATACAAAACGCTCAAGGAAATGGTTGATAAACTTATAAACCAGATATACATGTGTCTGACTTTCTATGAAGCAAGATGTTATGGAGTTAAGGTTGGAAAGATATTCATAATTGGTGGAGGTTCTTTGCTTAAGGGCTTGAGCGATTATATGGAACAGGCTCTTCAGATACCCGTCTATCCGGTAGGATTGCTTGATATTGACGGAATTGACATAAACAGGAATCTGAACAGTGAAAAGTTGAACTTTTTAGTTAATGCTGTGGGAATCACATTGTAGTTTGCAAGCATTGCTTTAAGTATTTATATTAATATTACATATTGATTACTGTATGAAAATAATAGAAGGAAGCTGAAATTTCACGCTTTCTTTTTTTATGAATTATGTTTGTTGTGAAATATATGATTGATTCCTTTCTTGTTAAAATATTTCTATAATTCCCACATTGTGTAATGATTAATTGCTTTAGTATAATAATTTGTCTATGGTGTACAATTCTTTGGTATAATTTCAAATAATATCTTTTATACTACAAGTTTATTACATTCTTAATAATGTGACAGGAAATTTGCAGGTTATGTCGAACATTACTATATAAAGTGTCGTGCGTGTTTTTACTTACAACATTATTGCCGTTAATTTATAAAAAAGAGAAATTTAGTGGGGTGTCGGTATGAAAAAAATAGTATGTATTTATTTAATGCTTCTTACTTTTATTTTAACTGGTATGAGTGCATATGGGAAGGACTTGACGCTGATATATGATGGCGCGGTACATAAGTATACAGGGAATATTTACAAGCTAATAGTAAATGATGAACCTGTTACTACCGATATTCCTCCCATAATTATTAATGGCCGGTCTTTGGTTCCTGTCAGAGCAATCTTTGAAAAATTGGGAGCTACAGTATCCTGGGATGCAAAGAGCCAAATGGTTTCCGTATCTTATGCAGGGACTAAGGTTGAGCTCAAGATTAATGACTATAATGCTGTTATTGATGGGACAAAAGTAAAAATGGAAGTACCTGCAAAGATAATTAATGACAGGACTGTGGTACCTGCACGTTTTGTTGGGGAACAATTGAATATGGAAGTTGGATTTAGTAGTGAGAAGGGCGAGATCACTGTTAACAGCAAAGCCACGACCGAGTTGGCCAGCTTAAACGACATAAACTATATAAAGAACACAAAGGGACAAAGTGTAGCAATAAATTTGGATAAATTCCAGAATTACAGAATAATGAGACTGCCTTCACCAGACAGAATAGTAGTGGATTTTCCTAATACAAAGATGGTGAGTGAAAAGAAAAATATTGCTATAAATGATGCTTTGCTGAAATCAGTCAGATGCAGTCAGTTTGAAGATAATATGGCACGTGTTGTACTGGATCTGGAAGGTCAGCCTCAGTATCAGGTGAAAGAAAGCTCAAAACAATTGATACTCAACATACAGGAGAAAGTTCCTTCAACAAGTACAGAAACTCCCGGTAATCAATTGCCTGCTGATAATATTGATGTACCCGCAGACAATAACTTGAGTGTAAATCACATTAATAAGACCGCATACGAAGCAATAACAATTGGAGTTAAGGATTATTCCGGTTACCAGGCGTTTAAGCTTACCGAACCGGACAGGATTGTAATTGATATTCCCAAAGCTATAGCATCCAGAGAGCAGACTACTATAAATGTGGGAAGTGCTTTGATTAAGTCGGTAAGATATGCTGCGAAAGACCCAAATGGTACAAGGTTGGTTATTGACACAAACGGAGCACTTGAGTATAAGCTGGTTGAAAGTAATGGTATACTTACCGCATATGTTGCAAAAAATATTGATTTACTTTCCGAAACTGGATCCAGAGGTGATGTGGATAGAGACAATTTACCTGTGGGGAACAATCTAAGTGTAAATTACAAGGCGGAAGAAAATCATGAGACAGTAAAAATGTTTTTGAACAATTACTCGGATTACAATATTATCAAGCAATTGGATCGAAACAGGATTATTGTTGATTTCCCTAATTCAACTGCTCCGGCTGCAGAACAGGCAATAGCTGTAAATAGCAGTCAGATAGAAAATATAAGGTATGCCGGTGTGAATAATTCTGCTTCAAGAGTAATTATCCAATTAAATGCACAGTGCCAGTATGTCGTCGTTGAAGAAAAGGGTTTTCTTAAAATAAATATAATTCCAAGTGTTGCCGAAGATGTTTCGCAAACAGATGAGGATGAGACAGCTCCAAATAATAATCCGACGCCAACACCTACAGTGATTGCCATACCAACGGTGACACCAACACCAAGCCCAACGCCGAATAATACGCCAAGCCCGACTGCAACTGTTGGTAATCCTGAAGCAACTAGTACTAAGAGCGAAGAACCAATAAAAATTGAACACAATTATACAAACGGTGTTGATAAGATTACAATATTTGCAGCAGACTGTAAGGACTACAATGTATGGAGGCTTACAGGTCCTGATAGAATTGTTGTTGATATTCCGAATTTTAAAGCAGGCAAAGAG
This sequence comes from uncultured Acetivibrio sp., assembly GCA_964564015.1. Taxonomy (GTDB): domain Bacteria; phylum Bacillota; class Clostridia; order Acetivibrionales; family Acetivibrionaceae; genus Acetivibrio. Next base: position 74,578 of record CAZLZR010000010.1, read on the forward strand.
CAGAAAATAGAGGTTAAAAGTATCAATGCCAGTTCTATAAGGTCAGCGCAATTTGAAGAGAATATTGCCAGGGTTGTTGTTAACTTAATTGGTCAGCCGGAATATGTGGCAGAGTATATAGATGAAAATATTGTGCTTACTATACAAAGACCTGCGTACAAAAATATAATATACAGCAACAGTGGTGACAGGGTATATTTCACACTAAACGAAGCTAAGCTCACTGAAGGTGGGGAGAACCTAAAGAGACTGTTTACCGATAATTATGATCTTGAAGGAAAACAGTACACAGTAACCTTCCCGAGTGAACTCGCAAATATGGGTAGTGGTACTTTAAATATTAATGACAGTATTGTCAATTATGTAAAGATAGAAACTAATCCGGATACAAAACAGACTACCTTATTATTTGACACAAAGCAAGCACTGAATTATGAAATAATTACAAGGGAATCTGAAAATAATACCACTATAACTCTGTTAAAACGAGCTTCTAAAAAAGAGCAGTTGGTAGTTATTGATGCAGGGCATGGAGGTAGTGACCCGGGTGCGTCTTATGGAGGAGTATATGAGAAAGACCTCAACCTTGACATAGCAAAAAGGCTCAATACTTTGCTTAAAAGCAAGAATATCAAGACATATATGACAAGGGAAGATGACAGCTTTGTAGGACTATACGAAAGGGCATATATTGCGAACGAAATGGATGCAACTCTATTTATAAGTATTCACAACAATGCTTTTCACTCTAAATATAATGGAACTGAGACTTTGTATTACCCTTCCAGAACCGATAGCTCAGGGTTTACCGGCAAGAGGCTTGCTCAGCTCATTCAAAAGGAAATGGTAACAGATCTCGGAACATATGACAGAGGAATTGTAGAGAGACCGAATCTGGTTGTCTTAAAGGCAACAAAGATGCCTGCGGCACTTGCGGAAGTTGCATTTATAACCAATAGTGGAGATTTGGCAAAGCTGAAGACTGAAGCATTCAGACAAAAAGCTGCACAAGCAATATGTGATGCCATTGTTCAAGCGCTTGAAGAAATTGAGTAGATAGGTGCCTTACTTAAAGAATACTGAGATTATGTACAAGAGTGGCTTAAACCGCTCTTGTTTTCTTTTTCGTCTTAAGTTGCTATATATGCGGCTAAGTGCTTAAGAAGTGCCTATCTATGCAATTTGTCGTCCGGGGCAAGGGTAAAAAAAGAAAGCACAAATACTGGTATTAATATTTTTTTTATGCTAATATTATTAGGTGATTACAGTAAGAATTCGCGTTAAATGGATCAAGGTATAAGGTTCCTGAGAAAAAGCTGAATTAAAATGTAAAATGTTTTTCGCGAAACATATAGTTATAAGTGAAGTTACAAATAACAGATATAATAAATGAAAGGTTGTGTTAAAATGGCTGTACTTGTAACAGGTGGAGCAGGTTATATCGGAAGTCACACTGTAGCAGAGCTTCTTGAAAGAAATGAAGAAGTAATTATTGTAGATAATCTTGAAAAAGGTCACAAGTCTGCTGTCCTTGGAGGAAAGCTTATTGTTGGGGACTTAAGGGACAAGGAATTTATTAAAAACGTATTTCTGCAGAATGATATAGAAGCTGTCATACACTTTGCTGCTTATATTGAGGTTGGTGAAAGTGTTACAGATCCATTGAAATATTATAATAACAATGTTGCAGTTACTTTAAATTTACTTACGGCGATGAAGGAAGCAGGAGTAAAGAAAGTAGTGTTTTCTTCAACTGCTGCTACATATGGAGAGCCCGAAAACATTCCGATACTTGAAACAGACAGAACCTTTCCAACTAATCCATACGGTGAAACAAAGCTGTCTGTAGAAAAAGCCTTAAAATGGTCAGACGGGGCATATGGTATCAAGCATGTTATACTCAGATACTTTAATGCCTGTGGAGCTCATGCCAGCGGTAATATAGGAGAAGATCATAGTCCGGAATCCCATCTTATTCCGTTAATTATACAGGCTGCTATGGGGAAAAGGGATTCCATCAAGTTGTTTGGAAATGATTATAATACTCCTGATGGAACTTGCGTGAGGGATTATATACATGTATCGGATCTGGCACAGGCGCATTATCTTGCATTGCAGAAGCTCAGAAAGGGAGACCGGAGTGATATTTACAATCTGGGAAATGGTAAGGGCTTCTCAGTTAAAGAAGTAGTTGAAGTTGTTAGGAAGGTCACAGGTAGGAACATTACAGCAGTTGATGCTCCCAGACGTCCTGGTGACCCGGCAATATTGGTTGCATCATCGGAAAAAATTAAAAAGGAACTCAATTGGCAGCCCAAAATGAATGATCTGGAGACTATTGTCAGTACGGCTTGGGAATGGCATAGTAAACACCCTGACGGTTACAATGACAAATAAACAGGCATAAACCACAACTGATAAATAAGAAAATTTTTACAGAGGAATTATAAAACTCTTTATATCTGTCTATACTTACAGTAATACTAAAATTTTACAGTGAGGAGTAGCAGATATGAAGAGTTTTTTGTGTTTTTTATTATTGTCTGGAATGATACTATTTACAGGGTGCAAAAACCCTCTGGAAGAAATTGGTGATGTGCAGTCCCGTATTAAAAGCATAAAAACATCCAACGAAGAAAATACCGGCAATGAAATTGCAGCAGGTAATATGAAGGCTAATGATGGTACTGGGGCAAAAGAAGACCGATTAGATGTAATTGATGAAAAGATACCAAATGAAAATAAAACTGATAATGGCCAGGGCTTGCTAAAAGATAAAAATGATGAAAAAGCAGTGTTAGGTACAATATCCATAACAGCTTATTATAAGGATGAGGAAGGCACCTTAATACCTGTTACAAGGGACATTCCCAAAGAAGAAGGAATTGCAAAAGCGGCAATAAAGTCTATGATTGACAATGAAGAGAATAGAGAAGCATTAAAGGCGTTAGATTTATATCCTGTGCTTCCACAAGGTACTGAGGTACAAGGAATAGATATTAAAGATGGTATGGCTATAGTCGATTTTAATAATAATCTGCTTAATTATAAGACTGAGCTTGAAGAGAAGAATATTGTTGCCGGGATAGTATATTCGTTGAGCGAATTTAAAACAATTACCAAAGTTAAAATTCTGGTAAACGGATACGAGAAGAAATTAAAGTTTTCGGGTGATATTTCAGGGATTTTGGAAAGAGGTAATATTCTAATAAACTCCGAGAAACTGAATCTTGAAAGTAAAACAATGAAGCTTGATTTATATCTATTTAAGCTCTTAAACAACAAACATGAATATCTAGTACCTGTTTCCATGGAATACATCGGTATGGATAAAAATGAGCTTCCTGAGGCAATTGTAGTATCATTGTCTAAAAAGCCTAATGATGAAAGCCTATTTACTCAAATGCCGGAAAATGTAGAACTAGTTGACTGGAGTATAAAGGATAAAATTGTAACTTTAGATTTCAACAAAGAAATCAAAAACTATGGTGGAAACGCAAGGGAAGAAGGTTTGGTAAAACAGATTCTCTACTCTATGAAGCAAATAGACGGTGTAGAGAGAGTCAGGATTCTTATTGATGGGAAAAAAGACCATCTTCCTGAGGGGACAGAGGCTTCGGAAGGGCTAATAATTCCAGCAGGAATAAACAAAGTGAATTAAAACCAGAAGAATAATTAAGTAAACGGCTTGAAATCGGTATTTGTTTTAGATAGTATATTATCTATAAATAAAAAATTGTCGATGGAAGGGTTGGGAACATATTGAGAATAGACGAAAGAGAAAGGTCAGACCTTAGAAAAGTCAAGATTACCAGGAATTACATAAAACATGCCGAGGGTTCTGTGTTGATTGAAATGGGAGATACGAAAGTTATTTGTACTGCATCTATCGAGGAAAAGGTTCCGCCTTTTAAGAAAAATTCAGGTGAAGGTTGGGTTACAGCAGAATACTCAATGCTTCCGAGAGCCACAGGCGTCAGAAATCAGAGGGATATAAATAAATTAAAGCTCAACGGAAGAAGCAGCGAGATACAAAGGCTTATCGGAAGGGCACTAAGGTCTGTGGTAAATTTTAATATTCTTGGTGAGAGAATGATAACAATTGACTGTGATGTAATTCAGGCTGACGGAGGCACACGGACAGCATCCATAACCGGTGGTTTTGTTGCTTTGGTAGATGCCTGCAAGAAGCTTGTTGAAGATGGGGTGATTGAAAAGATACCCTTAACTGATATGGTTGCAGCTGTGAGTGTTGGGATAATTGGTGATGAAGAACGACTTGATTTGTGTTATGAAGAGGATTCTAATGCTGTTGTAGATATGAATGTAGTTATGACATCTTCCGGCGAATTTATTGAAGTTCAAGCTACAGGAGAACAGTCACCTTTTAGCAGGGAACAGCTTAATAAACTTCTGGAGCTGGCAGAAGACGGAGTGAAAAAACTTATAGATATTCAAAAAGAGGTTTTAGGGCAGGTATCAAATGAAATTGGGAGAGTCACAAAAGATGAGAAAATTTATAGTAGCGACCAGGAACAAGGGTAAGCTTAGGGAAATAAAAGAAATTTTAAGTGGAATGAACTTGGAAGTTGTATCCATGGAACAAGCAGGTATCAATGAGGATATTGAAGAGTATGGAAGCACTTTTGAAGAAAATGCCCTAATTAAGGCAAAGGAAGTTCACAAAATTACCGGTGAATTGGTTATGGCAGATGATTCGGGGCTGGAAGTAGACTTCTTAAATGGTGCTCCAGGTATTTATTCATCAAGGTTTGCAGGAGATGGAGCAAGTGACACAGATAGGAATAATAAATTGCTTGAGCTATTGAAGGATGTGCCGATGGAAAGCAGAAGAGCAAGATTTGTGTGTGCTATAGCTGTAATACTCCCTGAGGGCAATTACTTTACAGTAAGAGGAACATTTGAAGGATTTATTGGTCTTGAACCTGTAGGTGAAAATGGTTTTGGGTATGATCCGTTGTTCTATTTGTCTGAATATGATAAAACTGCGGCACAATTAGAAGCTGCTAAAAAACACGAAATCAGCCACAGGGGCAAAGCGTTAAAACTAATGTTGGCAGAATTAAGAGAGAGGTTGGTGCAATAGGAGAATAATCTTAAAAAATATTTTTCAAATGGTGTTGACAAAACATGATGATGTTTGTATAATATAAAAAGTCGGCGGTACGGAAAGTATCTAACCTGACTTTGATGCGGGTGTAGTTCAATGGTAGAACATCAGCCTTCCAAGCTGATTGCGTGGGTTCGATTCCCATCACCCGCTCCAACAAAACTTTATATATCTGCCTGTAGCTCAGTTGGATAGAGCAACGGACTTCTAATCCGTTGGCCGGACGTTCGAGTCGTCTCAGGCAGGCCATAACAAAAGCCTAGAATTTTAAATGTTCTAGGCTTTTGTTATATCTTACCAAAGGTTCACATAATGCATTTATGACTACTATTTGACTACTATAAATCCCAAAAGATATCTAGAATTACCTAGAAACTCATGCAGTTCATTAGTAACTTAACTGCGTCTGAAAATCCCTGGCTATATGCTGTATCTGTGACCTCTGCTTCAACATCAGCAACCTTATTACATATTTCAGATTTAAGCTTTGGATCGTTTGAAAGTTTATTATGAATCTCTTCTATGTAGTTATTATATTTCTTGTTGCTCTTTAACTTTTCACCGATATCCTCATATACATCTTCCATGCTCCTGCTTGTTATTAGGTCAAATAAACTTGTTTCTTTACTCATAATATTATCCATCCTTTCAAGATTAATTTTTATTTGCCTTGAAAGAGCTAATTAATGTATAATAATTGTGTTCTGCCCTGTCAAGGGTGGTACAGTGCCGGGTATTCTCTGCCATGTGAGAGTGGAAGAGAATATCCGTTTCTTAATTTTCACTTTTTCTGATTCATTTCATTAAGTGTCATATTGCCGAAAATCTCTACCAAAGGCTGATGGTATTCGTCTTCATCAACCTCTTTTTCACCGATGGCTTTCTCGCCCAACTTCTGGCCTGTTTTTCTGTCAATTGTGATTTGAATAATGTGAACTTTCATAAGTAGCCTCCACTATGCTGACTGGTCAGACTTGAATAAATACTTTGATTAGTCATAAGAACCCTCCTAAAAATTTATTTGGTTTGCTCTGACTATTGATGTTATACTAATTATAACATGACACGTCATGACACGTCAATACGAATTATGAATAAACTTGATTAATAATTACTTTTCATGTATAATGTAATTAGAGGTGGTTTGATGGATAGTAAAAGGGCACCATATGCAACCAAAATACTTAAAGAGTACAAAGAGCTCATGCAGGAATTATCCGCGGAAACGAGAATCCCACAAAGTAAACTTCTAGATGAGGCTATCGAGGACTTATTAAAGAAATACGGTAAAATAAAAGACACCTGATTGGTGTCTTTTTATTTTAGAAGTCCTTATACTACTTAACTTCTTTGATTACGAAATTTTCTCCGCTCCCGTCAATACTCATTCTCCCGGTATACTCATACAATAATTCATCTTTGATGTTACATGCTAATAATTTTTGATCACTTTCATTTCGAAAACAGATATTAATTTTCATTAACTCCTTTATTTTGTGACCCGGTATTTTATCACCAGTATTGAACATAAAATCATCCCCTTTCTACTTCCTAAATTCTCTATAGAAAAGAGATACCCTCCTACAAACTTTCGACATATTATGCAAAATATCTTCTTTAAATGTATTAGATAATTCAGTAAATTACATTAAACGATCTTAGCAAATTAGCAGGATAATTATTGAACACTATAAGGAAAAATAAAAAGTACCTGATTAAAGATGAACATTGGTGAAAATTAAGTGTTTTTTTTAGTAAATCCTATATGTCTTTTTCTTACGTGTAATTTACTAAAAAATAGATATATTTTCACCAAAAACAGCCTATAATGTGCATGGCTGTATGATGGTGTAGATGTTGAAAAAGAGGTGGATATGGTGAAAAAAGCCCCAGCTTAGGTACGTCAAAATAAAAGACACCTGATTAACGGTGCCTTTTATCTTAGAAGTTGTTATGCTTTCGATTTCTCGCTCTTTTTCTCTTCCTTCAGTGGATTCACAAAGCCCTCCATCAAATCGGCTGCATGCTGATCTGCACTTTGGAGAGCATGGGAATAAATATTAAGAGTAGTTGAGGTATTGGCATGCCCTAACCTTGCAGATAATGCCCGAACATTTAGCCCCTTATTTATTAACAGTGTAGCTGCTGTATGCCTCACAGCGTGGAAGTTGACAGATTCTAAGCCATGCCGCTTCATGAATTCTGGAAACCACTTGCTCACAGTGTCAACATGCATGAGCTGACCATCCCAGCGGGTGAATATCCAATCAGTATCATTCCAAAGGTTACCCGCGGAAGCTCTCTCCTTATTTTGTTCAAGCTTATAGTATCTGATCAGAGTTGCAAGTGAAGGAGGTATGGCTATATTTCTGATTGAGCTTTCGTTCTTAGGTTGCTTAACAGCCATCCCTTTGCCGGGCACATATCCTATAGCCTTTTTTACTTCAATTATGTTTTTATCAAGGTCAATATCGCTCCATTTTAGTGCCATGAGCTCACCACGCCGCATACCAGTAACCAAATCCATAAAAACAAGCACCTGATACTTTAAAGGCTCTTCCTGTAGGGCGTTTAAAAGCTGCATAGACTGTTCTTCATTAAGATGTCTGGCTTCTTTTCTGTGAACCTTTGGAGGTCGAACACGATCAGCAGGGTTTGCAAATAGTAGCTGCCATTCAACTGCCTTCTGTAGTGCACTATGTATGACCGCATGATGCTGTTTTATTGTTGCTGTTGAAAGGCCTTTATCGTCCCCTATAGCATCGAATAATTTTTCAAGTTTAATGCCGGAAGCCTCACTAACTTTAATGGCAGTTTGATAGGATACTTTTCGGAAGTTCCTCAACTGAGCATATGTTTTCCTGTTTACTTTGATATTAGTGTAAATATCTTTTAGAGTAGTGTTTTTATCAGCCAATAGGTCAGTGTAATTATGCTTTAGAGTATAAACCCCATCCTCACGAATGCCCGCCTCCTGAAGGTTATTGTAGAACTCTAGCAGGTGAGTGGGTTGGAGCTTCTGAATCTTTATATGGCCCATGGCGGGCAGTATGCGTTTTTCAAGCAACTGATTATAGCGAAATAAAGTTCTATCCTCGAGCTGCTTCTCAGCATAATCCCTCATCCATATCTCTATCAACTCTGCAAAGGTTATTTTAGATCCATCCAGATATGTGCCATTCTTAACCTCTCGCTCAAATAAAGCGGCTTGAGTTTGGAGCTCTTTTTCTGCCTGCTTCGGTGTCAGTTTTGGGTCCAGTGTTATTGTTTTTGTGGATGTAAGCTTATCACCAGAACTATCATATCCTTTGGATACGATTATCTGATATGAATTTTCCCCACGTTTTCGAATACTTGCCATTTATTAATCACTTCCTTACTCATACTCTTCCTTGCTCTTTTCAGCCTTAAGTAAAGGCTCTTTAAGAATCTGAAAAATGTTTTTGAGCCCGTTTCTTCTAATGCCTCTCAGTATGCTAGTTATTTCTGTAATTATCTGTTCGGTTTCATCTTCTAGTGTAAGGTAGCCGAAGGCATAATAAGCATCCGCTGGAGCCCTTAGATTAATTACTTCTTGTAGTCCACTGTTTAAGCTATTTATTAGCGAATTTGTGCGATCTACTAGCTCCTCAAAATCTTGCGAATAATCAGGATTCTCAAACAAAACTTTAACCTTCATCAGTCTATCTACTGTCTTACTTTCAATCCCCATACCCTCCATTTGAGCGTAGCTTGGGTTAGGGTGATCGCTATTACCAGTAAGGTAATCTACTGATACATTAAAATGCTTTGCTATCTGATTTAGTATATCTATACTGGGTTCGCTGAGTCCTTTTTCATAATTAAAGATTTGCTGTTTACCTCCGAGATGGAGCACTTCCGCAAGATTCCCTTGCGTTAATTTAGAATCATTACGTAATTCTTTTAGCCGTTCACTAAAAACAGACATTATTCATTTCCCTCCTTATCGATTATATACCTATACTAGCATAGCAATAATATAAAGTCAATAAAATATTTACTGATGTTAAATTGACAATAACACTTTTTAATACTATAATTAAGGTAAAGCGAAGTAAATAAAAAATATACTTATATAGTAAAGGAGGTATTAAAAATTATGACTATTAAAGCGAAAACATATAATATGAAGACAACCCGAATAAAGAGCGGCATGAGTATTAAGGCACTAAGTAAGAAATCAGGCCTTTCGACTGCGACCATTTGTAAAGTCGAAAATGGGACCATCGTTCCTATGCCGATGACAGCAAAAAAGATCTGTGATGCATTAGAATCTAATTTTGATGATCTTTTTGAAATCGTAGAAAAGGAGGGCTGAGTATGGCACGATTAGCTTTATTGAAACAAGCAGCAATTGAAACAGGACTATCAGAATGGGAACTGTACAACGGTGCCAAGTCGGGAAAATATCCTGCAATGAGGTTGGGCGGTCCAAGAGGGCGTTGGGCATTTGATCTTGATTTACTTGATGCAAGGATACAAGAATTAATGGAGCAGAACATGAAGCAGGAGCCGCAAAGTACTGCGGAATATGGGAAGCTACGAAGGATTAATGGGTAGGTGGTGACATATGCTCGAAATATCACTTGGAAAGAATCGGTCAGATACCAACTGGAAGCCTGAGTATATAGAGTGGGATGAATTCATAGAAAACTACATAAAGAAAGTACGCCGGACTAATGAAACCATGGCCGAATACGATGTTATGGCGAAGGAGAACCGAGACAGAATCAAAAATGGCAGGGCTTTTGTTGGTGGTTTCATTAAAGGCGGGCGTAGAAAAAAAGAAAATGTTGAAAACCGATGGCTTATAACACTAGACGCTGATAACGCTAATGAGAATTTCATATTTACGGTCAGCTTAATACTAGATGGCACTGCTTATGCTATATATTCAACTCACAGCAGCAGACCAGAAAAACAAAAATACCGATTAGTAATACCTGTTGATCGAGCTATGTTGCCTGACGAGTATGCAGCAGTAGCTCGAAAGATGGCAGATAAAATTGGCATGGCATACTTCGACAAAACTACATTTGATGTACATCGTCTTATGTATCTTCCTAGTTGCTCCAAGGATGCAAAGCCAGAATTATCTATTGGTGAGGGTGAACCGCTAATAGTGGATGATATTCTGAACGAATACGCAGATTGGAGAGACCCCTCAGAGTGGCCAAAGCATCCAGACAGTGAGAAGTCGATTAATGCAGAACTCAAGAAGCTAGGCGATCCAGAAGAAAAGCCCGGTGTTATCGGTGTATTCTGTAAACTGTACAGCATCCAAGATGGTATAGAAGCATTCATCCCAGATGTATATCTACCAACTACATCGGATGATCGTTGGACTTATGCGGGGGGCTCTACGTTCGGGGGCATGAGGGTATATGATAATAAGTGGGCGTACAGCGAGCACCAAAGCGATCCAGCTAACGATGGGCATTGTCATAACATCTTCGACCTCATCCGAATACATAAATTCGGGCACTTGGATGAGGATGTGAAAGAGCACACACCTAGTAATAAGTATCCAAGCTATAAGGCTATGATGGAGTTTGCGGCGAACATTCCTGAGGTAAAAAGGGAGCGTTTAGCAGATTTGCAGGATGACTTCGAAGCTATTGACACTGACCCTGATGATCCTGACGCATGGAAAATACATCTTGAAGTAGAAGCAAAAACCGGAATGCCACTTCCAACTGCAAGTAATGCTGAATTAATACTAAGAAGTGGGGAGTTCAAAGATATACTTGCCTATGATGCGTTTGGTAATACAGAAGTTATAAGAGGACCACTTCCATGGCGAGACAGGGAAAGACCAAATCAAGAATATGAGCCGTGGCTTGGTTCAGATGATAACCGTCTATCTCATTATTTTGATAAAGCGTATGGATTCAGGTCAGAACGAACTTTAAAAAATGCTTTTATTGAAGTTACTCGGAAGAATAAGTTTCATCCTATTAAAGAGTATCTGGATTCCTGCATATGGGATGGCATTGAAAGGCTTGATAAATTATTTGTTACATACTTAGGAGCAGAGGATACACATTATACAAGATCAGTTACACGCAAGATGCTTTTAGCGGCGGTAAAAAGGATATATGAGCCCGGATGTAAGTTTGATTATATGATGGTGCTTGTTGGCCCACAAGGGGCAGGGAAAAGCAGCTTGCTTGCAAAGCTTGGGCGTAAATGGTTTTCTGATTCTCTCAGAACATTTGAGAATAAAGAAGCGGGAGAACATCTGCAGGGTGCCTGGATATTTGAGCTCGGGGAACTATCAGCAATGAAGAAAACAGAGCTAGAGGAGGTCAAGGCTTTCTTGTCTAAGACAGAAGACCGGTACAGAGTTGCGTATGATAGACAGGTATCCGATTTTCCTAGAAAGTGTGTATTCTTTGGTACTACGAATAATAATAACTTCTTGCGTGATACAACAGGAAATAGGCGTTTTTGGCCTGTAGTAGTTGAGCCTAGAAAGAGGGAGTTAAACCATTGGGACCATATGAATGATGCAGTTGTAGGGCAGATATGGGCTGAGGCTGTAGTAGCTTTCGAGAGCGGGGAGACACTAGAACTGGACAAGGAAGCCGCTGATGAAGCAGAAAGGATCCAACTGCAGCATACTGAGGAAGATCCACGAGAAGGCTTGATACAGAAATATCTCGAAACGCCACTACCTGAGAACTGGGATGACTTAGATCTATGGGCGAGAAGGCAGTACCTCGATGAACCGAATGGCAACATACCACGTACCAAAGTATGCGCGGTGGAGATATGGGCTGAAGCTTTGGGGCAAGACCCTAAAAAGTTCAGTTCATGGGAATCACGCCCGATATGCGATATACTGCGGAAACTTCCAGAATGGCGGGCAGGGAAGTTGGCAAGGTTCGGAAAATATGGAGCACAAAAAGCCTTCATAAGGTATTAATGAGATGAATCAGGCGTAAAGCTGTGTAAATGTATGGAATTGGAAAGTGTAAACACGTAAAACTATAACCATTCTATTGTTTTACAGCTGAAACTATTGATTATGTAAGGCTGGATACTAAAGTGTAAAACGTAAATCTATTTATGTATATATAGATAAATAATGTTTAAGTAATATAAAAGGTAATATATGTAAGTGATATATGACTTAAACATTATTTATATAGTTAGCGATTTTTAGATTTACATTTTACACAGACCTAAGTGGATGGAGGTGCGTAATTATGAAAAAACAGAAAAAGCCCATATTAGGCAAACGGATGAAAGCCGCTCTCGAATATCTGGGTAACTCCTACAAAATCAAAATGATTGATAAAGAAGATTGTATCTACATCGACATAGGCAGTGGCTACGATATTGAGGTTTCTGGGGTCGCCCATTCACGAAAAGGCGTTTGCAATTACGTATGTGTATGGAATATGGTAAGAAGGCTATCAGTCGAGTATACATGGTATCCGCAGTCATTACTAGAGCTTAAGCACATCCTTGATAGGTTAGTAAGCAAGTATGCAGGGGGTTAAAATGAGTAATGAGGAACTTGTACAGAAAATCAAATCAGGAGAAAAGGACTTTATGACCGACCTATGGGATCAGGTAAGACGATTTATCCATAAACAAGCATATCTATTCATACTGCGTAGCAGCGATAATACAAAGGTTGAATTGGATGATCTTGTTCAATCTGGATATCTGGCTTTGTGTAGTGCAATAAAGAACTACGACCCTGATGCAGGATGTTCATTTATAGGATATTTAAGCTTCTACCTCCGACACCAATTTAGGAAAGAGATAGGAACCCGAACTAGCCGAAGGGATGTATTACTTACAGCAGAATCACTAAACAAACCAATCTCAGAAGATAATGACGAGTTGCACTTAATAGATGCTGTACCTTGTCCAGAGGCTGAATTAGCATTTGATGATATGCTCGAGCAGTTAGAACATCAACGTATTATGAATATTGTTTTTGAGTGCATGCAAAGGCTTTCACCAAGGCATAGAGATATTTTAATTCTAGCTTATTTGAAGCAAGCAAAACAAGACGAGATAGCGGAACAGTTGGGCATTGTATATGGCAGTGTTCGTCGAATTAAAAAAGATGCCTTGAGAGAATTAAGGAAAAGGCCCGCAATAGCTAGAATTCAAGCAGAATGTATATTGGATGGGCGTACCAATTTCTATAAACGTAAAGGGTACACAGCTTTCAATTCAAGTTTTAGTTCAGCAGTGGAAGACCTGGTACTTAAAAGAGAGGAACTAGCTAGAAGGGCAGATATACTTTGGGATTACGAATCCTTGCGTAGGGGCTTCTAATCAAGTTTTGGGGGTGATTAATATGAAGTGATTTAATCAGCCTTCGGTATGAGGCATTAAAGAGCATACTGAACCTGTTTATCGCATCAGTGAATGAAAAAGCGGTACCGTGATTTTTCTTGTGTGTGTTGTCCTGGGTGCTGGACGTTAAAGAGAACACCCTACCCGGCGGGTGAATGAACGCGGCTTTGTGCTTTTATGTATTATCTAATATGTATTTAGGGGCGATTAGGTTTCGCTTCTCGCCCCAAACTTTCTTTTTAGAGGACTATAGTAAAAACATATATCAAAGAAAGAAGAGGATCGAATATGCAGAGAGCAAAGAATTATATGAACGCATACAAGAGTTACGCAGAATCAGAAAGAGCGAAGCTCCAAGCACTGAAAAACAGTAATATTTATTCACAGGAGTATTTGTTGGATGCAGAAAAGAAGATGAACCAAAAACTTGAAAGTAAACGGCAGGAATACATAAAGGGTATTAATGAGGTTATAGACGGAAAGATTGCTGACATCACAAAACCGGATACAAGTAGCGTAGAGTATCAGACAGTAGTTTCTAACATTTTTACTAAGATACAGCTTATTGGAAGAGGGCTGACACCTAAACTATTAAACGAGATAGTAGCACCGGCAATTGAGAAACAGGACAATAGTACTATAGAATCAGTTAGAAGCTTTATATATGGTATTGCTGATTTCCCAGGCGGGGATCCAGCGAAAAGAACTTTGCTGGAAAGCTTGCCAAGAGTGGTAAACCAATCTGAGTTATTAGAGAATGCAAGAGCTGAAATTAATAGAACCTTCAGCAGCAGCTATGGTGCTGGAGATATAAGTAGCGGTATAGCAATCCACTACTTAGAACAGAGCGGAGTATTCAAACTGTAAGGAGAGGTAGGTGGTAGTAATATGATAACAACCTCACAGACTTATAAAGATTATATAGATTTGCCAAACAGAGAATTCGAGGTTCGAGCTACTATTGATACAATTGTATTCGATAGCGATGAAGTAGTAGAGTTCTCTGTTGAGGATATGATTATTGGTAGCGATGAGATGGCTATAGGTACCGTTATACCTGCAAAGCTAAATATACAGCTTAAGACAACAAGTGTAATAGCCGATAACGCTAAGATAGTACCAGAAATAAGGTTAAACGGGGCATCTGGATACACAGAGTGGATTTCTATGGGTGAGTTCTATGTAGACTTAAGGAAGTACCAAAATGGTATATGGTCATTTGAGTGCGTAGATAGACTTATAACTACAGAACAGCCTTTTGTATCTAGTCTTACCTATCCTGTTGCTATGGGGGATGTGTTTAGCGAAATATGCACAATACTTGACATAGAATCAGATGTAGTAATTAATCCTGCTTTCCAAATACCGTATAAGGATGAGACTATAAGCATTAGAGAAATGTTGTCATGCATTGCATCAGCCCATGGTGCTAACATAAAGCTGAATAGAGCTGGGGAATTGATATTTGTACCTCTCACAACAGGCTTACCTGTTGCAACTATAACAGCATCCAGCTATATACGAGTAGAGGATACAAATCCTCAGAAAACTTATACTAAGCTTCAGGTAGTACATAATGCAGAAGGAGAGGTACTGGAACTTGGTACCGGGACTGATGATAATACACTGAAGTTTGAGAATCGGTTCATGTTCATAGAGCAGAGCCAGTTCAGTAATACATTTTCTGTCATGAATGGCTTTTCTTATGTTCCGTTCAATATGAGCTGGCGTGGTAGACCAGATCTGGAGATAGGAGATGTAATCAAAATTGTTCTGCCTGATGCAACTGAAATCACAAGCATACTTGCTGTAAACAGAATCAGTTTTAAAGGTGGTTTGCTTCAACAGAGCTCGGCACCTTCCAAGAGCGAACAGCAAAGCGAGTTCCGTTTTCAAGGTACAATATCTAAACAGATGGCACAAAGACTTGTAAAAGATCAAGTGTATAATGGTGCCAGCTTTGGACCTGGTTACGGATTGAAGGTTGAACGTTCTGACGGAAAAGCTCATGTTCTTGCGAATGCCACAGAGGGGATAAGCATATACTCAGATTCTGGAAGTGGTCTTGAAAGGAATTTTTTCGTTGATACTGACGGAAGAATAAAGGCTAAAAATATTGACATCGAAGGCTCTGGAACATTTGGTGGAAATATAACGGCTGCAAACGTAACTATGCACAATGGATCTGGCACGGGAAGCCTTAACTTTAATCTTGGGCCTGATCAATATATAGTATTGAAAACAGCTTATACAACAAATGGCAATACTTTAATAATAGGCAAATCCGGTATAGTTGGTGGAACACCTGCAAAAATGGAACGTATAGACTTTATGGCGGGTACTTTGTACGTGTATGATAATTTATACGTTGCAAACAATGTAACCTGCCTCAAAATCAATGGTGTTGATTCTACAGAGTATTTACATAGCAAAAACATGAAAATTAGTGACGAAATAGATCATACAACACTGTCATTTTTTGAGAATGAAACATTTAGATACAATGCTCCAATGGAAACTATGTATGGTTTAGGAAATCACGACTATTCAAATGCAAACGTAACTGGGGTAATTCCTGTAATGACTCAAGCTGAGGCTGCTGCAAAAACTGATTGGCTACCAAATCAATTGGTAATTGTTATTGACGGCGAGTAAGAAGGAGGATTCGAAATGGCACAAATTCTAAATAGATGGAATGGAACTGAATGGGTTCCGGTTTCAAATGTAAATGATGCAATTAAAACTTGGGATGCAGCAGCTATAACTGAACTTGAAGCCCTTGAGGCAACTTTAAAAGCGGACTATAACAGATATCTTGATTCATTAGCAGCTTATGTTGCAAGGGTGAAGGCCATTAATGACGCAAGGCAGAGCTTTTTTAAGATTATTCAGATTAGTGCGGCAGCTTCAATTAAGAATCAAGCTGCAAAATATATTCTTGATAATGGTGGATCTCTTATGCCTTCAATTCACATTGTGAATTCTTGCGATTCAGACAAACTACTCAACAGAAAGCAGCCATAATATACTGGCAAGCACAAAGCCCTTTACACTAGCTAGCGAATATATAGGACTTAAAACAAAGAAAGGTGGATTAACCATGGCTAAAGTATGGAGCACTTTAACAGACGGATATAGCAATGAGGATCAACTTACAATTCCTTTTATCAATGGAGTTGGATGGGCTCGAGATGGCGTACATATGAACCAGCTAGAAGCATGGTATGGGTATCATGTTGATAGGTCAACAGATGAGCAGCCGGATGCGTTAGATAGAGCCACAAAGGCAGAAACAACGGCATTATGTGCCCAGTATTCTATTGACATGTCCAATAAGCCAAAATGGACAATTATAGCTGAATTAAGAGCCGCTATTGGGGTTGTTGCCCCAGCAGCTACTGAGTTTAAATACGGCTATGATTTAAACAGATGGCTGGAAGCTCATGAGCTAAAAGAGTAAACACAATGCCCTATACACTGGCTAACTAGTGTATAGGGCTAAAACAAAGAAAGGTGATTTAGATGGCACAACTTACATTGAAACAAAGAATATTTGTAGATGAGTACCTGATAGATTTAAACGCCACTCAGGCAGCAATTAGGGCAGGATATTCAAAAAACTATGCTGACCGTATGGGCCATAAATTGGTGGAGAATAGTAGAGTTCAAGCACAAATCCAAAAACGCATGAAAGACCGAGAAGAAAGAACAGAGATAACGCAGGATTTTGTCCTGCGAGAGCTGTATGCAATAGCAAATGCTAATGGTGCAGACTTCGCTAAAGTTGTTAAAAAGTCAATCACGCAACCTGTGCTTGATGATGAAGGTAGCGTTATTCAAAAAGAGGAGTTCTATAATGTTGTTGAGATAGAACCAACAGACGAAATACCTGATGAAAAGAAAAAAGCTATCGCAGGAATTAAGCAAGGCAAAAACGGGATAGAAGTAAACACCTGCGACAAGATAAGGGCTTTGGAACTGCTCGGAAAGCATCTAGGAATGTTTACGGATAAAGTGAAGGTAGATGTTGGTAGCGGTTTTGATATGCTAGAATCAATCATGATTCAGTTGAAGGAATGAAGCTGAGCTCAAATTTGAGCTCTGGTAATAGACGGCAAATCAGAATACGTTGATTATGCTGGGTAGTATTCGAGGAACTCCTGCCCTAGTTTTTATGGGCTGTAAATCAGGAGGGGTTAAATGAGTAATGAAGAAATAGTATTGGCTTATCAGACGGCAACAACGGACACTGACAAGATTAAAGCAATTAATGACCTGACAGAAGCAAATATAAAGTTACTGCATTACTTTGCTAATAGATCAGGGGGAACAGTGATAAGTGCCTGTGGCGACGTAATAACCTACGAAGATCTAATTCAAGAGTCATGGATTGCTTTACTTGGAGCAGCTAAAAGCTTTAAACCGGATAAGGGTGCATTGTTTACAACATGGGCATCCCATTATATTAAGAACAGAATCAAACGGCACATTGGTGATTACACGCCAAAAGTAACCACGATAAGCACCAATACACCTGTAGAGCCTGACAGTGATATAACCTATGAGGATATGATACCAGATCCAGAAGCGGAAAAGAGATTCTGGAACTATATACATAATAAAGAGTTACGGTTTGAGCTGGAGCAAGACATGAGTGGTCATCTGACATAGCGGCAGCAGGAAGTAATAAAAATGTTCTATGGGTGGAATGGTTATGAATACACATTTGCACATATAGCTGATATATACTCATGCAGCAGCGAAAACATACGGCAAATACACAACAAAGCACTACGCCAAATAAGGAAATCAGAATGGGGTCAGAGGATGCTTACAGAGCATGAGGCTGAGAGTCGGTCAAAGAAATATAATGTTAGAAGGGGAAAGGCTGTAGATATGGCAATCTTAGATGATTATTACAAGTTTGCGTATTGAAACAAGTGTGCTATAATTGGATTGATAGGGGTGAAGTGATATGGATCGGTACATACCTGTGGAATGGTTAGTCAATAAAGACAACGATCGCAAAATACACGAGATCCTTAACAAAAGGTATTTTACTGATGTGGTGCTTCTGGATCATCCAATGCCAACGGCAGAGGAAATAGCACAGGAGCTGCAGGATATCGGTGAAACTATTATAGCTCAAAAGGTACTAGAAGGGTATTTCTACGCAGAAGCATAAATTCTAAAAGCACTCTTTACCAGGGTGCTTTTTTAGTGCCTATCTGATGAATTAATAGAGTGATAGATGTTTAGTGGTATGGTTAAAACAGCTCACAGCGGATCAAGAAATTGACTACTATTTGACTACTACTGATAAAAATAGTAGCCAAAAAACACCCTAAAATACAAAAGGATAAAAATAACAAATGGCTTGATATAAGTACTTACAAGCATATACCAAAGGTTGCAAAAAGCAAAATTTGGCACTTCTAATCCGTTGGCCGGACGTTCGAGTCGTCTCAGGCAGGCCACTTGAAAGCTTAGAATAGTAAACGTTCTAGGCTTTTGTTATATCTTGGGTTTGGTTTGCGTAAGATCAAAATGGGTGCTATTTGGGGTCTAACTTTAATATATCAATTGTTACCTCATGATCTGCAATTTTTCTTTGCTTCCTTGAGTTATGCCTCTAATTCTGTTATTTTTACTTTATTAGTATCTTGCTTGTCATTTTTATTCCAAATTATATATTTAAAAAATGAAATTTAAGCCTTCAACAAATTTTTGACTTATGATATAATCTAGCCACAAGGTACAGGAGGTAAATAAGATGGAAGATAAATCTTTCGAGTTACTTGAGAGGATGTACAGTGAGTTTGCCGTGTTCCGGAAGGAAACAACTGAAAAGTTGGATGATCTGAAGAAAGATGTGCTGCGAATTGAGAATGACCGTGGAAAGAAACTAGAAGCTTTATTTGATGGCTATAAACAGCACGAAAGAATGCTTGATACTATTGAACAAAAAGTTGATAACATATCTGAAAAAGTAGAACGGCATGATATCAAAATTCAAGTAATTGAAGTTGGCCGAAAGTAAGTTCTAATCAGATATTTAAAGAATTCAAAGAATTTAAATATTTCTAACAAGCCAGTTCCACCCGAACTGTAAAATATGATAAAATTGCGAATAAAAAAGAGACTGTCTCTAACCAAAAGTTAAATTCAAAGGCAAGTCATAAATAATTTGCAAAATGATATTTTAAATAAATACAGGAATGTCAATGAGTGTATAGAGAATATTTCGAAGTTCCGGTGCTGCTTGCATCTACTTGTCATCTGAAACCCCTACAAAAATTATGTAAATTGTAAAACATCCTTGAATAGAGCATTTCAGTCTGTATGTGATATTTTCAACGGGAATTTAGGTTTAGGTGTTAATATTTACCTTTTTTTGGCCGATATTCTTAATGCTGGTAGTATAATTATTCATCATTCTACGGATGGGAGATGGATAAATGAGGATAAGTAATAATATTAGCTCTATTAATGCATGTCGCTTAAATGGTATTAATAATATGAACAAACAGAAATCCTTAAGCAAATTATCGTCAGGTTTGAGAATCAATTCTGCTGCTGACGATGCTGCAGGATTGTCTATATCTGAAAAGATGAGAGGACAAATTCGAGGCCTAAATCGAGGCAGCACCAATATTCAGGATGGAATATCTCTTATATAAGTAGCAGATGGTGCACTAAATGAAGTGCATTCATTACTCCAAAGGGGCAGAGAACTTTCTGTCCAAGGAGCAAATGATACGCTGACTGCATATGATAAAAGAATGATTCAGGAAGAAGTAGATCAAATTATATCTGAAATAGACCAAATAGCAAATTATACCGAGTTTAATAACTCAACTTTCCCACTGTAAATTTGTCAGCTTAGCCTTGAAATAAGCGG
>CAZLZR010000011.1:0-94610 GCA_964564015.1 uncultured Acetivibrio sp.
TAACTGTTTTACGAACTTGCATTCCATATAATTACATACATGCGTTAGCCGTGCAGTTACCAGGTGTCCTATATTGGTTTTCACAGAACCTATGGCACAAAACTGCTTTTTATCTGTATATGCGCGGAAAGCCCTGGTCAAAGCAGAAATCTCTATTGGGTCTCCCAAATTGGTACCGGTACCGTGACCATCAATATATGTAATAGTCTCAGGGTTTACACCTGAAATTGCGATAGCTTCGGCAATACAATCCGCCTGTCCGTCTACGTTCGGAGCCGTATAGCTGTTCTTATCCGAACCGTCATTATTAATACCTATTCCCCTGATTACTGCATGTATGTGGTCTCCGTCCGCTATTGCATCTTCCAGCCTTTTTAGAGCTACTACAGCCAATCCGCTTCCGCTAACCGTACCATTCGCTCCTGCGTCATAAGCACGACAGTGTCCATCCCCGGAACCTATGCCGCCTTCCTGGTAAAAGAAGGCCTCATTTCTGGATATCTGGAATGAAACGCCACCGGCCAGAGCTATATCACAGCTGTAGTTGAGCAAATTCTGGCAGCCCATATGCAGTGCAACTATGGAAGATGAGCACAAGGTATTTACATTAACACTTGGACCTGTCAAATTTAATTTATAGGACACACGCGTAGCCAGAAAGTCCTGTGAATTTGCAATCATGATCTTAAATGATCCCAAGTTTTCAACCAATCCCGGGTTTGAATATATGTTTCTGAGCATATAGCTGCTTAAATTTGCTCCTGCATACACCGAAACTCTTCCTTTATATAACTCTGAGCTGTATCCTGCACTTTCCAGTACCTCCCATGCGCTCTCCAAGAACATTCTGTGCTGCGGATCCATAATTTCCGCTTCTCTGGCAGAATAATCGAAGAACGAAGCATCAAATTTATCCATATCGTCCAATACAGCATCAGCCGCAACAAACCTTGGATTGTCCAAAAGATGCGGATCAATACCCATCTCAATCAACTCTTCACGGTTAAAAAACTTTACCGATTCAACCCCTTCGCAAAGATTTTTCCAAAATTCATCCATATTCCTTGCTCCCGGAAATTTTCCTGTCATACCAATTATGGCAATCGCTCCGAGTGAATTGTTTTCATCAAGTTCTATGTTTTCGTTTATGTTGCTCATACCTTAACCCCTCTCCTTTTCAACATCTCTTGTTTTCTTCTATTCATTATTTCAAGCTGCTTATTAACGCGACTGTTTACCTGGTCAAATGCCGGTTTTTTCTCTGCTTCCTTACCTCCTGTGAGGTACTTCGACAGTAAATTTACCGTATTGTACTTGTACAAATCTACAACCGCTATATCACTTTTAAACTCCTCTTTCAGCTTCGAATGGAATTGTATCAGCAATAAGGAATCTCCTCCAAGTTCAAAGAACTCATCATGAATTCCTATACCGTCTATCATTAATGTATCCTGCCATATTTCAACCAGCTTTTTCTCTGTTTCATTTTTAGGTGCCACATAGGCATTTTGCAATTCCGGACGTGGATGTCTCACATTGGAAGCAGTTGAAGCTTTATCTAAATTTCCGGATTGCTTGATATAATTTGCCTGCCTGATAGCCTCCCTTATTTCCTTAACCGACACAATCACCTGCGGTCTTACACATCCTTTAAGTATTAGCTCCAATACTTCCTGGCCCTCCTTAGGAGAAATACCTTCGTTGAATATGCTTGTTTCCTTTCGTCCTGCAACTTTATACATTTCCTCCAACCAGTTTTGCCCGGACTTGCTTCTCGCAGAATTTGTTCCTGAACGAATTGCAGCTGCAGCCGCTTCTCCGGTAAGGCGCATTGAGAAGTCCTTTATTTCGACCAAAGCCAGACCCTGTTCATCCATCAGATGAATGTCGCTGGTTATTATCTCTTCATGTCCGTCATAGCCGTTCTTAAACTGAATATGTGCATACATTTTTCTGCGCAATGGCCCATTCACATTAAGGCTTCCGTATGAAAACGGAAGGTAGTTGCCACCTGCTGCCAGACGTACCGAACCTGTCGCCACATCAAGAAGAGCGGGATGCAGTTTGTACTCAATAAGATCGGATGCAAACTCTTCCGCAAGTTCAATTTCCGAGATACCCTCCTGTACTCCCAGGTAAAGGTTCCTAAGAGATATCCACCTCTTTCCGAAGCTGATAAATGCTTTTTCAGGGTCATTTTCCTGTGCTCCCGGTTCTAACTTCCGTACATTACATGCTTCAATCAATTCTTTCACCGGGTACACTTCAGGGTTCTCTTTATTTGTGAGTGCTTTTACCCTACCCTTTACATGTTGTTGCCAACCAGCCTCATCTCCATCCTGCCACCTGCTAACAACCTGGAATGTAAAGCCCTCTTCAGCTTTTTCCAATACTGTACACACTGTTCTGCTTTCATCTTCTTTTACTGTCATCGGTGCCAAAAAGATTACTTCAGTAAATTCCATTTCTGTTTTGTTCAAAGCCTCTTCTTCCTCTATTGCAGCACGTACAGTTTCCAAGTATGTAGTACCTGCTATGGTTGGAGTACCCATAACAAGGTGCTCCGATAGCACCCAGTCCTTTTTTGGGTTCCATTCCGCTAAAAATACAGACTTTTGTAAATCACTCTCTATCTTTCTTCCAAGCAAAGGATGTAAAACTTTATTTCTATCAACTGCCTTTATACCGTTTCCTGCTGCCATACCTGTACCCGGCCAGCGATCCCAGTTAATTGAAAGCATCCTGGTTCCCCTGCGAGTGTAATGAGCCTGGGCAAAAGCATCAAGGTAGGCATTTGCAGCACTGTAATCCACCTGCCCGAATCCTCCTGTAATTGCATTCAGAGATGAACAGCAAATAAAGAAATCCAGTTGTCCGTTTGCAAAAACCTTATACAAGGCTTCAGTACCGGCAACCTTTGGTAGAATTACATTTTGAGCAAACTCACGCTTTTTAAGCTGAATCATACCTCCACCCGGATTACCTGCAGCATGAATAACTCCATTGACTTTGCCAAAAGCAGATTCTGCCTTTTGTCTAACAGCATTCATCTGTTCAATATCCGTTACATCACCCTGGCAAGTAAGTACCTGAGCTCCAATACTTCTGATGTTTTTTAGTTTTTGAATAGCTTCCGATGTTTTGTCTTTCAAACCATT
Source organism: uncultured Acetivibrio sp. (assembly GCA_964564015.1). GTDB lineage: Bacteria > Bacillota > Clostridia > Acetivibrionales > Acetivibrionaceae > Acetivibrio. The sequence goes on from CAZLZR010000011.1 coordinate 3,159, forward strand.
TTCAGAAATCCAGCGATCCCATTCCTCTTCCTGTGGGAATTGGGAACGGCCTACAAGCACAAGTTTAGCTCTTACTTTCCTTGCTAAATACTCTGCCATAACCAATCCCATACCGCCCAAGCCACCGGTGACCAGATATACTCCTTCCTCCTTTAGCGGCACATTGCTTTCGCTCTCCTCCGAAATTTGTATCTTGTCAAAGTCCTGTTCAAATCTTGTTGTACCACGATAAGCCACAATTTCATCTTCACATCGTGCAAAAACTTCAACAGCCAATTGCTCTATAAGGTCCTGTTCCTCTTCACTGTCTTGATCAGGCAGAATAAAATCAACACTGTTCATTTTTATGTACGGATATTCCACAGGAATTACCTTACAGGGACCTGAATGAAGTGCCTTTTGAGGATTTAACTCCTTTGGGCTGAACACTTTTTGTGAACCGTTTAGCAGCACCTTTACAGTAAGAGGTGTATTCACACCCTCGCTTCCTACAGCCTGAGCAAGATATAGCAAGCTGTAGAACAGCTCTTCCCCTGAATCTGGCTGCGCGTTTCCAGGATCATCAATTCCCAGCAGATGCACAATACGTGCAGGTCTCTTTCCCATACCGGACAGTGTCTTTAGAAGCTCTTCATAATCGTTCTTGACATCAGCACGAATAATACAGATGTCATCCTTTAATTCCCGGTATTCATCTCCCTTGAACACCGTAATGATATTCTTATTGAACTCACGCAGTTTCTCCACCAATCGGGAAGTAAACATACCTTTTCCGGCGAATACAAGAACATTCTCTTCACTAATTTGTTTTGTTACAGGTTTAAGGTGAAAATCTTTAGATGACTGCTTCCAAACAGGCATATAAAACCATTCTGAAAGTTCCTTTTTTACATCTGCTTTTTCCGTAAGCTTCTCTGCTTCTTTTTTCTTATTTCCATCTATCCAAAAGGACTTGCCTTCAAAGGTATATACAGGCAAAGAAATCCTTCTTCTTTTCTGTCTTTCGTAAAGCTTTTTCCAATCTATACTATCACCGGCCAGCCAGCTCTGCCCGATTTCCTCCAGTGAACGTCCGTCCAGGCAATTTGTTCCCTTGTTTTGGCTCAATGCACCCTTTATATTCTTCTGTTTATTACTACTGTTGCTTACTGCTTTCTGATGGTCTTTAAGAACATTGCCAAGCTTTTCAACAGCATCCTCACGAGAACTTGCCACAACAAAACACCTGTATTCCATTTCTCTTCGTCCGAGCATCAGGGTATATGCAGCATCCGCCATATTTATCTGCGAATTTTTATTAAGGAAGTCTTTAAAATTTTCAATTCTGCTCTCTAATGCACTTCTTGTCTTTGCTGAAAACACCAGGAGTTGAGGGCCTGTATCGGAATTATCCTGCATTACTTCAGGAGCCTCTTCTACAACAACATGGACATTTGTGCCCCCAATTCCAAAAGAACTCACTCCTGCACGTAAAGGTTCACTATTTCTTTTCCATTCACACAACTGGTTATTTACAAAAAACGGACTATTTTCAAAATCAATTCCCGGATTCGGGCTCTTAAAATTAAGACTCGGCGGCAACATTCTATGTTTTAATGACAGTAATGTTTTGATCAGCCCTGTAACACCGGCAGCCGAATCCAGATGTCCTATATTGGTCTTAACCGAACCCACAGCGCAAAATCCTTTTTGGGAAGTTCTCTTCCTGAACGCGCCGGTTAATGCTTCTATTTCAATCGGATCTCCTAAAGGAGTTCCTGTTCCATGTGCTTCTATGTATGTTATACTTTCCGGAGATACTCCTGCACTTTCTTGCGCTTTTTCAATAACCTTCATCTGCCCGTCCACACGAGGTGCTGTATACCCAATCTTTGAAGCACCGTCGTTATTTATAGCCGAACCTTTGATTACGCCAATTATATTATCTCCATCAGCAATAGCATCTTCCAATCGTTTCAGCACTACTACTCCGGCACCATTTCCCCCTACGGTTCCCTTGGAATTTTGATCAAAAGCCCTGCAATGGCCATCCGGTGAGAGAATCATACCTTCCTGATAGAGATATCCTGCTTTTTGTGGCATACGGATGCTTACTCCACCCGCGAGGGCCATATCACATTCTCCATCCCTCAAGCTGCGGCAGGCAAGATGAACTGCCACAAGAGATGATGAGCACGCTGTCTGTACTGTTATTCCAGGTCCCTCAAGGTTTAACTTATATGCAACCCTTGTAGCCAAAAAGTCTTTATCATTGCTGGTCATAATCTGGTAATCCCCGGCAAGTCCTTTAGATTCCCTGCTTTCTAAAATATTGCGGGAATATGTATTCATACCTGAACTTGCAAACACACCAACCAGGCCGTTGTTTTTTTCAGAATCATACCCGGCATCCTCAAATGCCTTCCATGCCTCTTCAAGAAATACCCTCTGCTGCGGATCGAGCAATTCTGCCTCACCCGGGTTGTATCCGAAAAACGCTGCATCGAACTTGTCCGCATCTTCCAAAACACCCCATGCCTTTACATACTCAGGCTTCTTCAAGTTGCTTTCACTGATTCCATGAGCCAGCACCTCTTCGTCACTGAAACGCCCAATTGTTTCCTTACCTTCACGAAGGATACTCCAAAATTCTTCGATATTTTTTGCACCTGGGAACCTTCCGCTCATTCCAATAACAGCTATTTCACCCTTCGATTCTCTCTTTATCCTTTTCTCCTGTTGAACTGTTTTATCTTCTGTTTCGCCTTTAATGTGTCTTGAAAGAGCTTCGATGGTAGTATACTTAAATAGATCCATCGTAGACACTTCTTTATTAAAGATTTCCTTGATTTTGTTCCTGACCTTTGTAAGCAGTAGAGAATGTCCTCCCAAATCAAAGAAATTGTCCTTTACACCTACTCTGTTTAAATTCAAAACCTCCTGCCAAATCTCCACAAGACGCGTCTCTACTTCATCGGACGGAGCCGTAAAATCACCTTCCAATTGAGGAACAAAGCCTTGCGGAACAGCAAGAGCTTTCCTGTCAATTTTGCGGTTTGGAGTCATAGGAAAGGCCTCCATACATACAAAAGCTGAAGGAATCATATAATCCGGAAGCATCTCTTTTAAGTATCTGCGCAGTACATCTGCTCCCAATTCCTTTGAATCCTTGTCTTTTTCAGGTATTATATAGGCAACCAGAGCATTTTGCCCCGGAATCAACTCTTTTACTGCAACAACACTTTCCTTTATCGAAGGATTCTGATTTAAGAGAGTTTCAATTTCTCCGAGTTCTATGCGGAAACCACGTATCTTAACCTGTTGGTCTGCACGGCCTAAAAATTCGATACGTCCGTCGGGTAAAAGCCTTGCCATATCTCCGGTACGATACATACGCGCTGAAGCTTTTTCTTTTGTTTGCAATTTAATCAAATTCCACTTTCCCTGAATGAATGGATCAGCAACAAACTTCTCTGCTGAAAGCTCAGGCTGGTTGATGTATCCTCGTGCCAAACCTTCCCCGCCTATATATAGCTCCCCTGGTACGCCAAAGGGTAAGTGATTCATAGCCTTATCCAGAATATAAACCCGGGTATTGGCAATAGGCTTTCCAATGGTATTATCTTCCGGAGAATCAACCTGTTCCAGAGTAGACCATATGGTAGTTTCAGTTGGACCATACACATTCAATAGACAGCCGCAGCGTTCAAGAAGCTGTCCGGCCAGATCTTTTGGCAAGGCTTCACCGCCGCATAGAATCTTGAGATTTTTTGCTCCCTTCCACCCAGATTCGATTAATAGGCGCCATGTTGCAGGTGTTGCCTGCATCAGAGTTATGTTGTGTTCCTCAAGCATTTCCGCCATACGGTTACCGTCGGTCACATCATCTCTTCCGGCAATTACAACTTTTGCTCCGGCAATCATAGGCATAAATAATTCAAGTCCGGCAATGTCAAAAGACAATGTAGTTACAGCAAGTAATGAATCTCCATTGGTTACGCCTGTCTTCTCTTCCATACTCTTAAGCAGGTTTAACAAAGCATACTGTTCAATCTGCACTCCCTTTGGCCTTCCGGTAGAACCTGAAGTGTAAATCAGATAGGCTAGATTGTTTCCAGATTCATGTTTTTCAGGGTTTTCACTTCCGAATTTTTCTATCTCCGCCCATTCACTGTCCATAGGGATAATACGTGATTCATTGTCAGGAAGCATGTCTATCAATGGCTCCTGCGTTAGAATCAAGTCAACATCAGCATCCTCCAGCATATATGCAAGACGATCCTTCGGGAATAACGGGTCCATAGGCAGATATGCAGCACTGGCTTTATGAATTCCAATCAATGCCGTCATCATATCTATTGTTCTATTCATAAAGACACCAACAATTTTCTCTGGTCCCATCCCAGATGATTTAAGGTAGTGAGCCAATCTATTCGCCCGTTTGTTTAACTCCTCATAAGTAATGCTCCCGTCCGTTGCTGCCACTGCCACGGAAGAAGGGAATTTTTCCGCCATTTCCTCAAAAAGCTCTACCCAACAGCTGGTTCCTCCCAAGTCTAAAGCTGTTTCCTCCCATGATTTCATAAATGCTTCTTTTTCATGCTGTGTAAGAAAATCATAGGACTGCACTGACTTTTCAGAATCGGCCGTAATCTCCTGCAGAAGCTTATTGTAGTGTCCTGCCATTCGTGCAATTGTATCCTCATTAAACAAATCTGTATTATATTCAAAGTCGGCAACCATTTCTCCGGCCACTTCTCTTATATCCAATGCCAAATCAAACCTTGCAATTTTGCTGTCTATATCTATAGGTGAAATACTTGTTTCCCCAAATTTCACTTGAGGCAACGGCATATTCTGAAGGCTGAATAAAACCTGGAACAGTGGATTTCTGCTCATATCCCTTTCTACCTTAAGTACCTCAACCAGCTTTTCAAAAGGTACTTCCTGATTTCTATAAGCCTCAAGTGTCACCTGCTTAACCTGTTTAAGGAATTCATCAAAGTTGTAACCTTCCGAAATATTTGTCCTTAAGACCAGATTATTTGTAAAATATCCGATAACATTTTCCATTTCAGATCTTGTCCGATTGGCAACAGGAGAACCAACAATTATATCCTCTTGATTTGTGTACCTGTAAAGCAGCAGGTCGAAAGCTGCCAGCAAAAGCATATACATCGTAACCTTTTTCTGCTGTGCTAAAGTCTGCAATTCTTTTACCATTTCTTCCGGAACATTAAATCTGAACTTTGCACCTTTAAAAGACTGAACAGGTGGTCTTTGCCTGTCTGCTGGCAATTCCATTACAGGCAGCTTTCCTGACAACTTCCCTTTCCAATATTCCAATTGCTTTGATATGCCTTCTTCCTCCATCCTTTTCATCTGCCATACAGCGACATCGGGATATTGAATTCCGGCATCTTCCAAACTTACATGTTCTCCATCAGAGAACACATTATAGTAGTGTGAAAGCTCCTTTAAAAGTATTCCGAACGACCAGCCGTCAAACACAATATGGTGGACAACAAATATGAAAACATATTCCCTTTCGCCCATACCCACAAGAGTAGACCTGAACAATGGACCTTTATCCAGCTCGAAAGGACGTGCTGCCTCAGCCGTTGCCAACTCCAACATACTATTTTCCCTGTCAGGCTTTGCACTTAAGTCAACAAATGGTATTTTAACATCTAAGTCATTATATAACTGTACAGGTTGACCATTCTCCTCTGCAAATGTTACCGAGAGAACCTTATGACGTTTTACCACCTCACAAAGGCTTTTTTGTAGTGCATCCCGTTTAACCTCACCATGAATTCGAAGCACCATATTTAGATTGTACTGGGAACTTCCTGAATTCAATCTATCTAAAAAGTATAGCCTGTTCTGACCTGAAGAAAGTGGCATTTTACCACCCTCAGAACTTATTCCTGCTATATCTTTATCACCAGCCTGCAACTTCTTACTATAATTCTCAATCAGCTTTGCAAGCTCCACAATATCACTGTTTTCAAACAGCTCACTATGGCAAAGCTCCACACCGAAGGTTTCCCTGACCCTCGAAATTAATTGACCTGCCTTAAGTGAATCTCCGCCTATTGCAAAGAAATCATCCCTCGTGCCCACAAATTCTATATTCAAGACCTCTGACCAGATTTTCACAAGCTCATTTTCCACATCATTCTGAGGCAAGTCAATCACCCTGTTGTTATACTTCTGTGCCATCAGTTCATGAATTTCCTGTTTTACAGCATCAAATTCCCCTGCCTCCATAGCTTCACGCAACTTGTATCTCTGAAATTTTCCACTGGTAGTCTTTGGAATATGTTTTACCGGAATAACTTCCTGAGCTTCTATACCAAATCTCAGACTGATTATTTTCTTTAATCTTTCAACCAAGGGGAGAAATAGTTCCGTTTTCTGTTTGAACAATACAAATAAAACAAGTTCATCCGAGTGTTTTGCCTCATTAAAAACACCCACAGCTGCTATTTTACCAAGTTCAACACCCTCAACAGATTCTGCTACTCTCTCTATATCATGGGAATAAAAGTTTTGCCCCCCTGAAAATATAATATCCTTTGAACGTCCTGCCACAATCAGTCTTCCATTTATCATAAGACCAAGGTCTCCAGTATCAAGCCATCCGTCCGGCGAAATAATCTCTTTCGTCAAATCCAACCTGTTATAGTAACCGCAAGTAACGTTTCCGCCCTTTATTTGAATATGCCCCACATAATTCTCTTCTAAAGGATTGTTATTCTCATCGCATATGCGAAGGTAACAATCGGAAATAGGATAACCTTCATCTGCAAAGGTTACTCCCCTTTTATCTTCTTTTTGGATTATCCTGACTTTGTCTCCAACACCCAATGTCTCCCTGTCAAAGGTCACAGAACGAAACTCCTCACCAGGGTCTGGAAAGGATATTCCCAAGGTAGCTTCTGCCATACCGTAAACGGTATACATGGTATTTCTTTTCAATCCGTACTCGGAAAGGGTATTCATAAACTCATCACAAAGTTCTATAGAGATAGGTTCCGCTCCATTTGTAACGAGCCTTACGTTTGACAAATCCCAATCTTTTGCAACATCTTTATTAAAGAATTTAAGAAAATGTTTGTATCCGAAATTAGGAGAATACAGCATTGTTGCCTTGTGTTGGCTCGCTTTCTTAATCCACAAAACAGGATACCTTATAAACAACTGTGTCTGCATGTTATATTGGTTTATTCCAAGAAAGACACTGACAATATGTACTCCAACCAACCCCATATCATGTGTCAGAGGCATCCAGCTGAGTGTTGAATCCCCGCTGCTTGTTTGTGCACGTTCGGCCATTGCAGTGATATTGGTAAGAACGTTTTTATGTGATATTACAACACCCTTAGGGTCTCCTGTGGAACCTGAAGAAAACTGAATAAAAGCAGTGTCCTCCGGATTTGGCTCGGAAACAACACCTTGTTTACCTGTTAAATTGATCTCTTCAAAGCAATATACATTTTCCCTTATACTTTTGATTTCATTACCGAGATCATTTTCTGATGCAAATTCCTCCAGCTTTTCTATCAACTTTCCACTTGCAATCAGTTTTGGCTTTTTTAATATGTTCCATATCTTAAACAACTTCATTTTATGCTCATCATTAGTACCGGGTGTGACAGGTACAGGAATCATTCCACCAAGAACACATGCCCAGAAGGAAAACATAAACTTCCGGTTATCCTCCAACTGAAAAACGACTTCATCGCCTTTTTTGAATCCTGCCTGCTGCATGTAATATAAGAGTTCCAAGGAGTATAGATACATTTCCTTATACGAAACAAATACTTCATGTTCACCACTTAAAATAAATGTAATTCCTCTTGAATCTTCATTGGCTCTGGAAATTACCACATTGCTTAACGTTTCTTGTGTTGACATACTCGTTTGCCCCTTTTACTATTATGATAAATATTACATTACTTCAAATAATTCACATTCTAAAATTCAGTGTAACAAAGCCATAGAAATGTTATTTATATGTCAATTTAGTATAAATAGAAACTACTTAAATACCTCTATTTTCTTGAAAATCGGGTCATCAGGGGTATTTCTTGTATCCCTCGGGTGAAAGAATACTTCCAGACTTAGACTATCCGGCTCAAAAACTATCATTTGAACGGTCATTTGAGTATATATGTCTCCGCTGTCTACAAAGGTTCCCGGTGAACCATTATCATAGGATATAACCCTCTTTATATCATCCATATCTGCTGTCGTTCCTGATTTGAGCAGTTCCTTCTTAATATTTTTCCACCGTTTTGTATTGTTCTTATCCGCCGTATGATTATCATAGTTGCCGCGAAGCATAAAAGAATTTACAGCTGCAACAGCGTCAGTAATTCCCCATGTTATACCTTTATTCAATTCTGAATCCGAACTTCTCAATTCACGTTTGACTCTTTTACCCGTAGCCCCTGTTCCGCTTATGTTGTTCTCCAATATTTTGCTTTCCTCCGGATCGGCAAGTGCTATCAGGTGGTTGACAGCATAAAGTTTTGAGGGATCTGTCAGATATTCAGCAACATCCTGGAGAGTTTCTTCATTTTCCAGTGCATACCGAATGTCCAAAGGATATGAGCGTTTTCCCAGCGAAACATACGGGGCTCCTGTTGAGGAGTCAAGAACAGCCGCATAAACCTTTCTATCATTAAATCCTGTAAGAATTCCCATAAACCCCATATACCCAATGGAACAAATACTTCTGTCTTCATACTTGTAAGTAGTAATCGCCTGAATTCTAGGGAGTTGATTTAATTCCCCAGCATACCAGTCCAAATTTCTTCCTGTTATATTTTTTTTAGTTGCCGATCGTTCTCCAAATACCGATACAAAACTGCACTGCGAGCCTCTTGCAACATCCGGAAGAATGTTATATAAATACACTTCCTCATCAGATAACATTTTATCCTTATAGCCGTTTTCAGTCCCTCCTGAAAAAACCTCTGCCATGCCATCCAATTCCTCCAGATAGTCAGGGTTGATCTGCGGTTTGATGTCTTCAATCCTGAAGAAGCTTTCTTTATATTGGTACTTAGGAAGATTTTCTGCAATATACAAATCAATCAAAGCTTCATAATCGGGTATCACAGCCAGAATGCCACGTGCAAGTGCCGCTCCAATCTCACGGTGTGTCAAGCCACTTGTATAATCGAGAACAACTTCAAAGTATTCACCCTGGTTCTTTATGATAACACCTTTCTCGGCATAACTTGCTTCACCTGCCACTATAACAAGCTTCTCAGTACAACCCACCTGTAATATAAGTAATATTATTAAACAAACAGCAAGTAATTCTTTTCTCATGCTCTTATCCCCTTCTAATGATCAAATGCGACTTGATGTCAACTTACAATCTTGCCCATTTCCATCTTAATATGCTTGTCGGCTTCGCCAAAGTATCGGTCATCGTGAGTTATTGCTATTATTGTCTTTCCTTTTGCCTTAAGTTCCGGCAGAATCTCCTTATAAAAAAACCTCTTAAATTCAGGATCCTGATCCGCTGCCCACTCATCAAACAAGAATGCCTCACGGTCTTCCAAATAGCTTACGAGAAGCGCCATCCTTTTCCTTTGCCCGGTAGACAACTTGACAGTGCTAAAAACTCCATCATTCACCTGAACCTTATTATCTATCTTGAGAACCTTCAGGTACTTTTCAATTTCCTTCTGTTTTTCCTTGTGAGGAATACCGTATAGCTTTTCAAAGAGATAAAAATCACTGTAAACTGTTGTAAAATAGCTTCCTAATGTTTGACAATCAACCTTCCGACCATTGACAGTTATTTCTCCGCTATCAGGCTTGTAAAGACCTGTAAGCATTTTTGCCAGTGTGGATTTACCGCTACCGTTACCACCTGAAATAAAGATAATTTCTCCTGATTTAAAGTCATAATTTATCGGACCAACGGTAAATTGCTCCCCATCTTCATTTTTATAGCTGAAGGTAACATTCTTAAAGCTGATAATGAGATCTTCATTTTTGGATTTGGCCTGTTCCAATAAATCCACCTTTGCCACACTGTCTTCTTCCATTGAAATTGCATCATTATATTCCTTAATTCTCCTCCAACTGACCAAAACACGCATTAACCCTGAAATCAAGCTCACTTCAGAGTTTACCAATCCTCCTAAATACAAACATACAGTCACATAATTTCTGAAGGTATTTTCCTGAATGTTGTTAAAAAGCATTGGAAAAATAAATACAATGAGCCCTATAACACCTATGTACAACGCCTCCCCAAAAACCGCTGCATTAATAAGGCTGAACTCACCCTTTATCCTTGTATCCCTGTTCAATGCACATGTATCACACACATCCTCACAAAACTCTTCCCGCTTCTTCTTATTTATAAAGAGCTCTCTGAAGCCATACACCAAACCATAAATGTTCTTAAAAAACACATTTTGAGCATCCCTGTTTTTTTCAAACATTTCTTCAGCTTTACTGCTTGCCCTTAAGAAAACCAAAATTGCAAAAACCAATATCATAATTGTAAAAAGCGTGCCATACAAGGTCATAGTACATAGGTAGATAAAGCAGGTTATCATTGTTATGATTCCCGTCAAACCATTGACCAGTATGGTTACAAATCCGCTAATCACCTCAGTATCGTTATTAAGAGCAGCCATCGTATTTTCCTGTTTTATCTGCTCATACCTGTCATAATTAACTTTTATAAGCTTATTAATGATAAAGATACGCTTATCATAGACAAAATAACTTGTAAGAACAACCAGACGTTTTCTGGCAACTATTGAAGATATGGAAAATAAAACAATGCCCAGAATAAAGAAAAGATAAAGCCGGCTTTCAAAAGCTGCTCTACGGCTTCCACCGTTAAAAGTACGGTTTAAAGCTTCATTGATTATAAAAATAATCATGGAATTTCCTATACCACTTACTATGCTAAAAACAATAATCATAAAATAGGGCTTGTCATCAGGTTTCTCCCAAAAATAAGTTTGAACGAAATAAATCCCGAAAATCGGTACAACAATAGCAATGCAAAGCATTGCCTGAATAAAATATCCAGGTCCGAACTCTTCCAACATTGGCCATGAAAAGCCTTGTGTCAAAACTGTTGGCGCATTGTAAAGGCAGTACTCGAAACCTCCTATAACAGCAAATGCTCCAAGTATTGTAGCAATCCCTTTAGCCCCTTTTCTCTTAAACACTCTTTCTTTTCTGAATGTTTCAATGACAGAAACTCCCATGTAAAAAAGGGTCACCAATGCGAGTCCAACGCAAACGATAATGATTGTAATAGATAAGCCACTGTTTAACAATGAATATGCTCTCCCCTCAAAATAATAGTTTTACCCCGTAGTTTGGCTAATAAATAATTAAACCCATAACACAATTAGCCTAACAAATAGCCTAACGAAAAATAACTTGGGTTATAATTTCGTTTAAGACCTTGTCTTTCTCAATCAGACCACAAAAAATATGAAGTAATATTTGGATTATTTAATTGAAATAGTATCTAATACTAACACACCACATATTGTTATATCTTATCAAGAACACTTTTATTTTTTCAGGAATTATTGGTAAATGCCAGAAATCGGCAAACCATTCTACATATAGAAGTCAACAAACCATCAAATACAACACATACCCCAAATAAATACAACATCTACTCCCAAATAATCATTAATAAATAAATGTGCTCAATCCAAAATAAACTCTATTTTTATTTATTGTGGTTTTTGAATTTTCTGTACAATTTAAACAAAAATTATAAATTAGTTAAAAATTAATATATGTAATATATTTCATATATTAATTGAATTTATCATTTTTTGTCAATAGTTTCTATCTATTTTACTCATAATTTATAATAATTTAATATTTTTAAATAGTTGGCGTAACTTTTTAGATATACTGTTTGCAGGCTGTTGAAAGAAGTGATTAATAAAATGGAAATGATTTTTCATCCGTGTCTTTGACAGTTGAATAGATAAAAAATTCTCGTGAGCCTTGATATATGCCTATTTTTGTCAATTTTTAAATTAATTGAAATCAAAGGCGAAGGTTATGTTCCGACATACACAAGAACTGATTTCACCGATGATTTACATGAAATATTTGGTTTCCGAACAGACTATCAAATGGTTAAGATGAGACAAATTAAAAAATTTTTAAAGATACAAAAAAATAAAAAAGTACTCAATTTTTCAAAGAACACAAAAAGCTTGAACCTGCCTAAATTCAAGAAGTTTAAAGCTTTTTTTCTCCTCAACTGTCAAAGATGAGAGTATAGATGAACAACTTTAGAATTAAAATTTCAAATGAAGTTGTTCATCTAACTTAGATAACGTTTAAGTACTAAATATAACTTTAGTGTGCGTTATCTATAGTTTCAAAGTTTAATATCTACTTAGAAATGGAACAATATGCTGATTAAATAATAAACAATTGGCAAAAATATCGCTGGAAGCATATTAGCTACTTTTATACTGCGAATTTTCAAAATATTTAAGCCAATCCCTAAAATAAGGATATTCCCAACAAGGGACATCTGACTTATTACATCAGGAGTGAGCAGAGGCTTTAAAAATCCTGCAAGAAGAGTTATTGAACCCTGGTAAAGTAATACAGGTATTGCTGCGAAAAGAACCCCTATGCCCATAGTGGTACTAAAAATAAAAGAGCTTGTACCATCTAGCATTGACTTAGCATAAAGTTTATCGGCATTTCCGGTAAGTCCTTCCTCTAAGGAGCCTACAATTGCCAGTGCACCTACGCAAAAGAGCAAGGTTGCAGTTACAAAACCTTCGGAAAAATTACCTCCCAAGCCAGAGAACTTCTTTTGGATAAAGTCAGCGAACCTGTTTAATTTTAGCTCAATATCTATAGCCTCCCCTATTATAGAGCCTAAAACCAGACAAATTATCATGAGCATTATGTCTTTACTTTCAAGTGTACCATCGGAAGCCACCCTAAAAATTGAAGAAAGCGAACCCGATAATCCTAATATGATAACAGATAGCCCTAACGCCTGTGTGATAATTTCTTTAAATCTTTCGGGTAATTTACCTTTTATAAGCATTCCAAGTAAAGAACCGCATATTATGACAATTGCATTTACAATACTTCCTTGAACCAGCATGATTTCCTCCCCTTAAGTAAAAGTATTGGCAAAAACCTTATATTAAATTCTGCTGATAATCTTAATACAAAACCTTAAAACTTACAAATCAACTAATCCTAAACCCCAAGAAAACCCACGACCGTAAAAATTATTTTCAAAGTCGCAGGTTTTTGGATAACATTATAGCTATAAACTCTATTCAACTTTAAAGAAATTGATTCTTTTTCAGTCCTCCTCCAATTTCTCCTCTTTCACTTCGTTCGAAAGATAATAATCAAACACTATAGACTATCGCCAAAATCCTTCCTAAACTTCGAAACAAGTTTACTCTGCCAATCTGAAGTTGCAGCTAATTTACCGAAGAAGAAACGCAAAACCTTAGGCTCTTCTACAAATTTTATTCCGCCAATTAACTTACGGTTTTCATAAAGCCACTTAATTCGATCTACTGCATAATTTACCTGTGAAAGGGTAAATACACGTCTTGGCATTGCTAGACGAAGTAATTCCATATTGGAGAAATGCTCATTTCCGTTTTCATCCCTTTGTTCGGATATAGTTCCTCTTTCCATACCACGTACACCACTTACTATATATAATGCTGAAGCAAGTGCACCTGCGGGATACTCACTTTGAGGAATATGGTCAACAAACTCCATAGCATTGAGATGACATCCTAAACCACCCGGAGGTGTAATAACAGGAATACCACTTTCCTGAAGTTTTTCACACATGTAAGCAATAAATTGCGGACCCTGGTTAATCATATTCTCATCCATTGTCTCTTCTAGCCCTACAGCAATTGCTTCTATCTCTCGCACAGACATTCCTCCATACGTGAGAAAACCTTCGTAAAGCGTTATTAGCTCACGGAGTTTCATATATATATCTTTGCTTCTGGTACAAATACCGCCTCCACGTGCACATCCAAGCTTACGTGCTGAAAAGTAAATAATATCAGAAAGATCTGCCATAGCACGGGCAATCTCCCGAATACTCATATCCTTGCACTTTTCTTCGCGGCTTTTAATGAAATATAGGTTATCTGCTAAAAGGCTTGCATCTAAGACAAGCATGATACCAAACTCATCGCAAACTTTTCGAATCTCCTGCATATTCTCAAGTGAGTGCGGTTGACCTCCAATCAGATTTGTACCTGTTTCCAGACGGACATAAGCGATTTTCTCTGCACCGTGCTTAGAAATGAGTCCTCTTAGCTTTGCAATATCCATATTTCCTTTAAATGGATAGTTACTTGTTGTTTTTAACCCTTCATCAATGATTATTTCTTCAACTGTACCGCCATTCAATGTAATATGGGCTTTAGATGTAGTAAAGTGATAATTCATAGGGATAATGTCTCCCGGTTTAACAAATCCCTGCGAAATAATATTTTCACAAGCTCTTCCCTGATGGGCCGGAAGAAAATACTCCATCCCAAAAATTTCTTTAATTTTATTTTCCAACTTTGTAAAGGTCGCAGAACCGGCATAACTATCGTCTGCTTCCATCATAGCAGCAAGCTGCTTGTCACTCATAGCATTTACCCCGCTATCAGTAAGCATATCCATAAAAACATCACGGTTTTTTAGTAAAAAAGTGTTGTTTCCAGCCTCGCTTATAGCTTCAAGCCTACGTTCAATGGGAACAAGATCCAGTTTCTGTACTATCCTCACCTTGTGCATTTCTAAAGGTACATTGCCACCATAAAAAAAATTTTACTTGAGACATACATTAATCACCCCTAATTTTATTTTTACAAATTTATCAGGCCGGTATTATAGGACAGTACAGTATACAAATTTACTGCATAAAATACAAAAATACCCTTTGCAGGGTATCGTTAAGAAAAGTCCATTAATATTGGATCTTATAAGCTTGATTGACAGAAAACGAGAAACCATATTACCAAACAACAAAGCCAATCAGCATAATAAGCTTATATTAATTAAAATTTTTACTCATCAACAGTATTTTTCTACCATAATACCATGCTACACAAATATTTTATAACTAATCTCCCAAACATTCAACAATTATTTTTGCCGGGTACAATAAAAGTTTTCATGACTGCACAAACTACTTCTTTGAAATTGAGCACGAAGTTGGGCTTAAGCAGTATGGTGTATCAAAAGAGCATAGACCAAATCCAATTGTCTAAATGGGGCTTTTTATGGATGGAGATGGCTTACCTCTCGCATTCTGCATTAACAAAGGAAATAGTAATGAGCAAACCACTTTGAAGCCTTTGGAGCAAAAAATCATTTCTGATTTCGGACTTTCAAAATTTATTGTTTACACAGATGCTGGTCTTGCTTCTACTACTAACCGTATATTCAACAATATGCAAAACCGGCTTTTAACACTACACAGTCCATTAAAATAAAGTTTCAAAAATGTAGTACAATCACCCATGTCGTTAGCTCCTTTGTTAAATGATGTGGTTGCTTGTCAGGGCGAACCCACTTGATATTAACAAAGGAGCTTTCATACTTTCTACAGGTAAATATTACAGTTGAGTTTTTTCAAAATTTTTTATGCAACAACAATGATATAAATTTAATATTTTTACATAGTTTGCGTAGCTTTTTTAGAAATACTGGAGGCAGACTGTTGAAAGTCGTGATTAATAAAATGGAAATGATTTTTCATCCTGGACAAGAAATATCAGATCAAAAAAACTACAACCCTCACAAATGCTGGGTTGTAGTTTTTCACTCAATTATTCCCACTCAATAGTTGCAGGCGGCTTACTTGTAACATCATACACTATCCTGTTTATGTGTTTAACCTCATTAACAATTCTATTTGAGATCTTCTCCAAAATATCATAAGGAATACGTGCCCAATCGGCTGTCATGAAGTCTGTCGTAGTAACAGCACGTAGTGCAAGTGTATAATCATAGGTTCTTTCGTCACCCATTACCCCAACACTTCTCATTCCGGTAAGAACTGTGAAGTACTGGTTAATTTCTTTATCAAGGCCAGCCTTTGCAATTTCCTCCCTGAAAATATGGTCGGAATCTCTTAAAATCTCAAGCTTTTCCTTGGTTATGTCGCCAATAATCCTTATAGCCAGACCAGGGCCTGGGAAAGGCTGTCTCATAACTATTTCATCAGGTATTCCAAGCTCTTTGCCCACTTTTCTTACTTCATCTTTGAACAAATTTCTTAAAGGCTCAATTATCTCCTTGAAATCAACGTGTTCAGGTAATCCACCTACATTGTGATGGCTCTTTATAACAGCAGCATTTCCCAATCCACTCTCAATTACATCGGGATATATGGTTCCCTGAACAAGGAAATCAACTGTTCCTATTTTCTTTGCCTCCACCTCAAACACTCTTATAAATTCTTCTCCGATAATCTTTCTCTTTGTTTCAGGATCAGTAACCCCTGCCAGCTTTTCCAAAAACCTGTCTTCCACATTAGCCCTTACCAGATTTATATCATACTGGTTCCGGAATACTTCCTCAACCTGATCCCCTTCAAATTTGCGAAGGAGGCCATGGTCTACAAAAATACAGGTAAGCTGCTTACCGATTGCTTTATGAATCAAAACTGCTGCGACAGAAGAATCTACTCCTCCGGACAGTGCACACAAAACCTTTTTATCTCCAACCTTCTCTTTTATTGCTTTTATAGACTGTTCAACAAAGGAGGACATCTTCCAGTCACCGGAACATCCGCAAACGTCAAAGAGGAAATTATTCAATATATCCCTTCCTCTTGGTGTATGAAGAACTTCCGGATGGAACTGAACCCCGTACAGTTTTTTCTGTGCATTTTCCATTGCCCCGGTCGGACAGTTTTGGGAATATGCTGTCTTTATAAATCCTTCCGGCATTTTATCAACAAAATAGGTATGACTCATCCAACATGTTGACACATTGTCTATGCCCTTAAACAGCGTACTCGAAACATCAAAGTTAATGTCTATCTTGCCATACTCGCGGGAATCAGCCTTTCTAACCTCTCCACCGAGCACATAGCTCATAAGCTGCATTCCATAGCATATACCCAGAACCGGGATACCTAAAGAAAATATCTCCTTCTCGCATTTTGGCGCATCAGGGTCAAGAACTGATGCAGGCCCTCCGGTAAAAATTATCCCTTTCGGATTCATTGATTTTATTCTATCTATAGAAGCGTTATAAGGTATAACTTCACAATACACATTTGCCTCTCTAACTCTTCTTGCTATAAGCTGATTATACTGTCCTCCAAAATCAAGAACCAAAACTAACTCATTATTCAAGCTAACAACTCCTTCAATAAATATGATTTCTAATTATAACTAAATTTAATGCCTATTGCAAAACAAATATTGTATGGGTGCATTTAATAAATGTGAAGAAAAATATACACCCATACTATTGTCGGAAAACACAAGCTCTTCCATTCAGATAATCAAATAATCTCCCCTGATATCTGCCTTCATCGAGCATTTTCTTTTCAATCATATCGTGTAATTTCCACCAACTCATACCCCAGTTGCAAAACAGACTACGCTCTTCCGGGGCACGACCTAAAAGTCTTTGAACTACTATTGACGGATTCAGATATTCCAAAAAGGCTATTGTCCTTTCGATATATTCCTCACAACCTAATGGTGTTATCTCTCCGGAAATATATTTATCACCCAGTTCAGTGTCCTTCAAAATATACATAGAGTGGCACTTAACCTGATTAACTTTTAGTGCCGACAGGATTCTTGCTCCTTCAATGGCATCATCCATTAAATCCATGGGTAGGTCTAAAATATAATGGGCACAGGATTCAAGTCCGTAATTTCTGATGGACAATACGGCATCAATAAATTCCGCCAGCAGATGCCCCCTGTTCAGTTTCTTCAACGTATGGTAATTAACGGTCTGAAGGCCTAGTTCAATGACTATATCCATAGACTTCTCCTGTTTTATTTCCCTCAGAAACTCAAGATATGTGTGGGGTACACAATCCGGACGGGTTGAAATATATATGGCAACAATATTCTCCCTGCATGCCTCCAATATGTACTTTTTAAAATCACATAGCGGAAGGTAGGTATTTGAATAGTTCTGAAAGTATGCAATAAACTTTTCAGATTTATAATTTTCACCTATATATTTTGAATTCATACCAAGCTGCTCACTTACACTCAAAAAACTGGGTAAATTTTCAAAACCCGCACCCTCATCTCCACAGAACGTGCAGCCTTTGGTGCTTATTCTTCCGTCCCTGTTCGGACATGTGACAGGCAGATTTAAAGGGAGTTTGTATACTTTTGTACCATATCTGCTTTTTAAAAAATCCGAAAACTTATTATATAGCATTTTATTTCCTTTCACTACTGTTTAGGTACTCAACTTTCCCACTTATAGTATTTTGAGGCTCTGGAAAAGTTGAGTTATTTATCCTTCAAAACACCTTTTTCATATACAGCATTATAAACCTTCCATAGAGGTATTTCCCTGCTTATGGCTATTTTCCTGCAATCCTCATATTCCGGTGCAAACTTCCTGAAATCTCCGATACTTGAAACTTTCACCCTTATCTCACCAAACTCCGTATTTACCTTAACTATTTCTCTATCCATCTTGTATCTCTGAGAAATAGTTTTTCTTATACCTAATGTTGAGGTCTCTTTCAGAATTGCATCCACAATAACCTGTTCAGAATCCTTTTCGCACAATACGGTAAGTAAAACTGCGGGACGGTTTTTCTTCATATAAACCGGCGTGTAAAATACGTCCAATGCTCCCAGTTCAAAAAGTTTATCCATTACAAACCCGAGCATTTCAGCACTCATATCATCAATATTGGTCTCTAAAACCACAATCTCATCTTTTATATCATTTGTTTCAGCCATAGTCCCAAATATACATCTTAACGCATTCAACCTGCCAGTATCCCTCTTACCCGAACCATAGCCAACCTTATTTACCTTGATTGCAGGTATGCTACCGAAACTGTCGGCCAGACACTTTATGATTCCGATACCGGTAGGCGTAATCAGTTCCGTATTTATATCCTCTGTAATATAAGGAATGTTGCCACCGGATAGCATCTCAAGGACAGCCGGCACAGGAACAGGTAACCTGCCGTGTTTGCATTCTATAAAGCCTGTCCCGTCATGGAGAGGTGACGAGTAAACTCTATCTATCTCAAGCATATCAAGGCATATAGCCGCTCCTACTATATCTACGATTGAATCAATCGCTCCCACCTCATGGAAATGTACCTCATCAATACTTTTGTTATGTACTTTTGCTTCTGCCATTGCAATTTCTGTGAACACTTTTTTACTGAATTCCTTCACATTGCTTTTTAAATCACTTGCATCAATCAGCATTTCAATGTCCTTAAGATTTCTTGCGTTATGGTCGTGATCGCGGCTATGAGCGTGGGTGTGGCTATGGTCATGGCCATGGACATGATCATGCTTATGATCATGTTTATGATTATGTCTATGAGGTTCATGATGCTCCTCATATTGGCAATGTTCATGCCGGTCATCTTCATTTTCCTTCAAAATAACCTCAACATCAGTTACTGCAATTGAGTTTTTAACCTTCTTTTTTATAACAAGGTCATATCCTGATAGGTTTAGCTTGGCTAACTCTCTTTTAAATTCCTGTTCATCAATCCCAAGATCGATAAGTGCTCCAAGCACCATATCGCCACTTATACCGGAAAAACAGTCAAAATATAACACTCTCATTCCAAAAGTCCAATCCCTTCTACAACTTATTTATCATTGCTGCTAAAAAACCAGCCCCAAACCCATTATCAATATTTACCACACCGATTCCAGTTGCACAGCTGTTAAGCATAGTGAGAAGTGCGGACAAACCTCCAAAATTTGCTCCATATCCGACACTGGTTGGAACTGCTATTACAGGCTTGTCAACCAAACCGCTAACAACACTTGCAAGAGCACCTTCCATTCCTGCAACCACCACTATAACGTTAGCTTTTATAATAATGTCTTTTCTGGCAAATAATCTATGTATCCCGGCAACTCCCACATCATACACTCTTTCAACCCTCTGTCCCATTGTTTCGCATGTGACGGCAGCTTCTTCCGCAACAGGGATATCAGAAGTACCCGCTGTAACAACAGCAATCATTTTTTCTGTTCTCGGAATCTCTCTCTTCTTAACAACAACTATTCTTGCACTCTCATAATAAACAGCATCATCTGTTATCTCCCTGATTTTATCAAAAACTTCCCGTGATGCTCTTGTAGCCATAATATTATTATTACTCTTAATCAGTCTTTCTATAATAGCTCCGATCTGCTCAAGGGTCTTCCCCTGACAATATATAACTTCCGGATAACCATTCCGTATGTTTCTGTGATGATCAACCTTTGCAAAGCCCAAGTCTTCAAAAGGCAGTTTTTTCAAATCAGCCAGAGCTTCATCCACACTTAATTGTCCATTTTTTACTTCTTCCAGCATTTTTCTCAATGCTTCCGAATCCATACTTCTTTCCTCGCTTTCGCTACAAGTCATATTAAAGTAATTATAGTTTAAATTTAAGTTCCTGCTCTAAATACTAACTTTCACTACTTAGGGATAACGAAAAAATAACTTCCTATTCTCATATTTTGAAACATTTTTAAATCAAGTTTTTTCGTTATCCAGAGTAGAAACTTATATTTTAGTCAAATCTCAACTTCAAGATAATATCTCATGTTTCTCCAAGTATCCCCTTTAAGCTCAGCACATCATCATCCTTAAGATTACCCTTTTTGACAGCAAGGTCTATAGTTTCTCTTCCCAAGAGCCTGTATATAGCTTCAAACTCCGGAATTTCACAGGATATAGCCTTGAGATGCTGTCCTACAACTTTATGGTCACCTCTTGATATTGGCCCTGTAAGAGCATTAATATATCCAAGCTTCTCAATATTATCCACTGTATTTTTTAAAAGGGGCATAAAAGCATTAATTGCCGCCTCTTCATCCATGCCTGACTTTAAAAGCATCTCATGCATAATATAGAAGAGAGTGACTGTATAGTTTGATATCATACACGCTGCAGCATGGTACAAGGTTTTCTGTTCTTTCCTTATGAAAATCATTTTTGCATTTAATTTGTCAGCTATCTTTGAGGCACATTTGCGTGCTTTATCACAACCCTCAAACCCAAAAAAGCAGCCGAATAACTTTTGCCAGCTGTTTTCTCTGTCTGCAAAGGTCTGTATCGGGTGAAAAGAACCGGTGTATGCACCCATATCAACTAATGGCTGTAAAACCTCAGAGGACAGTGCACCACTCAAATGGAAAAAAACTTTTCCACTAACCGATTCTGATTTAAAACTTGACGCAATATGAGAAGCCATATTTTCTATATCATTATCCGGAACACATAAAAAAATAACTTCTGAATTTATAATAACGGCATCCAGACAGTTGTCCATCTCTAAATTAAGCTTTCTGCAAAGCGATTGGCATGATTCTTCACTTCTGCTGTATATACCGGAAATACTAAACTCCAATTTATTCATAGCAACAGCTAAAGCATTTCCCAGCTTTCCTGCACCAATTATCCCAATATTCATTCCGAATTCCTCCACAAACCCAGGCCAATTACTATTAAGAATGATAATTTCATTTAATTCTCAACTCTTCCTTTTCCCTTAATAATACCACAAACATAAATGTATATATAGCATTCACACAAACTTTTTGAGAAGAGTTGTACATGGTATGTATTTTTAACGCCATGATTTATGGGTGCATGTAATAAATGTGAAGAAAAATATGCACCCATGATTTAATAGAAATTTGTGGTATAAACGCACTAGTTATTTTAAGAGCATATTTCACTTATTTTACAATCAGTTTACACTCATTGTCTAATACCTTGTCTTCTGATATTATACTAATATACAATGCAATTTTAGTGCCCTTGATACATATTTTAGAGCAATAAAATTGATTTCTTACTCCGATATTTACAGATTATTCCAAATAATATTTATACATATTGAGGTTGTGTTGCTATGAAAAAAATAGTTTTTCTTATTCTTGTTACATTATTTGCTGCGGTATCTGCTATAAATGCGTATGCCGGGAATTCTCTAAAATTGTTTTATAATGGTAAATTTCTCGGCTTGAGTCAAGAAATAATTTCTATTGGCGACGAGTATTTTGTTAATGCTAAAGAACTATCTGCAGTGGTTGGTACTCGCTGCAAAATTGATACTTCCAATACAAATCTATCTCTGCAAATTAACAACTCCGTCAGGAATTATGAAATAAAAAGCTATGACTACACCATAATGAAGCCTTCTTCTATAACACACAACTTACCGGAACTGATAAACAACAAAGTGTATTTTCCTTTTTCCTTTATAACTGAGGAGTATGGTGTTATTGTAAAATATGACAAGAAAGCAAATTATCTTTATTTCTTTCCGGATGATAGTAAAATAAATACATTCATTAACAACAATTGCAATTATAATCTTTCCATACCTGAAAATCTTTATCTGACCTTCGATGAATCCCAAAATTTTGATACAAGTTCAATTTATTTAACAAACGAAGATTATACCTTTTCCGCCTCAATTGTATGTGATATCCTAAATAAGACCGCTGTTAACAATATGAGGTTCCTCTTATCCGATTATGTTTCTCCTGAAAGTTATATATTTGATAGGATGGTAGAATATAAACACAGTTACTTCCGTTCACTATTGGATTCCTACAAAAATGAATTTCTTTTCGGCAACATGGACCTCTCTCTTAGTGAATCAAATATTAAAATTATAAAAGAAAGCACCGAAGAATTGTTTGGACAGAATTCAAACATTGTTATGTTTAACACAATAAGTTCAAAAAGACAATTAACCCAGGAAGATATTAATATAATTCTAACAGTACCATCTTATGTAAACAAATCAATATACACAATTGCATTTACAATGCAAAAGGGATATCTCAACGACAACAATATTAATAATATATTGCAAGTGTTAAAGGGGCTCTCTATCACAAATCATCCACTGCAGGAAAATTTGCCTCATGTACTCCTCGACAATTCTTCAGTTGAAGCTGCCAATAGTGGTATATATCCTTCATTACCTGCATCTGAAATCAGTTATTTTGATCTGGAAGACACAGCAAATTATTACAGGATCAGATATCCCTCCAATTTCGTGCCATATCTGAGCAACAACTTAATTGATGACCACAGCTATAGGAGTTTTAAAATTGACCATAACACCTATGTTTCCATTTCAGTAGAACACATTTCCGGAAGTCCATATAGAATTCTGGAAAAAATCAACACGCTCAAGGCATATTACGGCAACAAAATAAAAATCATAAGCATAGAAAGCAAAAATATAAATGGTAAGGAATTCATAGTTCTTGATTATGAAAAAGAAAACCATAATAACGGCGCAAGGGAATATGTAACCAATTATCTAATAATCAATGGCGTACGTCTATATACGTTAGAACTTAACAGTATGATATCTCCGCCATCAGAACACATATCCTATGAGTTTCTTAGAATAGTATCTTCTTTTGAGTTTACGAAGCCAGAAAATCAAAATAAAAATAATAATAATATTTCATTTGTCAATTTCTCAAACGAGCGTTTAGGATACTCAATATTTTATCCGGATAACTGGAGCCTTCAGGACAACTCGCAGGATATAAATTATGACAGTTTTGAGGTCACCAATCCAAATTATTCAGGACCTCTCAATATAGTTATAAACGAGTCTGAATATACGTCAAAACTTACTACCACAGAATTACTAAGATACACAACCGGTTATGATACCGAAAGACTGTCCAAATATTTCAAAAACTACAGAACACCTTATAGCGGCAAAACATACAAAGTACTAATAAGCAGCATTAAAACCTACAATAATTTAACTATAATATACAAGCTTGTCAACTACCTTGATGAAGGTGACAGATATAAGCTATGCTATTCCATTGACCTGATCAAAAACAACAGAATAAACTCCCTGTATATATCTGCCAGCGAATATCTGTTTCAGGATAACGTTTTAGCTGATAAAGAACTGAATTATATATTGGAATTCATGAGTAAAAGTTTCTATATGTCCGATAACAAAGAGTACCTGGAAAGCCAAATTTCCAGTGAAAAGAGAAACAATAAAATAGTATTCATTGAAGATTTCTTCAAAAAGGCGTTGGGAGAATCCACTACCGTTACCTACGCAGAAAACTTAAGCTCTGAAAAGGATGTACTCGTTTATATAAACAACAGCAGTAAAGCTGGTGCATACAAACTGATTTTTGACTACAATTACAGGTCAATTCAAGTTTCCAGCCGAGTTTTGCAGCCTGATATAGAAAAGTCTGCTCAAGAAAAAGTAAGGAGTCTTTTTCAAAACAAGACTATACACGATGTAATATTTGATTGGGATAATATGATTGTGTCGGTTAAATACTCTGATACCAAAACTTCACCGTCTCAGATTAAAGAATATTATCTGGAAGTAATACCGGCAAAGAAGGAATACAGTGTCAATTTTATAAGGAAGCTTAATGCAGAGAGCATAAAGAATAACTGTCAGAGTTTTCTTGAAAATTACCTTTTGACCAATGTACAGGTATATTTTCCAAAGAACTACAATTTTTCAATCGAAGATTGGAACAAGCACATTGATGATAAACGTCAAATCCCAGTATACGCAGAATTTGACGGACAATCCGGTTATTTTTATCTGGAAGTTGATCCGATAACCGATACTATCACAATATTAAAATATATTTCAACTAATGACCTGAAAAGAAGAATTGAAGACTATTATTTCGGAATAGACCCAACAATTAACGTTTTGGACTACCAAACTGATAAGTTCGATAATTTCTGCTTCACTGTATCAATCGGTTCTGAACCAAATGGTACTTCAACTCAGGTAATTCATGCTTACTTTAATATAAAAAACCCTGATTTACTTTTTTCTACTACAGACTTATATTTTTCAAAATCACTACTAAAGTAAGCAATCAGCAAAACAATATCTTCTCAAAAGTCTGCTAAAGCAAACTTTTTAAGAAGAATTGCATATAGAAACGGAAGCTTTCTGCATAACAGATAGCTTCCGCTTATGATCATGATTCTGAGTTACAATAGACAAGATATGAGTTTATAAAACCATCTAAATCTCCATCCATTACATTGTCCACGTTTATTTGCTCATAATTGGTTCTATGATCTTTAACGAGAGTATATGGACAGAATACATATGACCTTATCTGGCTTCCCCATGCTATATCCAACTGTACTCCCTTCAAATCCTCTATCTTTTCTTTCTGCTCACGTTCCTTAAGCTCTACAAGCTTTGATTTGAGCATTCTCATAGCCGTATCTTTGTTTTGGAATTGTGACCGTTCTGTTTGACATGCCACAACTATTCCTGTAGGAATATGAGTTATCCTTATTGCCGATTCTGTTTTATTAATATGCTGACCTCCCGCACCACTTGCACGGTAGGTGTCTATTCTTAAATCATCCGGATTTATATTGACTTCAACATCATCGCTAAGCTCAGGCATAACATCACAGGAAGCAAAAGATGTATGTCTCCTTCCCGAAGCATCAAACGGTGAAATTCTTACAAGTCTGTGTACACCCTTTTCAGACTTCAAATAACCGTATGCATTCTCTCCAATAACATTGATAGTGACGCTCTTAATTCCGGCTTCCTCTCCGTCAAGATAATCAAGAATCTTAACATTAAAACCTTTACTCTCTCCCCAACGGGTAAACATTCTCAGAAGCATCTGAACCCAATCCTGGGCTTCAGTTCCTCCCGCCCCCGCATGAAGTGTCAATATGGCATTATTCTTATCATAAGGACCCGTCAACAAAGTTTCCAGTCTCAATGCTTCAAAATCTTTTTTAAATTTTTTGAAGCTGTCCTCAACTTCCAGGAACACACTTTCATCATTCTCTTCAAGTCCGAGCTCGCATAAAGTTTTCGCATCTTCCCATTCCTGAGTAAGTCTATTATATTTTTCCAGTTTTTCTTTTAATGTTTTAATTTTCTGTAATACCTTTTGCGAATTCTCAATATCATTCCAAAAATCCGGTTCGGACGCTTTCTGTTCCAACTCTTCGATATCATTACCTAATCTTGCGATGTCAAAGAGAAGCCCCCATTTCTTTTAAAGTTTTCTCAAATCCATCGATTTCCAGCCTCAACTGTTCGAGTTCCAACAACTTTATCAACTCCCTGTTAAATTTTATAGTTTAACCCTTTAAATCATTTCAATTTTACAACATTAACTATTTATTGTCCACATAATAAAAACAAATCCCACATTACTCCATTGCTTCCTTAGCTTGAAGCCTTATTGCTCTTAATACTCTCTAACAGGGGCTTCAGCACTTCAACAGGTAGTCCGGCCTCTTGAATCTCTTTAGCGAGTTTTATGTAGGATATGCTGCTTTCTCTTAAAATCCAGTTCTTTAAATCATCACCGAAAATGTCCAATGTAGTAGAGCTTTCTTCAACTTTCTCCGTTTGCTTTTGTTGACTCACTTCCAAAAGGTAGAGTTCTTTCTCTTTTTCATAACTCTCCGGAGTATTAAAGTGATAAAAAAAGGAATCTCTTACTTTTGCATATTTCGCAAGAATTTTAATTGTACCAACAAAAGGCATCCTTTCGCCCTTTGCATATAACTCCAGCATATCAGGAAAAATCAATGCCCCAACTCTTGCACTTATATCCTGCGACAATTCCTTATATGTAAAATTCCCTTTTATAAGATCAATATTACTTCCAACGGTAAGAGCATTCAAATCTCTACAGTTTGCCCTACCTAGAATGTAATCGATAGAAACACCGAAATAATCCGCAAGTTTTTTTAGTATTTCATAATCCGGTTCTCTTTTGGCAAGTTCATAAGAAGCAACCGCCTGACGCGTAATGCCTAGATAGTCTGCAATATCCTTTTGAGATAATCGACTTTGTTCTCTAAGTTGTTTAAGCATCGACGCAAAAGACATTTTTTCCACCCCAAGAATCCATTTTAGTATATTTTATCTACATATTTATATTAATGCAACAATTCGATTACATTTTTTTGTATTTTTTATTGACAGCAACAAAGTGTTGCTATAAAATATGTATGAAAGCTAAAGGAAATGTATTGCAGATTTATTTTATCACAGTGAATTGTTGTTATACAAGTTTTTGTTTTAAATATGTAATAAAACATGGCCATGTTTAATATATAATTTGTTTTTTGTGGAGGTCGATGCATTGAGTAAAATAGAAAATTTAAGAGAAAAGCTTCACAATATTATGGATCATGGCGATGATTGTGAAATACTTGCAACCAGTCAGGAACTTGATACTTTGATTGTTCTGTATATGAAGCTTCAGCTTGACACAAGGAGAAGTAGTTATATTTGTTAGGTTAAATAAGTTATTAAGTAAACTGTAGCGCTACAATTTTTGTTAATCCTGCACAATTTTATATATACACACTTGAAATTCGTACTATTTACTATAGTACGAATTTTTTTATGACCTGGGCAACACCATTTTCATTGTTTGATAGCGTCACAAAATCACAGATATCTTTGATACTTTCCTCAGCATTTCCCATTGCAACGCTAAAGCCTGCATATTCAAGCATTGAATAATCATTTTCATTATCACCGATTGCCATTATTTCCTCTCTTTTTAACGATAATCCTTGGGAAATAATTTCCAAAGCCTTACCTTTGCTTACTCCATAGTTCAGAACCTCAAAATTATCATGGCTGGATTTCACTACCTCAATTGTCTTTATACTCTCTACAAGACATCTTGCCCTCGCTAAAGCTTCCAAATCCGATGACATAACTACAATTTTAGCAGGATTCACTTTGCTGCTGCCGATTATTTCACAAACCGACCCGACTACTTTTACATCAATACGGAAATCACTGCCTAAATCCTTACTCTTTATCATATAATGGAGCGCTGAATAGTCAAGCTTTTCTGCATACATAACATCATCAATATAGGTGTGAAAATAGATATTTTCATTACGCAGTATTTCAATAACAGCATAGCAGTCATCCTTTGAAAGCAGGTTTGAATATAACACCTCACCTGTTTTTAGGTCCTTAATAACAGCACCATTGCACACTACCAACGGCTCGTCTATTGACAATTGATCCGCATATATTTTAGCTCCCGGATAAATTCTGCCTGAACAAATCAATACCTTAATACCCTTTTCAAGCGCCAATTTTATATATTGCCTGTTTTCACAGGAAATTTCCTTATTTGAATCAAGCAGAGTTCCGTCGAGATCTATTGCTATCATTTTATACATATTATCATATTCCCTATTTATTTTTTTCAACAAAGCGATTTATTCTCTTTAAAGCCTCAATTATATTTTCCATGGAATTTGAGTAACAAACCCTTACAAACCCTTCTCCACTATCTCCAAATGCGGAGCCAGGTACAACTGCAACTTTTTCTTCCATCAGCAAAGTCTCACAGAATTCGGTTGAACTCATTCCTGTAGACTTTATACAAGGAAACATATAGAACGCCCCAAAAGGTTCGAAGCAGTCAAGACCTGCCTTTCTAAAACCATCTAGCATAACCCGCCTTCTTCTGTTATACTCACGCCTCATGGACTGAACATCTTCGTCTCCCTTTCGAAGAGCTTCTATAGCTGCATATTGTGCGGTTGTGGGAGAACACATAATTGCATATTGGTGTATCTTATACATAGCACCAATTAGATCAGGATGTCCACAGGCGTACCCAAGTCTCCAACCTGTCATTGCATATGCTTTTGAAAATCCGCTGATATAGATGGTTTTCTCCGTCATTTCAGGATAACTTGCTATAGAAACGTGTTCACATTCATAAGTAAGTTCAGAGTAAATTTCATCTGAAAGCACAATAATATTTTTATCTTTCAATATTTCAACAACCTTATCAAGTTCTTCCTTTGTCATTACAGCACCGGTTGGATTATTGGGAAATGGCAGAATAAGGACTTTGGTTTTCGGAGTTATAGCCTTTTCAAGAAGTTCAGGTGTCAGCCTGAACTGATCTTCTGCACGTAAATTTATCAGGACAGGTGTTGCCCCTGTCAGAACAATGCAAGCTTTATAAGCAACAAAACTAGGTTCAGGAAGTATTACTTCATCACCCGGTCCGACAAGTGCTCTTAATGCAAGATCAATAGCTTCACTCCCACCCACAGTGGCAATGACCTGGTCTTTGGGACTGTAAACCAGACCATATCTTCTCTTTAAGTAATTGCATATTTCTTCACGAAGTTCCATAAATCCCGAATTAGGCGAATAGTGGGTATGTCCCTTTTCAAGTGAATATATTCCTGCCTCCCTGACACACCATGGCGTTACAAAGTCAGGCTCTCCTATACTTAAAGATATGGCATCCTTCATTTCATTAACCAGGTCAAAAAATTTTCTGATACCTGAAGGAGGCAAGTCCCGAACCGTAGGTATTAACATATCCTTTACATTCATAATACAACAGCCTCCCTGTCATCCTTGTGATCCTCATCAAAAATAACGCCCTTATCCTTGTATTTCTTCAATACAAAGTGGGTAGCAGTACTTAATACGGAATCTAAAGGAGACAATTTTTCTGCTACAAATAAAGCTACTTCCTTCATTGTCTTTCCTTCTACAATTACAGTCAGATCAAACCCACCGGACATAAGATAACATGCTTTTACCTCGGGAAACTTATATATGCGCTCTGCAACCTTGTCAAATCCCTGGCCTCTCTGAGGAGTAACCTTCACTTCTATCAATGCAATTACACTTTCCTTAGTGGTCTTTTCCCAGTTGATCATTGAAGTATACCCCAGTATAACGTTATCTTCTTCATATTTTTTGATTGCAGCCCTGACTTCTTCAACACTTTTATTGAGCATAACAGCTATCTGCTCATCTGTCGCTTTACTATTCTTCTCTAATATCTCTAAAATTTCTTCCATAATTTGGTTTCCTCCTCGATTAGCTTAATAATATATAAATACCTTGGTAACACCTAGATTATACCCATTTTTCCATCTTTACATATCAAACCGCCAGAATATCCGGCAAAAAGAAATGCACTTTTTTAAGAAATAAAAAACTCCTTCATCCCTCGAAAGGGACGAAGAAGTAATCCGCGTTACCACCCTAATTAACACTGTAAAAGTGTTCTCCTCAAATTCAATATCAGTCGCTGTTATACTTCTAATACTGATCCTTTGTAACGTAAGGAAACGTCAACCTCTATTTTCGAACCACTAAAAGTGGATACTATTTCTCAAGGTGAAACTAAAGGGCTGCATTCCATATTATCATTTACCGTCTTTCACCTGACGCCGGCTCTCTAAAAAAATCCAATATGTACTCTTCCCCTATCATCGTTTTTCAGCTATAAATATTAAAAATAATTATACTAAATAAAACACTATTTTTCAATAGGGTATTTAAACTTTCCTAATTTGCTTTTATTTCATTGTTCTTCAGAGGTTGAAGCCGCCTTATTTGTAAACTCTTCCATAATCTCGTCAAGAATATCTGTAGCTTCATCTACAACTTCTGATTTTTCTAATTTAGCCACATCATTAAAAGTAGCCGTCGTTTCTTCAACAGTCTCAAGTACCTTACCGAGCTCTTCTTCATACTTTTTCAAAACTTTCGTGACATCCTGCTTTAAGATCTTGATGTCTTGTTTTATATCAACAAGTTTTTCTTTTTCTTTTTCTGTTAATTCGGAAAGCTTCTTTCTTTCTTCTTGTGATTGATTCCTTGCTTCATCCAATATTGTCTCAGCTTTTTCCTGAGCCTTTATTAAGACTTCGGCAATCTTAGCCCGGTCTTCACTAACCTGATTAGTCTTTCGAGCTACATCCTCATATTTGATTCTAAATTCCCTACATTGGTTTTTCAATTCTGTTATTTCGCTTTCTTTCTCTTTGAGTTTATCATCAAATTCCCTTAGTATCTTTTCAATGTAAGAATTAACGTCTGACTGTTTAAAACCAAAAAGCGACGTTCCAAACCTTTTTTCTCCTGCCATTTTTGGTTCCTCCTATTTATTCTAAAACATAATAATTACTTATATACTTATCATACTTTATATTCAATACTATTTTTCAAAATCCTCTTTTTTATAAAAAAAAACATAGTAATTCTTACAAAAAAATTCCGACATGTTTCTACAAATAAAAAAACCACACAATTATTTGTATGGCTTATCTACAGTTCAATTATACATATGACAGTGAACTAACTGTCCGATCACCTGATTTTTCCTTCACTCCTATATATGCTTATCAATAAGCGATGCTAATTCAGACTTTGATCTCGCACCAATAACTTTTTCCACCACATCCCCATTCTTAAATATCATAAGTGTGGGTATGCTCATAACTCTGAATTTAGCAGCTATCTCTCCTTCATCATCAACATTAAGCTTTGATACTTTCGCTCTACCATCATATTCGCTCGCAAGCTCATCAACTATTGGTCCTACTGCTCTGCAAGGCCCGCACCACGGTGCCCAGAAGTCAACCAAAACCGTCTTATCAGATTTCAATACTTCTTCTTCAAAATTATTTTTTGTAATAACAGTAACCTTTTCTGTTGCCATAGTTCATCCTCCTAAATAAGTATTTATTTTACATCTATTAACGCTCAATCATATCAAGAAACAATGCAATAAATAGTTTACAATATTTTTACCCATACTTGATACAGAAAAACATCAATCTACAAATTTTAAGAATTTTTGTATCGTATCAACAAGTTCGCTTACAACCTCTTTACTATTTTCACTCTCTAAAGCGTTTTGAAGGCAAGTCTTTGAGTGCCTTTGAAGTATTATACCTCCAACTTTATTTATAGCAGCTCTTACCGCGGCTACCTGAGTAAGGATATCCACACACTGTTTATCCTCGTTTATCATTTTATGTATTCCCTTTATTTGCCCCTCAATCCTTCTTAATCGCTTAAGAATATCTTCTTTAGAATCATAGCATTCGTCGTCTATACTATTGTTTCCCACCATTATTCCTCCTATACTCGGTATGGGTATAAAACTATTATATCTGCTTTTTGTATAAACCTCAAGGTAGTATAACTAAAAAGTTAAGTTCCGGAGAATTCATCCCTGCTTCCTTCTCTTACTATTTGCTCAAGAATCCCTCAAAGAAAATTAGCTATGGCAGGCAGACCTAACCATAACTAATTTTTATTATTGCCTTATATAACCACGAAACCTTATTATGCAATTTCCATAGCATCCAAAGCTTTATGCAAACGTTCAAATATCAATCCGGCTGCAAACCAGGCAGGAGCAAAGTCTATTCTCACGAGATTGTCAATAGCAAACGGCCCTGAGTAGTACCATGGATAAACACCCAATACGCTATACAGAATTAGTCCGCTTGTGTATTCAATTCCCCATATTATTACAATCCATAAAAGCCCTCTAAACTGCCACCTCCACCTGCTCAATATATCATTAATGGGTTCTAAAAACACAGCGCATCCATATATAAGAAACATCCAAAGGTTTGTATATCCTTGCAAGGTCAGATCTCCTGTTAGCAGCGAATGCAACCCTGTCCAAAATATTTCCATGCTCCATCCTGCAAGTCCATAAATTAAAAATCTTTTAATCATAGCTATATTTTCTTCAAAATACATAATTTTAGTATAGAAATAATTTGGTAAACATAAAAATCGTAAAAATCTGATTTATCGCTTCACTTAATTTTTCCCTCTCCTGACTGCCTTTTTATTTCATCCTCACTCTTTTTATAAAACTGCATTATATACTCCTTATTCTTAGGCAGGTTGTCATCCCAAGGTTTCTTCTTCTTTTTATTTTCTTTCACATAGCTCACCTCCAAGTCTTTAAAGCATTATAAATGAACAACTTCGTTAAAAAATATTTTTGAAATAGTTCATCTATAGTATATCCGAATTTTCAAAAGTAAAAGCTAGTGCTTTTTACATAATAAATTCGAAGTGCCCCGTAACAGAATTTATTTCTAGAGCATGCGTGCCACAGACATATGAAGTGCATTTTAACATTATGATAGACTTGAATTTAGTAGTGTTAAAAAACACTAGCCTTTGAAAAATAAAAATGCATTTTCTATTTATCTGCTCCAAATTCTCCTGAAATAAAATAATTAATGTAAAAATTTTTCAAGGAAAATATAGTCAATTTTAATAAAAACATATTTCTTTCATGAAATTTTATTTATAATGTATAACTTTTAAACTAATTGCCAACTATAGGTATTATATTTGTGGAGGCATGAAAAGATGCTTTTATATTATAAAAATAAAATACGAAAGAAATGAATTCAGCTTATATAGGGCAAATACACAGGGTTCACCATAATATATAACAAGAAAATATTAATAAATTAAATTTTTTTTAAAAAAACTCTACCAAAAGAATAAAATTTGTGTTATTATTTTGGATATGAATCTAGGTAATCTTATCCAAAATAAATTAATTTCTATAGTGTTTCACATACTTAAAGTAGTTCGTGTTCAAGTAATTTAAATTTATAGCTATTTTTTCAGTACGAACGTAATAAAATATTTATGTTATTTATTATTTAAAATTGGATAATAATATAGCATATAATCAAATGGAGGGATCCTATGTATCTATTTGGAAAAATAACCGTAACAGCAGTAATACCTGATGAATTATCAAAGTTAAGGGACATTGCCTATAATCTATGGTGGTCTTGGAATTCTGATGCAATTGACTTATATAGAGAAATCGACCTTGCCCTTTGGGAAAAACTCAATAAGAATCCTGTAAGGTTTCTGAAGGAAGTAAGTCAGAAGAAACTCGAAGACAAGGTTCACGACCAGGATTACATGGAAAGATATAAAAATGTAGTTAATAGTTATAACTCCTACATGGAAGAGACTGATACATGGTTCAGCAGAACTTATCCTGATAAGAAAGACCATATGGTCGCATATTTTTCTGCTGAGTACGGCCTTAATGAGGTCTTACCGGTATATTCCGGAGGTCTTGGAGTATTGTCTGGAGACCACTGTAAATCAGCCAGCGATCTCGGTATTCCCTTTACTGCCATTGGTCTGTTCTATAAGCAGGGTTATTTCAGCCAGCATATAAACAGTGAAGGCTGGCAAGAAACTATATTTAATGATTTGAATATATCCAACCTTCCGGTAAAACCTGCTTTGAACCATAAAGGTGAGCAAATTCAAATAAGTGTTGAATTGCCCGGAAGAGTCGTCTATGCCAAAGTCTGGCAGGTCAAAGTTGGACGTGTGAATTTGTACTTAATTGATACTGATGTTGAACAAAACAGCCCTCACGACAGGAGTCTGACAGCAAGATTGTACGGCGGCGATCAGGAAACAAGAATACAGCAGGAAATCTTCCTTGGGATCGGTGGGGCACGGGTACTGGATGCATTAAATGTAAAAGCTACCGTGTTCCATATGAATGAGGGTCACTCATCATTTTTAGGTCTCGAACTTATTAGAAGGCTTGTACAGGATAAAAAACTACCGTTCAACCATGCGAAGGAAGTAGTATCTTCATCTCTCATATTTACCACACACACGCCTGTTCCTGCGGGAAATGACGTATTCCCTCTTGAGATGATTGACAGATACTTTGGCAACTATTGGCCTTCCCTTGGTATCAGCAGACATGAATTTTTAGATCTGGGTCTGAAAATCGGTGATCATCAGAACTTTAATATGACAGTGCTTGCATTAACTCTTGCAGGACAAAAGAATGGAGTTAGTGAACTACACGGCGCAGTGTCCCGCAATATTTTCAAAAATGTGTGGCCGGGAATACCCGAAGATGAAGTGCCTATAGGACATATTACAAACGGTATTCATACACTTACATGGTTATCCCCCAGTATTAAATTCCTGTATGACAAGTACCTGGATAAAGACTGGAAGGAAAAGCTATATGATAACAAAGTCTGGGAAAGCGTAGATAAAATACCGGATGAAGAGTTATGGAAAACTCACTGTGTCCTGAAAACAAAAATGATAGGGTTTATAAGGGAAAAGTTAAAAGAACAAAGAGCTGCCAATGGTGAGTCTATTGAAAGTATCAGGCAGGTAGATACCCTGCTTGATTCGAATGCATTGACCATAGGTTTTGCAAGAAGGTTTGCTACTTACAAAAGGGCTAATCTCATATTCAGGGATTTGGCTCGTATTCAAAGATTGCTTAACGACCCTAACAAACCAATGCAGATTATTTTCGCCGGTAAGGCACATCCTGCTGATGGTCCTGCCCACGAGATTATCAAGCATATTAATGACATTGCAAAGCAGCAGGGATTTGTAGGTAAAGTTATATTAGTTGAAAACTATAATATGACCCTTGCAAGAAACATGGTTCAGGGAGTTGATATCTGGCTCAATAATCCGAGGAGACCTCTTGAAGCCAGTGGAACAAGTGGCCAGAAAGTATGTATAAACGGCATCATAAACTTCAGTGTTTTAGATGGCTGGTGGTGCGAAGGATACAATGGTAAAAACGGTTGGTCCATAGGTGATGACACATTCTATGACAATGAGCATTATCAGGATAATGCCGATAGTGAATCTATCTACAGTACCCTTGAGAAGCATATCCTCCCCCTTTTCTTCGACAGAAACGAAAACGGAGTTCCTGTAAAATGGGTTGAGGTTATGAAGGAATCAATAAAAACAAACAGTGGCCTGTTCAGTACTCATAGAATGGTTCAGGATTATACTAATAAGTACTATGTCACCTCAATGGACAGGGTTAATAAAATTATATCAAGTAACTACAAGCATTCTGTCAATCTGTCGGAATGGAAATCTCAGGTTGAGAAATTCTGGCCACAGGTTCAGATACTAGCTGATAAATCATCCAATCACCTTAAGGAAAAGAATTTTATATCCGGTGAAAATATAAAAATCAATGCTTCTGTCTATCTAGGAAGTGTAGATCCTTCAAGCGTGAAAGTCCAGGTTTATTATGGAAACATAGGTAAAAATAACAGCATAGAAAATCCTGAAATCCTTGATATGAACCTTGAAGAAAAAACTTCTGATGGTACTTACAGTTACGCTGCAATTGTTAAACTGTTCGAAGGTGGAGAATATGGTTATACCTTCAGGGTAATACCTCATCATCCGGACTTGCTCAATCCTTTTGATATGGCATTAATCAGATGGATAGTATAAAATACAATTAATAATACAAAAAGGGGTATTGTACTGCAATTAAAGATTGCTGTACGATACCTTTTTTTAATTCACTGGAAAAACCCGTTATATGAATAATATTTTGGCTTCTACACAAGCTATATATAATTTCAGTTATGAGGAGTATCAAAGTGAAAAAATACGAAAAGCGTGCCATGAAGCTAACAGATAAAAACCTTCGTAAATTTAAAAAAAACTCTAATATGAATAGTCCTTCAAAAACACCTTCTGAAGCTCAAAACGGTGCAATATTCCCTACAATAGATGAGAATCACGCCCTTTTGGTCAGTATTCTCGGAAATGGTATTGGTCTGGCTTTTACTAAATATGATATCTTTGAAAAAACAGCTCAGATTGGTATTGCTTACATACAAAGCCTTGTAGACAAAAATTTAATAAGCAGTCATATAGTAAAACCTTTGATTGAAAGTAAAATTGATACCGTATTTGATCAACAGCAAATATCTACATTAATACAATCAAAGTTTATACAAATACCTGATATAAAAAAAACCGGCGAAATCAAGCAAGTGATGGACTATTTACTTACCGGGCATACCGTTGTTTTTTTACAGAATTCTAAGGAAGCCATTGTTATTGGCTCTCGAACCCTCCAAAACAGAGCGGTAGAGTTCCCTAACAACGAATCCACTGTTCTGGCTTCGCAAGATTCATTTATCGAAGATATTGAAACAAACTGCAGCTTGATTATCAGGAGGCTCCCTACTCCCGATCTGCATTTTGAAGAATTTATGGTTTGCAGTTTGTCCCATACTAAAATAAAATTGCTTTGGCTGAAAAACAAGTCAAATCCAAAGGTCGTCAACGAAGTCAGGAAACGTATTGAAAAAATTAATGTTGAATCCATTGATGGTATAGGTAATCTGGCAGAGCTTATAGTTGAAAAACCACTTTCCATATTTCCGAAATATAAGCAAACGCAGCGTCCGGATTTGGTTGCAAAAAGACTTTCGGAGGGGTATACCGCTATTTTATGCAACAACAGTCCTTTTGCACTCATAGCTCCTATGTTTTTTTGGGACAATTTTAAAACAATGGATGATTACTCCGAAAATGTTTATGTTTCTTCTTTTTTGAGATTAACAAGAATATTTTCTTTTTTACTGTCTACTTCTATTTCGTCATTATATCTGTCATTTGTAACATATAACCAAGCTATAGTTCCTGCGCCACTTGCCATAAATATAGCAACCGGAAAGGATGGTGTTCCATTTCCATCTATTGTAGAGGTGTTAATGCTCTCCCTTGCAATTACAATTATACGTGAAGCATCATTAAGACTTCCAGGGTCAGTGGGATACTTTATAGGTACATTGGCAGCTGTAGTTCTTGGACAGGCGGCTGTTACAGCTGGCTATGTAAGCGCTTCGGTTATTATAGTAATAGCTGTAACGGCAATATCGTCTTTTGCCATCTCCAGTACCACAATAATTTATCCGGCAAGGCTCA
Organism: uncultured Acetivibrio sp.; assembly: GCA_964564015.1. GTDB lineage: Bacteria > Bacillota > Clostridia > Acetivibrionales > Acetivibrionaceae > Acetivibrio. The sequence goes on from CAZLZR010000011.1 coordinate 40,993, forward strand.
TAAACTATCTTCTGATTCTTTTTTCCGGTACCTTCGGAATGTTTGGCTTTTTAAACGGATTAACGCTTGTGATCTGGCATCTGGTATCACTGCGTTCCTTCGGTATGCCTTACCTGTATCCACTAGTACCCTTTGACCTGGGAGCTATGAAAGATACTTTCATACGAGCCCCTCTTAAGACTAGCAGGAAACAACCAAATATATTACTCAGAGAAAACATTAATAAGAACCAGCGATAAAGGTTTCAAAAATTAAAATAGGAATAGGTAATGGTATATGATAAAAAAACAAAAATTAACACGAGAACAGATATTCTTCTCCACATTTTTAGGTATAATCGGAAATATTGTTTACATCCATACCTGGATTTCTAACGATACAAACAGAGCATCATGGCTTGCTTCTTTTGCAGGCATATTAGCCATTATCCCTTTTGCACTATGGCTTATGTATATAAGTAAATTTAATCCTGAAGGTACTATTTTTGATACAATAAAACAGGGCATTGGCAAACTTCCAAACTGCTTATTATGTATAATATTCATTACATTAAACGTTTGCATTTCAGCTACACATATCAACATGTTCGCAGAAATGCTCAGGGTATTCGTTTTTCAAAATACTCCTGCACCAGTATTTATGTTTATCATGATTTTAATTGTTTTTTTAATTTTATACAGCGATATCACCACAATATGCAAGCTTATTGAAGTTCTTACTGTTATTGGTTTGATCAATTATTTTTCATGCTTTGTTTTCGCCTTTCCCAAAATGATTAACATAAAATATATAATTCCAATCTTCGATACATCACTTCCGAGGCTTATAAGTGGACTTATATTTATGACCAGTGCTTCATCGGAACTGCTGCTTTTCCTTATGGTAATAGTCTCCAACATTCCTGATCCATTTAAGCATCGGAGTTGGGTAATAAGCGGCATAATTTCATCTGCTGTAGTGTTTTCGCTTGCAATTTTGATCATTATAGCTATGATGAGTCCTGAAATAGCAAAACGTATAGCCTTCGGTGGTGTTAATGCCGCAAGACTTATATCTGTAGGTACTTATATCTATGGACTTGAAATCTTAGTAATCGGAACATATCAATTTATTGCTTTGGGTAAAATTATCATATGCATGTACTGCTCGTGGACTTCCCTAAAAAGAATCTTTGGTGAAAAAAGGCCACATCTTCAGTTGGCATTTACTGCTTTAGCTATTTTTATTACAGCTATTTTACTTAATTCTTATACAAAATCATATTTTTTTGCAGTATTTCTCGGGCGTTACATCTTATTGCCCTTCTCAATACTCGTTCTTATTCTTGCATCAATAAGTGTGAAAATCAGAAGAAACCGGACTGGAAGTGTCGCTAAATGATTGGAAGAATACTTGCATTAGTATTGTGTATTTTATTACTATTAGCTCCAATGACTGGCTGTTGGGATTACGTTGAATATAACGATCTCGCTCAGATTATTGCAATCGGTATAGATTTTGATAAACAAACAAATAATATTGTTTTATCTTTACAGTTCATACCGACTTCAAAACCAAGTAACGGTAGTGGAAGTCAAGAGCAATCGAAAAACAATGGTCTTGTCCATTCTGCCGCTGACACCACCTTATTTGGTGCTTTGGCAAAACTGCAGCAGGTGGTGGACAAAAACTTTTTCTACGGATATTCTAAAATATTAGTAATAGGTGAGGATGCAGCAAAAAACGTTCTACTGCCAATGATGGAAATCCATGACAGGTCACCTGCCATTAGAGCTTCTTCTTATGTCGTATTTACACCTGGTAAAGCTGAAAATGTTTTAGGCACTATTGATTCTTCTCATAATGAGATTTCAGGCAATACCTTGAGCAGATTACTGGAAACAGTGTCATCAAACGGAGCATCTTTCCCTGTCACCATCCAAAAATTCATGGAAATGCTTTCCATAAGCGGCATAGAAGCTGTAGGTCCTTGTGCCGTCACCACAGTTAAAGAGCTTGATGTTAAAGGTGGCACTATTGATAGTATAAAAGCAAATGTACAAAAGGAAGGGAAGCTTATGGTTTCCGGTTTAGCAGCTTTCAAGGGCAGTAGTTTGGTCGGCTGGCTTGATCAGAAACAGAGTTTGGGATTGGGATGGATTACCGGTAAAAAAATCAATGCATATAAATTTACTGGATCAGTTAGCGGAGCCATAAGTGACGAAGCCTATTTTCGTGTTACAAATACCAAAAGTAAGATAAAAGTTAAGCTTATTAATGGCAATGTGTCAATAGATATAGATTTAAAAGTTACTTGCAGTTTGAGAAAATACTATGCCTTCAACTATACCGACTTTTTGGATAACAAGGACCTAAGCCAACTGAAAGATAAGCTTTCAAAATCAATTACAGGCGATATAGAAGCAGCATTAAAAAAGGGGCAAAAGGAATTACAATCAGATATATTTGGTTTTGGGTTTGAGTTTTATAGAAAGTATCCAAAATTATGGAACCAGAAATATGAAAAGGAATGGGATGAGATTTTTCCTGAGATACCAGTTAATATAAAGGTAGATGCAAGCATAACAAATACTGGTACAAATATTCGGAACTTGATTGTGAAATAATAGGAGTAATTTATGTTTATTTGGAGGAGCGTGTTATGGAAAACACACACAATTTTATTTTACCAAAAACCAACCTGATCGGAGTTGGTGCAATAAAGGATTTACCAAATGAGTTACTGGACTGGAAGCTCAGTAAGGCTTTGATTGTTACTGATATAAATATGATAAAACTAGGGTATGTTGAAAATATTGAAAAAATTTTAAAAAGCCTGTTTATAACTTACGATGTCTTTGATGGAATTAAGCACCCTAACCCCACTGTTTCATTCGTTGAAGATGGATTAGCATATTTTGATAAGGGAATCAATGTTTTAAAGCGTGATTACAAGCTGATAATATCTATTGGTGGCGGGACAAACCACGACTGTGCAAAAGCAATAGCAACAGTAGCTGCAAACAGTGGATCAATAATAGATTATGAGGGGTATAACAAAGTCCCTAAAGCAGCTCTACCCCAAATAGCAATAAATACCACTTCTGGATCCGGAGCGGAATTAACCATGACTTCTATAATAACAGATGAAAGCAGAAAAGTTAAAATGGTAATCACATCCCCTATGACAACACCATATATTTCTGTCAACGATCCAATATTTATGATGAGCATGCCAAAAGAAGTAACTGCAAGTTCAGGAATAGATGTGGCTTCACATGCATTAGAAGCCATTTGTGCAACTGAAGCTTCTCCAATAACGGATTCGCTGGCTTTTCAAGCTTTAGAATTAGTTTTTAAGTATCTTCGAAGAGCATACGAAAATGGAAATGACCTTGAAGCACGCGAACAAATGATGTACGCAGGTGCAATGGCCGGTATGGCCTTTAATTCAGCCGGTTTAGGTTATGTGCATTCAATAGCGCACCAATTGGGGGGCTTCTATAATCAGAATCATGGTAATTATAATGCTGCGCTGCTTCCATACGTTTTTGATTTTAATGCTGTTTCAATACCAGAAGATAGAATAGAGAGAATCTGTAACGTAATAGGTATTAAGTTTAAGAATAAAACTAATGCTGTTGATAAAATTATTGAAGCATTAAATAATTTACGTCAAGACCTTCAAATCCCAGGTAATTTAAATCAGATGGGACTTTTAGAAGAGGATATTGAAGAAATTTCCCAAAATTCCTTAAAAGATATCTGTTCTTATACAAATCCCAGACAGGGTACCATCGATGATATTAAGACAATATTGAACTCTGCCATATAAGTCTATCTCATTCTTGCATCTCAGGAAATACACTTTTTTTACAAGATGTAATATTTCACATTTGCCAGCACATGAAAATATTGTGCTGTGATTTTATTATTAGAATTTTTCAAAGTTGTATATATATTCATACCATTTCACTTATATTCCCTTTATATTATACAAATAAATTCCGATATTAATATGACACACTTTTTCAAATACCCATTTTTAAAGGAGGTATATTATGAACTTATTCAAGAAAATGAAGATAGGAATAAAGATAACTATCTGTCTTACTGTTTTGATTTTCGCCAGCTTTGGATCGCTTGGTCTCTATATAAATAGCCAGGTAAACAAAGCTCTCGAAGAAAATATTAATTTATTCTCATTAAGTAACACAAAAAACGCTACCGACCTTGTTGAAAAAACCCTTAGCGTTCATATCTCCAATATTGAGGCAATAGCTGCGCGACAGGAAGTCAAAACTATGAATTGGGAAAACATGTATACATCACTTTTGAGCGAAGTTCAACGACTGGGATATTTAAGACTTAATCTCATAGATATAAACGGAGACGCACTTTCTACAGACGGCAATACCTCAAACCTATCTGAAAGAGATTATTTTAAAAAAGCTTTAGCAGGTAATAGCAACGTAAGCGAACCACTGCTGAGCAAATTTGATAACAAAATGGTTATGGTATTGGCATCACCTATCAAAGACAGCCAGGGAAAGGTAACTGGCGTATTATCAGCTACCATTGATTATAATACATTAAGTGATATGGTTTCTGGAATAAAGTTAGGAGAAAACGGCCATACATTTATTATTAACAAGGAAGGAACAACTATTGCTCATCCCAATCCCGAATATGTAAAAAATGCTTATAACAGCTTTGAAGCGTTAAAAGAAGACGAAACACTTAAAAACATAACAGAGATTCACAAGGCAATGATAAGCAGAGAAACCGGCCACAGCGAATATGAAAGTGAAGGTGAATTATTCTTTGTGTCATATGCTCCAATAAACCGTACAGAATGGAGTATCGGAATGGCAGTACCAAAGGAAGAACTGTTTGGTGCTATCAACTCACTAGCGACTAAATTCTGGCTCATAATAATGTTTTTTGGACTTCTGTTTATAATGTCCAGCATTATTATTACGAAATATCTTATTGAAAAACCTATTTATAAATTGGTAGAGGTATCTGAAAAATTGGTTTTAGGCGATGTTGATGTGAATATAAATAGCGATTCAAAGGATGAAATAGGTACCTTGATGAATAGTTTTAACAAAATTATTCAGAGCACAAAGGAACAGGCTTATGCAGCTGAAAAAATCTCAAAAGGGGATCTGAACTTAAATATTCAGGTACGTTCAGACAAGGATATTCTCTCAAAGAGCATGATACTTGTAACAGATACTCTCAAAAATCTGTCAAGTGAGACGGAAAAATTGACTGCATGTGCGCTGGAAGGTAACTTAAAAGAACGTGGAAACACTGACAACTTTGATGGAGAATACAAAAAAATCATCAATGGCATAAACAACACCCTTGATGCAGCCGTCACTCCGATTCTAGAGGCACAATCCGTGCTTGGTGAAGTATCAAAGGGTAATCTGAATGTCAGCATAACAGGAGATTATAAGGGTGACCATGCAATAATTAAGAATGCTCTTAACGAGACAATCACATTGATTTCCGGGTACATAAAGGATATAGACTATTGCCTTTGCCAATTGTCGGAAGGTAATTTTGCAATAGATATCAAGGGCGAGTATATTGGCGACTTCATTGGTATAAAAAACTCTCTTATTATGATAATCAACTCACTTAATGACGTTCTTGGAAATATCATCATCTCAGCAGAACAGGTATCCAGCGGTGCAAGACAAATTGCTGATTCCAGCCAGGCTTTGGCTCAGGGAGCAACCGAACAATCAAGCGCTATCGTAGAGTTGAATACATCTATAAACGAAATTGCAGAAAAGACAAAAACAAATGCAATCAAAGCAAATGAAGCTGCAAATCTGGCAGTTATAGGAAGCGACAGCGCAAAACTTGGCAACAATAGGATGAAAGAGATGCTCAATGCAATAAAGGATATAAACGATTCTTCGGAAAATATATCAAAAATAATAAAAGTAATCGATGATATTGCATTTCAGACAAATATACTTGCATTGAATGCTGCCGTAGAGGCCGCAAGGGCAGGACAGTATGGCAAAGGATTTGCGGTAGTGGCAGAGGAGGTCAGAAATCTTGCAGCAAGAAGTGCAATGGCTGCAAAAGAAACAACTTCCTTGATTGAAGGTTCTATAAGCAAAGTAGAAATCGGAACCAATATCGCTAATGAAACTGCCACAGCATTAAATAAGATATCTGAAGAAATCGCTAAAGCAACAGTCCTGATGAAAGAAATTTCGGTGCTTTCAAATGAGCAGGCTTCTTCAATCTCTCAAATTAATCATACTATTATGCAGGTCTCACAGGTGGTACAAACAAACTCTGCAACCTCACAGGAAGGTGCGGCTGCAAGCGAAGAATTATCCAGCCAGGCAGACATGCTTACCAGCATGATGGAAAACTTCAAATTAAAGAATTCCAAAGGGCCTTCACGAATAGACCAACTCGATCCGGACACTATTGAGATTCTAAGAAAACTACGGTAAATATGGACTTGTTTATTCAGCCACCAACACAACACTGACTTTACATCAGTCAAGACCTGTTTAAAGCTTTATAAGGCACTTTTTAAGAGAAATGGTACCTTTGATTATCGCAGCGAAATTACTACATTGGTTGTAGCTTTCGCTGCGATATTGCTTTTGTTGGTTTGCTTACTTTATTTTCTATGTGTCTTTATTACTCTTACAAACCCTATTTCTCGATTTTTCCGTAAATCCCCCCTCCTCCAACTTCTATAGACAACTTTCCCTCCCTTGAGCGGATTATATTCACTGCAATCTCTTCCTTGACAACCTGAGCCAATTCTTCAAAACCTGCCTCATGTATAATCTTCATTTCACTCCCGAAATGATTTATCAGCTTGTCAATAGTTTTAGGTCCAACCCCCGGAAGAAACTCTAACGGTATCTGATAATTATACGGTGCTCTTGCCCCCATCTTCGGTTCACTCCTATCCCTGATAATCTGTAACCTGTCCTTTACCCCCACAACCACGCCATGGCTCTGCGAAACCGGACATTTCAATACCGGCGGCTCGCCTTCAAGAACTTTGTCACAGACCAGGCAATAAGTTCTATGATATTTCCCAAGCCTGGGATCGAGACCATAGTTTGCTTTTATCCCTCTCCCTTCAGCGCCTTTAAGTGCTTTAACTACCTCAATGAAACTTGGAAACTCCATATTGAAAATATTGTACTCTCTTCCCATCTTAATTAGAGAATGTGCATCCGAATTACTGATGAATGCTTTTCCATCAAGCTCACTGAGCTGGCTTGCCATCATTGAATCCGCACTCAATCCGAGTTCAATTGCAGCTATTTTTTCAAAGGAATCCGGATTGAAGACCTCAAGCAAGCTATCACAGCAATTTCCGTAAAAACTCTTGTGTGGTGTAAACACATGGGCAGGTATAAAAATGCCTCCATTATTTTCCACAATATTAAATAATTCTTGTCCGGTAAGCCTGCTCATGGACGAACATAGATATATATTTTTTATATGCTTGCACATATCAGCGGAGAAATCTTTAATTGACTTCAACGTTGGAAAAAAGCATAACGAATGTGCACTGCATCCTTTTTTTTCATGGGTTTCTATCTCAACACCGAGCAGTAAAAGCTGACCTTTCCTGTATTCCATTCCCCCACCTTTTATCTCTACAAGCTCACCTTTATCAATCAACAGGTCTATATCTTCAAGAACATATGGTGATATGGCATCAACAACACCTATAACATCTATACCTTTCCTATAGTAGGAGTCATAGGCAATGTTTTCAAATGTAAGATTGTTTGCAGTGGCTTTTTTAATTTCATTACCTGAGGATGACCTTCCAATGTGAACATGCAAATCAACAAAATAGCTTTTCATTGCTACTCTATTCAGCTCCTTATAACATTAAGATTTTTTACTTATAAAAGCATTTAGATAAAGATTCTGTGATGAAAATATTTAAATTTATTCTATTATAATTTTTCCTAAACTTCTATGAACTATTTGATAAATTTTCAAAAAAGTATTTTATATTTCCACTTCTTCTGTTAAAATAAAAATTGTAGAACGGTAGTATGGTAGGAGCGGTAGATATAAAGTCATGTAATCTTTTCAAATACATTCTTTTATGTTGTTCTCCGTTTCCATCAATACAAACCAATAATATAATCAAAAATCAATTAATTGGTCAGAGTTATTATTCTGGTGGACTTTTTGTTGTGGAATTTTATCCAAAGCAAAGGTCTTAAGTGTATTATCCCGGTTCATATACGAATCAACAGCAGGGATTTATTAATTCTGCCAGCAGAGTAATTCTTAAAGGGGTGATGGTACTAAATTCTTCAGGGAAAAGCTCAGCTTATTCCTTTTACTATGAGCAAACAGGCTCATAATGCTATAAGCAGTAGCTCTGCGAGCAACAACAAATTCGAAAGGGTGTATTAAATGAAGCAGATGGAAACAACAAATAAAGTAATTTCAAAAAAGGGAACTTGGATGACGTTTAGACCTGATGTAAAAGTATTGGATTGTACTATCAGGGATGGCGGACTTATAAACAAATTCGGTTTTGAAAACGAATTTGTAAAAGCAGTATATCAAGCTTGCATTGAAGCCGGTGTTGACTATATGGAAATGGGATATAAGGCTTCTAAAAAAATTGCTGCAAAAAGCGAGTTTGGCATCTGGAAATTCTGTGAAGAGGAAGATATCCGAAGAATAGTTGGAGAAAATCCTTCAACATTGAAACTGTCTGTCATGGCAGATGCCGAACGTACTGATTACCATGAAGACATAATCCCAAAAAATCAAAGCGTAATTGACATGGTAAGAGTTGCAACCTATGTTCACCAAATACCTACAGCAATTGATATGATAAAAGATGCCCACGATAAAGGTTATGAAACCACCATAAACATTATGGCAGTATCACAGCTTAAGGAAAGCGATTTGGATGAGGCATTAGAAATTCTCTCCAGCACTGAAGTTGAAGTCATTTATGTTGTTGACAGCTTTGGCTCGCTATATTCAGAGGACATCCACAAGCTGACCGCTAAATACCTTAAGTATGCCCAGGATGCAGGTAAAAAGATCGGGATACACGCCCATAACAATCAGCAATTGGCATATGCCAATACTATTGAAGCTATAATACTTGGAACAAGTTTTGTGGATGCAACTATAGCGGGACTCGGACGTGGTGCTGGTAATTGCCCAATGGAATTGATTCTGGGCTTCTTGAAAAACCCAAAATATCATTTGAGACCCATATTGGAGTGTATAGAAAGACATATTCCTGCACTCAGAAGTAATGTAAGCTGGGGATTTGACATTCCATACATGCTTACAGGACAGTTAAACCAACATCCGAGATCAGCAATAGGATTTCTTTCTGAACAACGTAACGATTACACAAATTTTTATGATTCAATAGTAAACGGTGATTAACAAGGTGTTTTAAAAAACCAGCTATAGCCCAAAGCCATAGCTGGTTTCACCAACTATACCTTATCCGACGATCTCTTTATCCTTCTTAAGTGCCGACCACTTTCCGCACCTATCACCCCACCGCGCAAGTACCTCATCATTTGATGTAATCTCAATAACTTCGCATAAATTAGAGCAATCATTGCACTCAATACTTCTGGCCTTATATTCATTCTCGGCTGTCCCAAATCCGTAAAAGTTGGTAACATTTGATCCCTTTTCCATTTTCTCTTTTGCAATAAGAGCTGCTCCATATGCGCCCATAACATCGTGGTACTTGGGAATTACAATTTTCTTGCCAATGGCCCTTTCAAAGGCTGCCACAATTCCAACATTTGCAGCCACTCCACCCTGAAATACAATAGTATCTTCCAGATTCTTCCCTTTAGCAAGATTATTAAGATAATTTCTGACAAGAGCTTCACACAAGCCATTAATTATATCTTCAGTACTATGACCTGTCTGCTGCTTGTGAATCATATCCGACTCCGCAAATACAGCACATCTCCCGGCTATTCTCACCGGAGTGCTTGATCTTAATGCATATGCACCAAAATTCTCAATTGCAATTTCAAGTCTTGCAGCCTGCCTGTCTAAGAATGAACCTGTACCGGCTGCACAAACTGTGTTCATTGCGAAATCATATATAACCCCGTTTTTAAGTATTATAATTTTAGAATCCTGTCCACCGATTTCAAGAATTGTCTTTACATCCGGAACCAGCATTTGAGCCGCAACAGCATGTGTTGTTATCTCATTTTTTACTATATCTGCCCCTATGATAACACTGGCAAGCTGTCTTCCGCTTCCGGTAGTACCAACTCCCCGAATAACCGTATTTGAACCGAACTTATCTGCCAGCTTCTTCATTCCTGTTCTTAATGCATTTATAGGCTGTCCACTTGTCCTTAAGTACAGTTTCTCCACTACTTCATTTTCTCCATTTATAATAACCAGATTTGTGCTGACTGAACCTACGTCAACCCCCAGATAGAACGATGTTTTTCCCAAATTCCATTCTCTCCTTTCTTTTGATAAGCAAATCGACAAATGCTTCTATTCTTGTCAGGTAGCCTGCTTCACCTGTTAATTCATCAATAATCAAGGTCAGAACAGGCATATCAAAATCCTTTTCAACAGAAGGCAGTATACTTTCGGCTACAATTTCAGGCATGCACGTTAGAGGATACACCTGTATGACTCCATCATACCCTTTCTTAGCGTATAGCACTGCATTTCCAATTGTCTCCTGTGCGTGTCCGCCTATCATCCTTTTTAAATATGGCTCGGCTGCTTCCTTATAGCTATGTTCTTTACTGACAGGCAATATATTTTTCAACATATGCTCAATTATCCACCCGCTTACTGTAACAGACCTGTCCACCTCAATCCCCATGTTTCCAAGTATTGATTCAACATAGAAGTTTGTAAATGAATCTATTGTTGTATAAATCTCCCCAACTATTCCAACCTTTAACGGAACAAATTCCGTGTCAATCTCTATCTTAAGCAACTGCTCTTTCGTTTCTTTTATCAGGTTTAAAATCTCTGAAGAACCCTTCGTACTTTTAACTTTATTTTGAAAGGACTTGTAAACCTTATCCGTTGAACCCTTTTTTAGTTCTCTAGGTCTTATTTTGAAGGTCAGCTTTTCAAGTTCATCAACTCTTTTGGAAACAATTGTTGTACTTCTTAAAACCTTGATAATCTTGTAAATATTAAAACCACCTGCAAGCCTTTTGATTCTCCTAAATAACTCCCTAATATTTCCGTCCGGACTGTCCAGCGTAATAATGTCCATACTATAATCCGTGTCTGCAAGTATCTCTTTGCTCATCTCACAGTAATACCCAAATCTGCAAGGCCCTCTGCCACCTGTAATAAGTATGGTGTCTGCACCCTGTCTATAAGCTTCAATATAGTTGCCGATATTAATTTTCAGCGGCAGGCAAGCCATTTCCGGTGCATACTTGGTACCTATCTCCAAAGTTTTCTTGTTGTTGAAAGGCGGTATCACACACTCTACTCCAAGATCATCCAGAAGTGCCTTAACTGAAATGTACGTATTACCCATGTGCGGAAATGTTACTTTCACCTTTATTCCTCCATCTGATCATATCTATAAATGCCTCAATTCTTGTATCCATACCTGCTTCTCCTGAATGTTCATCAATAGTTAAAACAATAAAAGGTAAATCTCTTTTTCTTCTAACATTTCTTTCAACAAGGTCTCCTACAAATGAATCAATACCACATCCAAAGCTCATAAGGTAAATAATTCCATCTATATCCTTTCTGTCTAAAAAGTGCAAAGTACTTCCCATAGCTCTTGTTCCATAATTCCAAAACATCTTTTTAGATAAGGTTTTTGACTTTTCTTTTATAATTCTGCTATCCACCATATCTATTGTTATTATATTGACACCGTTGTTTCTTAGCTTTTTTGCCATGTTCATGTTTACATAGTCATCATAAATATTATAGCTGTGCCCTATTACTGCAATATTCAACCTTGGCCCATCATTCTTTTTTATGAGGCTGAGCTTTTTAAATAATATATCATCCGGAAGTATACCTTCCTTAACCTTAGCCCTGTACTCCCTGAATGCATCAATTGCTTTCCTATATGCCTCCCGGATCTTTCTCCTGTCATCAGTAAAGTAGCATCCTACCTCAAAAGCAGAAATATAGGGATTACTCCCTTTTTTCCATAAATCTATTTCGGCATCGATTACTTCCGGCAAATCCTTAAAAGTATTCCTAACCATATCAGGAAGACCTCCGAATTTTGGGCAGATATATTCTCTTGTTGACACACTGGTAAATCTGGGAATAAACAGAAAGTCCACTTTGTCTTTAATATCGATTACGTGTCCATAAAATATTTTAATTGGAAGGCATGCTTCATCTACACAAGTTTTTGATCCATTATCGATAATCTTTTTTGAAGTATTTCCCGAAACCACAACCTCCGCTCCTAGCTCTTCAAAAAAGGTATTCCAAAGTGGAAAGTATTGATAATAAAATAGTGCTCTGGGTATTCCTACTTTTTTTGACATACAAAACACCTCAAAAGGTATTATTAACTTTAAATCATCTGTTTATACCCAAGTGAATTTGAAAGGAAGTTAAAATAGCTTAATTAGAACTGAATAAGAGGCAAAAAATTATTGCATTACATCTCTTTAACTTTTACAGTCATACGTCATAATTACTTCTGATTACATAAACAAATACACTTCATGTTTTAATGAAAATGTAAGCATACAAAAAAATAAATTCACCACAATTCACTTAATATTAAAGACTTCACCTGACTATCGGTGAAGTCTTTAATATTGATCACCACAACCATTTAAGTCCTGGGAAATATTTAAAGGCAACCTTGCCTAATATCTTGCTCTTATGAACATAGTTTGTCGTCCTCCAAGCCCTTGAATCAGCTGAATCATTACGATTATCTCCCAACATAAAATAGCTGTCTTCCGGAACCACATAGGGTCCGTTATCCTCAACCCTTGGTGTTTCCTTCAAATAGGGCTCTTCCAGCTTTACGCCGTCTATATACACAATACCTTCTTTTATTTCAACAGTTTCCCCGGGCAAGCCTATAACTCTCTTAACAAAGTTTGTCTTTTCATCATCGGGAAATTTAAAGACTATAATGTCACCTCTCTCTGGTTCTGAGAAAAGGTAATGAAGCCTGCTGGCAATAACTCTGTCTTTTGTCATAATTGTGTTTTCCATAGACCCCGATGGTATATAGGCATTTATAATTACAAAGTTGGTCAGAAACAAAGCAATTAATATTGCCGAACCTATATATTTTACCCAACTGAATATTTCCTTGTAATCTATTTTGCTTTGTTTTCCATTGTTATCCTGTTGATTGTTTTTATTCTGTTCTTCATTATTCTGTTTTTCATTATTGATAGAATCATTGTTTTCCATAAGACGTACTCCTATCTATACAGCAAAAGGTGAGGTTCCCCTCACCTTTCATTATATAATAAATATTAAGCTTTACCGTCACAACCCAATACATTGATAAGCTTATGCTTAACAACTTCTTTGATAGCAGCTCTTGCTGGTGAAAGATACTGTCTTGGATCAAAGTGTGAAGGATTTTCTGCAAAGTATTTTCTGATACTTCCTGTTAAAGCAAGTCTTAAGTCTGAGTCAATGTTTATCTTACAAACTGCCATTTTAGCAGCCTGTCTTAACATTTCTTCAGGAACACCCTTTGCTCCAGGCATGTTACCGCCAAATTTGTTGATCATTTCAACATATTCAGGCATAACTGATGATGCACCGTGTAATACGATAGGGAAACCCGGAAGTCTCTTCTGAACTTCTTCCAATATGTCAAATCTAAGTTTTGCTTCGCCTTTGAATTTGAATGCTCCATGGCTGGTACCAATTGCTATTGCCAAAGAGTCAACTCCTGTCTTTTCAACAAATTCCTGAACCTGATCAGGATCTGTAAATGCTGCATCTGCATCGGATACATTTACTGCATCTTCTATACCCGCAAGTCTGCCAAGCTCACCTTCAACTGTAACACCTTTGTCATGAGCATAATCAACAACCTGTTTTGTCAATTTGATGTTATCCTCGAAAGAATGATGTGAACCGTCTATCATAACTGATGTAAATCCACCGTCTATACAGGATTTACAAAGTTCAAATGTATCACCATGGTCAAGGTGAACACAGATTGGAAGGCCTGTTTCTATTATTGCAGCTTCGATAAGTTTCATTAAGTATGTATGATTTGCATACTTTCTTGCTCCAGCTGAAACCTGAAGGATTAAAGGAGCATTAACTTCCTTTGCAGCTTCAGTTATTCCCTGAACTATTTCCATGTTGTTAACATTGAACGCACCAATTGCATATCCGCCTTCATAGGCCTTCTTAAACATTTCTTTACTTGTTACTAATGGCATATTTCCCACTCCTCATATTGATATATTAGTTATTATAACCACTGTTCATAAATTTTTATCATTATAATTTTATCAGATTATTATTGAAAATCAAGGACTTATTGAAAATAATTGATAATATTTTGTCAAGGATAATTGCATTTCAGGCTAAATTATGTTATATTTTTATTTGATTTTGTTTTGACCATGCAGAATGTATTTTGCGGGACATATGGGCAACAATATATGTTGGTCTAATCGATAACTTATTTATATATTTCAAGGAGGTTGTTATATTATGAGCCGTTTGGAAGGAGCATGTATGTTCGGCCAGTCAGGTGGCCCTACATCAGTTATTAACGCCAGTGCTGCCGGAGTTATTCAGGAAGCTTTGAAGCAGGATTGCATAACAGCTGTTTATGGAGCAGCACATGGAATTAAGGGTGTTTTAGATGAACAATTCTATGACATGAGTAAGGAAGATCCATATGAATTGGATTTAATGAAGACTACACCATCTTCTGCTTTAGGTTCAGTCAGATACAAACTTAAGAGCGCTGATGACGATGAGACAGATTACAAGAGACTTTTAGAAGTATTCAAAAAATACAACATCAGATATTTCTTCTACAATGGTGGAAATGATTCAATGGATACTTGCAACAAAGTAAGCAAATACATGCAGAAGGTTGGCTATGAATGTAGAGTTATGGGTGTTCCCAAGACTATAGACAATGACCTTTGGGGTACGGACCACTGTCCGGGTTATGGTAGCGCTGCTAAATACATAGCTACTTCAACTATGGAAGTTTACCACGATGCAAGAGTTTATGATACCGGAATGGTTACAGTTCTTGAAGTTATGGGCAGAAATGCCGGCTGGCTCACTGCTGCTGCGGCATTAGCTGCACACAAAGGAAATGGACCGGATTTGATCTATTTGCCTGAACTTCCTTTCAGCATTGAAAAATTCCTCGAAGATACAAGCAAGGTATATAAAGAAAACGGCAAAGTTATAGTTGCTGTTTCTGAAGGCTGTAAAGACGAACAAGGCAGATATATCGCTGAAATGGGCTCAAATCTTGCTAAAGATTCCTTTGGTCATGCTCAACTTGGCGGTGCTGCATCAATACTTGCAAACATTGCTAAAGAAAAGCTTGGAACCAAAGTCAGAGGAATTGAGTTCAGCTTACTTCAAAGATGTGCTGCTCACGTCGGTTCATTGACAGACGTTAACGAATCTTACATGGCTGGACAGATGGCTGTTAAACATGCTGTTGAAGGTAAGACTGATTACATGGTAGCGTTTGAAAGAGCTGAGGGTCCTGTATACAAATGCAATACCAAGCTCATCAACCTTACTGATGTTGCAAATACAGAAAAGAAGATTCCAAGAGAATGGATTAACAAAGAAGGAAACGGCTTGACACAAGACTTCATCAACTATGCTCTTCCATTAATCCAGGGTGAATCAAAACCTGTATTGGAAGATGGACTTCCTAGATTTACTAAGTTAAAGAAAGTTCTTGCAAAGAAATAATCGTTTGATTAATAAAGGTTAGCTATGGTATCAAGCCATAGCTAATTTTTTTAGTGAAGAAAAATATACATCCCAACTGGACAGGATTTTTTGTTGACAAATTAAAAAACAATCACTATACTAATTGTAGAAGGTCGTCAAAGCCTTCACATAAATTTTTTCGTTAAAGCGAATCATATAACTGGCGGAAGTGGATTTTACCACAGGGAGTATGATTCTTAATTTTACCGACCGCCTGGGTAGCTAAAAGTACTCAGGCGGTTTTTGTTTTTATTGATTTGATTGGGGTAAGAATAAGTATAGATAACGAACAATAAAGTTTAATCTATATAGCACCTTAACGTTATCTAATTCAGATGAAAAACATCCTTAGTTTTAGAGTTTTTCATCTATAACACCTACATCTTCATGCAAACCGAATTTATAAACATGTAGCAATGCCTCGTAGTATACTTTTTTCATTCGAGGCCAGACCCAGCCTGAAGGAGGTTTTAAATATGGATCAAAAAGCTTGGAACGGGTTTGTACCTGGAAACTGGGAAAATAACATCGATGTACGGGATTTTATTGTAAACAATTACACACCTTATGATGGTACCGAAGAGTTCCTTGTGGATTCAAGCATAAAAACAAAAAAATTATGGACTAAATGTAAAAAGCTTCTCAGTGATGAACGCCTTAAAGATGGTGTGTTAAATGTAGATACCAGAACAGTATCCGGCATTACCAGTCATGCCCCGGGCTACATCGATGAGAAGTACGAAGTCATCAAGGGTCTTCAGACGGATAAACCGCTAAAGAGAGCTATTCTCCCCTACGGTGGAATCAGGATGGCCAAACAAGCTTGTGAAAAATATAATTACAAATTATCTCCGAAAATTGAGGATATATTCGAGAAGTATCGTAAAACTCATAACGAGGGTGTCTTTAGTGCCTACACCCCTGAAATGAGAAAAGCAAGAAAATCCGGCGTCATCACAGGTCTTCCCGATGCATACGGACGCGGAAGAATAATCGGAGATTATAGACGTGTTGCGCTTTATGGGGTAAATAAGCTTATTGAAGAGAAGAAAAAAGATTTAAACGGCCTTATCAATAAGAGTATGAATGAAGAAACTATCAGATTAAGGGAAGAAGTAACAGAGCAGATTAATTCATTAAATGAGCTTGTTGAAATGGCAAAAACATATGGTTTTGACGTGTCAAGGCCTGCTGAAAATGCACAGGAAGCTGTTCAATGGACTTACTTGGCTTTCCTCGCAGCCATGAAGGAAACAAACGGAGCGGCTAATTCCCTTGGAAGAGTCAGCACTTTTCTTGACATTTATATTGAAAGAGATATAAACACAGGCATACTTACCGAGGTTGAGGCACAGGAACTTATTGACCAGTTTATTATCAAGTTGCGCTTTATACGCCACTTAAGAACTCCTGAATATAATGAGCTTTTCGCCGGGGATCCCGTATGGATTACTGAATCTATAGGAGGCATGTGTGAAGACGGAAGACACATGGTGACAAAAACCTCCTTCCGTTTGCTGCAGACACTGTTTAATTTAGGACCTTCTCCAGAGCCTAATATAACAATACTGTGGTCGCAGAAGCTGCCCATCGGGTTTAAAAGGTTCTGTGCAAAAGTTTCAATGGTTACCAGTGCCATTCAATATGAAAATGATGATATCATGAAACCTCATTTTCACGATGACTACGGCATTTCATGCTGTGTATCTGCAATGCGTATCGGAAAAGACATGCAATACTTTGGAGCACGCTGCAATCTTCCGAAGCTTTTACTGCTTGCCTTAAACGGAGGAAAAGATGAAGTATCAGGTGAACAGGTAGGGCCTGTGTTTGAGCCTTACACAGACGAATATCTTGATTACAACAAAGTAATAAGCAGATTCAAGGAAATGCAAAAATGGCTGACCGGCCTTTATGTAAATACTATGAATATAATACACTACATGCACGATAAATATGCCTACGAAAGGCTTATGATGGCTCTCCATGACACCGAGGTCAACAGGCTTATGGCCTTTGGCATTGCCGGCTTATCAGTATTGGTGGATTCTTTGAGTGCTATAAAGTATACCTATGTAAAGGCAATAAGAGACGAAAGAGGACTGATTACCGATTTCGAAATAAAGGGCGACTATCCTCAGTTCGGTAACGATGATGACAGAGTTGACAGTATCGCTGTAGAAGTAGTCAGAGACTTTTATAATGATCTCAAAGAAAATGAAACTTATAGAAATGCCGTACACACGCTCTCACTACTTACCATTACCTCAAATGTTGTTTATGGCAAAAAGACCGGTTCAACACCTGACGGCAGAAAGAAGGGTGAACCCTTTGCACCGGGAGCCAACCCAATGCATGGCAGAGATAAGATGGGTGCTTTGGCTGCGCTGAACTCTTTAGCCAAAATCCCTTACGAGCACTGTATGGATGGAGTTTCTTTGACTTTGACCCTTGTACCCCGCTCGCTTGGAAGAGATACAAGCTCCAGAATGAACAACCTGGTAGCTCTTTTAGATGGATACTTCGTGCAAGGCGGACACCATGTCAATATAAATGTCTTTGAAAGAGTAGTACTGGAAAAAGCAATGGAAGACCCTTACAACTATCCTCAACTCACTATCAGAGTCTCCGGCTATGCCGTCAATTTTATAAGGCTGACCCGGCAGCAGCAGCTTGAGGTTATAGCCAGAACCTTCCATAATGCAATGTAAAGGTGATATTATGACTACTAAAGGCAGAATACATTCATTTGAATCATTCGGTACGGTTGACGGTCCTGGTATAAGGTTTGTAATCTTTATGCAGGGCTGTCCTTTCCGTTGCCTTTATTGCCACAATCCGGATACCTGGAGTACCGACAGCGGGTCATTATACTCTGCTTTAGAAGTGTTTGACAGAATCAGAAGGTATGTCCCCTACTTCAAAAATTCAGGTGGCGGTGTTACAGTATCAGGTGGCGAACCTCTCCTTCAAGCTGAATTTATCACAGAACTCTTTAAGCTGTGCAAGGAGGAAGGCATTCATACCGCTATTGATACCAATGGGTTTGTTGACAGTAACTCAGCTGCGGTCAATGCACTTTTAGACTACACTGACCTCGTTTTGCTGGATATAAAACATATAGATGACCAGAAGCATAAAACTCTGACCGGCTGCAGTAATAGGGATGTACTTAAATTCGCCAGGCACCTTGACAGCAGAAAAATACCTGTATGGCTCAGATATGTTGTTGTTCCGGGACTTACTGATTATGAACCGGATGTAAAAAAACTGAATAAATTTATCACAGAGCTTTCAAACATTGAAAATATCGAACTGCTTCCCTTTCACAAAATCGGCGAGTATAAATGGAAAGAGCTTGGAATTGATTACAAGCTTTTTGATACCCCGCCGGCTAATGATTGCGATATAAAAAGGGTGCGCAAAATACTCAACCCAAGCGATTAAATCACTATATAAATCGTTAAAATGATTTTACATCGAAGCACGATATAAAATCATTATCGCGTTCAATATAGCTACCAAATGTGTCAAGAGGAGTTTTATGGCTCAACTCACAAACTCTTGCTTTTATAAACGATACGGCTACTTAGAAGGAATTGTCACTCTTCTGCAATTGTCATTTTTCTACATTTCTCATCAATCCGGTCATATAATCCATACCATCTCTGGACACCGTTTTCCAGTTTGAAATAATGGGCTATGTATGGAACCAGCAGAATAAAAACAAACAAGCTAACGAGCAATATTATAATCTTTTCAAAGCATACGGCAAATAAGATTGTTACTATGAAAAACAGGGCAAAAGCCAATGTAACCATCAGATGTATCAATCTCTCATGTTGCAAATACCCTATCTGAGTTTTGTGATAGTCTCTAAGCCAATTCCAGTTTACATCCAACTCCTTCTCTAATGCCTCTTTTACAAACTTCTCATGTTTTTTCAAGTAATCAACCAATATTTTAACCCCCTTGGTTCAATATTTTCATCAAATACAGCACTTCAGGTTTTGAGTCAATTATTAATATATATTATATCGTATTTTATGTATTTCTACATCATTGCTTTAGTTATTTGTAACATCTAAAGTTGTATTCAAAAGAATATAAATTTGCACACTTAAAATGAGATAGCTTTGACCGCCACCTCATTTCAAATAAGCAATATAATCATCAGGATTATTGCTGGCACAAAAGAGGTCTTCTTAGTAAGCATTGATATACCCCCATTAGTTACTTTTGTTTAAAACAAAGGGCACCTTCCTTAATCAAAGGTACCCTTCCAGACTCCTACAGTTCTATTTTACTAACTTTGGTTCTCCGATAATGGTTCCACCGCCTGTGCAATAAACTGTGAGAGATTTGTAGTCAATACAATCAATATCAAACTCTATTTCTGTCCCATGCTTTATATCATCAATTTTTTTAATATATGTTCCATGCTCATCTTGTATATGCAATTTTAGTGGAGTATCTTCCTTTGCATAACCTGTATCCAACTCTTCTTGATCCCAGGCACTATAAAGTGTAAATTTTAATCTCTTATATTTGAAATCACACTGGAATGTACTTTGCATAAAGCGACCAGTGTCACCACAATAGCCAAACTCGAAGATTTTACCTGTGGATGTAGTCAATTTCTCTGCATTAATCTTCTTTGTCACATATCTGTCTGCTGCACCTCCATATTCCGGCGTGGCATTTATGTATACCTCCTGTACAGTGCCTCCAATTGTATTGGGTTTTGTTCCTAGATATGCTGTTTTTGTGGCATCATCATAATCCACAGGAAGTCCCACAGCCTCGGCAACTGCCCTTAAGGGTAAATAGGTACGGCCTTTATATGTTAAGGGAACATATACAGAACCATCCTGAGGATCCTTGGCATTAAAAAGTGTTCCGTTTATTACTACACTAATATCATTATTCAGATATACCTCCGTCAGTCTTGTAAGTCCTCCGTCGGCATTGACAATTGCACCTAATGTGAAGGAAAGTGCAATAGTTATTACTAATGTAAATATCATTTTTTTTGACATAATTAATCTCCCTTCGTATAAAATTTTACAAGGAGATTATACAATATAAGACTTTGACCGCGATATCACATTATTGCCTTTTGATTGTCAAGTTATTGCCATGGTTTATACAATTCTTCTCTAAAAAGCTTGTTTTTGAAAGAAACTTTTTAAGGATACTGTTTTGCTGTTTGCTCAAACGTTATTACTTCTTTGATTACCGTTTCCGCTGCGGGGTATCACCTGATAGACTTTATGTATTCGGAGGGTGTTTTACCGACCCTTTTTTTGAAGATCGACGTAAAGTGGCTGTGACTTAAAAACCCAAGAATAAAATATATCTCGGTAATTGAGTACTTTTTTGTTTTCATACATTCCAAAGCCTTACTAATTTTGATATCCATGTAATACTCATAAGGAGTTTTGCCTGTAAAGTCCTTAAACAGCCTGATAAAGTAGTATGGACTTAAATTAACTATGCTAGACAGATTATTCAGTGAAAACTCCATATTTGTGTTCTCCCAAAGATAGTCTATGGCAGTATTAATCTCATTCCTTGCCGAGTATTTGCGGACTCCGGATATATCCCGCACATTACTCTTCAATTCTCTAATCAGGTTAATTACAATCTCAGTGGAAAGGCATTCCAGTATAAACTTACATCCGAACTGCCTATTCCTATGTTCCATTTCAAACTTTGATATCAGTGTCAATATATTATCACTTAAATAGGACAAATTGTTATAAAATGATATTTCATTTTTATTAAACTCTGCTTTGGATATCTCCTGAAGTTTATTGGGTTTAATAAACAAACAGGTAAATTTCACATCACTAGATTTGTTATATTTTTCATTTATCGGTGACACTCTCAGTTTTTGACCTGGATTTGTTGGCAGTATTGTTCCTTTTGTTATTTTTATCTCTTTTTTATCTGCGAAAAAGCTGGGAACTTCAACTTTAGGAATAACAAAATGATAGAGATCAAACTGGTTTTCCGCCTCTACAAAATGTCTTGGATTAAATACAGCTAAGTCTGAAGAACAGATATATTCAGGAATTTCATCAATATCGTCCTTAATAACGTCTATAACTTTGTCACTTATTGAAACGATAACAAAAGCTCCCCCAAAATAGTTCCAATCTGATTTTACCCACTCTGGTATCATGCAGACCATGCTATAAGTCCAGTCTTTCATGTTCCATATTATTAATATTCAATCAACATGTTTAATATTATATCAAACTTTTGTAACTTCTGAAAGACTTTTGTTTTTTGAATACTGTACTAAGTTTATCCTTCACGTATTTACATTATTTTACACATTATGAGATTTTCAATTTCCTATACTCCAAGAAAAAAAAGAAGCGGTATATGCATACACCGCCTCCTCAACTATTTAACTTTATCTCCATACTTTTCCATCCAATTATGTAAATAACATTATTTCTTCTGTGCCGGGAACTCTTTGATAATACCTAGCAGGTATTGTTTCATGTATCCGAAATCTATTGAATTAAAACTGCCGTTTCCGTCAACATCTGCGGCTTTCAGACCATTATTGTCCGGAAACACTTTAATTATTCCAAGCAAGTGCTGTTTCATATAGCCAAAATCTATTGAATTTACTGAACCGCTGTTATCGACATCACCATAGACAACTTCCGGCTTTGTCGGTGTCGGAGACGGTGATGGTCCATACACAAGATCATAAGCATGCTTTACAGCCCAGATACAGTTTGCTCTCATATAATAAGGTGCTCTCACTTCATTCACTCCCTGCTGCCAGGCCTCAGGAGTTCTAAACCACAACGCATTTGTATTCCAGATGGTATTTGAAAGATTGCTACCCACCTGAACAGCTTCTTTCTCAAGTCCTTCCTGAATCATACCTGCAATAACACCCCATGTTGTTCCAACCCACGCTTCCGACATTTGTTTATGAGACCTGTCAAGACTTCCGTCAGCCTTCATAACATTAACAAAACCGTGCAAACCATTGTCAAACTTTTGATTGTTATATTCATAAATTTTCATATATGTCTTTTTTACGTACTCATCAGGAACAATTCCCTGTAATCCGCATGCTTTTGCATACCAATCTCCACAGAGCTGATCGCTCATAATTCTGCTTGTGTCATAACTTCCGGTGTCGATTTTGAAGTAGGAACCATTCCAAAGTTTTGCGATATAATTTTCCCTACTCTTTTCATACCAGTCCTTGTATTGGGCTGCTTTGGTGCTATCCCCCATTGCAAGCGCAATCTCTTTTGCTGCGTCACATGCGGCAACAAACAGTCCACCACAGTATGCGGTATTTCCTTGCAGTGACATATCGTCATAAGTCTGGTCTATACCACTACTGTTCGGAAGATAATCACCATCTGTATCCTGACTTTTTACCTTGTCCATCGCCTTTTGTACGGGAATCCAGCAATATTTCAGAAATTCAGTATCGGTTTTTCCCGTCAGAACCCAGTCTCTGTAAACCATAAGTACGAGCTTTGAGTTCAAATCCTTCCAATTGGTTGAATCCCTGTATACATAAGCATTCCATGTTTCAAATACATTCCCGGCATTACCTATATCATGAGCTGTTGTGCCTATTGGAGCAGGTCTATCGCTCCTTGTATTATATACACTGTCGGCAAACTGCCTTACAGCTTGCTTGTCAATATCAGGCCACAATAATATGAGCGGCCACGAACCATAGAAACGTACATCGGAAGTCCCATAAAAATCGTATTCATAACATTCAAGATGAGTGAACATGTCTTCATCTGGATTATCCTTCTGTCCTGATGCGGCTCCTGCCTCCCAGTATGTTCCTCCAGTAAAATAGTAATACAATTCATTGAACATTGTAGTTTTGAGCCAATCAGGGTACTTTGGATCGTTTATTACGCTGTTTTGCCAACTATCTATAGCAGCCTCCCAGCTTGAATAATTTTTTATTGCATCCTGTGCAATATTCCAGGAATTTAATCCCGATCTTCCGTAAAACCTGGTATATTTTTTGTACCATTTGCTTCCGCTTCCTGCCTGAGATATTGGAATATCCCATGACAAAACAAGTGGCACAGATATTGTCTGACCTGGTGCAAGAGTTGCTTTAAAAGCGACTCCACCATTGCTATTTGAGCCTACAGTGTCTCCTAAAAAGCCGTCAGTTCCAAAGTCAGATACGAGGCTACTTGCTCCTGATGAAGAGGCATATGTAACTTCAACTCCATCCTTCTGCTCTACAGCCAGCGAAAACTCACCCTGATTTTCCATTGTAGCATCAGCTGTTCCATTTCTTCTGAGTATAATACCCTTGCTATTTCCGGTGGTCTTACCTTCGGCAAAACTTCCACCGAATTCATTTCTCCATGACAACATTATAGCCACGTCGCAACTGCTCGAACCGGGATTTGTAATCTCCCATTTGTATATGCCTACCGGATAGCTTGTTGTTTCATAATTGCCAGGAATTATAGGACTAAACTGAGTAACTTTTGCTTTACAATAAAAACTGCTTCCGTTGTAGTCAACCCATGATTTTGGAAAAAGCGAATAATATTTAGCCTGTCCAGCTCCAATAGAATTACCATCAAGCTTCTTCATTGATACCGATTGACCTGAAGGCTTTTGATACATATAGAAAGCGCAATCGGAATCTATCGACAAATTATTGCTCCCAATATCAAGTCTTCCCTTTGTAAAACTTCCATCGAACTTCCATGTGATGGTACCGGCACCAAATCCACCTATCGGAGCTCCGTCAACATATGGTGCAGAACCAACTTCTTTTGACCATGCAATTGATGGAATTGTTGTGCCGGCAGAATCTGCGGTACTAAGAACTACTCCGTTCAAAAGCAAAGTCAACAATAGAGCCAAAACTATCAATTGAACCAAATTTTTTTTCACTTCTTTACCCCCTAATTCTCTCTTAAAATGTAGATCCGAAAACAGAAATAATGACTTCTACCCTTTCAGGCACCTCCTGTTCAAATTATTTTTTATTTATAGCAATTCAATTATAAGCCATTTAGGGAAGATAACATGATTAAAACAGAAAACTATTTAAGACAACTGCTCTGTGTGAATTGTCATGAATTGTTACTATAAATACAAAATATTAACTGCGAATTATTGTTGTTAACTAAACTATTTCTTTTTCAATAAAAATATTAAAGCATATTCAAACAAAAAACAGTTTCCTTATCCCTATAGAAATTTTACCACATAATTGAACACATTTAAATAGATTATTTATACTGTTTGTCGCAAATAAAAAGATGATACTCTCTAGCTTATACTGTCAATGACTGAATTTTAATTAATTTGTCGCAAGCTAATGCTAAGAAAATAGATAAAAAATCGTGATGAAGAACACCACGATTTCATTATATACCAAATTCACTATATAGGTATGACTAAAATATAAGTTCCTACTCTGGATAACGAAAAAACTTGATTTAATAATGTTTTCAAAATATGAGAATAGGAAGTTATTTTTTCGTTATCCCCTAGTTTTCATCATCTACTGCGTTACTCTCGTTAATTCAGTAGAAGTAGAATCTTTCAAATTTATTATAGTTGCCTTATCATCACTATTTTCTGAGAGCATAAACATATAATCTAACGATTCCTCTTTGTTCAGTGTATCACTCTTATCAGCACCTTCTGACTGATATGTTTCATATTTCATTTTTACAGAGAAAACATTAAAATAACCACCTGCATAATTATTATATTTATCAAGGTACTCCTGAGTAGTTATTTTCAAATCTGCTATTGCTTTTACACTCGAAAGAATTGTAACAGAACCTTTATAAAAATTATCGGAAGTGTTATTTTTGTCTGTATAATACACATAACGTCCATCAGTCGAAAATTCAAACATAGGACCATTTTCCGCATCTGCTGCCCATTTCCCATAGATCAGATTATCCGAGTTTTTTGCCGGTTTTGACGTTGATATTCCAATTGTAGCATTCGGCGTAGCTGGTTCTTCTTTTTCACATGCAGTAAATGACAACAACATAACTATAGCCAAAATACTTGTTATTACCCTTTTCTTCATCAAACTAACCCCCATTAAGAATAGTATGTCTATATTCTACCACAAACTCTATATGTTTTAAAATACTTAACGCATAATCTTTTAACAAATTGACAGGATTATAGTCAAAAAATATCCAATAAACGCATAAAAGCACAATCTTTGGTTGAATTTCTCAAAGATTGTGCCATAAAATTCAATCCCCATCACTTCTCATTTCTATTAATAAGTACCAGGTGTATTAAGTTTATTCAATCAGTTGGCAATTTCAAGTACAAACTGAGACTTTCTTTCAAGATTAAAATCGGCAAACCCCTGAACATGTTCTTCAACATAAACCAGGTGCTTTGTCTTAAATTTATATTTCGAGACAACTAAAACCTCACACAGATCCAATCTGTCTTTTTTTATTGTCAGATTCACTGTAAAGTCATTGTATCTTCCATCATTGGATTTAAAGTATGCCGTACCAATTTTCTCTTCAGGTAAATCATGGATGCTCTCCTCTATAAGGCTCAGGTTCAGGCTGCTTTCAAAAGAAGCATTGAAACTATTCATAAACTTTTCAAGGTCAATTTCCCTTTCCAGGTCTCTTGCTTCATTATCTACTGAGGAGACCATAACTGCAAGCTTCCCGCAATTGCTAATTGATGAATCCAAACGCAGTTTCTCCGCAACAAGCTGAAAGCACTCAACTAAAGGCCCTAAAATTACTGTTGACGCAACCACAAACAAAATAGCATATGCAATGCCCTTCATACTATCACCACTATTCCAAGTCTTTGTAGTATCTGATGCCGGTAACCGGCAGGCGGAATGACACATCATAGTCAATCTCACGTTCCGAACCTGCAATTTTTATCTTAAAGGGATATGCTGCCTGAATTTCAACATAGAAGGTCTCTCCTCTCTGTCCGTATGGTTTTAAAGAACTTTCCATATCTCTGTAATATTCATATGAATGTTCCCCTTCATGATCCGAATATATTCTTATCTTATCGGGGTTCTCTTTAAAAACAGGCTTGCTTTTCAGATTCTCCAAAACAAATTCTTTTTGCTCATAGGGTAAATAATTATAGTTTGCAGCCGTAGACGCAAGATTATATGTCTCATATGCCAAAGTCATATACCATGGAAAGAATAATACAAAGTTTGTAAAAACAACAAACAACGTTACCACCAGAATTGCGACCAGTATAACTTTAGCAAATCCAACCATCTATATCTTCTCCTCCCTTAAGAAGCTTGTTTATCACTATATGCCTTGTTAAAAGAAATTAATTACATTATTCAGGTATAGTAAAGAAGCCCAACACATATCGCAGCGGAAGCTTCATTCAGATAATTCCCTGTAACGGAATATATTTTGGGAGCGTGCGGAGCACATAAACAGGAAGTGCCTTTTTAACATTATGAAAAGAAATAAACTCGTAATGTCAAAAAGCAAAAGTAAGTTCCGCTGCGATAATAAATGGAACAATATTTTTCCGTGAAATCCTTTTATATGTTTATATTACAATGAAGTTATCTAATATACTACGAGATAAAACCTTTAATTAAATCCCACAACCACTCCCATACGTCCTCCACTCTATCCGTCAGCCAACCCTCTGTCATAAACTGAACAATTACACCAATAAGCACGACAACCGCAACCGTTACTGCAATTTGCTTCACTCCAAATTCGCCGTTGTTGCCTTTAAGCCTGGTCACAAAAGAATGAATACCAACACTTTTTTTCATAAAATGACCTCCTAGATTATTATTTCTGCAAATGAATCCAATGAACAACATTGCTTAATCAGCGGACTTTTTGGAAAAACGGGATATGCCTGAATAGACTTAAAATAAGAGTTAAGAACATTCATTAAAATAACTATATTACTATAATATCACATTTACATAAACAAATCCATATTTTATATATATAAAATAATCATACGTACTATCCGAACAGCTTAATAGCACCTATAAACTGATAATAGTAATAAACCAAAATATAGATTACCAGAACAACAATCAATACAAACTGAGTTCTTTCATTGCTTCCCTTTCTATGATTCAGTTCATCTTCTAAAGCTACAACTCGAAGATCATATAATTCATTTTTCAGATAAGCCATCTGTGAAGTGTTGTCATAGCCTTTAAGTCTCGTTTCCATAATGTCGCAAAACTTTATAATATGCCTTAGAGGAACCCGTTTTTTAAACTGTTTCAAAGCATATTCCTCACCATATTCAATATTGTCCAGAAGCACTCCCAATTCATCTGCCATGTCATAGTTGGCATTGGGCAAAAAGTCCTTAATAACGTCTGCCAGATAAATATTTATTGATCTCGCATACTGATAATAAACCATACTGTAAAAAGCAGGAAAGTCTTTAAGAATATTTTTATTTTTCTGTTCAACTTTCTTTTCCAACTCGTCAATTGGATACAACCAACCCAGAACAACAAAAATCAAACAGATATACCCTAGAAGCGGCATCAGTTTTATAACAAACATTGAGAGCAACAGGGCGACCATAGAATATATAATCTGACTAAGCCTTATCTCTTCAGGCGTAATTTTCAAATCAAGTCTGCTTATGATAAAATTCAGTTGCTCACGCTTAATTTCACTTAAGAGCAGTTTGTTGGACAATTGCCTTAAAATAATATCCTTAAAATATAAATACTTTTCCGTCTTCATCCGCTTCCTTGAAACGGATAAAAATTCCCTTGAACGCTTCTTCCTTTTACCGGACATGGGCCTGAAAACAGGATAAACAAACATACTTACCATATATATAATTGCAGCAAGGCTTAAGAGTTTTGCAAAGATAACCACTATCTATCCCCTCCAAACTTGCCTATATCACTCTGAAGAGCTTGACATCTGGCAAAACCCAGACAAATTGCAACAACAGCCGATGTATTCAGAAATCGCCCAAGGTCATTGTCCAGTAAAAAGGCTCTCATCTCCTTAATTGTCATACTATACATAACAAATATCAAAATGAGGCAAGTCTTCATTAGAAAATCAAAGTTCATCTTCTTAAAAATCCTGTCTTTTCTTGCATTAATTTCTCTTAATGCTGCATTCTCATCAACAATGTCAAGAAATA
Source organism: uncultured Acetivibrio sp. (assembly GCA_964564015.1). Taxonomy (GTDB): domain Bacteria; phylum Bacillota; class Clostridia; order Acetivibrionales; family Acetivibrionaceae; genus Acetivibrio. The sequence continues at coordinate 70,120 of CAZLZR010000011.1, forward strand.
CATCCGCCATTCCCTTTCTCTCATTGTATTCAAATATAACAGCTTTTTTTGCAAAGCCATCAAATTTAGGTCCCAACTGTTTGTTGAGAACTTCCATTGCCCGTCTGAATGAATACCCGTGGTTTTCATAGTTCTCTACGAATTGTACAAAATATGGTCTTATACTTTTATGAAGATATTCCCCCGATTCGAGCACCTTCTTGACTGCAACCAGAACACCCTCCCGCGCCAGCGGACATAGAATATCCTCTGCATCCATTATGTACTCTATTTTTGCCGACTTAGTCTGTCTTGACTGCATTGTAAAGAAAGTGATGAATCCTACAAGCAGTGATACTGAAACAAAGGCCGAAAGGGTTATATTTTTAAGGAAAAATACTACCAGCAAAACCATCACAGCAAATAGTATGCCTATAAGTGAATTAAATCCTTCAAGCGTAAGTGGAAGGTTAAAGTCAAAAATGAGGCTTTCAACTAAAGAGTTATACCTCGTTATCATACTCTCCTTTTGCTTGATAATCTTATTTCTTTTAACTCTTTGAACATATGCTCTTGTATTGCGGTCAGCAAGTCCGTTGACAAGACCGATAACCGCATACTTCAGATAACTTAACATTTTCAGATCCATAATAATATTCATTGCAGCAAGAACAGTGAAACCCAAAACAAGACTAAACAGTAAATTCAAATCCATTAGTATCGTAAACCTCCTCTTCATTAGGGTCTACAGGTTTTGTAAGGAATTCAAACTTGCTGCGTTTAATACCTGATTTCAGCATTTTCTGTTGAAGAGCCTCAGATATGCACCCAACCCTCCTATGCCTTCCCAAAATGCTCTTTACCTTTCCTGTTTGAGGATCATCTTCAACATCCAGACATTCAAATTCATACAACTGGTTTACAACAGGTGAAAGTCCTTCTGAGCCCAACACTTCAGATATTGATGTAACCTTACGGGTTCCATCAGCCAGTTTTTCCTGGAAAACAACAAATTTAACTGCCGAGCAAATATTCCGAAGGGCCAGCTCCGCCGGTTCATCCGATTGGATCAGATAAGCTGTAAGAAATCTATAAATGGCTTCTTTATCACCTTCTGCATGAAGTGTGGTGAAAAAATAGTGTCCTGTCTGGGCGGCACGCAATGCAGTTGCAAATTCTCCGGGAGACCTTAGCTCACCGGGTCCTATCCAGTGTGGAGACTGCCTCATCGCATTTATCAGTAGATTTTCCATTGTTGCCGGGCTACTGTCATCATCCTCCGGTACCGACTCGTACTGCAATACGTCATTTATTACCTTCTCATTGGGATCATTATTCAAATATCTCAGCAGCCTCAGCTCTGAAGGGTTCTCTATTGTGATAATCCTGCTTAATGGATCAATTTGCTTTATCAATACTTCATTGAGTGTAGTCTTACCGCTCCCGGTAGGCCCTACCGTCATCCACGACATGTCCGCTCTCGGAATCAGGGACAGCAATTTAAACATGTTTATCGAAAAAGACTTGTCCCTTATCATTTTATCAGGAGACATTGTAGCTTTCTTAAATTTTCTTATTACAAAGGCCGGATTTCCATATGGTGAAATGTCTGCATGTGTGGCATTAACCCTATATCCATCTATTGTGCGGGCATTAACCATAGGCGTTCTCGGAGTCAACCTGACTTTTGATACGCCTATGAGCTTGGCAATAATTCTTTCCATATGCTCTCTATCAGTAAAGCATTTGTCCCAGGAATCAGTTTTCCCGAATTTCTCAACAAAAATCTGCTGCGGGCCGTTTGCACGGATTTCATCAATTTCAGGATCCTCCATTGCATCCGTAATTGGACCATAGTGAGTAATTTCATCTATAAGAGCATTCCTTAACGCCCCAAGGTTTTCATATCCTTCAACATCAGGCTTTTGCGTTTCCACATAATCTATAATGTAACGCTCTGTCATTTCTCTTTTCTTCTTTGGGTCATCAATTCGTCTGTAGAAATTGGATGCAACCTTACTTATATACTGTTGACACTGTTTTAACGCTTCCTCAAAAGTCATCATTGTAAATTTGTTTTGAATATTTTCGACTTTATGTATATATCTTGCTTTTTTTTGCATTTCGCTGACAGCACTTCTTGTAAGCATTTCTCAATCCCTCCCGCAAATACTCTAAGGTACGGCTAAAATATAATTTACTACTCTGAATAACGAAAAAGCTTGAACAGAAATAATTTACATCGGAAGGAAACTTGGGAGCTACTTAGCCAGCAACTCAACCAATCGCTCCATTGACCTTTGATATCTTCTGTCTATCACAAGGCTGTCTACAGAATAAACCCGTCCTTCAAGCGAGTAGTTGATGACAGCTGGAATTTGTGGAAACTCTCCAATATACTTCATACCCATTTCCGTAATTATTTGCTTATCATATTCAAAGCCCTGAATATTGTTCAGAATAACATTTGCGATTTTCGCCGAGCTTATCCCCAGAGAACCTATATAACTTAAAAACCTTTGAGCATTCTGAGGGCAGTCAATTCTTTCACTCCACACACAAAACCCTACATTGCACTGTTTTATTGCACCCACACAGAATTCCAAAGGCGGAATGTTGGGTACGTCTATCAGTACGAGATCAAACATTTCCTTTACTGAATCAAGGAGCCTGTCAATATCCTCAAACTGAAAATCAAAATATTCTTCAATAAGATCCATTGGGCTTGGTGACAGAAGAAACAGGTTTTTATACTTTGTATCAGTAATTTCTTCCCTGTGATCCACTCTGTCACTCCTTAAAAGTTTTATAAGCCCCCTACCTTTTGGCACAGCTTCACAATCCAAAAGCTTGTATATATTCGGATAAAACACTTTAAAATCAATAATACAGACATTCCATCCTTTTTTTGCTATCGATGCTGCAAGGTTTGCAACAAGAATCGAACTGTCGGTTGAATCCCCGGAAGGCCAAAAAGCTATAACATTATCAATAATTTTATTGGTTTCAATTTCGCTGTATATTTTATCTCTGGGAGATAGTTTCTCAAGGAGTTCCTTGACGTCTACTCTTTCCTGTTGCTGTTCACCCATGTCTCTACCTCCTTTTCAATAGTCGGCAATTGTTCTATAAGATTTTCATTACCGGCTCTGGTTAGTATGGTAAAAGTAAATTTAGAGCTATCTGAGTTAGCCTCGGCATATTTAACAACCTGTTCCGAAGTAGCTTCAAAAACCAGGGATTTGGCAAGTACGCTCTGCATAAAGTCCTTACTGGTCATAGCCGCCTGTCTTTCCTCTTCACTGAGTTTTAGTACTTCCTTATAAACTTCATAGATCGAATGACCTTTGGAATTGAGCATATCCTTAACCAGAATCCGGTCAAAAAGCACTTCAGTTATCATCTGTTTTTCAGAACCTGTCCCTGCACTATAGTATGGATTCTGTCCCGCATCTGTCGAAATTGCAGTATATTTATCAGTCTCCTTTGTAATTCTGACTCTTACATAGTCTCCGGGCATGAGGACATCTCCTCCACATTTATCGTAATCATAGGGTACAGTCAAAACTTCTGTTTTATCAGACAGACTATAAAGCCATTCATTTCTCACAGGCTTTGTGTTCACCAACTGATCATAATACAAGGGCGTATCATGCCTTAAAAAATACGCTGAATACTTGCTTAATACCTCACTTATTTTGTCATAGGTAACCATACCTTCTTTAAAATCTGTTTTCAGTATAGTCCCTTTTCCAACCAACTTATCCGTCAAAAGTGTTTTGGCCGGAACTCCATCCGAAGACTTTACTACTACAATTTCCACCAATTCTTTTGCATCGTTATTCACCCTATTTAAATACAAAAAGGAAACAACCACAACACTCACACTCACAAGCACCGCAAATATTTTCTTCGGTAAATTGCTTGCCGGTTTTATATTCTTAATACTGGTTATGTCCATAGAAGCCTCCTTTAAAGCTTTTGACTTACAATAAATTTTTCAGAAGTTCAAAATAGTAATTCCTATAGTCACTGCTCGTATTACAAATCCTGTCTCCGCTTCCTGTCTGCAGATCAAAGTCCCTTGTATAAGGAATCACACCGCAATTTTGGTATTCACCCTTGGTAACACCACTAATTTCATTCAGCAGTTCACACGTATAATCGGGCGAAAACCTTTTACCGTGGTGTCTGTTATTCTCATTATATTTTGAGACAATAACCCTGCACTTTGTTCTAAAAAGCAAAAAATCTTTACACATATTTTCTTCAATATCCTTGACGGTATTTATAACCGAATACAGATTGTTATTCACACACAGACCTATACTGTCAACCTGGGTTATTATGTCGGAAATGTATTTCATAATTTCCAGAGGCAGGTCTAATAATACCAGATTGTATTTCTGCCTCAGTAAACTGACAAGACTCAAAACCCGCTTATACTCCATTGCCTCAGCAAGCCTGTCCTTATTTGTGGCAGAATATGACAGGGTTATTACAGACAAATTTTCATTTATCCTACATGAATTCACATCATAAGACTCAGGTTTCATAAGGCAGCGGAAGAGAGAATAGCTTAATTCAGGGTTTATCTCAACCTCGTCACCGAATTTAGGAAAATACAGGTTTATTCCTCTGTAGACAGTGTCCATATCTACGACCATTACCGAGAGGTTATTGGTACTTGCAACCGATGCAATATTGGCTAATGTTCCAGTTACTCCGGAACCTCTATGTCCGGTAATAACCACCACCTTTTTGCAATCCTTTAAGTTCAGAAATGTTTTCTCATTGCCAGTTTTTTTAGCAGGCATTGCTTTGTTTTTTTCTTCATTCCTGCCACCTGTGTTCTCCGCCTGTTTCGACCTGAATTTGTCAAAAATTGACCAGGATTTCTTCAACAATACGGTATTGTCCATGCTTTGCGTTACCGGTGCATTGTCTTTTATAGCATTGTTATTAGACCTGCAGAATTCAATAAGTGTTGTAACTGGTATTTTAACCTGATCTGAAAAGTATACTTGAAATTTGCTGCCACTCTCAAAATTCTGCTTAAAAACCATCTCAAGATTAGGATCCTTTGTCAGAAACTTTAATTCCGAATCAGGATTAATCACCAGCATAAACCTTTTGAGTATCTCTTCGAAATTCTGATAATCACTAATCACACCTTGATCAGTTAACAGAACAGAATGGTATTCAAGGTGATTATTTGTTAAAAACTTCAGTGCCTCGGAAATAGACTCTTCAGACCTCACAACAGCAATACCGTTGTTCTCCAATGCCTGTTTTACTTTATCGGAGTTGACACCTGCTATTAAATACAAACCCATAAATACCCCCATCAAGCATCAGATTAATTATATCCGATAATACTCAGACGGCATTCTCCAGTTTATTTATGTAATCATATAAGACGATATTATTTTCCCTCATAATATTACAGATTTCTATTCCATATTCAAATCCTTTTCCAACCTCACATCTTCTGACAACTCTGCCTTTAAAGCTGCATTTCTGGTGTTTGCTCAGGTTTATACTGATATACACTATGCTGTCCACTTCAAATTCACTTGAGCAATCAACCCTTAGCCCTCTAAAACTCAAATCTCTTACTACCACTGCTCTGCCAACATCCTCCGCTTCATTTTTCATACTCCCTGAAAGACTGACAAAATACCGGCTCTTCTTTCTCATATTTTCACGTTTTTTAACATCCTTCAGCTTCAAAAGCATTTCTACAAATAAACCATGCTTAACATTGAGTATCTCTCCATCTGCCCAGAATACCTCATTTGATTTGACAAAACTCACAACTATATGATCGTTAGTGCAGAATTTATCTCTTTCAAAGACATCATCTATGGCTACTTTTATCTGCTCACTCCCTATACTCTGTATCTGAGCCTCAAAAAACTCATCAAACTCATGGTGTTTCAACTTAATCTTGTGGTCTTTCTGCACTAATTTAGCCAGATTTCTGCGACCAAAAACAGAATCAAAAAAGGATTTTACTGACATATAACATATCTCCCTTCATAATAACTGGAATTATATATTTTACAACCATTTGTACAATTTGACTTATAGACATGGAAAAAAGTCATAACACTGGATAGTGATATTAACTAATGATGATATCGTCAATTAACCTGAAATAAATTATAGAAATTGTGAATTTTGCACCATAAAAAATAAACAAATTATATGTTAACCGGTCAAATAGTATTTCAGTGGTATTCAGATGTGGTTCAACGTATGTCTTTTAGTTGGACATGTCGGCTATAATCTGTTATTATTACTGTATATTATTAAAAGGAGATAATCTGTTATGGATAATAAGGTATTTGCGAAAATTGGAAACAGAGAAATTACTTCAGAAGATTTACAGTTTTTTTTACAAAATGTTGACCCAAAAGTGGCTACTCAATTCTCTAGCCCTGAAGGTATAAAGCAACTCATCGCTCAATTGGCAGAACAGGAACTGTTTTATTTAGATGCAATCGATAAAGGCTTCGATAAGGAACAGGACTACCTTCAAGAAGTTGAAAAAGTAAAAGTGAATCTGTTAAAACAGTACGCACTTAGCAAGTTTCTCAAATCAGTGACAATCAATGAGATTGAAGCAAAGAAATTCTACAACGAAAATAAAGAAATCTTCAATGAACCTGAATCAGTTAAAGCCAGTCATATTCTTGTTCAGGATGAAACCACTGCCAATAAAATTTTAGCTGAAATAGAAGAAGGCAAAAAGTTTGAAGACGCTGCAAAAGAATACTCTATCTGTCCTTCAAAAGCTAGCGGCGGTGACCTTGGGTTCTTCTCAAAGGGCAAAATGGTTTCTGAATTTGAAACCGCTGCCTTTTCCTTAAATAAGGGTGAAATCACTAAAGCTCCCGTTAAAACACAGTTTGGTTACCATATTATAAAGCTCACAGGCAGAAGAGCGGCAATGGATTTAACGTTCAGTGAAGCTGAAGAAAAGGTCAAGTCAGAATTAATGGGCAAAAAGCAGGAAGAAGAATACTACAAGAAAGTTAATGAACTTAAAGAAAAGTATGATGTTAAACTATTCATATAACTAAATACTATTTATTAAATATTGCACCTGAGTTTGTATAAATTAGTCCTTATTGGATAATAATTAAAATAAAGGATTAATTTATTTTTGAACACGTTCCTCCTTTCTAATTATGGAGTTAAGTCAAAAATCGGTTATATCCTAATTTCAAAGGAGGCAAAATCAAATGGCGGATAAAACACTGGTATGCAAAAGTTGTAATGCAGAATTTATATTCACAGAAGGTGAGCAGAACTTCTTCAAAGAAAAAGGTTTTCAGAATGAACCTCAGAGATGTTTAAGCTGCAGAACTCAAATAAAAAGTCAAAGAAGGAACTCAAACAGTTTCCCGAAAAGTAAAGGTATTGGAAACAGGTTTGGCGGAATTGGACTTAACAGGTGGTAAAACAGGGAAGCAAATGCTTCCCTGTTTTTTGTTTTGAGTAATTCACTAAGCAAATATGCTAACCTAACATTCCTAACTCAAATCTCAAAAATCCTTGTACTTTTCATAACTACCAATTCTAAAATTTCATTTATTTGCTATTAAGTATTCAGAATTGTCAAATTTGTGATATAATATTTTTATTAAGTAAAAATTTTGAAGGAAAATAGAAAATTATGCAAATTTTTAGGAATTTTAAAGTTATGGATATGATATCTGAATTCATAAGGTATCTATTTGTTGGTGGTTCGGCTTTTGTTGTGGATACAGGCGTTTTGATTTTGACAAAAAGATTTTTGCTTTCAGACCTAGGCAAACCAGGTATACTAATTGCAACTGCTTTAGGATTTATATCCGGGCTGATCTATAACTACATATTATCTATTATTTTTGTTTTTAAAGAAGCTGAAAGTAAGGTTAAAGGCAAACAGCTTCAGTCTTTTACTATCTTCGCACTTATAGGTGTTATCGGTCTTGGACTTACTCTAGCCGGAATGTATTGGGGAATTACAATCTTTGGGGACAAATACTATGTTTTTGTTAAAGTTTTTGTATCATCAGCAGTACTTATTTGGAACTATCTCGCACGGAAAATATTTATATTCAAATAAATAAAATTTTACACTCGCAGGGGGAATAAAAATGGCAGAAATCAAGCCACAAAAACTTGCTATAATTATAGGTGCAGGTCCGGCAGGATTAACAACTGCGTATCAGTTATTAAAAGAAACTGACATAAAACCAATCATATTGGAAGAAACCGAATTTATCGGTGGAATCTCCAGAACTGCACAATACAAAGGAAACAGAATGGATATCGGAGGACACAGATTCTTCTCAAAGAACAGCCAGGTTAATGACTTATGGCAGGAGTTAATGCCAATTCAAGGGTCTCCTTCCAAAGATGATAAATTTCTTGGAATAGAAAAGCCTTTATCCACTAATGGTCCCGATCCTGAAAATACTGATAGGGTTATGCTCATTAGAGACCGTGTATCCAGAATATTTTATTTAAGAAGCTTTTTTGACTATCCAATTTCAATAAAGCCGGCAACATTCATAAATATGGGCTTTATACGCACAATAAAATCAGGCCTTGGCTTATTAGGGTCTTCAATAAAAAAACGTGATGAAAAGTCTTTGGAGGATTTTTACATAAACCGTTTCGGCAGGCCTCTCTATGAGATGTTTTTTGAAGATTATACAGAAAAACTTTGGGGTGTTCACCCTTCCAATATTTCTCCGGAGTGGGGTGCTCAAAGGGTTAAGGAGCTTTCTTTAAGTAAAGCTATTATGGAAATGTTTGCGAAAATGTTTAATAAAAATCATAAGAGCAACCAAACTTCGCTTATAGAGCAATTCGCATACCCCAAAAAAGGTCCTGGACAGCTTTGGGAGACAATGGCTTCCGAAATAGAGAAAAAAGGAGGACAAATCAAACTAAATAGTAAAGTTACCGGTATAAAAACCAATAATGGCGTTGTTAAAGAGGTTGTAATTACTGATCAACAAGGTAATACTGAAGTTCTCGGCGGAGATTTATTTTTTTCAACCATGCCGATAAAGGATCTTATTCAAGCTATGGGAGATATTGTTCCTGCAAAGGTCAATGAAATTGCAGTAAACCTTCCATACCGTGACTTCATTACTGTAGGATTATTACTAAAAAAGCTTAAAATTAAGAATGGAACTAAGATAAAAACTGTTGGAAATATTGTTCCCGATTGTTGGATTTACATTCAGGAAAGGGATGTAAAAATAGGTAGACTGCAAATATTTAATAACTGGTCACCATATATGGTAAACGATAATGAAAATACCGTTTGGGTAGGACTTGAGTATTTTTGCACTGAGGGCGATAAAATGTGGAATATGTCCAGTGAAGACTTTATCACATTTGCAATTGATGAACTCTCTAAGATTGATGTAATAGAAAAGGCTGACATCATTGATTCCACTCATATCAGAGTCAAAAAAGCATACCCGGCCTACTTTGGAACTTACAGCCAATTCGACAAAGTCAGAGAATACCTCGATAGCTTTGGTAACCTATACTGCTTGGGCAGAAATGGCCAGCATCGTTACAATAACATGGATCACTCGATGCTTACTGCAATTGAGGCTGTCAATCTTATTAAAAATAACAATCCCGACAAATCTGCTGTATGGAATGTAAATACGGAGGAAGAGTATCATGAATCAAAATAGTAAATGGCATATTCCAATACAGTTTTTCAAACACCCTGTAATAATAACTCTTTTATTTTGCTTTATTCTTAACTTATTAACAGTTTTTGGTGCAGAAAAATCGTTCTGGCTTATAATTCTTCTGGGAACGGCCATATTATTTAAACTGAAAGGTAATCTAAACACAAGAAACATAATAATATTATTATCTATAGGATCTTTTCTGCTTCGCGTTATGTATATTTTACATACCCCTTACTTCAGCAGGCAGCATGACGTTGCAGGCATAGGTAACATTGACGGACATCTGGCATATATAGAATACTTTTTTCATAACAACTTTAAGTTACCGGATTTTGATCCTCGCACCAAATGGCAGTTTTATCATCCACCGCTTCATCATTTTATTTCTGCGGTTTGGCTTAAACTAAATTCTGCTCTGGGTATGAATTTCGAAAAAGCTGTGGAGAGCATTCAGGTTTTAACTCTATTTTACTCTTGCTGCATTAATATATTATGCTACAAAATTTTCAAAGAATTTTCACTGGATAAATTAGCTTTGGTTATACCTTATTCCATTGTCTGTTTTCACCCTACACTGTCTCTTTTATCAGGTAGTATTAACAACGATATACTATGCCTTGCATTAATGCTGGCAGCAATACTTTATACTATCAGATGGTATAAAAACCCTGCCATGTCAACAATAATAAAAATAGCGCTTTTCATGGGGTTATCTATGATGGCTAAGTCATCAGGAATCTTATTAGCTCCGGCTATTGCTTCCGTATTTTTATTAAAATTAGCACAAAGAAAAGATCTATTTAAAAAGTTCATAGGCCAGTTTACTGTCTTTGGTTTAATATGTATTCCCCTCGGTGTGTGGTGGTCAGTTTATAACTATACAAAGTACGGCATGCCTTTAGGCTACATTCCACTTATAGATGATAATCCAGCATTATATATAGGCGACTACTCTGTTATAAACAGATTTTTTGATTTTGACCCTGTTCAAATCAAAAATATTTTCATCTGTTTCGGAGACCCTTATAAAGAACATAATATACTGATTTACATATTGAAATCTTCCGTATTTGGCGAATACCATATGAAGGATACTACTGTAAGTATGATAATCTCAACAATTCTGTTTTACATCAATGCTTTTCTCATATTTATTTCACTTATTTCAATGGGAGTAGCTACAGTAAAAAAGTCAAGCAAAATTGATACAAACTTAAAAACATTCTGGATTATACTATACGTCACAATAACTGCATCATTTATAAGGTTTTGCTTTGGGCATCCCCTTATATGTACACAAGATTACAGATACATAGTACCAACATTTATTATCGGAAGCCTGGCAATAGGATTTGCTCTGGATTTTCTTCAAGCTGTCAGAACCAAACGCGCTAAATTCTTTGCAGCAATTACTACCGCTACTACAGTTGTCTTTTGTTTAAGCAGTATTTTGGTCTATTTAATATTGGATTAGTTTATTGAATTCACAGAAAACCCAAAGGAGTGCTTCCAATGTGGTTTAGCTTTATCTTTCAGTACAAATTTATATATACTGGAAGGGAGTAAATCATAATTGGTAGCACTCCTTTTAATGAAAATAGATATTTAAAATAATTATAGGTATCAATTCTGATTAAGACTTGAAACATTCTTAATTACTATAGTCTTGGTTCCATCCAAATTGCTGAGTATTTCAAATTTGTCTCTGTCACCAAAAAGTTCGTAGTCTATAACGATTTCAATATTATCATTGGTTTTCAGCCTAATCTTGCTCAGCTTCTTTTCTACCCATTCATGATCTACTTCAAATTTCTCATGTGTGAGTCCTTTTTCTTTCAGATTATTGACAAAATCATCTCTGAGCTCCACTTTGCTCCCGAACACTTTATTGGAAAAAGCCTCTATATCTATTTCATCTTCCTCGTGAATTGCACTGTTTACAAATCCCCTTACTTCCTCCGCATAGGCTTCGCCTTCTTTAGCCTTACTTCGTACCCAATTCTCCGTCTCTCTCCTGAGTATTTTGGTACATGTTTTACCGTCAAGTATAAGTTCTGCTCCAAGAAAAGTATGAAGAAAAAACTGAGCAACAGGTTCATCTGCATCTTTACCTATCTGATTATCGAGAACGATGAGTTCATGGTCATTATAAACTGCAGGTGACAGGACAAATGCGCATTTCTGTATTCTTTGGTTGACACCCGGCAGACTTATATCCTGCTTTTTGATATTTATCTTAAACTTGCTTTCCACCATTTCAATATCGTGTATAAATGATACGGTATAATCCATCTTTAAAATGGCGACTGCCGGAACATTTTCATCTTCGTAAAGGCATATTATCAAATCCGTTGAGGATATACTGTTATTTGTTTTTATTGCTTTAAACAGCTGCCTTGCTATATCCTTTGAGCCTTCCAGGAAATAATCGCTGTCTGATGTACTCCTGTAACATACTTCCCGGACCACATTCATTCCTTCCTTAAATTTACCTTTTCTAGCGTCATCATCATTAATGGATTTGGAAATGTGTTTTTCCAAAAAAAATTGGATATCCTCATTTATATCCAATTCAAATTCATTTAGCAAAGGTTCATCCGAATCCTTATCCAGCACATGAATAACCGCTCTTTTTATCTCTATTGCCAAACATTAACCCTCCTAAACCGTAAAAAGAATACCCTTATCAACCCATATTAAATATTAATCCTTCACTGCCTGCATCAATGAATATCTTACTGCCTTCCTTGTATTCACCCTTTAGGTATCGGTCAGCCAATTCATCTTCAATATACTTCTGTATTGTCCTCCTAAGTGGCCTTGCGCCGTATTTCTGGTCATAACCTATATTCAGGATATAATCTGTTACAGCTTCACTTATCTCTATTGAAATACCCTTAGGTTCAACTTCTTCCACTACTTCCTTAAGCATCAATCCGACTATCTGTTTTAATTCATCCCTGCTCAGCTCATTAAACACAATTATTTCATCTAACCGGTTTAAAAACTCAGGTCTGAATATTTCCTTCAGAACTTCCTTTACCTTATTCTCAAGTGCAATAAAGTTGTCATTTGCAAATCCTATTCCATGCGCCTTAAGACTTGTACCGGCATTTGAAGTCATTATTATTACGGTATTTTCAAAACTCACAGTTCTTCCATGACTGTCAGTTACTCTTCCATCCTCAAGTATCTGCAAAAGCATGTTAAACACGTCAGGGTGAGCTTTTTCAATCTCATCCAAAAGGATAACGGAGTAAGGTTTGCGTCTTACTTTCTCAGTTAATTGTCCTCCATCGTCATAGCCTATATATCCAGGAGGTGCCCCAATCATCTTGGACACAGTATGCTTCTCCATATATTCAGACATGTCAAGCCTGATTAACGCCTCTTCAGTTTCAAACAGTTCTACAGCAAGTGCTCTTACAAGCTCAGTTTTTCCAACACCCGTCGGTCCGACAAAGATAAAGGAAGATGGTCTTTTTTTCTTTTTGAAATCTGCCCTGTTACGTCTGATAGCCTTAGCAACACTCACAACTGCCTGCTTTTGACCGATAATTCTCTTATGAAGCCTTTCTTCAAGGTTCAGAAGCTTTTTAGCCTCGAGCTCGGTTAGCTTTTGAACAGGAATTTTTGTCCACGCCTCAATTACCTGTGCCACATCATCTACCGTTATTTCCATCGCCTTATTCTTTGCCTCAAGCTCGTTTATCTGCTCAATAAGCTTGCATTCCCTGACTTTCAGGTCAGCAGCCTTTTGATACTCTTCAATAGAGTCAGCAGATATTGCACTTTCTTTTTCTTCCTGCACCTTCTTAAGCTCTTCCTTAAGTGCATCAAACTCCACAAGTCCTACATTATTTATATTTGCCCTTGAACCGGCTTCATCCAGCACATCTATTGCCTTGTCCGGCAGAAAACGGTCTGTTATATACCTCTCAGCCATTATTACAGAAGCTCTTATCACTTCATCGGATATTTTGACCCTGTGATAACTTTCATAGTAGTCCTTAATACCTTTGAGTATTTCTATTGATTCTTCTATGGAAGGCTCGTCAACCATAACAGGTTGGAATCTTCTCTCTAGAGCTGAATCTTTTTCAATGTGTTTACGGTACTCATTGAGAGTAGTTGCTCCAATCACCTGTATCTCGCCTTTTGCTAAAGCAGGCTTTAAAATATTACCTGCATTCATAGCACCCTCTGCTTCACCGGCGCCCATAATATTGTGCAATTCATCTATTACCAGGATAATATTTCCAAGCGTTTTGGTTTCTTCAATTATACCCTTCATCCGGCTCTCAAACTGTCCTCTGAACTGTGTTCCTGCTACTATGCTTGTTAAGTCCAGAAGGTATACTTCAGTGTTGAAAAGCTTTGCAGGAACCTGTTTTTCTGAAATCCTCACTGCCAAACCTTCAGCAATGGCTGTCTTACCTACCCCGGGCTCACCTATTAAAACGGGGTTGTTCTTATTTCTTCTATTGAGAACCTGGATTACACGTTCTATTTCCTTCTGTCTTCCGATTATTCTGTCAATTTTGCCTTCCTTAGCCTTTTCGTTAAGGTTTGAGCCATAGGTATCCAGATATTTTTTCTTCTTCAGCTGTTTCTTTTCCTGTGTCTTGGTTCTTGTATTATTTTTGCCTTCCTTATCATCTTTTGTATTGCTTTCCTCCTGGGTGTCTTTTGTTTCTTCATTTTTGTTGCTGCCTGGCTCATTGCTCTTAAACAATGTTTTATTGAACAGATTCAAAAAAGGATTTGTGCTGCCACTAGTACCGGGTTCCGAAACTGCACCATTTAAATTATTAATATCCATATCTTCAAAAAGGCTTCCCATTTGCTTGTTTAGGTCTTCCATTTCTTCATCAGATATACCTGTCTGCTCAATAATCTGGTTTATTGGCTGGATACCCTGTTTTCTGGCACAAGAAAGACATAACCCCTCTTGTGTCTGCTTACCGTCTGTTATTTTAGTTATAAATACTACCGCTATATTTTCTTTGCATATAGAGCACATCATCAATTTAATCATCTCCAATCGTAAGAGCGCCAATAGATCCAAAATATATATTATTAGCCTATGCGAATTCTCTTTCTAATATTTACCCTCTTTAATTATAAATCAACCTACATTAAACTTTGATTTGTATACTTTATTAAAGTATACCATAACGGTTTTTTATGGTCTATCAACAAAACATACCCCACCATTTTTGAGGAGATAAATACCTTCATTTATCTCTATGTTAATATTAATACCTGTGCCATAATCAAAATATCTTCTCTTAACCATGAAATTTTGAGGTATTGTACAATTTATACCTAAAAATATAAATAATGTCAATATAGCCATTTACTCATTTCCGAGAATTTTCCCCAAAAACTGCCCTGTATAGGAATCTTTAACTTTTACAAGTTCTTCAGGTGTACCCTTAGCAACAATATTTCCTCCCTTATTTCCCCCTCCGGGCCCAAGATCTATGATATAGTCCGAAACTTTTATAACATCGAGGTTATGTTCTATAACCACAACGGAATTCCCGGCATCAACCAGTCTTTGAAGTATATCAATAAGCCTGTGTACATCGGCAATATGAAGTCCTGTCGTTGGCTCATCAAGAATATACATGGTCTTTCCGGTGCTCCTCTTTGAAAGCTCGGTAGCAAGTTTGACTCTTTGAGCCTCCCCGCCAGATAAGGTTGTTGAGGGTTGTCCGACCTTGATATAGCCAAGCCCTACATCATTTAGAGTCTCAAGCTTTTTGTGTATTTTGGGGATGTTCTTGAAAAACTCCACAGCGTCCTCAACTGTCATATCCAGGACTTCTGAAATATTCTTTCCCTTGTACCGAACCTCCAGTGTTTCCCTGTTGTAACGCTTACCATTACAAACTTCACAGGGAACATATATATCCGGCAAAAAGTGCATTTCAATCTTAACTATACCATCACCACTGCAGGCTTCACAACGCCCACCTTTAACATTAAAGCTGAATCTGCCCGACTTATAGCCTCTTGTTTTCGCTTCCGTCGTCCCTGCAAAAACCTCTCTTATCAAATCAAATACTCCTGTATAGGTCGCCGGGTTTGACCTTGGCGTACGCCCTATAGGGGACTGATCAATGTCAATGACCTTGTCAAGGTATTCCAATCCTTTTATACTGCTATGTTCTCCCGGTTTCTGCTTTGCACCGTTGAGTTCATTTGCCAGTCTTTTATACAGTATTTCATTTACAAGAGAACTCTTCCCTGAACCCGATACCCCTGTAACAGATGTAAAAACTCCAAGAGGTATTTTTACATCCAGGTTATTGAGGTTATTCTCGCGGGCACCTACAACTTCTACCCACTTTCCATTGGGCTTACGGCGCTTTTTCGGTACTTCTACCTTCTTTTTACCACTCAGGTACTGCCCGGTTATCGAATCAGGGTTGTTCTTAATTTCTTCCACAGTACCTTTCGCAACTATCTCTCCACCGTGTACTCCTGCACCGGGGCCTAAATCTATAATATAGTCTGAAGCATACATTGTATCCTCGTCGTGCTCAACCACTATCAGCGTATTTCCCAGATCCCTCAATCGTCTCAAGGTCATAAGAAGTCTCTCGTTGTCTTTCTGGTGAAGTCCGATGCTAGGCTCATCCAGAATATACAAAACCCCCATAAGGCCAGAGCCTATCTGCGTAGCAAGTCTGATCCTTTGAGCTTCCCCACCTGATAACGTACCGGCTGCCCTTGATAAGGTCAGATAATCAAGGCCTACATCAACCAGAAATCCCAGTCTTTCCTTTATTTCCTTAAGTATCTGGTGCGCAATAAGCTTTTCACGTTCTGAAAGGTTCAGATTGTCAAAAAAGGTTTTTGTTTCGCCCACAGAAATACAACTTACTTCATTGATATTGCTGTTTCCCACAGTAACTGCAAGGGATTCCTTTTTCAGCCTTGCGCCATTACAATCCGGGCAAAGATCATTACTCATAAAGGCTTCATAATATTGTTTCATTCCTTCCGACTGCGTTTCCTTATAGCGTCTCTCCATGCTGTTTATAATACCTTCAAAAGCAGCTGTAAAAGAACCTTTTCCGTACTCTCTTTCGTAGTCTATCTTGATTTTTTCGCCTTTTGTACCATAGAGAATAATATCAACTATTTTCGGTGGAAGCTTTTCAAACGGTGTATCGACACTAAACTTATAATGGCGGGCAAGAGCGTTTACATACATTCTTGCATAACCATCCCCGTTTGCTACATTCCACCCGCCAACGTTTATGGCTCCCTCCGACAAAGATTTTGCTTTGTTTGGAATTACAAGGTCGGGGTCTATTTTGAGCATAGCTCCAAGGCCTCCGCAAGTAGGGCATGCACCAAAGGGATTGTTAAAGGAAAACATCCTGGGTGTAAGTTCTTCCATACTAACACCGCAATCACTGCAAGCAAAATTCTGACTGAATAAGAGCTCTTCCTTGCCAACAATGTCAACAAGAAGCATACCATTGCTCAGTTTAAGCACCGTCTCTAGTGAGTCTGAAAGTCTCTTTCTGATATCCGGCCTTACAACAAGCCTGTCGACAACAATTTCAATATTGTGCTTTTTGTTTTTATCGAGATTTATCTCATCGTTTACCTCATAAATTTCTCCATCAACTCTGACCCTGACATATCCACCCTTTTTTATGTCCTCAATAAGCTTGTGAAATTCGCCCTTTCTCCCCCTTACAACAGGAGCAAGCAGCTGTATTTTTGTGCCTTCCTCCAGATCAATTATACTGTCAACCATCTGGTCTACAGTCTGTTGTGCTATCTCCTTGCCGCAAATATGGCAGTGGGGCACACCTATTCTCGCATACAAAAGTCTGAGATAATCATATATTTCTGTAACCGTACCAACTGTGGAACGCGGGTTCCTGCTGGTAGTCTTCTGGTCAATAGATATTGCAGGGGACAGACCTTCGATGTAATCAACATCAGGCTTTTCCATCTGTCCTAAGAACATCCTTGCATATGAGGACAAGGACTCCATATAACGCCTCTGCCCTTCGGCATAAATAGTATCGAAGGCAAGAGACGACTTTCCTGATCCGCTCAGTCCTGTAATAACTACAAATTGATCTCTGGGTATCTCAATATCTACATTTTTCAAATTGTGCTCTCTGGCACCTTTTATAAGAATTTTGTCTTTAAGCATAAATAACACACTCATTTCCATTAACATTAAATCGTTTTTCAACTTCCGCTGCGATATATTATATCAGATAAATTTCAAAAAGCAAACACCAGTTCGTCGGTTTTTTCAAAGAAATGTGCCCGCTTTATGATACTTTTGAGTTTTTAGTCATTCTCATTTCATATTTTTAATAATACTAAATCTTTGGTAACTTAACAACACTATTGTGTGTTTGGATTAGCTAAATTTGGAAGGTTTATCCTTGTCATCAAATTTATTAGAGGATATTTATGTTGAAGCTTTACAATTAGCGGAGTTGAGGGTTTAACGGAATTGATTTGAGAGTTGTGCCGGTTGTTTTGGTGTCAAACATCTCCATTGCAAGACCTTCGCAAAAAATCAGTAGGATGCCATTCGGCAGACAGATGAACGATATTTTGCTGCGCAAAAATCGTACCTTGCCCTGATAATTTTTCGCCGCGTCTATGGGACCTCCTGTCCCAAGACGCTAAAAATGCCATCCTTGGCATTTTTACTTCAAAATCATCAAGCCTTCGGCCACTGATTTTAATGCTCAGGTCAAGCAATTACGACATTTGACACCAAAACAGCTTTGCTCTATAATTTGGTTGTTTGATGGTCTCTATTTTCCAAATTGCGATGCCGGAAACTCTTTTATAGTGCCTAGCAGGTACATTCTAAAATATCCGTAGTCAATGGAGTTTATGTTTCCGTCACCATTTAAGTCAGCAGCTTTTAAGTCATTCTCTATAGGAAAATCCTTTATTGTTCCGAGCAGATACATTCTAAAATATCCAAAATCAATGGAATTCACATTTCCATCCCCATTCAGATCTCCAAGCAATACCTTTGCAGGAGTGGGTGTTACGACACTACCGATACCAAATCTTTCAGCAATCAGACTGGTAAGCGGAAAATCATCAGCCTTGTCATCATAGGCAATCGTCCAAACCATTATCCCACCGCAGTTATTATCTATGACATACTTGCAGCGTTCACCTATGGATCTTTTGTCTTCATAGGTGTACATTTCATGTAATGTCGGACTATATAAATATGTAGCTTTTGCGGCATCATCCCAGTACTTTGTGAATACCCCGGTCATTGCTTCAAGTTCTTTCATCCTGAAATATGTATTCTGGCCTCCCGGACCAACGGTACCTTCCAGATTACTCGATCCACTTACACCCAAACCATGGTTTTCAGTATCGGGAACATCCTTCCATCCTTTTGAATAATAGGGTGTGCCTATTACAAGCTTGCTTGCCGGAACCCCATATTTATCCGTAAAAACACGCACCGCATCATCAACTGAAAGACCATCCTTTGCATAAAGGGGAGAGTGGTGGTTTGTAATGGTGTCCCATGCTCCATGCATATCATAAGCCATGATATTGATAAAATCCAAATACTCGGCATACTTGTCAGGCTCAGCTTTCATAATGGTTGATGCACCGGCAGATGCTGCTATTGTTAGCAGCTTATCGTATAGTTTGTTGTCTTCGTAAGCTTGACGTATTTCTTTCAAAAGCGTTGTAAAATTCTGTTTGTCTTCCGGACCTCCCGGACAATCAGCCCTGCTTACACCCGGGTACTCCCAATCAAGATCAACACCGTCAACAAACGGATAAGTCTTAAAAAGTTCCAGTATACTGTCAATAAAAACTTTTCTGTTTGCAGCGGTTAAAGCCATTTCGTGAAACTTTTTGCTTTCTGTCCATCCTCCAATGGAAATAATAAGTTTTACATCAGGATAAACAGCCTTATAATACTTATATTCACCAAAGTGGCCTTTCAACTGATTATTTCCCGAGTGTTCAAATACTTTCTGAAAATCTGCATACTCATCAGTGGTTTGTATTGTGAAATCGTCGGCAATTTTAAAAAAAGCGTGATTGATTGCTGTAACTTTATCCCATGGTATATCACCGACAGCGAAATTGTTGTTTGTGCTTATGTAAGTTGCCCAGTTTGGAAAATATACAACTATCTCCTTCTTTGCATCGGCCAGAACTGAATTGAATTGCATAAAGATAAGTGATTGGAAAACAAGTGCTGCTATAACCAGGATGGTTAGGAAAAGCCTTATTCTTTTTTTCATACAAATCCCCCATTTATAGCTTTCTCTTATATTTATGGCTGAATGAAAGTCATTTGACATCATTAACCTTCTAATATTAATTTTACACAACAGAAGAAACTTTGTCCAGTTACCCTGCAAGATACGTAAGCGGTAAGCCATTAGTACCTCGCAAAGAATTAAGGATTATGGGATAATTCTTCTATTATATTTTTTCTAGTTACTTTAGAAACTTGTAATAGTTTTTCAAGTAAACTTTAAAAACTCTAAAGGAGAATTATTAGATGGATGCCCAAGAAGTAAAACGTCAGTATCATCTTTCAAAGTGGAGACCCATTGTCCAAAAGTGTCGTACTAGTGGTATGACTGTAAAGGCATGGTGTAAAGAAAACAATGTAAGTGAACAACAATTTTTTTACTGGCAGCGCAGGTTACGAGAAGAACTTTGCACATCTATACAAATACCTAAAAATGAACATAAAGAACATCAGCCAACTATATTTGCTCCGATTCCGGTTCGGAATCATCATAAAGAAACTCTTCAATCTGCTTCGTTCATACCTGATTTGGTCATAAGTATTGGTGATTACCGATTGGAACTTAAGAATCAAACCAGTCCTGAATTACTGGAAGCACTTCTTAAGGTAATTCACCATGTTTAATGATGCTATTGGTTTTGACCATATATACATTGCATGTGGATATACTGACTTACGTCGTGGAATTGATGGCCTCGCCGGAATTGTCCAAAGTGAATTCCGCTTGGATCCTTTTCAAAATGTCCTGTTTCTTTTCTGCGGTAAGAGAACCGATAGAATCAAAGGATTATTGTGGGAAGGTGATGGATTTGTTCTTCTATATAAACGTTTGGAAGACGGTAAATTCCAATGGCCTCGGAGTAAAAAGGAAGCTAAAGAGATCACCCACCGCCAGTTTAGATGGCTAACAGAAGGACTTTCCATTGAACCGTCAAAAACTGTGAATAAAGTACAACCAAAACAGATTTTGTAGTGGATAACTTATCTATAAATTGCCTGAAAACGCTGGGTTTTATCATGTTTATCCACAATTTTCAAAAGATGCTTCTAACCTATTCCATATTCTCTATTTTCGTGATACGGTAGACGTATGGAGAAAACGTATACAGAAACCGAATTAATTAAATATAGTAAAAAAGATATTATCCACCTCTTCCTTAATCAGCAGGTAATCCTTGCAAAACAAAGCGAACAGTTAGAGCAGATGAACAAAAACATCAATCTTCTGATTGAAGCTACGAAGATAGCAAAGCAACAGAAATTTGGACGTTCCTCTGAAAAGATGGAATGGAAAGGCCAGATGGAACTATGCTTTAATGAGGCAGAAGTCACCATTGCAGAAAAGTATGTCGTAGAACCAGAATTCGAGGAAGTATGTCCGAAGCCATATAAGCGTAAAAAAGCCAAGGGAAAACGCGATGAGGATTTGAAGAATATTCCGGTAAATGTTATTGAACACACCCTTAGCGAAGAGGAGTTGCGAACTGTTTTCGGAGATAGTTGGAAACGCCTTCCGGATGAAATTTATAAAAGACTTCAGTTTCATCCAGCTACATTTGAAGTGGAAGAACATCATGTAGCCGTTTATGCTGGCAAAGATAATCAAACAATTGTAAAGGCAAACCGTCCAAAGGATTTGTTGCGTAACAGTATCGTAACTCCATCCTTGGAAGCAGGTATTCTTAATAGTAAATATATAAATGCAGTCCCATTGTACAGACTAGAGCAGGAATTTGCACGGAATGATATCAACATCTCCCGGCAAGTAATGGCAAACTGGACCATACAATGTGCAGAACGCTATTTTTCTCTTTTATATGACCGTCTGCATGAAGAGTTGTATAGGTGTCATGTGTCCCAGGCAGACGAGACGCCGGTTCTCGTTTCTAAAGACGGACGAGCTGCCGGTTCTAAAAGTTTTATGTGGGTATACCGCACAGGAAAAATGTATCATGATCCGCCAATCATTCTTTATGATTATCAGAAAACACGGAAGGCTGACCATCCCCGTGAATTCCTCAAAGGGTATAAGGGCATTATTGTAGCAGATGGCTATGAAGTTTACCACAAGCTTGAAAAAGATGTTCCTGATATCAGGATAGCTGGGTGTTGGAGTCATTCCCGCAGACGTTTTTCCAATGTGGTAAAAGCCCTAGGAAAAGAAGCTGCAAAAGATACCCTAGCGTATGCTGCACTGAAGCAGATAGCCGTCATATACAAAATCGACAATGGTCTTCTGGATCTCAAACCGGAAGAACGTGTTGCTCAGCGTCAACTACTTGTAAAACCACAAGTTGAGGCTTTCTTTGCGTGGATAAAAGAGCACCGGAATGAAGTGCCAGCACAATCGGAAACAGGTAAGGGATTTACCTACTGCCTGAATCAAGAGAAATATTTAAAAACTTTTCTTGAGAATGGTTATGTTCCCTTGGACAATAACGCCTGTGAGGCATCAATTAGAGGATTCTGTATTGGAAAACGCAACTGGCATATGATTGACACGATTGAAGGAGCTAAGGCAAGTGCGATCATTTACAGTATTGCTGAGACCGCCAAGGCAAACAACTTAAAACCATACCGGTATTTCAAGTATTTACTGGAGCAGATACCGAAACATATGGATGATAAAAATACTTCCTTTTTGGAGATGTTACTTCCATGGTCAAAAGACTTACCAAGTGAGTGTCGCAAATCGGATCAAAATCAGTAAAATTTTACCGTCAGAAATGACGGTTGTTTTTATACCAGTACTCATGGTTTACCGATTACTTATTAAATTTTATATATACTTATTGCATTTTAGGTAAAAGAAAAACCCGGCTACCGTTTTATTGGTATACCGGGTAAGGAAAGACGTTCATTGTTATACAAGTGTCTACCTATATCTTAAAGTCAATATATACATCATTATATTTATTTTCGTCTCTTGTAATAACTATTTGCTTATCTGTTAAATAGAATGATGGCTTAACTCTTATATATGTAAACATAAAATCATATACAAGCGGGTCAGTCTTATAAATTTCCTCAAAATATTCCTTTTCAGATATTGAAGCACGGTGAATAATTTTATCGGCCTCTTCAGAATCTATCGGAGGAGAAATTTCATTTCCGTAGGAGTAACTCACTAATTTTTGCTTCAGATTAGTAGTATCCTTTATTAAATAATTTAAATAAACCCTATCTCCTGTCTGCATATCTACCGTTACTCCAATACGTGTATAGGTACTCAATTTATTTTTACCATCTTTTGACTCTATTGTATAGAATAACGATAAATATTTTGAAGTTTTGTATTTTACAGCCAACTGACTTTCTTCCATCCATTCACTGTCTTTATTGATCCATTCAGTTATCGAAGACTTAAGTGTTTGATTTATTCTATTTTCTAAGTTTTCATTAGCTAAACCGGATATTTGTGCATACTTCACTTTGAAAGGCTTATTCTCTTTATTATAAGCAGTATATTCCTTTTCAAATATTTTATAGTCATTTGTGTTGCTTGGTTTGCTTCCCTCGATATTATTTTCTTTACTATCATTTGCATCACTTGATTTATTTGCTTCTTCTTTATTTACTTTATTATCAATAACATTGCTTGACTTACTTCCTTCAAACTTATTTATTTCACTGTCATTTAACTTGCTAGAATTACAACCTACAAGCAACATAGCCATAACAACAAAGTATATTAAAATAACTCTTTTCACTTTAATCAATCCCTTCTTATTTACTTAAACGCTTTAATGGCTTTATCATATGCATCTTTTCGGGAACTCCAGTTAACAGGGAGTCTCCACGTATTTCCATTGACGCTTAAAGAAGTACCATTAATATTAAATGTACCTCCTTGCCTTATTGCTGCTAAATCACTCATAAATGCAGCAGGTACATTTCCATTTTTATCTGTAACTAATCCATTTACAAAATATTGTGTGATAAGAAAAATCCCCAAATTGCTTCCATTTTTATTAACGTATGCATTTAGATTACCCTCACCAGTTTTTGCCTCGTTACTCCAAAACCAAGCTGCTGCTTCCATCGGATAGTGGTCTGCTATATATTGTGCAGTATCAGCCCCGGAAAAATTATCGCCCATTGACTTAAGAAATTTCAGATGCGTATCACGCCAAGTAATCTGAATATATCCTGCACCTCTTCCATTTTTCCCATATTTTTTCCCTGCAAAATAAGAATCACTACCTTGCTCTATTGTATATTTTCCCCAACCGCTTTCTTCTGCCATTGTAGCCATAAATAGTGCTATACTATCTTTGTCTGTTATACCATATCTAACTAAAGCATCGTTTAACTTCTTTACAAATGCATCACTTGTATCAGACCACCCGAACTCTTTCAGTTGCGCAGCAGTAACAAGAGTTTTACCCGTCCCCTTGTTTACATTTGTATCATTTGTTTGATTCTTAGCCACACTACTTTTAGTTATTGCTTGTGTCTTTCTAGTAGCAGCAATTACATCATTA
>CAZLZR010000012.1:0-91356 GCA_964564015.1 uncultured Acetivibrio sp.
AGGTGTATTTTTCAACACTTCCGTCTTCTTTGTTGATTTCTTCAATTCTTCCCCAAAGGTCGAGGCTGTAACGGGTATAGTTTCCTTCACCATCTCTTATTCCCGTTATGTTGCCCATGGCATCATAGGTATACTGCTGGGCTGGTATGCCTGACTTCGAAGAACCCGGTGTGTATATTTCCTTTACTCTTCCACCAAGGTCATAGTCGAATTTAACACCTTTCTTGGTTGCATCAAATCTTTCAACAAGTTCCCCTGCATCATTATATATGTTTTGTTGCACCAGAATGCCAAGAGCATTTTTTATCTCTACCAGCCTGTTTAAGCCATCATACTTATAGCTTGTTCCCAAACCATCGTCTTCATCCTGTTTATAGTTTTCAGGACTTACACGCTTTACAACATTTCCTGCTTCATCATAGAAGAGTCTTGTAATACCGCCCTCTTTATCAGTTATTCTGATAGGCCTGTTCATGCTGTCATAATCGTATTTTATGGAATTACCATTGCAGTCGGTTTCCTTTATTACATTCCCTGCACGGTCATATTGGAAATAAGTCTCTCTTCCCGTTATAGTCTTTCCGTTATCCACCACTTTGGTAATTCTGTCGGAAGCATCATAAGACAATTCCGTAGTATAGCCTTCCGGTGTTGTTACCTTTATAATATTGCCGTTTGAATCATATTCATAAATGGTCTGGGCAATAGCTTTTCCTTCTATTTTTTGTGCCAGATCCTCACCGTCTATCTCCTCAATCTTTTTAGACAGTAATCCCCGTTTGGAATATTGGTAACGAATTGTCTTTGTCTTTTTATCATTTATTTTTATTCTTTCGAAAGTTCTGTTTCCAAGGCAATCATAAGAATACTCTCCCATGCCTCCTGTTGTATCTGAGATCCTTATTATCCGACCCAGCTTGTCATAAGTATAGCTTATTGTATTCCAAATGCTTGGATAAGCTTCCCCGGCAACGCATTCAGGAGATATCCTTTCCTTGATTCTTCTTCCCGCCAGGTCATATTCGTATTGGGTTATATTGTAAAGAATCATACCCGCCTTTTCTTCCACAGGCACTCTTTTTTCAAGCAACCAACCGGCACAGTTGTATTTAAAAAGCGTATAACAACCTTTTGCGTTTTTCTCCTTGATTATTCTACCCTCAGTATCATACTCAAATTCTTTTAATACAGCTCCTGAGGTTATAATCTTTTTCAACCGGTTCAGTTCATCATATTCGTACTGACTTGAAGGTACTTCATCACTGTCACTACCCTCTTTATAAGGCCCGGTCATTTTTATCATATTGCCGGCAAAATCATATTCTACCCTTGTTTCTCCGCCGGTTGGATTTATAATCTTAATTTTGCGGTTACTGTCGTCATATACATATTCAATACCTGTACCATCACCGGTATCGCCATTGTAATAATTTGGATTTATCTCCTTTATTAAATTGTCATGTATATCGTATTTTAGTGCAAGTACATTATTAAAAGGGTCTATTGTTTCAATAAGCCTATCCATGGAATCATATCTGTAACGGTAACACTCCCCGCTCTTTTGACTATTAGGAAGCACCTTCTTAACGAGGTTCCCCATTTTGTCATATTCCATATTTGTAATGTTACCTTCAGCATCTGTTATACGGGTCTTTTTATTGATTTCGTTGTACTCAAACTTGACAGTACCATAGTCCGTAGAAATAGAAAGCATTCTTCCGGCTTTGTCATATGTGTACCTGAAGATATTGCCTTCCGGATCTGTTACTGTTGTAGGTTTATCTATATGATTCTCTCCGTACTCAAACAATGTAATGCCCTTTTCCGGATCAGTTCTTGATATGAGCCTTCCATAACTGTCATAGGCATACTTTCTTAGGGCATATTTTCCTTCATCAAGCTTTTCATGCTCTTCTATAAGGTTACCCCTGTCATCGTATGTATATAAGGTCTCTGTTCCACCGGAAGTAGAAGTTTTAACAAGTTTTCCTTTATTGTCATACTTATTTTCAATACAGAATCCGTTGGGATACCTCTCAATTAATAGGTTTCCCTTGCTGTCAAAGGTCTTTTTTATGGTATTTTTGTTACGGTCTGTTTCACTGTTTTTATTACAGTATTTGTCATAGGTATATTTTTCACTGGTTCCATCTTTATATATTCTCTCTGTAAGCAGGCATCTGCTGTTGTATTTGTATTTCTCAATTACTCCCGTCTTATGATATGTAAAGGTGTTTTCCCTTTTGGCATCATCATATTCTATTTCGGTTATATTCAATTCACTGTCAAATTGCTTTACAACCCTTCCTTTTTCATCATATTCATTAACTACATAAGTAACATCATTTTGATCCGTGACCTTTGTTATCAACCCATTTTCATAAGAATATTTCACTGTGCCGTCATTTGGATAGGTTACTTCGATAAGGTTATCTCCATCATATTTATAAATAAGCTTGCGACCAATATTATCAGAAATTTTACATATTTTATTGTTATTGTAGTTAAAAGCCAGTATCTTACCACCAGGTGAAACTATGGAAGTAATTTCACCTTTATTATTGTAATATAATAGCTTTGTATTTCCATTTATATCTCTTATGGATACCAATTTACCATTGGTATCATATCGATAATCCCTGTTCCCTGAATTAAGTACAAATTCACCGGTAGCAGAATCTTTTACAAGAGTATCTGCTTCACTTTCATCGGTCTGATTTTTCCATTCAGAACCTGTCTTTATAAATTCCTTCAAATGCCCGTCCGGATAAACCAGTGTCAACTTGTCTCCGTTTAGTTTCAGATGGCTGTCATATTCAAAGGTCCATCCCTTTCCCATTAATCCAACGCCATTTTCTATGGAATTGTACCTTCTTTTTATGCACAAATTAATGCCACGGTCTTCTATTATGAGGTCAGTTGCTTCAATAGTAAAGCTTCCTGTGGCCACGTTCACAGGATCTCCTGCCATAGTACATTGATCAGTCGGTATAGAATTGGTTAATGTATCAATGCCACTCCAAAAATCCCATTGTTCAGGAGTTTCCTTTGCGACTTCCTCCATAACGACCTTGTCAATACCTTTTCTCTTGGCGTAACTGTTTTTGCTATCGCTAATCCCCAATATCAGCACCTCACTTTAACCAAAGATCCCCTTATATGCGTAGTTCCATTCATATTGATTCTGCTATCATTGCATTCAATATTTATTTCGTCCGCTGCTTTTATCTCAATATTATCAGCTTCCATGTCAAGATCATTATCATCTTTTAACTTTATTGTATTATCACTGTATATTTCAATTCCACTTTCCTCATTTAGTCTTATAAGTACTCCGTTATCTTTTGCGGACAATACCAGTTCCTTTTCTCTAAACATTTCCTCTTTTCCATATTTGGTTCTGAAATACTTTTCATCCGGGTTCTGAATCTTATCCCCACCATTTGTTTTTCTTCTTATGGAATTTATTACAACGCCTTCCTCTTCCTTGTTTGTAGGAAAATAAAGCTTTACACGATCATCTGTTTCAGGCATACAGTACCAACCTGTGCTGCCTTCCGAAGTATAAAAAGTAGCATAAGAAAACCAGAAAGACTTTTCTTTGTTCTGAACTTCATCTATATCAAGGTGAACTCTCACATTATCCTCTTTAATATCTATAACCTTGCCTTCAATAGCAGCACCAAACAATTTTTCATTCAGTTTCAGCTTCTGGGACAGCCCCTTCTCTGTAGTTATATGATACAGATGACTTAAGACACTGTCCTCAAAATAGTATGTGGCTTTACATACAATCAGATTTAGATTATTATACTGAACCTTGTCACCTATGCCAAGAAATTTATCTGTCTCAATTTCGTAATATATAAAATCTTTCTCATCAATTCCATCCATATAATTCTCTGAAAGATATCTGTAGTCTCCAATTTTCTTTCTCACACTGAAATTAAACTCTTCAAGCTTCTCACTTGAACTTCTGTCAGGAATTCCAAACCAGAATTTCGGCTTGTCAGACGTTGCATCGGGCACCAAGCCCGCATTAAAGTGTGACGCCATTCGCTTCAAAAACTCCCAGTCGGTTTCATCGTATTGTATTACAACCTTCTCAAGCTTTTTACTTTTGGCCGTAGTATCAATAAAATCTGCACCAGAATGGTCCTTTATTATTTCTTTAAGCATTGCAGTGTATAGCATATCCTTATCCTGAAAAGACCTGCTTTTTAGCTTTATATCCAGTTCATATGTACAGGAAACGCCTTCTGCAATAATATAAAAAATGCCCCGGACAGCCTTAATCTCTATATTTGTTATTGTTCCTTTAAACAAAACTGTTGTGCCTGAATCATCTGATATTTGAGATACTTCCAGAATGTCTTTTGAAGATACACTGTCTACATAACTGAATTTTTTCTCCTCAGGTATAACACCTGTCAAAAAAATTCTGGCATGTTCATTATTTTCTTTCTCTATTCGCAATTGGCTCAAATGCAGAATTTCAAACGGCGAAACCAACTTTATATTGCCATATGTTATTGTAGATGACATAATCTGTGCCCCCCCATTCTTAGATAAACAGTATCTGTCAATTACCTGACATCCCCTTCATAATTACTGCCCATCGTCTTCAATTTCTATTACCCCGCACCACATGCACATAAGCGTTGATGATTTTAATATTGCAGGGAATCCGGTTATTAGCAAATCATTTTTGCAACACATCCAAGGACTACTTGTAGCGGGAATACAGGGCATTTTCTGGAGCACTCCGCCAGCTGCGGATGTTGCTTGAGCAACCATTGGATTCGCGATGCTGCTGCACATGCCAAAGGGCTTTATATTTACCATTGGTGTAAAATCCATCATATTTCCCTGACTCTTATCATTTATGTATGCCTCATGCTTCATAGGAACCATAAATTTACTTGAACTATCGCCAAAACTACATTTTAGTGTTGCTCCCTCAACAACATAACTATCCATATGCTCCCCCCACTTTCTCATATGAGCGTTCTTGCACGTTACACTTGCTTTCTTATATTATTGATTTCCGATACCTTTTTACATTAATGCACCGGTTTGATTTTTCTGTTCCTGAGCTTTTTGTTCTTCTTCTATCTTTTTATCTATTTCAAGCAAAATGCTTTCAATTTCGCTTCGTTTCTCAGTGGTATCCATTTCAAATTTATCATTAAGTTCCTTATATATATCAAGGGCATACCTATAATCAATTCTTGCAGCTTCGTATTTCTTTGACTTATATTTCTGGTCACCGCTTTTTTTAAAGTCAGTTGCCTTCTTCTCCATATCTTTAGCCTTATCTTCTTTGGCGGCAGCACCACTTGCAGCTTTTCCATCACTATCCGAAGCCTTGATTTTTTCTTCTGTTTCCTTAATCTTTTCTTTCATCTTCTCTATCATGTCATAATATGGTATTTCTTCGGATAGTTTCTTCACATCCTCATATATTTCAATTGCATCATTGTAATTTTGCTTTGCCTCTGCGAAGAGAGCGACTTTTTCCTGATTATTTTCCGATTCACCGGCCTTGATAGAAACCTTATCACCTTTTTCTACTTCTTTATCTCCCTCAGCGCTTTTTTCAACAACTCTGATATAATCTTTAACCCTACCAAGCTTTTCATCAAGTTTGTTTTCAAGTTTTTTCTTATTATCCGAATTAAGTTCCAGTTCAACCTGCGTCCTTGCATTTATATAGCTGTTTTTTGCCTTTTCAAAATCCCTCTCACTGAAAAGCTTGTCTCCTTCAACTATAAGGTTTGCTATCCTTGTTTTAATTTCTATCCTTTTCTGGTTTTCCTTGTTCTTAAGCTTTTTTATATTTTCAGAGGCCTCTTCATAATTTTCAAGAGCCTTCTCATAATTTTCATCCTCAATACTTTTGTCACCCTTTTCCTCAAATTGCACAAAGAGTTTTTCCGCCTTACTTACCTGAATTCTATTGTTAATAAAAAGGCCTGCAGCTAGAATAAGAACTGGAATTGCTATCATGGCTACCTTTTTTGCAATTCTAATACGCAAATCATCTTTTACGTTTTCTTTAAATACCTTATTGGCATAAATGGCAACCATAGTATAATTGTTAATAACTCTTTTCTGTCTTGAGAGCAATTCATCTTCAAGCATTCCAACAAAGTCGGCAGATTCCTTTGCCTCTTTTAAATTATTGATAAGATCAATACTTTGTATATTTTCCCAAAATCCTACCGTGCAGAGAAAAATCACGTCCTTGTCCTTCAATTTATATGGGCGGGATACAAAGGGTTTAAGTGACTTAGACTGCCCTAAGTAATTGGTAAGGTTATTTCTTTCCTCATGAATTCCAATCTCTTCATCACTTATTTGACCTGCATCCGCCATTATTTGCGCAATGCTTTGATCCTTACTTTTGAAGTTCATCCCACCGTTCCTGAAGTGGTAAAGCCTTATATTGCCCGCAGAAACATAAAACATTTTTGAATAATCGGTCAACACTACCATCAAACTGGTTTTTAATCTGACACTTTTACTCTTCTCATTAAGCAGTCTGTGGGCAGCCATTACATACTTTTTCAGTTTGCTTCTTGACATAGAAGGCTTCTTCATTATATTTTCAAACAGAAAACTGACCGCCAATTCAGCACTATTTATTTCTTCGTCAGAATCAATACCGTCAGCTACTATATAACAAGCCATATCATCCATTTCAGCATATGCAAAATAATCTTTGTTTATCCTGAAGCTTCCTGCTTCAGAAGCAAAGCTCGTTATAAACTCAATACTGTTTTTTCTCATTTTGACCCCCATATAAAATCATGCAAGCTCAAGATATAGAGGCACTAGCTGCATGAAAGTACAATTACCGTAGCATTATCCTGCCTTCCATAGTTTTTCAATTTTATGGCATCTATTATCTCTTCCGCAGTATTAATGGGATGAATAGGTTTTCTGAGTATACTTTCCATTTCTATTTCAGGCAGACTGTTGTACACACCATCACTGCATAGTACAACTTTATCTCCAACTCTCAGTTTTACAGGTTTTTCCGATATTTCAATATCCTTCAGAACCTCAATTCCGATATAGCTATATATCCTTTTCTTCATAGGATCGTTCAACAGTTGCTCTTCTGAAATTTTTCCCGATATAAATTTATTTTCCAACACTTCTTTGTAAACATGCTTTTTGTTAAGGTTTATAAGCTCCCCATCTTTAAAAAGTATTATGGCACTATCCCCTATTGAAGCCCAATACAAACAGCCTTCCGATACAATTGCCGAAACAAGGGTACTACCCATTCTTTTGCCCTTTGCCTTATCAAGCACAGCCCTGTTACAGGCATTAGCAGCGTTGACAAAAAAATTCTCAACCGGGTGCATTTCAAGAGTAGAGTTAAATTCCTGAACAAAAGTATTTATTACAGTATTACTAGCCAACTTACCGTTGACATACCCTCCCATACCATCTGCAACTATCGATAAAATGTAGTTATTGTTTTCAGCTGTTGCGAAACAGTCCTCTTGTTCATCTCTGGTTCCAATATACTGTGCATTGCCAATCAGTATTTTGGGAAATACTCTCACATTATTCAGTTTAAATCTTATTATCAATAAGATAACTACCAACAATACTGATACCAACACTACATAATATGGCTGCCCAAAACTCAAGAGTCCCATTTTATCAATCCTCTTTATTTATCCAGTCAAAATGTATACCACACAAGTTAATAAATATGAACTTGCTCTTGCCAATTTCTATTACATCGTAAGCGTCTATTTCAGTTGCAGTTAGAACGGCCTCTTCCTTTTTTACCTGATTGCTCAAATACACAAGTCCGCTGCCCTCTCCCGGAAGTAAAAGAAATCTCCTTGGCTTTGGATCATAAACAATAGATGCATGATTCTTCCTTGATATTGTATCATCGCCTACAATTGAAATATCCATTTCATCGGATCGCCCGATAAAGTTCTTTCCCTGCCTTATTTTATAGTCCTGTCCACACTGTGGACCTTCAATACAGACCAACCAACCTACTACAGGCTCAATACCATCTATATCATCTGACACCTTTGTTTTGTCAGGATCGTCCATAACCGGAGCATTTGAGGTCTTCTTTCCTGCACCATCGAGAGCAGAATCACAATAGGGACACTTGTTACCGTATTTCTCAGTGCGATACATATGTCCGTTTACACATCTTCCTAAAGGCATAATATTAATTCCCCCATCTGTTTATTATACTCAACTTCACCATAACCCACTAAGCATCTACAAAGGCTGTACCTTTCCTATAACCTCTATTTTACCAGAATCTTGGTATTTGCAATATATATCGTATCACCGGAATTTATCTCATATAACCTTTCTGTGGCAAGCTTAAACTTTTCTTCATCAACTTTTTTAAGACCACTTCCGTGTGACGAACCGATGTCCTCAATAAACCATTTACCTTCCGAAAAGTTCAGAACCGCATGTTGCCTGCTTACAAGTTCTGAGTATTCCGCATCCGAAAGATCAATATCCACTTCGTTATCTTTAGTGTTTCTGCCAATCAGATATGATACCTTACCAATTATACTCCATGTTTTTACGCTTCTCCCATCTTCACTGATAAGAACCAGTTTTGAAATACCGCCCTTAACTTTGCCATTTTGAACAATTGTAAATAATTTCAAACCGAAAAACACCAGTATTACTGCAATCAAACCATATCCCATATATTTTAAATTTTTATCTGAATTTACAAAGTAGATATAATAAAATGTTGCAATGGATATTAAAGCGATAGCGATATCTATAATCATTACCCAAATAATATTATTTGTATTTTGTGAATATCTCTCAACCTTCTTGCTATTTATATACTTTTTCACAATATAACCCACCTTCTGTAAATTAGAATTCTGCTTCACAATACCGCACTCCCATACCGGCAACGATCAGATTCCTATTTTTTTCGTGCTCCAAAGTATTTTCCAAACATATCTGAAGCATCCAAAGGGTTTTTCTTTTTATCCTTTTCCCTTTTGATGCCGGCTTCCTTAGTTTTAGGGTTAAACCCAAAAAAGCTTTCAAAAGTCTTTTCAACATCATCAAAATCAAACTTATTTGGTCTGCCCTGAGTTTGATTTTTACTTTTTGAGTGTTCTGAGCTCTTATTGCCCGATTCATTTGTACTATCAGGCTTGTCATCATATTTCTTCCTTTTTGATTCATCAATTAAGACATTATAAGCCTCATTGATTTCTTTAAACTTCTCTTCTGCTTCCTTGTTCCCCGGATTTACGTCAGGATGGTATTGTCTGGCCAACTTCCGGAAGGCTTTCTTTATTTCATCACTAGTAGCTTCTCTGCCAACTCCCAGTACTTCGTAATAATTCCTCATAATCTACCCTTTCATTATTCGTCATGTCATTTCAAAAACAACCCATATCATATCCAGATCTCAGAACCCATCAAACCAAACTTTCTGAAATGACTGTTGCAAAGTTTTCCTAATTGGTCGCCTTATCTATCTTTTTGAGTGTTATGCCATAAAGATCTCTTCTAAGTATGCTTTCTGCAACATCCTGATTTACTATTACGATGTACTCCAAAACTCCTGTAATACTGAATATTTTATTTAAACTGGCTTTCCTTTCATCAATAACAAGTTTTTTCACCGCACCATCCAGTTTAAACTCGCTCTGATCTGAAAGGCATTCTATGGCTTTTGGTACAGCAAGCCAATACAGGCTTTGCTTCATATTTTTTACGTCGGCAAGTACCACCGGCTTGTAAAAAATATCTTTGTGGTACATATCAAATACCCGCTTTAATTTATCTGAAATCAAAGGTATAGGCTTTTCAATAAAATCCACATAGTCATTTTCTGCTCTTTCTTTTATATATAATTGGACAGGCAAATCGTCTAAATCTTTAAATCTACCTCTCCTAATTGTCTCCATATCAAACATCTGATGTGCTTTTACAGGTTCAACGCTATTAACTACTCGTAAATCTTGAGAAATGACATAAAAATCCATTTTCTGTCCTCTTTTCTCCCCATTTCATAATGAATGTTGAGATTCCACTCCTCTTATATCCTTTGTTTCTTACTCATAAACAACTTCACTAGCTCCTTTATATTCTCCTACTCTTACCTCAAAAATCTCTTCCTTCAAGATCCCAGATAACTCCTCAAGCTCAGAAGCACCATGCATTGCCTCTTTGGCAAACTCCACAATCAAATTATTGTATAATGCTGTTTCCTTAAGCTTGAACCTTTCAATATCAGGTTTTGTTATTTTGTTCAGGTAAAACTTGCTTTTCTCCACCAATTCTGCTTCAAACTCGTCAAGGAATTTGTATGCCCAACTGACATCATACTCTTCCTGACATTCTTCCCTGTCAAAAAACCATAGTCTATTAAATCCCTCAATCAAATATACTAATTTCCCCTCCATGATATTGGTTCTCAAAAGAGAGTAAGTAATATATCCGATTTTCCCCTTCTTTCCTCTTTCCTGCAGATCTTTTATCTTAACACATATTCTTCTGAAGGATTCAATAAAGTCATCTTTCAAAGTATTCTTATTGTTCTCATAATAACTCTTAAGCTTTTGCATTTTTGCAGAACTTTCAGCCTTCACATAATTTTCAATAAAATGCTCTAAAGCCTCTTCCCTTTTCATATAAATAGTTCCCCTTCAGACAACACAATAAGAATAACTTTCTTACCGGTTTAAAAGGAATAGCTGCCTTTTAAACCGGTAACAAAAATCAATTAAAAGGTAACAAAAATAATTACCAAAACACTCTTTACGAATAGATATCAAATCTAATCTTAAGATGCTGTCATGTTCATTAAGCACCATATCCGCCTTCTATTTTTACATTTTCGATATCTTTCTTTTCCTGCTTGATAATGAGAGTAAATGTTCCGTTTCCAACATCCTCTTTGAATTCTTCAATATAATCCACAACAAAAGCTCTTGTGAATGTATATTCCCTCATTACAAGATTTGCTGAAACCTGTTGTACAACAACATTCAAGTAAGGACTCTTCTTTTCAAGTGACCATACAGCTACCTTCTTTGTTTCCTGAAGATCTGCCTCATTCTGTGTCAAAGTACCTGTAATTGTAAGGATAGCACTTACATCGTTTGATCTTGAATTCTCATCATCAGGTGTGTCTGTCTTGTAACGAACAGATGTGATTATATCATCGCTGAGTTCAAAACCTGTGCCATATCCACCACTACCTGAAGCTGTTGTAGCTGTTAACTTAAATCCCATAATTAAACCCCTCCTATTATATAAAGAATAATTGTATATATTAATACACCGGTATTAATATCTCTATAAATTTTATTTAGCCCCTGTTGCACTGGCGCTCTTTGTAATAGTAACTTCTAGATTCTTAACATTTCCATTGAATGCAAGATCTATTTGACAGAGGTTGCTCGCTTCATCGATAGTATAGTTCAAGTCATCTCCGTCTTTGACTATTGAGTTTAAGAATCTATTGTCTTTTTGCCACAAAGTCTTTTGGCTGTTTGGACTATTGCTGAAAAAGCTGATTATTTTGTCCTGTTTGAAGTCATTTGTCTGGAACCTGAGTATTCTCTCAATATATGTACTTACAAGAGTTTTATAAATGGAATCATACCCATCATCAGTCTGTGCAAGGCTTCTAGCTTTATATACACTAATACGCTTTATATCCTTACCGTCTAATTGAGCATTTTCCGAGGAAAAAACAAATCCAAAACTCTTGCTGTTTATCTCATTTTTTATATTATTAGTAAAGCCTGTTATCTCCTTGGCCATTGTAGTTACCATCCTGAGGGAGTTGTCTCCGGCCTCAATATCAAACCTTACTCCAGGATACTTCATAGTCACAGGGAACTTCATCGCCACATCCTTGTAGCACTCTTTAATATACTCCGGACACTGGTAAGCTGAAACTATTCCGGCTGCCACGTAAGAAGCATCAACATACACGCCCTGTATCCACAATTTCAGTATATCTTCCTTAGCACTAGAGAGCTTAACTCCGCCGCTTTCAGTCTTTTCCATCTTCACATCAATAACAACCCCTGATTTATCTTTGGGTATGATAGTAAAGTTTGGTAAGCAAGGTATGGCAAATTCACTATAGGCTTGTCTTGTCAACAACTGGCATTTTTCTATGTACTTTTCCACACCTGCAACAGCCATATGATTAAAGGTTGTCTCCTCATTGGCCTGGAAGTTAAAGAATATCTGAATCTTATATTTTTCAACTGCCTGAAGAAGTGCAGTAAGGGATTCCATAGTATTCCCTTCCTTTTTTACTTCCACATTACCCTGGAACAACTTTTTTGTGACCTTTGGTTTTCCAACTGATTCCATTTCTATGGCCGGGAAAATTCCAAACCAGATAGTGTTACTGAAATCATTCTTCTGGTTCACAGTGTTCAGGTACACATCCAGTCTTGGAAGATTGCTGCTTTTCACAGTCATATCAACCTTATTATTGGTAACTATAAGACTTGGTCTCATTCCTCGTTTCTTGGTATTGTATTGATCAAAATACATTTTTACCCCAAGTATTTTTTCAATAAGAGGCTTGGCAGCTTTTACAAAATCATCCTTGGCCTTGGTATAAAACTCAAGATATGAATGATAGTTCTGAATTTCACGATCCACATCAACCTCGGTCTGCAATGCCGGCATAGGACAAAAAGTTCTGGCCACAAGGTCTCTTACATAAGAAGAGGGGGTGTCAGAAACATCATCATAATCACCTTGGAATATTGACACCAAACTCCCTGTCTTGTCCTGATCAATAACCATCAGAGAATTCTCATCAGGCTTTGGAGCCTCAATTATTTTTAACTCGCCGCTCTCGCCTATACTAAGCACGCCTACTTTCAGAACCGACGAATCCTGACTATCATCGGAACGACCTAAAAGTAATCTGGTTTTAATGTCTTCAATAGCAAGTGGCAACATGGCCATTACATTATTATAGTTCTGTCTTGCCTCTTCAAACTTGGTGTTGAGTTTATCACCTATATCAAGTTTCTTTGGATCTCCATCCTCTAATTCTTCATACTTGTCATAAAGATAATGAATTTCTTTTCTGGCTTGTCTGATATCGTCCATTACTTTTTTTGGTGATATCATATCAAGGACTTTATCAAATTTGAAATCAATATTGATTATTCCCTGACTTCTCTTTGTATCAATCAGTGTAAACAACATCTTTAAGAAATCATTGTTCTGATCAAGTCTTATTTCCGTAATATAATCCTCCGGAATGGTCTCAGGCTTTTTTAAGGTATAAACTACTTCTCCTTCACCATTATCTCTAGCGTTATAAAAAGAATATACGGTAGGTGAAAATTTATCCAAAAACTCCTCAAAGCTTTTAACCAAAAGATTCTGATTTATTTCTTTGATTTTTTCGTCCGGCAAACTGTCTATTCCTGCCACATCACCGATGAGTGTAATGAGATCCAGCTTTTCAGGATTTATCTCCTCAAACAAAATCGTCCTGTTTGTTTGGTTAATTATCTCCATTTTTATCCTCCTCAATCTTGGTTAGGTATGACTAAAATTAATTATGCCCCGCTTACATTAATCACTTCATTTTTATCCTTCTTTTGCTTTAGATAAAGCCTGAAGGTACCAACTCCCTCTTCGTTTGAATAACCTTCGGAATAATCTACAACAAAAGCTTCCGGGAAAACAACTTTTCTTATCAATGTATTATCTTTGACCGAAGTAATCTCTACTTCAACCTTCTTATACACATCTGCTTTATTACTGTTATCAGGCTTAATCAGTGACCATGAATAAAGACCAACTGTAGGTTCAAACTCGACATCAATTTTGCCTTTAATCTCAATAGTGTTAGCTATATCAGTGGTTCTGGCATCTGAATCATCAGAAGTATCCAGATTAAAAAACACTGAACTTATACATTTTTCAAGCTTAATACCACCAGCTATCGTCACTGTAATCGGCATTAGCGATCCCCTCCTTTACTTTCATTATCTATGTAAAGCACTTTATTAAGTTCAAATTTTATAATAACACAATGGTTTGTAATGGTATAAAATGGTTGTTTCGTTATATATTATATCACATTTCTACATTTTTTTCTTAGTAAGATCTTTGTATAAACTTCTTTTTTCCTATTGCGCAAAAACTTGATCCAATATATCCTCAACCGTTGCTGGTAAAATATCCCTTGCCGGCGTTGGCAGTACGTTGTTTGTCGGTGTTGGTATAATATTGTTTGTCTGCGTTGGCAGAATATTGTTTGTCGGTGTTGGAAGTATATCGCTTACAGGTGTTGGTAAAACATCATTAACTGATGCCGGCAAATTGTCATCTGTCGGTATTGGTACAATAACATTAGCCGGTGTTGGTACGACTTCTTGGGTTTCTGTTTCTATAGCCGGTTCGCCTAGTACTTCCGGATGTTTTGCCACATAGGCTTTGCTGTAAAATGTGGCACACCTTAAATCAGGATCCCAATCCACTGTACATCCAAAGGTCTCACTTAAGAACCTTAAAGGTACTAAAGTTCTACCATTTTCAACAAAAGGTGGCACATCAATTTTCTTTTCTTGCCCATTAACATATGCCATTTCCTTATCCAAGACCATTTCCAATATATCCTTCCCTAATGTTACAGTAATCTTTCTCTCTACCGGTTCCCATTCAACATTAGCTCCCAAGCTTTCTGCCACATACTTGACAGGAAGAAAGGTTCTTCCTCCCTTTATTATTGGAACCACATCCATATTTGTTTTCTTATTATTCAAGTAGTAAAACGGCTTTTCAATATAGAAACGTAGAACTACTTCCGGTCCAGATTCACTATCCGGAGTAGGCATTGTCTGAGGTCCCCCTGTTATATCAGGTATTATGGCGGGAGCCTCAAAGTCACTCTTTTTTAATACTATACCCGCATTTGCTAATACTGAGTAGTCAGTTACCGGATTACCGTTCAGATAAAGTTCTTGTAATTCGTGCAAATCCTTAAGTCCGGTTATATCAGATATTTTATTATCTTTAAGCATTAGAATCTCAAGACCGGACAAAGTCCCCATCATTGAAATATCCTCTATTTTGTTTTGTCCAAGGTAAAGCTCTTTTAAATTTACCAGATTTCCCAAACTACTGATATCTGATATTTCATTATTCTGAAGAACAAGGATTTCAAGATTTAAAAGATTTTTCAACATTGAAACATCCGAAATCTTGTTTTCCATAACACTTAACTGCTTAAGCTTTACCAATTCAGCCAACGGTGATAGATCTGATATTTGATTTGAAAACAGGTCCAATTGCTCAAGATTCTTAAGATAACTGAGAGCCTGTATATTTTCTATGCTGTTCTGGTTTAATGACAGTTCCTGTAATGATGTGAGATTTTTCAAGTTATCAATAAATTTAATATTGTTACCTGTCAGATCTAGTTCTCTTAAATTGGTCAGGTATTGTATCCCTTGCAGATCCACAATCCCCTTGTTGGATAAGTCCAACTCGGTGACAACTTGCATATCTTCAAGTGATAATTTACCTGATGGTTTCCCTGCTTTCGCTCTTATTTCCGACTCAATATTCCTATCATATATACCAAATTCCATATTGAAGTCCCTAAGATTGAGTTGATTATATATTGCTGCCAATGGAGAATAATCACTGATCTGATTTCCTTTCAGATAAAGTATATTCAACTTGGTTAATTCTCTTAAAGGAGTAACATCTTTTATTTTGTTATTAGACAAATCAAGATAGTTAAGATTTGAAAGACTTTGAATTCCATCAAGATCGGTAATATTCTTATTAGGAATGACTAAAGTATTAATCGGCTCAAGGTCACATTTAAAGATATCCCCTTCAGGATTACCAATATAAGATCTAACCACTTCATTCAGATACATATCTCTAAATAATACCGGTTTATAGCTCTCTACTATTACCCTGTGGGCTAATTCATTCCATGTGGCCTGTCCTCCTAGATATTCCACCAAAAATACTATTGGCACCCATATCTGTTCTTGTTGAAATATTGTCTTAACATTTGTTTTCTTTATTATACCATTGATAGTTATTTCATTTATAATTCCTTGACTAACACTCAGTTTTATTACCCTGCCAATTTTTTTATAATTTATTATATATTCTCTCGACTGAATTCCACTAATCTCTTGTACTTCAGCTTCGTAAGCATCACTATTAACAAAGGTTTTCAACGGAACATATGTTGAGCCTCCAATTATTTGAGCACCTGGTTCAATTTCCAGAACTTGTCCGTCTATAACGACCTGAACAGCCGCTTCTTCTGAGTACCCCACAAACTGAGCAGATAACAAAACCACTAGAATAACTATAATACTTAGTACTTTTTTCATTCCTATTCCCCCAATCAAATATAAAAGGTCTTAAGTCGGTTTTACAACACCAGCTTTTGACGGCGTAGGTGTATTGGGTATCGGTGTCGGCGTCTTTGGTATTGGTGTTGGTGTTTTTGGTATTGGCGTCGGTGTCTTCGGTATCGGTGTTGGTGTTTTTGGTATTGGTGTGGGCGTCCTCGGTATCGGTGTTGGCGTCCTTGGTTTTGGTGTTGGTGTCTTTGGTTTTGGTGTCTTCGGTTTTGGTGTGGGCGTCTTCGGTTTTGGTTTAGGTGTTGGTGTTTTTTGCGGTGTGGCTGTCTCAAGTATTGGAGTCGGCGTTTGTGGAGATGGTGTTTGTGGCATCAAGGTTGGCGTGGGTATAACAGTTACCGTTGGTGTCGCTGTTTTTATAATTGTAGGTAAAATTGTTGGTGTGCTGGTTGGTTTATTTATTGTAGTACTTGAAGGAATAAATGACGGACTGCTTTCCGGTCCAGAAGAAACTGCTACAACATTAGATATTACCTTATAGAAAATAATGACCGCTAAATAAAGAACAATAATCACTCTCAAGGCACTTAATATTGTATTGATTTTTCTATTATACATATCAATACACCCACTCCCCAATAATATAATATAAAAGAAAAAAGTATTGATTCAGCTCAACATTTCATTAAATATTTCTATATAGAATTATCTATTGGCAAATCTTATCACATAATGTCAAAGGTGTCAATATTGCCGTTTTCTTGTCTACTCTAAGGATTTAATGGTATACTTTTTCTCTTTTCCTCAAGCTTAAATATTCAAAATAAATTGCAAGTTTAAATATGAACATTGACTTAAATCTATTCCTATAATCAAGCGAAAGGTTCTTCATTATCTTTTTTGAAAAAGACTTGGAAACATCACTATTGTACTTGGAGATATCTTCTATTTCATCTTCAATAACTCTATTTGTCGCTTTTTCAGGCACTTTACCACTTAAATAATAATACAACAAAGCAGCCATACTATAGATATCCGAATACTTACCCTGCTTTGATTTTTCGGAGTAGAATTCAAGAGGAGAATACCCCGGCGAATAAAAAATCTTCCTTTTCTGTTTAGACCTGTAATTGTATGCGGCACCAAAATCAATAATTACAGGTTCGGATTTATTATTGATCAAAATATTTTTAGGCTTTATATCTCTGTGAAGCACACCTTTTTTGTGAATGTAGTTTAAAGCATCGGCAATTGGGATAAAAATATTTTTGAATTCATCGGATATAAAGAATTCTTTTTCTTCCTCCATATATTCATCTAGCGTCTTACCC
Source organism: uncultured Acetivibrio sp. (assembly GCA_964564015.1). Classification (GTDB taxonomy): domain Bacteria; phylum Bacillota; class Clostridia; order Acetivibrionales; family Acetivibrionaceae; genus Acetivibrio. Next base: position 17,702 of record CAZLZR010000012.1, read on the forward strand.
TCATAATACTTCATCACAATATATCCGGTATCATTCTCCGTAAAATAATCAACACATTTTGCAATGTTCTTATGTTTCAATTTTTTTAACAAAACACCCTCATTTAAAAATTGATTCAAGCCTTCATAGTATTTGTCCTTAAACGTTGGCATTTTGAATATAACAGTTCTTCCATCTGTGTCCCTTAGTACTTTGCCTTTGGGATAGTGCTCCTTTATCACACAATCCGTCCCCTCAAAAAAGTCAAATCCAAAATATACAATAGACAAGTCACTAACCCAAATGGTTCTTTTGATCTCGTATCTGCTTTTAATTATGACACCACTGCCAAGCCATGTGCCATCAGTATCCAGATCATTTTCTAACAACGAACTCATTTAAACCCTCCAACACACTATTTTAATACAAACTACTCATAAATATCCGAACTTTTCTTCTTATATTAATATAACATTTTTTCTTCCGTGTTTGTATTGAAATAACCAAGGCTATGAAAAACATAGTTTTGTCATTTGCCTTCATTCAAAATCGTCAATGCTCGTCTATATTTTCCCAACAACCTTTCACGTATATCAATTTGTAATTTTTCCATCCTTTTAGGGTCAGAATTATCTGCCAAATCTGCCAACTTAACTGACTTTGCCAAAGCATTTCCGGCGATATTTCTTATATACTCATCATAATCAGCATCCTTTTTGTGTGTTAACAAGTCTATTGCTTTAATTATTTCCTCGCCAACACCAAGACTTTTTATATCCTCCAATGTTGTATTAGTATCCTCAACCACATCATGCAGTAATGCAACTATTTTTTCCTCGTCACTTTTCACTCTTTCCGCCACACGAATTACATGCCCAATGTAAGGAGCCCCTCCTTTATCAAGTTGTCCCTTATGTTTATTCATGGCAAATTCCAACGCAATTTCAATTGATATCAAATCTATACCTCCCAAAAAAACTATCCCGTATAATATCTATTTCTTACACCGTTTCTCAATAATCTTTAAAGCATCTTCATAAGGAACTTCATCAAAATCAGTATCTCCACCCACAAATTTTCTAAATAGATTTCTATCTTCTATCCAATTACCATCCTTATCCAAATATTCTGTAATAACACCTGTACGCCTCATTAATCCGTCACCTATATCAAACTTGTAATATTTTGTTTCGCTCATCGTTATTACTCTCCTTTCAAAAATGAATATCTTTGACTCCATCAGGTATGGTAACTTTGGACTGATTTATACTCATGATTTTGCTAGCCTCTTCAATCTCCTCAATGCTAGCTGTCTCACTTCTAGCAATTTCGTAGTACTTATGATTTAAAACCTCTTTAGTATAATAGGAGGAATCAGTATGAAACTGCAACTCCATTTTTACTTCATCAGGCGAAGTTAAGCTTACATTTATTCCCTGATATATCTCTTCACCCCAAAAATTCTTAACCTTATTTATTTTATATCCTTGTCCTTCCAATTGTTTTAATGATCCACCAACTATCGAAGAATAATTTGATTCATCTGCAACCAAGGTGTATCTTAAGCTATCCCCAATAGCCGAAGCTGCTTCCTCAAGTGAAACTCCTTTTGCATGTGAATCCGAAAGTATCTTTCTACATAGGCTTTCACTACTTTTTAATCTGTAATCAAGTCCTTCTAAATGCGCGCCATCAATTTCCAATAATTTCATTGCTTTTGTTACTTCCGGTTCAGCAGCCTTTGCTTTATTAAGAATAAGATTAGCCAGTCCACCAGCAATTTCCGCCTCAAGTTCAGCCCCGGCTTCTCTAAGTGTCTTCTCCAACTTGTCCTTAACTTCCTTTTGTACATCCGGCACTTCTCTTTCAACTAATTCTCTTATTTTAGCGTTCTTTGCCTCAACAGCAGTATCAAAACTCTTTTTTGCCATCTCCCCTTCACCTCTTTGCAAAAAATAAATAATTGCCCCCAGTTGAGCGTATAAACTCAATCCACAATAATTCTTACAGGTTTGTTGGGCAGGTCCATCTTTCTTTTCTTTCCGCTCTCAAGCTCTCTGACTATGACCGAAAGATACTTGTAAATCTGAAGGTTTGGATAATCCTTATACTCCATTCCCAATCTGTTTGAAATATAATGAAGAATGGCTTCTCTTTCTACAGCACCTCCATTTAGACACTCAAAAGCAAATACAATATCCATATTATTTTCAGGGTTGTTTTTCATTATTATATTGGCAAAGTAATTTAATATCATAGGGCTGATTGTATACTTTTTAATTCCTGCATATTGAACATTTATAACATTCACCGTATTATATTCCGTTGAAAAATCATAAAAATCCTTATACTCAGACCTGAGGATTGCACCTTCTCTGAGCTTGAACCTACCTAGTTCAATTTCATTTTCTGCAATTTCGGTATTGTCATCTATAAGTATTCCTGAACTATATATCCTAAAATCGCTATTGCCATCTTCATCTTCAAACCTCACCTTTATAAGTACTTCCTTATTCGTCGGGTAATAGGGTACTTCGAACTCACTATCCAGCATATATATAATACCTTCATGCTTGATAATCCCCTTATTAATTATTATAGTGCTTTCACAGACACAAATATCTGCTCCGGAGATTATGCCGTTTGAATATCCTTTAAAATAAATTTCATTGAAATTTCTAGGATAATCCCGCATGTTTTCAAGCATTTCTTTTTTTAGAATTCGACCCCTGTCGAATTTTGGAATGATGTTTGTAAACAATTTTACTCCTCCCAAAACCATTCTTATTTCAATCCATCAAAAAAATCCAGCTCGGACAAGTCATTTTCGAAGGCAAAGAATTTCTTCTTCCCGATAAATAAGTGTTCTTCCTTTCTTGCTATGGGTATCACATGAAAACCCCAGTTAACGTCATGTGCGTAAAGGAAAAATCTCACTTCACCATTCATTATGGTATCGGTATCTTCTTGAAATATTTTTCCCGAGTACTCATGGGTTATCTCCTCAGGCAATATCATTTTGTAGTCATTAAAGTCATTTTTGTAAACATAGGTCTGTCTTAAATTGCCTTCCATACTCTTTAAATAAAATTCAATTTCACGTACACCAATGGGTCTTGAAATGGAACCTCTCGCCTGATTCATTCTCTCAAGACTGCAAATAAGCACTTTTTCCTGTTTGTTGAAGGTAAAAGCCGATACCGAATAGGGTATTATTGGCATATCATTATTAATTGTAGCTTCAATGTCCCCTACCTTCTTGGAAGTCAGATAACGGAGTACACCTTTAAGACATGCAAGTTTTAAGTCCGGCACACCCTCATCATCCTCTCTTTTTTGCTTGAACTCAATACTTCTTCCCGGAACAAACTCCTTCAACGCTTCCTTGAAAATATCTATTCTACAGGATTGTCCCGTTAATTTGATTATAGAATAATCATGAAGCTTTCCGCTCTGATATATTCCATCCAGAAATTTTCTCACCACTTCATAAATATCAGCTTTTATAAGCTTGTTAATTTCTTTTATATTAAACACTACATTTGGAAACTCATAAATACTTTTAAACTTTCCATCCTCTAAGACTGATAAAGACCATTTGTTAAGGGTTGTAATGTGAAGATCGCTTTCTTGTTCATCAATTCTTGAGGAATCAAATTTGTTTCTAAGTATGTTTGTCTTCCGGAAAAACTCCTTTTTCATGTTGTCAGCAATTTCCCACAAGAAATAATAGTTATTCTTAACCCTTTTGTAATCTTCTCTCACCCTGTTTTCATATTCCTTGAACCTGGTTGGAATTATTAATTCCGCTTCTTGATAACACCTTTCAAAGTTCTCATATATTTTGGCAACACCCATATCATCAACATACCTGAATATATCTTCACTGGGTATATCTATGACATCGTCAATTCCTATGCTTTCTTTCCTGTTCTTATAATAATTAGCAAACAGTATTTTCATAAACTGTAATATTCTATATGTAATGTTGTTGCCGCCAAAGTTTGTATCTCCATTTTCATAGGTAGTACTGATATCAATTTTATAGGAAATATAACCCTCCTCAATCCTGAACAGGCATGAGGACAAATCGGTGGTTCCCCCTCCACAATCAATTATCAAGGCCTTGTACTCTTTGCCATCAACAAACCTGTTCTTTTCTATCTGATCCGCTATGGTATTGTACAACACAGATATTCCCTCATCGAGAGCGTCTTCCACTTCAATATGATATTCAGGTAGTATCTCCTGAAACATTTCAATAAACTGCTGTTTCATCTTTACAGGGCTGGATATATGAATATTACTTATCCTGCACTTGAACTGATGCTCAGAGCTCTGTATAACATGCTTGATATAGGCTCTGATTATATCTCCCCTTGTAACATATGCCACATTGCCGTTTTCATCATATATCTCTTCTGTTATTGTGTAGTTGTTTACCCATCTCTTTATTCCCTGAAAAACACTTGCATTTGATGTATAATCATTTTTTCTCATCATATTTTTGGCTTCATAACCAAAACAATATTTGATATCATCGGGGTCCGAACAGTCCAATACATATACTATCGTAGGAAGAATTTCAATCCACCTGTCTTCCTTTTTTGTCACATCCAAGAACTTGACAATATTTATATCATTAAGCTTGATTCTTTCATTTAAGATATCGTTATAACAGGGTAATTTAACATAAGTATTGCTCAAATATGCTCCTGCCGAGGTATTGGAGGTGCCAAAGTCTATTGCCAGTATGGTATCGGTGCTCTCAAGCTCTTTTATTTCGAGATCTATTACCGGAACCTTGAAGCACTGTATATTCATTGGTGGCAACGGCTTATCGGAATAATATGCCTTATATAAATACTCTGATTCAGTCTTTTTGAAAAACAGGAATCTGTAATTTCTATTATTGGACTTCACAATACGAAGATTTTTATCCGAAACAAGATAGTATGAATTTTCTTTGTTTACATCCTTAATGAGATTGAATATTCCACACAAGCTATTATTTTCATTTACAAGCAAAACGTTTGAATCCTCTATATCATTGTCCATCTCAACCTTGTACATATCTTCCTTTTTCAGACCTATTTCCGTATACAAAGTAATCTTTGCAGGTATTTTTATTTTTTCTTCCCCCGGAAGCTTGTTGAAAAGACATTTTTTCAGCAATTCATTTACATTTTCAAAGCCATTCTCATTGTACTCTCTTATAAGCAAGCTTTCCTCAGCACTTCTATACTTTAGAATAATCTTGATAAGGCCTTCCCTATCAAGTTTATCAATTATAACACCTTGAACAATCTTCTGCTCATGACAGATTTTAATGAGATTGATAGTTGTCATTTCTTCAAGCTCTGATCTTGTATAAAGTTTTATGCCGCTACCACTTCCGCTTCCTACTACGGCTTCTTCCTTCTGATAAATTCTGTATGAAGGCATTTATATTACTCTCCTTTACATATTCCCTTAGTATATGGCTATACTGTCTATTCTCATGGTCTCCTCTGCTTCAATCACACCGAAATGATCTTCCCAGTATATTTCAGTTCTGAACTTTATGGGCAGAAAGAATTCTTTGATAAATTCTATCTTCGCCTCATTAAGCTCACTCATGGCATATGGAATGTAAAAAATAAACTCATTTTTCACATCATAATTTGCATAAATTGTGGTATTTTTAAATATATTCCTGACAGTATCCTTTAATAAATACAAGGTTTGTCCTGTTTTATACATTTTTATGAGATTCTCAGCTATAATCAGCTTTTCTTTAGTATCAAAAACTTGAAAACTTTTCTTTATTCTGTCTCCAAGTATCCCCTTCAAAATATCATCAATAATGAAACTTAAATAATACTCTCTCTTGGTCATCCCACTCATTGCATCAATATCGGCAATAAAATGCATAACAATGTCAAACAGTGTCTCTCTAAGCTCAATATCTTCCGTGTTATTTATATTGAACAAATCTTTAAAGATTTCATAATACCTGTAATATGGGTTTACTTCAATTTCTTCTTCAATCTTAACAAAGTTAATACATGAATCGCTAATTTCCATATAGGGAGAGTAACTTTTCGCAGCGAGAAATTTCAGATATTTTTCCTCTATGCCTATCTGTCTGAGGTTGATTAGTATGTCACGAACATAATTCATACCAATACTCCTTCGCACTTATATTCGGGGAAATACATCTGTACCTCAGACACGAGAAAACTCAACAGATCATTTGTAATAAAGGTTTCTTCTGCATTTCTCCTGAACTTTATGACCATAGCCTTTTTTTCATTGCCAACCCTTATATCATCTGTAATAAAGTAATTCATATCGTATGTATGCCTGATTGTATCAGAAATGTTCTTAATCTCAATATCCAGCATTTCAAAATACTTCGAATACTCAAAGGAGTTGACTATCCTGGCTATCTCACCCTTTGTTCTGATTACATAGGCCTGTCTGTTGATAAATTTATTGATAAAGCTTTCCTTTTTACAATTACTTGCCACTTCAAACTTGCTATTTTTAATTGTGTCATCCTTTTTCTGTGAAATCATCAAAATATCCCATGCACCTGCTTTTTCCTCAGGTGAGACAATACTTAGTTCACTGTTTCCGCGCTTCACATACCTGAATACATGGTCATTTTCTTCAACCAGATATCCGTTTTCACTTCCTAGCTTTCCAATGGAAATAACATGTTCAAAATTATTCCTGTCAACTGTAGGCATAGGGAAGCCGTCAGTTTTTAACCACAGTCTTTTAATATTCCACAGAGGAATAATATCTATCATCTTATACTCTTCATATTCCTCAAGGTCGAATACTATTTCCTTTATTTCATCATTTTCATCAAGGGACACATCACAACCATCAAGCAAAACATCAAAAAATTTGTTGGTGTAGGGATCGTTTATCGTCCTCCAGGGTATTTCATTTTTCTGATAAATATCATAAAGCTCCTTTACCTGATTTGAATACAACTGGTTTTTTACAAGCTTTACCGTTATAGGATATCTTCCTAAAGGAGTTATTATAGTGCCTTTATATCTCTTGTTCTGATTTACTTTGCATATTTTGTTGTAATCACATTTCATAAAAACAGTAAAAAGCTTTAAAGTTTCTTTATTAACAATACATTTTACAATTTCCTTCATATCTATTCTTTTCTCATGTGCGTCTTTTTCAAAAAAAGGAAACAAAAACTCGCATACCGGATCAAAATTGTTCTTATGGCACACCGTTACATATACATCATACTTTTGTTCGGTGTCTTCAATTTCACCAAAAATTCTTTCTGTGAGTCTCTGAGTGGCATTCTCCTGATAATCTATAAGATTTACAAACAATCCTGACAATATATCCTTAAGCATTTTACGCTGTTCAAGGTCTTCCATTTTGCTCAGCTTCTCAAGTATCAGTTCTTTCATATTTACTCCTTTACCTATGTATTTAACATCTCAAATGTCAAGCTATTTGCAATGTTAAATTCACTCTTTGGCAATCAACCAGTGCACTAGTTAGTTTTCACCTTTGATCCCTTTATGGTGGTTATACCATTCATCTCGATCTGGCTATCCTTACATACCACATTAATTTTACTTCCTGCCGTTATATTTAAATTTTTTCCGGACTCAATGAATAACCCCTTATCCGCTTTTATCTTTATATCCTTATTACTGTAGATTTCAATTCCTTCCTCAGCAACTAAACGAATTAATATTTCTTCATCCTTGCCTGTTATCATTATCTCATCTTTATTAAACATCAATTCTTTTCCGAATTTAGTTCTGAAGTACTTTACATCGGGATCGGTAATAAAATCTCCACCCACCGTCTTTCTTCGTATGGAATTTGTTATGACACCTTCCTCTTCCCTGTTGGTAGGAAAGTAAAGCTTGACATAATCATCAAGTTCAGGCATACAATACCAACCAGTTTGTCCTTCCGTTGTATAAAATGTGGAATAGGGAAACCAATATGCTTTCTCCTTTTCCTGCTTTTCATCTATTTCAAGGTGTACCCTGAGATTGTCTTCCTTTATTTCGATTACTTTTCCCTCTACTGATGCACCTTGAACCTTTTCATTCTGAATGAGATTCTGGCTCATACCTTTTTCTTGTGTCAGCAAATACTCATGGACCAAAATTCCATCTTGCAGTCGGGCAATTAATTGAAAAACATAAAGGCTTTTATCTAAAAAGGAAACAGAGTCCCCAATATTAAATATTGCATTGGTCTCAACCTTAAAATATGTAAAATCCTTTTCATCAATTCCCTCAATATAGTTTTCAGAAGAAACCCTAAAATCTCCTATTCTTTTGCTGACGCTATAATTATATTGTTCGATATTGCCTTTTTGGCCGCCTTGTGGAACGCCAAACCAAAACTTGGGTTTGTCTGAATTGGTATCTGCTATAAGACCTGCATTAAAATGAGATGCCATACGTTTTAAGAATTGCCAGTCTGTTTCGTCATATTGAATAATAAACTTTTCTATTTTTTTACTTTTTGCTGCAACATCTATATAATCTGCACCGGAATAATCTTTTATAACTTCTTTAATTAAGGATGTATAAGTCATATTCTTATCCTGAAAAGAGCGCCTCTTAATCTTCAAATCAAGATTAAAGGTATTGGATATGCCATCAATTGTAACGTAGAAGATCCCTCTTACAACCTTAACCTCTATATCTGTGACAACACCTTTAAACATCTGCGTCACACCGGACTCATCCTCATACTTTATCTCCATAGTGGTATGAGTTTTTGTCATATTAACATATTTGTCTTTCTCTTCTTCAGGAACAATTGCCACAACTCTGGTACGTGCATGATCATTTATGCACTTCACAATTGTTAATTCATTAGGACAAATATCATACGGCAACACCTTTATATTATGCCCGGGCATTACAATTTCAGACATACTATCCCCCCTAATCCCTATGATTTGACTCTATTTCTCTTATCTATCCCTAACATTTATCTATCCCTAATATTTTCCATGTAATTAAATTATATTTTATCACATTTTGTGCTCTATGAAAATACAAAAATCGTGTTTACGTAGCTTATATTAATTTCTTACAATTTTGAAAATATCGAAAACCAACTAAAATTCCGGCGTTTGAATTAAAATCAACCTTTTTGGTTAATACTATGCTTATAAGAATAAGGTGATAGTATATATTTGCAAAAAATGCAGCTTTAATAAAGACTTTCTATGTAGGAGTATTAATCATGCCTCATTTAATGTTAGCTATAGTATCCTGGGCGGTATTATTAATCATAGTTGGAAAAAGCAGAATTGCACAATGGGCTGTAAGTGGAATAGTTGGAGTAACTCTTGCGGTCATTGTTGATTCCGTATTAATTTCATATGGATTATACAGATACGAAAAATCACTTATTACGATAAATGGTATTTTTCCGGTTTGTCATTTTTTATATACCTATGCCTCAACAATAATTTATTTAAATTGGTTGCCAAAACACCGGCGGGAGCAAATACTATATACAGTTTTTCTTTCTATAGCCTTCTTAGTTGTGGAAGCTATTATGTATCAGTTCGGAGCAATTGTATATATAAAATGGAATTTGTGGTATAGCTATCCTGTGATACTGTTTGGATTGAGTTTTTTATGTATAATAGCAAGCAAATTCAAGTTATACCAACCAAACACATAACACTTCATTGCTATAATTGAATTAATATGCTCATAAATCGGATAATTTAGCAAAAGATAACATATAAAAGTTATAAACTATCATAATTGAGGAGAGCATAAATGAAAGTTGCAATAATAGGTGCTGGGGTTGCCGGAATGTCCTGTGCTTATCAATTATATAAGAATGGCATTAAGCCTACAATATTTGAAGCGAAGTCATGGGTCGGTGAAAGTCTGGATATATCTGCTGTACTTCTCAATATGTTTTTTTCACCTGTAAGGAATCCATTAAAATACTTATACAAGCAATATGGGATAATTATTAAACCCGATTATCCCATTGAGAGACTAACCACCACTACAGCATCCGGTATCCACTTTTTCTCTGGCAAAATTGGCTCAATAGTTAAGAGAGGATATCATTCGAAAGGACCTGCCATTCAACTGTATCGACTATTTGAACCAGAGATTATCTATAATACAAAAGTTATATACGAGGAAATTAAGGATTATTTTGATGCTGTGGTTGTGGCAGATAGTTCATTTGATACTGCAGAGAGACTAAAATTATTTACGCCAACCTTTGATGCTTATGTACGTATTGCAGAGATACAAGGCGTTTTTGATACTACTTTGATCAAGTTATGGTTCAATACTGAATACGCAAAGACAGGATATGCCTATTTGGTACCTTTTGATGGTATGTCCGCAAGGCTTGTTTTGATTGTTACCAAAATATCTGCTGAAGAGATGGATGTTTACTGGGATAAATTTATTCATAAAGAAAATTTGACCTATCCCATATCAGATATAAAAGATGTACACCATAAAATAGGTATGGTTTCCCCTGTTCATGTGGATAATGTATATTTTGTAGGACATGCAGGTGGAGCAATTGATGATTTTATGGGCTTTGGAGTTTTTAATTCAATAATAAGCGGAGCTATGGCGGGAGATGCTATATCAAAAAATCCAGATTATCCTAAAATGTTTAATGCTATAGCCAAAGATACACAAAAGAAACATGAGCTTAGAAAGGCTGTAGATACATTTGATAATGCTGCATTTGATAAGTTATGTAACTTCTTGTTTCTTCCAGGGGTAAAACAATTAGTATACAAAAATCCCCTGTTTAGAGCAACACAAGCGAGCAGACTTTTAAGAGTTTATAATCATTTAAGTAAAAATAAGTCATAACTTTTTTATGATAGGAGTAAATAAAATGTCAAGCCTTATGTGGTATACATGTTTAGGAGCCATAAGTACTATTCCGGCTGCCTTTGCCATATATAAGAAAAGACACACTTATAAAATATCCACACTTATTGTTTTTTATATGTTCACATCATGTATCACATGGTTCGGAGAATTTATAGTACTTGGTATTTTTAACAGTTACTCTTACAAACCTGGTCTTATTAATGATCCATGGGCTGAAAACTTATTGGCCCATCTTATACTGAACACAACAATGTACCCTGCCGCAGCAACTCTAATGGTTTGTTACTCTTTGGGTATTGGAGGGTGTTCACTTATTGTTGCTTTCTTCATTGGTGCCGAGTTTTTGTTTGAGAGGCTCGGATTATATGAACAACACTGGTGGAAGTATTCAATCTCTGTAATTATCGTTGTTACTTTTCTAATTATAAGTAAGAAATACTTTTATAAAATGATCCATAAACACAGTAAGTTGACAAGAGCCACCATATACTATTTTGTTTGCTTCCTCATAATCCACCTGCCTGCTCCTCTGCTCCTCCTGGCAGGAAAGCAGTACTACAGCCTTGCTATAATTAATAATATAGTTGGAAACATGTATCGATCAAGCATCATAACTATCTTCATATATCATCTTATTGAGGCCTTTGTTGTAGTATATTTTGTATGTATACTTGACAAATGGTATTGGAAGTTGGTGCCCTTTGCATTAGCTTTTGTGGGGCAAACTTTATTGGCATACTTTAATATCCTAATTTTCAAAGATGGATGGAATCTACTTTATTTAAATATTGTTTACGCTTTAAGCTTGGCTATTTTCATTACACTAGAGCAATTTACCCTAAAGGGTCAACAAAAGCTGCATTTATAGCTGATAAAAATATCAGATATTTTAACATCATTAGGTAATACTAAAACAAAGAGTGAAAACAAAAAATTTATCAGGTGATATTATGGCTTATACTTATTTTTATGGATATGTGGTATTAATATGGGTTGCGTTGTTAATAAGCATAAGATTCAGGCCTATGAACATCAACCATTTTATTATAGGGTCTGTAACAGTTGCATATTCCCTGACTTATGAAACAATCCTCGGGAACTGGTTAGGGCTTTATCATTATCTCGACAAGATAAATACATCATTATATATTGTATTAGCAGGAATATTTGTGTATCCTTTATTAAACATCCTTTATGTTCTTTTCCTGCCGAAAAACAGAAAGATTTTTCTCCCCTACACTTTAGTCTGGATTACTGCAATGTTGCTGTTTGAATACATTACGATAAGGCAAAAGATAATCATACTGACAGGTTGGAAGCCAATTCCCTGGTCCATTGCCACATATGCCTTCACATATTTATGGATCAATCTGCTTTATATGTATTTTGAAAAGAGGCCTGCCTTCCAAAAGTATCACGGATAAGTTTAAATTTACATTATATATTTCTTTTCTTTGCGGGAATATGCTTAAACACAGCCGCACCCAGCTTAAGCACATTTAAGGGTGTATAATAAGCCACATGCTTTATACCGGGTAAGCCAATAGATTTTATAAGCAGGTCATATTCCTTATTGTTCATCATATCATAAACCTTCCTGAATTGAAGCAAATCAAAAGTTTTTTTTGTTATTCTTCCAACAAGCTTTTCATAATCCTGATTAAATATAATGGAACGGGCTGCCATAACACCCTGAGTGATGGAATTATACTGCCCAAAGCCTAAAAATGGATCTATTACACCTCCAGCATTGCCTGCTAAAATAATATTATCAACCTTAAGGGGGTAAGCAAATCCACTCTTATGTTCCAGCTTAAACTCTTCAATTATGGTATATTTTAAATTTTCTGTGTTCAGGAAATACTCCCAATACTGATCAATTTCCTTTTCATTCACATCAGAAGCTATTGCTACTAGGGATGCCTTTTTTTCATTAAAGGGAGTAAGGTAAGCATAGCCTCTTTTACAATAGTCCCTGTTTACCCAAACTTTTAATTCATGGGGGTCAAAATTTCCATGTACAACTGCACCTCGTACGTAAGTATTCAGCCAACTCTGCCAGCAACCAAGAGTCTCGGAATATATTGTGTTTCCATTTGCCACAATTACATAATCATTGCTTGATGCAAGCTTATCTAAGTAGGGTGATTGATTTAGTCTCAAGTCGATATTTCTTAACTGTGAGTATAACTGTCCTGCTATTGAATCCTCTTCATTACTTCTTTTTGTAAAAAAACCCAGATTTCCTTTCACTACAGTAGTTTTATTTGGTGAGAAGTGGGTAAGCTTTTTGAGTACATTAAGTGGTTTTAACCTGATATCATATTCTGTTTCCATATATTCAAATATATTTTTAATAGGCCTGTTAATTATTTCAAGGAGGGCTCCCACATGGCTCATCTGGTCCCCTATATAGCTGTTCCTTTCATAAACAACAGGTATAATACCATGTTTCTCAAGCTCGTGTGCACATGAAAGGCCGGCAAGACCGGCTCCCATAATTGCTACTTTCATATACTTTTGCACCTCTCCTTTAATTCTTTCTACGGGGTCGAGCAAAACTCGCTTCGCGGAGAAGGATGCTCTCCCTTTCCTCGTCGTATTAACAGGCTCTACTACTTGCTTCACAATGTTTCTTCCATATTTTTCTTCACCAAGAAACATGCACCCTCTAACTCTAATAATTTGGTTTTGTGGGAAACATCTTAGAGATTATACCGGTTGGAGCTTCAAGTCTTGCAATTTTTTGCTGAAGCTTCACTACCGCACGTGTTTCATCATCTCGAAACTGGGTATACATTTGCCGGAGTTCGGGATTTCTTACCGTTAATAAATTGTGATTATACAGTTCTTGATTGGAAATCCTGTTTTCAAGTAAATCCTTTAAAATATCAACATCCTTCATAAAATTCTTTTTTCCTTTCAATAAGTAATATAACTTATACTATTTTTCATAGTTTAGCTTTAACCTCTTTTCTTTAAGAAGCTCAATATGTTCCATTGAGGTTTGCATAAACTCTTTAATTATTTCTTTTAACTCGTTACTTTTAATAAGATTATAGTATTCATCATATTTCTTTAGAGACAGCTCTTCTTTCTCAATTGAGTTGCTGAAGGAAAACCTCATAAAGTATTCTTGAGACAGCTTTTCCATATATACCTCCCATTGGCAGTCAGCAGTGCTGCTAACTAATATTTATATTTTTTCATTAGAATGCAAATATTATTCTTAAGCAGGAGACACTATTTTTTTTCATTTTATAATAGAAATTGTACTTAAGGAGATCGCTGATTTGAAAATAGCAATAATAGGAGCCGGAATATCAGGATTAACCTGTGCTTATGAGCTGGTACGAAAAGGTATAACACCTGTTATCTTTGAAATGAAGGGGTTTGTAGGTCATCAACTTGAGTATTCAAGCATATGGCAAATGAAAAATAAATTCACTAAAATAGACAGTGTCAAGTATCTAAAAAATAACTTTGATCTGGAAATTACCCCAATGGAAAAATTAAGAACTATAGAATTTTTCCTGGGTGATAAAAAAAAGAGAATTGATGGGGACTTGGGTTATATAATGAGGAGGGGTAGAGAGTCACATTCCATTGAAAAACAGTTGGCATCAAAGCTCAATGTACGGATAGAATTGGATAGTTATATAAAAATCGAGGAAATCAAAGATCTCTTTGACATAATCGTGGTGGCAACAGGTAATAATCTGATTGCAAAACAGTATAACCTGTGGACGGATTTAAATGTATCCCAGGTAAGAGTGGCTACCGTATTAGGAAACTTTGACACCGGCAGCATTAAAGTCTGGTTCAATAGAGACTATGCACAAAATGCTCTTTTTTATCTGGTTCCCAATAACCCCTTAGAGGCATCCCTTGTTATGAAAGTAAAGGGCGTGTACCATCATGAATTGTATTACTACTGGGATACTTTTCTTTCAAAAGAGTGCGTCTCTTACAATATTACAGAAGTAAGAGACGGGGAATTATGCTTTGGAGCTGTTAAGTCTCAAGTAAAGGAACAAATATATTTTATTGGTAATGCAGGTGGGCTTGCAGATAAATTTATTGGAGCTGGGGATTTTAATGCCATACTAAGCGGACTACACGCTGCAAAGTCTATTATGGAAAAGAAAAGCTGATTTATTCCCCATCTCCTGCATACTTGAATGGATTTGTCTTTATCACTGTGCCTGTCCTCCTTATTATAAATCGGACCTCCACATTAACTTCTGCATCCTTAAAATGACTTATCCAATTGTATTCTTCCCACTCCTGTATTGTAGGAAACTTCTTGACGGCTTCAGTTCCAAAAGCAAAAACATCACAATTGAGCCTTTTACATTTATCAATGGTTTTATCAAGCTCAGTCTCTATATATTTCTCAAATGCTTTTTCAAGAACCGGTTTTAATTCTTTGCTCTCATAATTAATACTAGATCTTAAGGCTATCAAGTCCCCTTCTAAAAATACTTTTAAATCAATAACCGGTCTATCTCCCTTCAGGGATATTTTTACGTCAGGTGGTTTCTGCCGCCTGACATCAAAGGTTTCCGGCAAACCTTTTTCAATTGGGTCCTCTATTGTAATAAATGCTCTTTCAAACTCTCCGCTGGCCATTAACATCATTCTGGTTTCATCTCCACTTAATTCCCCCACCATTTTGTCACCATCAAAAACAGCAGTACCGATATATTCCGCCTTATCGCCTCCTGTCCTTGGCAGTTCTCCTGCATAGTAATTTCCTGTTGTTTTAAGTTCCCCGGGGGCATTTTCTTCATCTTCCTGATTTGAGAAATCATTGAGCTTTGCCAAAGGTGCCGTTGCCTGCATTGTCAATAACTTCATTTGACCAACAAGCTCACCTATGCCTATATTATCAATAAGGCCTGCATTTTTCTCCTGATTCATTATATCTTCCTCTGTTTTAGGAAGAGACTTTCCAACAACAAGTTTATTATTTCGAATAAAATCTCTTGCACTTCCTCTTACAACCACTAACTGCGTAATCATTCTAAGCTGTCCAAATCTCAAAAAGGTATTTAGGATTTCTCCTATTCCTTCTCTGGCTAAATCCTCAGAAACAACAAAGATTTTGGTATGCATAAAATTTACCTTTCGGGATAAAGCTGTATTTATCATATTGGCACCGGATAAAGAAGAAGGAGCATCTATTGATATGTATGTATATCCATCCTTATCAGTTTGGGAACTTTCACCGCTGACTTCGCCCCCTTCCCCTTTCAATGTGGGTATTTGTATTGTAAAACGTGTTTTATTCGAAACACCTTTTTCCAATCCTACGGTATAAGCATAGGCCCAATCATTTACCTCTACATCCCCAAAGCATCCGGTGAGCATTGATATCATCAATGCACCCGACAAAATCATTATAACTAATCTACGCATTAATTTCCGCTCCCTTCTTCTTTCGTATAATTGCTGTTATTAATGCTATTATTGGCACAGCATAAAAAAGTCCCAATGCATAGACTCTTAATAGCTCTATATAAATTTCAATAACATCCGTAATATCAACTATGGTCATAGTCATTGAAAAAACCACCACACCAAGGGGCATGATTATAGGCCTTTTATCCTCTAACCTGAGAATTGCACAAAATATTCTCACAGAAGTATAAAACAATACCGAAATACTGATTATGGTAGTAATATTCCATAAAAATATAAAAAGCGGATCCATTCTTTGGACAAAAACCCCATATTTTATTGCTCTGGCAAGTGTATATATAGGGGAGGTCATCTCTTGTAAAACAGGGTACGGAAACACAAGTGTCAAGCAAAATAATCCCCCGGATATTATTAAGCAGGAGAGAATAAGCGAAATATACCCTATTTTTTTAATGTGTTTTGTCCCTTGCAGCGAACCGGCAAAAATAGCAACCAGAATAATCTCACTAAATACCGAACTTCTGGTTATTCCTTCTTTAATTGTTGTACCAATTCCATAGCCCCAAATAGGAAATAAATTTGAAAAATCATACTCATTACGTGCCAGCAAAAGCACTGCAACATACCCAACAAGAAAAATGTAGGCTATAAACTTTGAAATTCTCGCTATACTCTCAAGTCCCAGATACGCTGCAACAATACCTGCAATTATTACTGCTCCTATAATAACGCTGATTGGTGTCAGCGGAAGAATAAACACCTTTAATACTTCTGAGAACTCACGTAAAAGCACACTAGGTGCTACCAGACAAGAAAGAGCATATGTGAAAGAAATAACAAACCCCAGTTTTCTTCCGAAGGTAATATCAAAAACTTCAATTATACCCTTTCCAGGAAACCGTTTTAATAATAAGTATATAAATGTAAATGAAATAATGGCAACAATACCCGATATTATCGTCATATACCAACCCGCTGTTCCCACATGCTGTGTCACTATCGTTGGTGCGGTGAAAAAAATCTGATTACCCATGGTAATAGTCACAAGACATACTGCTTCCTGTACACCGATCTTTCCTTCTTTTATCATGTGTTGCTGTCATCTCCTCCTATGCCTTGTTCTTCATCAATCCAGACTTTTTGATTATTTCCCTGCCTTTTTCTATTGGGCGTATTAAATTCATCCGGACGGTTTTTCTGCATCCAGATTGGAGCCCTTATAAGGAAATCCGGTCCTATTTTCGTACTCGGTGCAATAGGCGAAAAGTAAGGCACTCCAAAGGATTTTATACTGCAAGCAAAAATGGTTACAATAAAAGCAAGTACTGTTATTCCGAAAAACCCCATCATTGCTGCCGATAATATAAAAAACAGCCTTAAAATCCTCAAGGCAATCCCCATTGTATAACTAGGGATTACAAAACTGCCCAAGCCGGTTACAGAAACAATTATCACCAATATGGGGCTTACTATTCCGGCTGATACCGCAGCCTGACCTAATATCAAAGCTCCCACAATACCTATGGTTTGCCCTATAATGGTGGGAACACGTATTCCTGCTTCACGTATAAGTTCAAAGGAAATTTCCAATAATAAAATTTCCACAATTGTGGGAAATGGAACCCGTTCTCTGGCTTCTATTATGGCTTCTAGAATTTGTGTAGGAATTGCCTCTGAATGAAACAAGGCCACAGCGACATATATTGCAGGCAAAAAAGTAGCAAGAGCAACGCCTACAAGCCTTATGAGCCTTAAAAAAGTTCCAAACGGGCAGCGTAGTTGTGAATCCTCAGAAGTATGAAATAAATGAAAAAAAGTCACCGGTGCCACAAGTGCAAATGGTGTGCCCTCAGCAATAATCACAACTTGTCCTTCCATAATGGAAGAAGCTGCTTTGTCCGGTCTTTCGGTGCTCAAAATCTGTGGAAAAAGGGTTAATGAATTGTCCTCTATAAATTGTTCTATCATGCCATCGCCCATGATTACATCAGTATTTATCTTCTTAATCCGTTTCTTAATCTCATTTATAACTTTAGGATTAGCAATTCCTTCCAGATAAATAACAGCACAGTTTGAGTGATTTGTATTTCCCACAGGTATCATTTCGTTAACCAATTTCTCATTTTTCACAATTCTTCTTATTAGTGTTATATTAGTCAGAAGATTTTCAGTAAAACCTTCCTGGGGCCCTCGGACAACTGATTCTGTAACAGGCTTGCTTACACTCCTTTTTTCATATCCAAGGGTATCAAAAACGATACACTCATCACAGCCCTCAATGAACAAAACACTTGCACCCCTCAATATTTGCATGGAAGCTTCGCTGAATTTACTTAACCTTGTCAAGTTATGTACTGCAAGAACATTTTTTACAAGATAATCTATAGTGCATTGATCATCACTACCATTATTTTCATCAGCAGCTTCTTTTGACATAAGTTGAGGAATTATTGCAAGATTTAAAGTTTGTTTGTCCACCATACCTTTGATATATGCTATAAAAGCATTTGTTTTTTTCCCAATATTGAATTCACGGATGATTATGCCCTGATTCTTATGCATAAGAAATCTCTGTTTGATTTTTTCAAGGTTTACACACAGTTCACTTGATATTGCATCAGAATTACTCTGAGGCTGGCAAACAGTTTCTTCCTGAACTTTCCTTTTTTTATTCCACTCTTCAATTGTTAAAGGTGTACTTCTTGAACTGCTTTTTTCTCTTCTGGTATTGTTTTTTTGAGAATTTTTAGTTGCAACAGCCTCATCATTAACATACAGCCTGTAAATTTCATCAAATGCTTTCTTCACTTATTCACCACCATTCCTACTATAAGACTTTCTCAAGTGGGTTTTGTTACAGAATACTGAATACTTTTTTACTTTGACCAGCATTGAAACTTCAGAAATGATGAAAAATTAATATAACGTTATTAAAGTTATTTCGTCTATGGAAGACAATACTTCCTTTTTTATCCTAAGATTCAAGTATCCTACTATTGCAATAAGAGCAAGAGCTATAAAGGTCAAGCTATGTTCATGTGAAATAGGCGTATAAAGCATCCTCCATGCCTCATCAGAAGCTGCTAAAAAAGTAGTAAATTCCCCTTCAATAACCAGGGGAACTATATTTCCTTAATATCCATATTACTACAAATTGTGCAATGTGTGCAATAACCATGTAGAAACATGTGACTTTTGCATGAAATATATCTATTAATATTTACAAAATCGCAAAATTACCATAAAATAGTTATACGAGCTTAAATTTGAGAATTTACTATGTTATAGGGGATGATTACAACGAATAATCTATTTTATTTTATATTGCCATCTATATCTGTTATTTTTTCTCTATCTATGGTTTTATTTTCATTTATCAGGGGCAAAAAAAGTCCCACTATGTATTCCTTTATTTTTTGTCATGTTATCTCTACAATATGGACTACAGGCCAAATACTTGAAAATGCCAGCACTACTGAGGAGCAAAAATGGATAGCAACTACAATAAAATATTCCGCTGTTGTTTACATGGGTGCTGCATGGTTTACTTTTTCGCTGCTGTATACCGATAGGGTAAAAAATTTAAGAAAAACACTGGCAATTATCTTTATACTTCCTGTAGTTTTTAATATTGCTGTGATAACAAACAGGTATCATTTTCTGTTTTTTTCCGACTATGCTTTAGAACATAAAACTTATGGTCTACTTTTCTGGCTTCATACCATATCATCATATTTATACCTTATAATTTCCATTGTTATTTTATTAATAACCCGTTTTAAGAGCGTCGGAAAATATAGAATTCAGTACACTTTTTTGGCTGTATCCATCTTTCTTCCAACCGCCATAAATATACTTTACGTTTCAAGATTAATCAGACCTGTAACGGATTTTACTCCTATAGGTTTCGCATTTTCTTCCTTTATATTTTTTGTTGCCTTTTTTAAGTACCGCTTTTTAAATCTTTTGCCGGTTGCAATTACCAGTATACTTGATGCAATACCTCAAATAGTTATAGCTGTAGATTCCAATAATGAAATTAACTATTCGAATAAAGCGTTTCATAACTTTTTGCCCCAGTACAAACCATCAATACAAAACAGTATTTCCAATTTTAATGAATATCTCAGGAAAAAGGTTTATATTGACCCCAAAAATCTTCTGGTTTTGGATCGTCTGGCATCGACAGGCAATGATTCCTTTACTGAAGAATTTGAGTTTAAATGGCCAAACTTAAACAAAACGATATTTTTTCTTATAAATGTAATTCCTATACAGGAGAAAGGCAGCCAGATTGGAAAGGTTATAATATTCAGTGATGTAACAGAATATAAACACCTAATCAATGAAAATATACGTAAAAACGAATCATTGTCGTTAATGACCCAAAGGCTTTTAGAGATGAGACTTTCCCACAATGATGCCGCTTCTTGCAGTGAGAATCCTTAGAACAGCTAATGCTTTTGAAAGTACAAATTTCTGTTTTACGAAATTTAAAACCAAATAAATTTATTAATGAATAACAAAAAGCAACTTCCTATACTCTAAAAAATATTTCAAATCAAGTTTTCTCGTTATTCAGAATAGGAATTTATATTTTTATCTACCTAACAAGAATAGTGCAGGAAACTTTTTAGTAACAAAAAAGCCTCTCAGTTGAATTAATGAGAGGCTTGCCTGCATTATTCCGGTATCTTATGTATAATCCTTTTTGCATGGTTAAATCTATCTATCCAAAACCCAGGACTTAATTACTGCGAAAAACTCTCTAAGATAGTTATTCGGTAAAGTATAATAAGGGGTTATGCACGGCATTCCATATGCCTTAAGCCCGAAGCGGTCAGCTAGCATTTTGGCTCTGAATATATGGAATCTGTTTGTTACAATAAGCACCTTGTTATTACTTTCAGAATCCGGCAAATTTTCCAGCAATGCCTTGGTATTTTTAATATTCTCCAATGTGTTTGTCGACTGTTCTTCCATTATTATTTTTTCTTTGGCTATACCTTTGCCTGTCAGATATTCTTTCATTGCAAAGGCTTCAGAAACCTCCTCATCAAATCCCTGTCCACCTGAAACAACAATTTTTACAGAAGGATTAGCAGAAACATAGTCTATACATTTGTCCAACCTCATCTGAAGTGGGCCTGACGGTTTGCTTCTTCTGTCTAAACCTGCGCCTAAGACAATAACATAGTCCACAACAGTATCCGATTCATCCACACCTCCAAAAACAATTAAACTTTCGATCAGTACAAAAAACGAAACACAAAGCGCAATCAGACAAGCTGCTATTTTACGCAGGGTACTATTTTTTATCAACATAAAAGCGGGATTTATGTTTTTTATTACTCCATAAGTTATAAATACTATACCGATAATACCCGGGAGCAGAACCTCCATATTAAATATTTTCGGTACCAATGTACTGACAAAAAGTGTATTGGCAATTCCTATTACGCCTGCCAGAATTAGTAATTTACACCTGATTTTTTTCTGTCTCACCACAATCACCTCCAGCTTCAGCCTTCTTCAATAATTAGGGTGTCTATGGTATAATTGCCCGAATTAACATCTTCAAGGTATTTTATATAGTCCGACTGGTTATTTTTCACATCAAAGCTATGCTCCATTTTATTGTCCAAAACATTAAACAATTGGGACAATTTATCCATATTCGATGCTTTTACCTTCTGTTTTATGAATGCCTCCATAAAAATCGCCTTATTATTGGCATTTCTGCTGTCATAATCTTCGACAGAACCAAATCTGCCGTGATTGAGCCTGAAAGTCACAAAAAACTTCGCCATTTTACCATCTAAATGCTGCTTGCCCTTATCGAGATGAATGGAAATGTTCTGAATTGGATCATCATAATCCATTTTGTACGGAATATCTACCTCAACTCCTCCAAGAAGATCCACAATATCACCAAGACCTTCAAAATCAAACTTAATATACTGGTCAACAGTTATCCCGAATTTTTCTTTTATCACATCCGACAGGAAGCTGACTGAATCTGATTGGAACTTTCCTTTATAGCTCATTTGAGAGGTAATTGCAGGGGCATTTTTTATCCTGCAGGCTTCAGAAGCATCCAAAGTTTTATCATATGACAGCTTATTTTCTACATAGGAACTATAATCGACTTTAATATTTTCCGGAATGATTATGACTTTCAAATGTTTGTTTTTTTCATCTATACTAAGAGCACTAATTAGATCATATGTTCCCGCGCCATTTTCTCCAATGAGCATAATATTCTTACTTTCTTTGTTGATAATACTGTCAGACACAAGTCTTCCTTCCGTAAGCCTCGGCCTTTCAACACCTGAAGTATCTGGATTTTCTGTAATATTTCCATTCCCATGCTTCAAAACAACATCCACTGTGTTTGTAATATTTGAAATTATAGCCTGATTGTTCAATACAAGCGCCAGCATGATGACTGCCGCGGCCACCTTAACCAATACAGACTTAGCGGGAATCCCTCTGTTAAAGAGCGAAAACATATGGTATTTTACAGGATTTTTAGCATACATTCCAAAAGGAATACTTTCCATTAACTTATCTTTTGAACAACCCATCATTCCAATGCTCTCTTCCTTCCTGAACGAATCAATTATGGTTTTGTCCTTTGACATTGCATATCTGCACTTTTCACATGATTCAAGGTGCTCTTCAAATTTTTTCATTTCTTCAAGACTTAAGGAATTGTCATTATATGAAAATATAAAATCCATGTCATATATACATTTCATTGATACCACCTCCAAAATATAAACTTCTTCTCAAAAAGTTTTTTCTTTAACAAACTTCAGAAGATATTGTTCCGTTGTTTGCCACAGCGGAATTTACTACTTTGATTGCAGCCGTCGCTGCTGTATGTTATAGAGTACTCTTTACATAACCGCTCCCTTGCTCTGAAAATTTTCATTTTCACTGCACCGGCAGACATGCTGAAAATAAGTCCAATCTCTTTAAACGAAAGTTCTTGATAATACCTGAGAATCATCATTGTCTTTAAATCCTGATCCATAGAAGCAAGAATAGATTTTAAGAGATCCTTATTGTGTATGGAATCAATGCAACCATCCTGAAAATCTGCATTCTCAGACAATATTTCAATATTCAAGTATGTAGTTTTAATTGCTTTTCTTTTCCTTATATCCTTTAGAGTATTAACGGCGATCTTATAAATCCAGGTGTTAAAAGCCCAGTTGCTATTATATTTGTATAGGTTCTTATATACTTTTATAAATACTTCCTGAATAATGTCCTCGGCATCCTCTCTGGATATAAATAACTTCAGACAGAATGTCATAAGTTTGTGGTAGTACTTATCTATAAGAAGTGAAAAACTCTCCTCATTTCCGGCCAGAATGTCTTTAACAATTTCCTCGTCAGTTTTCATCCTATGTTATCACCTTCTTTAGTGTTTGATCTATGAACTTCCTCATGTTTGCGGCCCGCGCTCTGAGCATTTTGTTCCTCAGTGCTATTGCACTTCTGTTACATATATAATATACGATAATTAATTTGAAGTGTAACGAAGGATCATAAATTTTTATAGGCAAAAAGGATCTGAACAGTATCGTTAAATCTTATAATGAACAAGTTAATACCTCACGCCTACTTGTGGACGAATCAGACAAGTTGTATACACTGTCAGATCAACTTATTTCTACAACTAAAATTTTTGAAATCTAATCCTGCCAGTTTTCTTGAGGCACTGATTTCAGTTGCCTCAAGTTTTTATGCGCCTAGGTTATAACCTTTCCGAAAAGACTCATTTCGGTTTTCCGAAAAAAATCAGTGTTGAATATTTGCGGTAAATTTCGTATTTCTTTCGGTGACCGCACCCCATTTATGTGATATATTTACACATGAGTGAACGCTATGTTTTTCCGGTACGAAATTTCTGTTGAAGTTTATACTGGGTTATTTTGGGGTGACTTTATGAATAATTTGCGAAGGGTATTTATCATTTTAATCGCTTCTTTATTCACTATTATATTTACATCCTGTTCTAAGAATGAGGTTGTTGTAAATAACAGTATCAGTGAAATAAAAGGCGGTATAGAATCCTTTATTGAAAGAGATAGCAATAATGGAGAAAAGATAGAGTTAAAGAGTACACGAAACATTGAAAATTTAAAGATTGTAGTGTTTACTTCCATAAAACAGGGCAATGGATATGCAGTTTTGGCAAACATAAGTAAAGATGCATATAAAATACGTTCTGCCTCCTTTTATAAAGTTGGGAATGAACTACCTGTTCTAGAAACCCACAATGGCAAGTACCATTTGTCTGTCAACAGCAATTATGACATAGACATTAAGTATATATTGCCAAATAGCAAAAGGTTTTTATCCGGCTTAAAATCTTTGATTTGCCCATAAATATGACTAATGTTTATTCTTACCATAATACTCCTATAAATTTCTTCTCATGAAGTCGTCAGAAGATGTATACATATCCTCTGAGGACTTCATTTTTATTTTTTATCTTCAATTAATTTCGACCCAAATGACCATAAATGCTATATTCTCATAAATCGTTTCGCTATAAACCTTGCGGGCTTATAGAAAACACCTTCCATGGACTTTGAAACTTTAGTCAGTTCATCTCTTATTTTTATTTTTTGTGGACAGTGGGCTTCGCATTTGCCACACTTTGAACACAAAGAAGCATTGTGGGGTTTTGCCTTTAAACTCGTTTGCATTAAATAATTTATGCCCGACTTAATTTTACCTTCTATCTCCCGGTCATTGTAGCAGGAAAAGCAGGTAGGTATGTCCACACCCTGCGGACATGGCATGCAGTAATTGCATCCGGTACATGGAATTTTTATCTTTTCGTTCAATATATTCCGTACATCCTCAAACAGTTTAAAATCTTCTTCCGTAAAGGAATTGGCTTCCGCCTGTGATGCAACCCTTATATTTTCATCCACCATCTCCATTGAATTCATTCCCGACAATACAACCTTAACTTCCGGGTGATTCCAAACCCAGCGCAATGCCCATTCAGCCGGCGATCGCTTAACTTTTGCCTTATTAAATATATTATATACTTCCTTTGGAAGGTTTTTAACCAGTTTCCCGCCTCTTAAAGGTTCCATAACCATGACAGGTAATCCCTTAGCTGCGGCATACTCTAATCCGCTTTTACCTGCCTGATTGTTTTCATCCAAATAATTATACTGCATCAAACAAAAATCCCATTCATGGATATCTATGATCTTTTTGAATTCATCTCTTCCTCCATGATATGAAAACCCCAGATTAATGATCTGACCCTTCTGCTTTTTTTCTTCTATCCACTTGAGAATACCCAGATTCAAAAGTCTATTCCAGATACCAACGTCGGTCAGCATATGCATCAGATAGTAATCTATATAGTCTGTTTGCAGCCTTTCCAACTCTGTGTTAAAAATTCTGTCCAAGTCCTCATAGCGCTTGATTAAATAGGGAGGCATTTTCGTTGCAATTTTTACACGATCACGATAGCCTTTCGCAAGCACGCTTCCCAATGTGGCTTCACTGTTTGAATATACATATGCCGTGTCAAAATAGTTGACACCATTCTCTATAGCATGAATAATCTGCTTTTCTACCTCCTCCTTGGATTTTGAAAAGCGCATACATCCAAAACCAAGTATGGATAGTTTATCGTTATTCTTTTGATTTACTCTGTAATTCATGTGCTTTTATCCCCTTCCGTACAGGTGTTTGATCTTTATTTCATTTAAATTATACCTAAAGCTTTATAATAATTATTTCGTCCCATCTAAATTTCTCAACCTGCTAACCAGCATAGTGTTGCGCTTTTGAGTTTTATTGTTGGATACGGCAATACCTATTGCTTTTCTTGAACCCACCAGCACCAATATCTTTTTTGCTCTGGTCACACATGTATACAGCAGGTTTCTCTGGAGCATCATATAGTGCTGCATGGTAAAGGGTGCAACTACGATTTTATATTCACTGCCCTGGCTTTTATGCACTGTGGTTGCATAGGCCAGCACAACCTCGTCAAGCTCTGTTGCATCGTATTCCACATCAACGCCGTCAAAGCTTATAATGAGAGTCTTATCCTCAGTATCAATGTTTGTAATTGTTCCTATATCTCCGTTAAAGACATTTTTGTCATAATTATTCTTAATCTGCATTACCTTGTCTTTTAGTTTGTAGACAGTCCCTCCATATTTTATGGATACATCACCGGGGTTCAATGCCTCCTGCAATATCAAGTTCAGATTGAACGCCCCTGCTTCACCGCGTTGCATAGGACAAAGAACCTGAATGTCATTAACCGGATCAACTTTATAATAATTCGGAAGTCTCCTGACACACAAATCTTTTATTGTTTCAACCACCTTTTGAGGCTCATCCTCCTCCACAAAGAAAAAGTCACTCTTGCTGCCGCCCTTAAGATTCGGTGTCTCACCTTTATTAATTCGGTGAGCATTTGTTATAATAGCACTTCCCTGCGCCTGCCGGAATATTCGTGTGAGCTTTACAACATCGACAGTTCCCGATTCAATAATATCTTTGAGCACATTGCCTGCTCCAACTGAAGGAAGTTGGTCAACATCGCCCACCAAGATAACAACCGTCTCATTGGAAACAGCCTTAAGAAGGTTATACATAAGAATGGTGTCCACCATGGAGGTCTCATCAATAATCAGAACGTCACACTCCAAAGTACTTTCGGCGTTTTTCTTATATCCTTCCAAAGGGCTATACTCCAAAAGCCGGTGAATGGTTTTTGCTTCCATGCCTGTAGCCTCCGACATTCTTTTAGCTGCTCTGCCTGTTGGAGCCGCCAAAAGGATTCCGGCATTGAGTTTCTGAAATATTTTTATAATTGCAAGGGTGGTAGTTGTCTTGCCCGTACCCGGTCCCCCGGTCAACACCATAAATTTTGAGCTTACGGCAGTCTTAACAGCTTCTACCTGCACCTCATCATATTTTATTTGATATTCCCTCTCGATACTTTCAATGATATCATCAGTATCGGCAGATTTATAAATACTCTCTAATGCCAAAATCTCCTTCATCCTCTTGGCAATACCAACCTCGCTGTAGTAAAAAGCCGGAAGATATATGGCATTTCCCTCATCAGGAATGATTGTTTTCTCTTCTATCATTCTATCAATAGTATCTTCAATAAGTAATCTTTCCAATTCCAGCATCTTTTCAGTAGTTTCAAGTAGTTGCTCCCGGGTAGAAAAGCAATGCCCTCCGTTGGATAACTCGTTCAAGACGTAGACGATCCCCGAACGGCAGCGTTCAAAAGAATGCTTATCAAAGCCCAACTGCTGGGCTATCTTATCGGCGGTCTTAAAACCTATACCCCAAATATCATCGGCAAGCCGGTAAGGATTGGTTTTTACAATGTTAATACTCTCGTTTCCATATGTTTTATATATTTTTACTGCATAAGCAGTTGAAACTCCGTTGCTCTGCAGAAACAGCATGACATTCTTGATTTCCTTCTGCTCCTGCCATGCCTTCTTAATCATATCAACTCTTTTCTGACCTATACCTCCAACATTAATAAGGTAGTCCGGACTCTCCTCAATGACTTTCAAAGTATCTTCCTTAAAATGCTTTACAATCCGCCTTGCATAAACAGGCCCTATGCCTTTTATCAAACCGCTGCCAAGATACTTTTCAATACCCGCAATAGTAGCAGGCACAGTCTCGCGATAATCAACCACATTAAACTGCTTGCCGAATTTGCTGTCATACCTCCATTCGCCTTTTAAACGGATTGTGGCACCAACATTGACAGCAGCAAGATTTCCAACAACAGTGACAAGATCGACAAAGCCTTTGGATTTGATCTTTATAACACTAAAGCCGTTCTCTTCGTTTGTAAATGTAATTCGCTCAACAACTCCACTCAAGTATTCCATAAATTCAAGCATCCTCCATCATAAATCAATGGTCTTGCCATATCATGTTTGATCTCTGCTTCCGCTCCGGTATGCTATTATTGTAACATAATTGAAGAAAAAAAATAGTCACCACCTGAATCTAAAACGAAAGCTCCGGGGCTTTTAGTCCGAAGCTTTCGTTTGCTTAATGCGTAACAATACTATTTAAATCTATTTATTCATCTTGTTTATATACTATCGAAACTTTATCACTTCTCAAGAAATCGTATGGTAGAACTGCTTTCATATGACTGGCATTTACCACCATGGTTTTCAAATCACTAGCTTCAAGGATATTGTACAAAGGCTTCCAATAAGAAGCAGTACACTCCATGGCTACAATTTGACATTCGCTGTCCTTGAGCCAGTCAGTTAATTTTAGAAGTTCTTTAGTCGTTGCACATAGTATAAGTGATGACAGGACTAACTTCAATACTCTGTTGCCTGCCCAGTTTCATTTATGGTGGTGCCCAGCGAGCGGGGCATGTGGTTTTAGTATCAAGCGACGTAATTAGCGTGACTTTCGCAAAAAATCAGTCTGCAAAGCACAAACCGCTAAAAACATCCGATGCATTTAAATCCGAGCCTTTTATATTGTAGAAGCCCTCAATTTGAAGCCAACCTTTGTTTCCGCTTGAATCCTCTACCAGACACCACTCCTTATTGTCACTTGCTTTGATAAGAACAATTTCTAAAGGTGCAAGATCCAGCGTCTCAGAAGAATCTTTTTTATCTTTCTTAAGAGAAATAGGCCTTTTTACTGAAACTATTGTATTCATAATGTACATTTCCTGAGAGATGTTCTCCAATTTATGCTCCTTAGAAAGTCTGTACTTGTCAGTATAAAACCAGGTTTGAAGAATTCTGCCTCTGGTTCTTGTGGTAAATATACCAGAGCCGTCCATCTTTATCGAATTCCCACTGCCCTGAATTTTACCCATAGGAATTATTTTTTTCCGTTATAGTAGAAAAACTGTGTTGCCAAATCATCACTTGGACCAGATTCAGTAATTGCAAGTTCTTTATATTTATCATCCTTATCAATATTGCATATAAATACAGTACCGTCCAAATTGTCTCCGTTTCCGGTTATTGTACTGCCGTTTATATTCAGAGTAAAATTACTGCCTTCCGGCTCACACTCAAATTTTATACTGTCAGTCCTATTATCTCCATTCAGATCTATAGCCATTCCGGGTTCAAGCTCTTTAAAATTGGCTTCTATATTTTTAGCATATTCCGAAAGGAAGCTTGAGTTTGTTTTTCAATGCTGTCTAAATCACTTATAATAAAAGCAGGGTTTTGGGAGTACCATCTTTTACTAATAAAATAATTTCCATATTCCGTGTCTTGAAAAACATAACCGTGTCTTGCATAGATTTCATTCTTTGCAAGGTCAATTTGATATACATTTAGATCGAGGATATCATCCAGGGTTAATATTCTTTTGTTACTATCCGGAAGCAGATATTCACCGGTTTCAAGAAACTTACTCTTTACCTCTTTCAGCTGCCCTGATACATAAAGGAAATATTTAAACCTCGATAACCATTATGAACCACTTCAAAAAAGGTAGATAGGCAAAACCGCTACTTGATAATGTTTTCATAATAGGAAGTTGTTTTTCATTATCCTTAAGTACATACTTATAAATTTTCAAAAACGGCACTTAGATCAATTACTAGACCTGGAAAATCTGATAATTGAACTTTGCTTTCTTCTGTATACGTTTCAGGTCTGCCGTATCTCTTGTTTTCCTGCAAAGTGAACACGTTTACAAATTTACCTTCAGGTTCTACTATCCAGTATTCTTTAACACCAGCTTTTTCGTACATGTTAAATTTTGATACCCTGTCACGCCTTAAAGTGGCAGGGGATGTGGTTTCAATTACAAGGGAAGGTGTTCCGAAATAACCGGTTTTTCTTAGTTTACTTCCATCACACACTATTACAATATCAGGTTGAACAACTTTATCAATCTCATCATCTGTTTCATTATACTCTGCAAGGCATAAATCAAAGGGGGCGGTAAAAGCTCTACACGGCTTATTAACCAGATAGTTTGAAATTTGTCTGAACAGTTCACCTGTAATACTCTGATGTTGCCAAGATGGAGTTGCTTGCATTATGGGAACTCCATCAATTATTTCCCACCGCTCACCTTCAGGCCATTTTAGATAATCAGCATAAGTATATTTTCTGTTTTGATTTGGTAATGGCATTTTAAACACACTCCTAAATATTGTTGAATAGTAGTAAAATTACTCTTTGTCAAACACTGGTTTCAAATCAATTTCAAGGTTTAGGAAGCATGATAAACCTTACATGGTTTGCCATCCAAATAGTTTGCAAACTGCATCAAAAGTGATAAAGAGGCTTCCTGATGGATTCTTGATGGTGCAACTTTCATATAAGGTATACCGTCAAGGATTTCCCATCTTTCATTTACATCCCAAGTTAAGTAATCCGCATATGAATATTTGGGGCCAGGTTTTGGGAGTGGCTCTATTCAACACTCCTATCCCCCAAATAATGCACTGCCACTTTTTTTCTTTGTTTAAATCCTACACAATAATATCACTTTGTTTGTTAGTTAAATAATTATACCATAAAACACCGTGCTTGTGCGACTTTTAAATAATTATACAGTATGTTTTAAAGATTTTTCAAGGCGCAAAACTCAACTAATCGTAGCATTTACTTTTAACATTCATAGCTATAGAATATTAGAAAAGCAGATTTCAAGTTTAATCAAACGATGGAAAAAGGAGATTACTCTTGTAAAGCAAAGGGTGATATAGTTGAATAACGAAGAATACAATAAATCTCTAAATGAGCGATTACACAAAATACAAAAATTAAGAGAAGCAGCAAATGAATCACTCAGCAACCCTGAGCCGCTCAACTATACTGAGCTTATCTGTCCCCCTGAATGCAAAATAAGGAATCAACACCGACAAAATAATCAATATCGGATATGCGATGGTTAACGGCAAAATTGTAAACTTAAAACTCATAAACCATCCCACATTCGCAAGCTTTAAAATAACCCCGTAACCGAACAAAACCGACAAACCAGCTGAAATCAATATTGTATAAAGCCCGCAATATATCCCCTCGTATATGAGCATCAACTTAAGCTGGCGTTTTGTCATACCAATACTCTCTACCATTGCAAACTCCCTCTGCCGTGTTATAATGCTTGTAAATACAGAGTTTATAAAGTTTAATATACCTATTATGCCGATTATAAGACAAAGAATGCCTCCTACGTAAACAAACATATTTTTTAGATCTGTAAATTCTTTTTTATAGGTCTCACGAGAATTGTATGACATCTGAATTTCTACAGCTTCCGTGTAGTTTCTTATGAAAGCTTCAAGTTCGTCTTCTCTTCCATCCTTTGCGTTACAAATATAAGTCATTGGAGTGGGATTTTGGGTATAGGTCTTTAATTCTGCCAGGGGCATAACAAACGGAACTGTTCCATAAGTTCGGCTGCAATTAGTATTACTCAACCGGTAATAACCCATCACCTCATATTCCTTTGCATATCCAAAATTAGTATCTGAGCTGCCTTCAAAGGCTTTTATTTTTACCTTTTCTCCAATCTCATAAACAGCTCCCCCGAATACTATGTTTCCCTTATCATCACTTGACAAACCAAGCAGCACATAATTCCCCGATTGAAATTTTTCCTTGTCATATTTCCCCTTTATAACATCCAGGTTTTCCAGTACAAAATCATCCATGGCATAAATACTCGTTCCGAGAGCGGTACTGTCATTAAATTTTATTTTGCCATAATTATATTCAGTATCTCCGGAATACTTTGAAACAATAGTCTCCTCAGGATTGTAGTAGATCATTCCCCCGTCGTCAAAACTTTCCTGTCCCTCTATGGCAGTAGTCATAGTTTTTGGAACCGGAGTATCTTTGCTGAATTCATACTTGTAATATGCAGCATGTGCTATCTGAAAATCAACATCAATAAAATTACTGATGAACTTATTCATATCAAAGCTTTCTGTCAGAGTAAAAACACTGTTGAGTAAAACCAGGCTCAAGGAAATAGACACCACAGTAATTAAGGTTCTCTTTTTGTTTCTGCCTAGATTTAAAAATGCCATTTTATAAAGTTTACCACCACTTGTTCCCTTTTTGGATTTGTAGTATGTACCTTGATTATTATTTCCAAGGCCACTGTATTTCACAGCTTCAACAGGTGAAATAAGGGATGCCGCCTTTGCAGGTTTTCTACAACTGATAAGTACAGTAAACAACGCAAATAACGCCGAACCGATAAAAATAACCGGATTAATTGAAACTTTAGCAACAAGTGCATTGGAACTTTTTAAAATTAAGGGAAGAAGGACTTTACCCATTAAATAACCTGCCACAAGACCTATAGGAATTCCTATTGCGGACATTCTTAGTGCCTGCAGCAGAATAATTCTTGTTATCTGCTTTTTTGCTGTTCCAACAGTTTTTAGAAGCCCATAAAAGCGAATATCCTGAATTACTGATATCTGAAAAATATTATATATAATAAGATATCCAGTAAATATTATCAACAGAATTCCGAGCATTACATAAACCCATAGCACAAGATTTCCTTCGGCAGCTGTAGAAAGATAAGACCAATTTACACCATACAAAATGGTATTCTCACCATTTCCTTCAACTGGTGTATAACCGCTTTCTATAATCACCTGAGCCATACTTGAATAAATATCATAGCTGTTTTTGAAGAGCACATGCGCCTGGATTGAACCTACATTGTCATAATCTTTATAGTATTGCTGACCTCTTCCTTTCAGGTTTTCTTCAATAAATGCCTTAGACACAGTAATAATTCCGACTTGAAAAGCAGCATCACCTTCGTAATATCCTGTTAGTATAAAATCCTTTTCCTCAATCCTGTCCCCAAAATCGCAAAGCAAAGTTACCTTTTGTCCGATTTCATGCGGTACTTCTAAAAAGTCCAAGGTGATTGTGTCTGTCGAAATCTCATTTGCATCTGCGGGTAGTCTTCCTGTTGTAGGTAATATAAATCCTAACTTTGCACTTGTTTCATCACTATAGTCAATTTCAGTGCGGCGTTTTAGCAGCTTATCATTAACTGCTTCACCCGCCGAAATACTTTGCCCTACCTCTTTAATCAAGGGGTGTTTACTAAGCTTATCATACTGCTCCTGTGAAAGGTACTTAAATGAACCATGTGCATAGCTTCCTGCCATTCTCATATTGCTTTCTTCAATACTCTCAATTATGCCTGTTCCAATTGTAAAAAGAGAAGTAAACAAAATAGTAGTCAGAATAATTGCCACAATAGCAATCCTGTTACGAGCTCTGTTTGCTTTGTAACTTTTATATGCAATATTGCGGATAACTTTCCTGTTAGACACCTTAATCATTTCTATCACCACCTGAAATTCTGCCATCTTCAATGCGGACAATACGGTCAGCCATTTGGGCAAGTTCTTCATTATGAGTGATTATAACAATGGTTTGACGAAATTTTTCACCCATTACCTTTAAAAGTCCAAAAACATCCTGACTAGTTTTGCTATCCAAGTTACCCGTAGGCTCATCCGCAAGAATAATGGCAGGCTTCGTGGCAAGCGCCCTTGCAATGGCCACTCTCTGCTGCTGTCCACCCGACAACTGTCCCGGAATATTATTCAATTTACTTTCTAAGCCCAATGCTGTAACTATTTTATCTATATAATCGCCATCCACCTTATTTCCGTCTAATTCTATAGGAAGCACAAGATTCTCATAAACATTTAGCACTGGCACAAGATTATAACTTTGGAAAACAAATCCTATTTTTCGTCTTCTGAAAATAGTCAGTTCATCATCCTTTAATGAAAAAATATCCTTCCCTTCTACCTTTACGGTACCGCTTGTTGGACGGTCAAGCCCTCCAAGCATATGTAAAAGCGTAGATTTCCCACTGCCCGATGTACCTACAATTGACACAAATTCACAGGGCTCCACGCAAAGGTTTACATTGTCCAGTGCCCGCACAATATTAGGTTCAACCCCATAGAATTTATTCAAATTTGTTGTCTCCAGAATGCTCATAGAATTACCTCCTGTATTTACAATTTTTCCCAAAGTTTTTTTAAAAAATTTTTGAGCAGATCTTGTTTCACTGTTTGCCGCAGTGGAACCTGCTACTTTGATTGAAGCTTCCTCTGCGGGATGTTATTTTCATTGTAACATGGCATTCTTTCAAGAGCCTTTCTGAAATCTAACAATATTGACACTTTTCTAATTTTGAGGAAGGAATACTGAAAATGTAGTTCCTCTCCCAACCTTCGAAGACACCTTAATATATCCGGCTTCTTGGCAGACGATCTTTCTCGTGAGATAAAGCCCGATGCCCACCCCCTCCTCATCATGAACCTGAGGAGACCTATAGAACCTTTGAAATATCTTTGCCTGCTCATCTTCCGAAATTCCTATTCCGTTATCGGAAATATCTATTCGTACAAACATTTCATAAGCAGTTGCCGAAATCTTCACTGCACCACCTTCAGGGGTATATTTTACAGCATTGTCAAGGATATTTATCAGAGCTTCACAAGTCCATTTGTGGTCAAATACAGCCTCTATATCTCCAAAATTCCAGGTAATATTTATCTTTTTTGCCAATGCCTTTGGAGAAATGTGAGCTGCGGATTCATCAACAAGTTCTCTGATAGAAGCTCTTTGCGGCTTTACCGATATGATTCCAGTCTCCATCCTTGACATTTTAACCAGTGACTGAATGAGAAAACTCAACTTATCGGATTGTCTTTCAATCTCACCGGCAAGTTTTCTTTGATCATCAGTCAGGTTTTCCTCCGAAAGCAGATTGGTATACAGAAGAATATTGGAAATAGGGGTTTTTGTTTGGTGTGAAATATCCGAAATCAGGGTTTTGATTTTATTTCGTTCTTCCATAAGAGCGTTTTGAGTTGTACGTAAGATATCTGTCTCACGCTTTAGCCGGGATTCTAATGCGGACAACATTGATTCGTCAAAGGTTTCCTCGCTAAAACTGCCATAAGAAACAGAATCAATAACCTTAACCAATCTCTCGAGCAGCTTTTTCGTACGTATACGGCAGATAATTCCATATACCGCAAGTCCCAAAAGGAATCCGGCGGCAAAAATCAAAGGAGGCAAAACCATCTGCAGATTCCGGTATGTGTTAATATTATACATTCTGCCTCACCTTCCATGTATAGCCAATACCATATACAGTGTGGATGTATTCCGGCTGAGACGGGTCGTCCTCAAGTTTATTCCGAAGTCTCCGCACAGATACGGAAAGGGCATTTTCATTTATAAAATCCGCACCGTCACTCCACACCTTACTTAAAAGCATATCCCGCGTAAGAATGTTTCCCCTGTTCTCTACAAGAATACGGAGCAGCTTTTGCTCGGTTTTACTCAGTTCAATCAACCCGCCGTTTTTGGTAAACAGCATTGCGTCAAAGTCAAAGAACAATTTATCTACAGTATATGTACCGCTCTTTGGTTTTTCTCCAGTTCTACGCAATTGTGCAGAAATCCTTGCACGAAGTATTGCAAGACTGAAGGGCTTGGTTATATAATCATTTGCTCCTAGTTCAAATCCCATTACAACATCTGTCTCCATATCATTAGCCGTAAGGAATATGACAGGCACTTCCGAATTTTCGCGTACCATCCGGCAAAAATCCATACCGTTTCCATCCGGTAGGTTTGTGTCAAGTACTATAAGGTCAAATTCCTTATGTGCAAAAGCCTCTTCAGCCGACTTTTTATCAAAACATTGAGTAAACTCGAACCCATCCTTTTTCATTGCAAGGACAATACCGTTACTGAGGGCAATGTCATCTTCCACTAATAAAAGCTGTGGCATAAAGCTCCCCCTTCTTAGAAGTAATTAGAATTCTTGTCAATCATTATAACACAAATTATAGTCAACCTGTAAGACTTCTGAAATAATAGCGAAGAAGAATAATCCCTTACCCGTCTAATAATTATGAATGAAATATCATAAACTTTTCTTTTATTTGTTGAATTTTGATAAAAAATCTGTGTGTTATGCTACAATAGATTAGTAATAAGTTTGCTACAACAGATTAAGGTAACATTCCAATAGTTATTATATTATAAGTAATTTGCCTAATAATCAGGACATAGCACCTGATAAATCCGTAGGACAAAATTTGTATCAAAAATATGATATAACGAAGAATAGTATACGAAAGGTGATCGCTGATTGTAATGAAGAGAATATTAATAGGTCTTTCAATATTGCATATCGTTTTGCTCACGCCCTTTTTTCTGACGCAAAACACCAACCTTTCAATACCTGAGGTCATTTTGCTGTTCTCATTCTTTTACTACATGATTTCGCACTTTGTCCTTCTATTGATTGCTATACTTTCAATTATCATACTAGTAAAGACAATAAAGAACGGTACCTTTAAAATTAAGAACCTGCCTTTATATATAATTAATTTGGGTATTTGTATATATATGAGCTATGTGGGTTTTACAGTGTTTGGTTCTATTGTTTTTTAGAACACTTATTTGAACAATTTCTCAAATAAAAGCCCTCGCGAATGTTATCCTGTTCGCGAGGGCTTATTTCATGCAACTTGAGCGTCAATTTTCTGCTGTTAACAAACATCTCTATAAGCTCAGTTTTTGCATTTCAATATCAATCACCTTTTTATCGATTCTTTCAAACAATATTCCAATCTCGGGAAGAACAAATCCCGAAGGTACATTTTGCTCCTTCCATTCGTCGGAACACCCCAACCATCCCTGCACTTTTTCTGATGAAAAAGGTAAAAACGGCTTTAACAGAACCGCCAGATTGGCAGCCATATGAACACAGTTAAAAATAGTGTTACTGCATCTATTTATATCCGTGGTTCTTGTTTCCCAAGGCCTTTCGGTGTCAAAATATTTGTTTGCGAAGCGCACAAACTCAAATATTTCATCTATAGCAGCCCTGAATTCACCCTTCTCAATCTTTGCTCCAATGCTTGCAAACAGCAACTTTATTTTTTCTCTAATTCCATTATCAATAGTTCCGTCTGGGATGATTTTATTGTAGTATTTATCAACAAATACAAGCGTACGGTTTATTAAATTGCCATATGCCCCTAAGAGCTCTCCATTATGACTGTTTACAAATTCTCTCCAGGAAAAGTCCGTATCTTTCTTTTCAGGGCCGTTAGCCAATAAGAAATAGCGGACTGAATCCGGGTTATAATTTTCCACAATATCTTTGACCCATATGGCCCAATTCTGGCTTGTTGATATTTTTCTTCCCTCAAGCGTTAGATATTCACTCGATATAACAGTATCAGGCAAACGCCAGCCCTTACCATTAGCTAGCAAGAGTGAGGGAAGTATAATAGTATGAAAAGGAATATTGTCCTTGCCATGAATATAATAGTGCTTTGCGTTTGTTCCCCAGATTTCATCAAAATTTGTGCCTCTATTATTAGCAGCTGTCTTGCTTGCCGATAAATACCCAAGTACATTTTCAGCCCAAATGTATATCTTTTTCTTCTCATACCCTTCTTTAGGCACGTCAATTCCCCAATCAAGATCACGAGTTATAGCTCTATCCCTAAGCCCCTCACTTATATAACGCTTTGAAAACTGAATTGCGTTCTTCCTCCATTCAGGGTGTCCGTCAATAAATTCTCTCAACCTATTTTCAAGCTTGGTTATAGCAAGATACAAATGATTTGTTTCCTTAAATACAGGTGCAGCATTGCATATACAGCATTTCGGCTCTATCAGGTTTTCCGGCTCAAGTACCTTACCACATGCATCACACTGATCGCCACGCGCAATGCTTGCACAGTTCGGGCATTCACCTGTAACAAACCTGTCTGCCAAAAACTGCTTGCAGTTCTCACAATATGCTTGCGGAACCGTCTTCTCATAAACATATTCACTTTCGTACAAGCTTTTATGAAATTCAAAAACAAAGTTTTTGTGTTCTTCAGATGATGTTTTCCCATAAAGGTCATAACTGATCCCAAGTCTTAAAAAGCATTCCGAAAACTCCTTATGGTACTTCTCGCTAATTTCAAGCGGTGTTTTATTTTCCTGCTTTGCTCTTATTGTAACAGGTGTCCCATGACAGTCACTCCCTGAAACAAAATAAACTGTATCGCCTTTAGCACGGTGGTACCTTGCCAATACATCTCCCGGCAATAATGCCGCTATATGACCGATGTGCAGAGATCCGTTTGCATAAGGCCACGCTCCTCCAATTAAAACATTCATAATCATTACCTCTTTTCATTATTTTTTATTCTGGCTCAAAAAGGCATCAAAAAAGCTCTCACCTCCGGAAAATAATTCCGAGGACGAGAGCAACATAACAAAAGTCACACCGTGGTACCACCCCAGTTTGTCTGTATTTCACAATACATACCTCATCGAGTACGGGCAATAAAATTTGCTTATACTCTATCACTATAACGGGTGAACCCGTCGCAGCCTCACACAAAAGTGCTCGGTACGCAACTCCAAGACCATGTTCGGCAAGTGTCAACTTTGTTCTCTCTCAGCGCACTCAATTTAACTTGATGGAGAACTTCTCTGTAAAAGCTTCAAATGCTTACTCTTCTTTTCACTGTCTTTATAAACTGCAATATTCAGTTATATATTCAATTATATCATACACATAAATACCGTCAATTATTTTCGATGTTTTGGCAAAGGGTGCACCTAAAAATTAAGGTTCTACTTTGAATAACAAAAACCTTAATCTTTTCGAATATTCATAAACAAATTTTGGTAGTCACTATTTCGTTATCCCCCAGCTAATATTTATTGACAATATAATCATTTTAATACAACACATGTTTAAATATATGTTATAATTGACCATGCTATATCAATTAATAATGGAGGCGAAGAAATGAAAAAGAAAGTAACATTTAGTATCAAAATCTTGTTAATGGTCTGTATATTTATGTCAATCCTTTTTGCTGGTGTATCAGTTTTTGCTGAGGATACAAAACATGATGAAGCATCGGAATATATTACACTAGCTATCAGCGCTTTTTATGAGGATAAGTATGACTTAGCCCTCGACTATTGCAATAAAGCTATTAACATTATTCCCGAACCAACTTTCTATTCCTTGAAATCTAAAATATTAAACTATCAAGAGAATTATGTGGAAGCCATAGATGCTCTTGATCAAGCATTAACTATTTCACCGGAATATGGACCAGCATATACCGAAAAAGCACTTATTTATTCAAAACTCAATAAATTTGATGAATTTCTCAATTGTTTGGATCAAGGAATCACTGCAGCTCCCGGTCATATTCCTTTATATATGTATAAGGCAATGTACTTGACTGAGGTGGACAAAAACGACGAGGCAATTGAATGCTATAAACTCGGAGTAAAAAACAACCCAAAAGAATTATCTCTCTATTCACAGCTAAGTTATCAACTGTTTAAAACCGGCAGAAATGATGAAATTATAGATTGTCTTAGTAAAATAATTGAGTTGAATCCAAATAATGAAGAAGCATTATACAATATTGCATGTGCATATTCCTTGCTTGATAAACCAAATGAAGCTCTTTTATATCTCAAAAAGTCCATTGAGTTATCACCAAAAAACAAAACTCTTGCTATTACAGATCCTGAGTTAGCCAATATCAGAACCTTAGATGGATTTAGTGCATTGTCAGGGGTTGGGGTTTATGTAGATGGTAAGTTTTTAGAATTTGATGTTCCTCCCACTATAGAGGAAGGAAGAGTTTTGCTTCCTTTGAGGTTGGTATTTGAAACTTTAAACGCATCTGTAGAGTGGATCGATTCAACAAAAACGGTAAAAGGGCAAATGGGCGATATTACAGTTTCACTTCAAATAGGTTCTAAAACAGCTGTCGTTAACGGAGCTGAAGTCAAACTCGATGTGCCCGGTAAAATAGTCAACGGAAGGACTCTTGTACCATTAAGATTTGTGTCGGAATCTTTTGGTGCTGATGTAAAATGGGATCAGGACACAAAAACTGTCTATGTTACTTCTGCAGATAAAAATACAAATACAACAGACCTCTCAAAAGAAGATATTATTGAAGAATTGAATGCTTCTGTTGACATACTTCCGGTGGACGGTATATTCCCTGAGCCCTATGGCCTTGATGCAAAAGAAGCCAAGATGATTCTTGTTGCCAAAAGTGCGGAAGATTTGAAGCTTTTTAATTCCTTGAGCAAAAAAGACAAAATTGACTATCTGAACAATTCCGTCCAGGAAAACTATGGTGCTGTATTAGCATGTGAAACTATTGAAGCCTCCTTTGTTTTTGACGGTAAAATGTATTATAGACTTAATACATCGTATGACGCTATTTCTGAGGATTTGGAATTAGAAACCTTCAAGCTGGGTATGCCCGTAAACGTCATCGAGCAGGATTTTGAAAATTTTACCTACAGATATTACTACAGTAATTAGTTGGAATTTAGTAATAACCGCAATACAAAATCAAGAAAGAGACAATCATAAAAATTGTTAATTCTTTTTTATGATTGTCTCTCCTACAGGAGCCTCCATACTTCAGATGTTTGAATCAAAGCATATCCTGCCCTATTGGACTTACCCACAATAGAAAACAATAAAATTTAGCGGCATTTGCCGGTTCTGGCATTACTACATCCTATCCAGGAAAAGATTTTATAATACCAAGCAAATACTGTTTTATCAATCCAAAGTCAATAGAGTTTACCTGTCCGTCCGCATTAACATCAGCATTGGTAAGATTCTCTCCACTTAGCTGAGACATTCCCAGCAAATGAAGCTTTAATGCTGCAAAGTCTAATGAATTTACATTTCCATCACCATTAATATCTCCTTTAATTATGGATTGAGTTGGAGTAGGAGATGGCTGAACACCACTAAACTTCCACCAGTTTACATTAAACAGGTATCCACTTCCTCCTGTAAATTTTAAGTAAAGATCATGAATACCGCTAGCACCGCTGACCTTGCATGATACATCCATCCAGTTCTGCCATCCTTCGGTTCCTGTAACTTCACAAGTCCCAACTAATTTCCCGTCAATACTGTCAAGCCTTAGCTCAATATTACCACCGTCAACCGCACTGGCTACTCTGGCCTGAAATTGTCCTGCTCCGCTGCCAAAATCAATTTCGCTGTAAACAACATAATCTCCATTCTCAATAAACCCAATATTCAGACCACCTTCAGAACAACTTTCACTTTCTATCCCTGACTGGTTGTTGAATTCTTCCGCTTCGATCTTTGTATAGGCCGACCTTGGGGTTGGAACGGGGGTTGGAGTTGATGGAATCTGCGATGTATACCCTACTCCTTCAAGCATTTGAAGAAAATTCCATAAACCTGGTTTCCAAACATTCCAATCGTGACTTCTTCCCTGAAGTTCCCAATAGGTATTGGGAATACTTTTAGAATCGCAATAGGTGTGTACGTTCTTGCCAAAAGCAATAAGGTTATCATTGGTTCCACAACAAATAAACAAAAGCTTCAGATTTTGTTTTGCTTTAGTCCCGCCATCCGGAAATAATTTGTCACTCGAATAGGTGTTGGGTGCTGCAGAATAGGCTCCTACATAAGGAAACATATCCACATGTGGCAACCCGATATTGAATGATTGCCCCCCGCCCATTGAGAGTCCGGATATTGACCGATACATGGGATCGGTATAAACAGAATATTGCGATTCGATGTAAGGTACAAGGCTGTAGATCAAATCATCTGTAAAGCGCTCATAACCATAGTTTGTAGCATCTCCGGGCAATTCCGCATTACAATGTGGCATTACTATTATCGAGGGCTTAATTTTCCCTTCAGCTATGAGATTATCGGCTATGACATTGGCATTACCTCCACCTGTAGTCCAGTCGGTTTCTCTTCCTCCGATACCATGAAGTAAATACATTACGCTATATTTATTGCTACTTGAATACCCCGGAGGCAGGTATATTCTTGCTGGTCTCTGGCTCTTTGTTGCATTGGAATAATAAGAAATACTTAATACCTGACCGTGTGGAATGTTGTTCCTGACTTGATCGTACCCTGTCGGCGGTATAGATGGTTGAAAGCCTGCAGATGAAACACTTGCTGCAAAAATAAGAAATGTCATTAAGAGCAGACTAATGAGAAATACTGATAAAGTCTTTTTAACCATGTTTTTATTCTCCTTTATAAAATTTGTTAGTACAAAATTTAACATTGTATTTTATTGGGCGCATGTTATTACATTTATTTCATGCACTCATTTCTATTAATAAACTTTTATAAAAAGTGTAAACCAATCAATAAATTAAGATCTTTATTTTTGAGGATGACAGATATATTTAAGCTTTCAATATAAAAATACGCAAAATATAATATTTTTAGCTGGGAATTTAAATATATTAATAATAAAGACTCCTCGTGAATGCTATGTTCACGAGGAGCCCTAAATTAAAGAGGATTATTGTAAGCGAGGGTATTGTTACCTGGTTTTCCTCACTATAAAGTTGATATCATACCAAGCAAATACTGTTTTATCAATCCAAAGTCAATAGAATTTACATTGCCGTCTCCATTAACATCTGCTCTGGAAAGGCCATCTCCTGTAATCGGTGTTGAACCCAGTAAGTGTAGTTTCAATAATGCAAAGTCTATCGAATTGACATTTCCATCACCATTTATATCACCTTTTTTCCCAGTGGACCCACCTGTAAATGTAAACCAGTCTATATTTACAGCGCCTTTAAATATAAGATACAAATCATTTTCTCCTGTAACTTTGCTAATGTTGCAGGTTTGTTCCTGATATGCATTAAAACCACCGGTTGACTCCACCGGTAACGTACCAATAAGAGTACCGGTGGGACTATTTAATCGTAGTTCAATACTTGTAG
This sequence comes from uncultured Acetivibrio sp., assembly GCA_964564015.1. Taxonomy (GTDB): domain Bacteria; phylum Bacillota; class Clostridia; order Acetivibrionales; family Acetivibrionaceae; genus Acetivibrio. The sequence goes on from CAZLZR010000012.1 coordinate 60,879, forward strand.
CAGCATTAGTTGTAACAAAAGCCTTAAATGAAGTTGCCCCATCTCCAAAGTTAATCTTTTTATATACAAGATAGTCGCCACTACTAATATATCCAATACCGCTTCCGCCGTTAGCAGTGCCTACTTTTTGTATTGTCGAAGACTTAATATCGTTAAACTCTTCTACTTCTATGGTTGAAAAAGCACTTCTTTGATTCACGGGTACCGGTGTAGGTACCGGCGTTGATGTTGCAATTGCAGGTGTTGGTGTTGATGTTGGCACTGATGTTTGTACTGATGTTGGTTGAACTCCTCCCAACTCACCAATAAAGGTTGTAACACTCTGTGCTGGTAACTGAGTTGAAAAGGAACCTCCTGATACGCTGACAGTTGATTGTGCTAGATTTTGACTTCCGGTAGTTGTGTATGCAGTGATACTTGATGGTGTCCCACCCTGTATGTTGAATTTCTGACTTACTGCAGAACTACCCTTATTTATTGCAACAACAACCACTTTGCCATCACCATTATAGGCCGATACGTAGACGTTTGTATTCGGATTCTTTGTCGCATCAACCCTGTAATATCCAGGTCGCACGTATTTTGAGTACTGAGCCATCATGTATCCGCGCTTGCTTATATTGCCGTCTTCTTTCATTGGACCATATTGTCTGCGTATGTACCACCACACATATGCCTGAAAATTCCCCTCTACCATAGCATTGTGCATATTATATGCAACCTCTAACGCCTCAGGCCAACGGTCTGCAGAGTTACTGTCACTGTTTGGTACGTATACCTCCGTCATCCAGAGTTCTTTTCCCGCTCCTTTTTGTTCGAAAAGGGGATAACTCATATTGCTGATGCTTGTACCATAAAAGTGAGCACCGAGAATATCCATATTTTCAAGTGCTGTAGTATCATTTAAAATAGGGTCTGACATATTCTTGAGATATTGAAAGGACTCAGGTGCCATTACTTTACAACCTGTTATTGATCCGGCATAATTTTTCATAAAGTTAAGCATTTCCTGTGGTGTCCACCATGTCCAATCGTGCGCATAATCAGGCTCATTTTGAATAGAGATGGCATAAAGATTCACGCCATTGTCCTTCATGTATTTAACGAAATCGTTAAGATACTGGGCATACGCAGCATACTTATCGTATCTAAGCCGTTTTTGATTTGCAACACCATTACGAGTAAAGGTCTCAATCATCTCACTTGGAGGGTTCCATGGCGAAGCAAAAACTATTGCTCCTTTTTCAATGGCTTTTTTTGCAGTTGCTAATTCTTTCGACCAATTATTTCTATTTTCATCCACATGGATTCTTAAAACAGAGAAACCTAACTGCCCTGGTCCATTGCCAAAAGCTGTTTCTCTTTGAGCTTCTGTTAAATCCCCAGCCCAAGTCGGATGGTTTATTCCACCAAATCCTTTAATCAATTGTTTTTGTGATGACAAGTTTACCGTTACATCACTTGCCGCCTCTACCGGTATTTTGTAACTAAATAACTGTGTTAAAACAACCGACAAGGCAACACCCATCAATAATATTTTTTTAAACTTTTTCAACCTTATCTCCTCCCACTTTTAGACATTATAATTAATGTTTATTGGATTTTAGTTTTTTATTCCTTTCGTATAATAATTCGCATTACATACTTTTTTAGAGTTGGGTATTTGATTAAAAATAGAAGTATTATAGACCTTACTTGAAGATTAGCAGCAAAATATTAGACAATGCTATTGTTTACTTTGAATATTATAAATAGATTTTTGTAGATTTCCAACATAAAAAAATTCGTATATAAAATAATTGTACCATAAAGAGAACAGTAAAAACAATCAATTCCAATAGAACTGTTTCATATAATAAATGTGGAGAAAACATACACCTCAATAGAATTTTGAGATTCAAGCAAGCCATGGAATTTGCCCTTTTGCTTATGAGCCAAACATTAATGTCAAACTCATTATGTAGTATTCCAAAGAATATATTTCACTATTTTAGCAGTTAGTATATAATATTCTTAAAAGTTCAAAAATAGCGGAGAGGTGTGCCAAATGATAAGACAAATCCTTGAAAGAGAATTAAGCATTAGTGAAATTCTTTCAAATTCCTGGAATATCTATTCAAAGCAGTTTAAGTCTATAACAATTATTACTCTTATGATTTATGTTCCAATTAATATCATACTATATTTAATTGGTGATAATATAGTTGATATTGAAAGTCTAAAAAACTATAATAATGTTATAAAATTATTGGAAAACCTGTTTGGTATTATTGCAACAATGGGAATAGCAGTTGTTGTTGAAAAGACAATATTGTCTGAAAATGATATCGAAGCAAGTTGGGGCGAGGCGATAAGCACTGCTTTTTCGAGATGGGGAAGTTGTATAGGTACTAACATTTTAGGTGGATTAATAATCCTTGGGCTATCCATGCTCCTAATTATTCCGGGCTTAATTTGGGCCTTATACTATGCATTTTCTGTACAGGTTGTAGTCTTGAAAAATATAGGAGGTAAAGAGGCTTTAGACTATAGTAAATCCCTTGTAAAAGGTCAATGGTGGAAAACATTTGGTACTCTTTTTGTATTAGGCATAATAGGTATTTTAATTGGTATTGTAATTGGCATTGCAATTGAATTTTTTTCACCTTACCTGCCCGATTCAACCAGCATTATCACTGACACTGCACTCGATATATTTGGGGCATTTTTTACTGTAGCTTTTACAGTATACTTCATAAATATTGATTTTGTAAGAGGAAATAACACTATTTCAGAAAATGACAACACATATATTGATTTTTAAACCGGATTGCATGATTTCTAATTTTTCTTTAGCGCCGAAACAATTTAGGGATATTTTGTAGACATCACAAAATATCCCTAAATTGTTCATTGACTATTGGCTCTAAGCCATCGATTGTTCAAGAATCATTCTGGCAGCACTAACAGCAAACTCAAGAATCTTCATACAGTCATTCCCTTTTGTATGGTATCCTGATGTATTTGTTGTACGTTGGCGAATAACAATTACGTCTGCATTACTGTCCTTCTGAAATTTTAAAATAACATTTTCAGGAGCACGCAATTTTCTATAATATTTCTCCAATCCAAAATCCTTTCCAGCTGCTATTACGCAATAAAAATACGGATAACTTGAACCCTGCACCGAATTTATATTGATCTGCGCCTGAATACCATAAAAATCATCCGGCATGTTATCAAAAGTAATAGTAAATCTACTATCTGTCGGAATACATTTTCCAACTTTGCTTCTTGCAAGCATTAGTGCAGGTTTAAAATTCTCTCCCTCTCCCTTTATAGTTCGAAAAAATTCTTCCAACTTAATTATGATGTCTACTTTAATAATTAATTTGCCCTGCTCAAATGTTTTCCTAATTCCCATAAACCACAATGGCAATAAAAGAACCACTGCATCTGTCATAAAAATTTTCCCCACTGCGTAAATACCTGATATGCCTCCAAAAATTACAGATACAAATATTAGACCGATTAGTGTTATAAGAAATAAAGCCATACCTTTTCCGCTGTTAGCATTAAACGAATCGTCTCTCCACTTTTTCACTTCTTTGTCAAGTTCTTTTATCCTGCAAATCTGCTCAAGTTCAACTTGTGTCCAGTTACTGTCAATATCAAACGTTTTAAGCTTTATTCCGCTGTCAAAACCACGGGCCAGATTCAAAACAGTAGCTAAAGCCAAAAAAATTACTCCTGGCCAGACTGTCATCATTAAAATCTGAAGTGAGAAACCTACTGCTATAAGCAGTAAATATAGCATCATCCTTTTGGGATAAGAAAGATTTTTTAATACATAAAACCTGACACTGTCCTGTTTTTCCGGCGGCGGAAAACCCGGTATACCCATCCGGTTATTCATATTATATTCCTCCCTTTTGATAGCCCCATTGATTCCCATGCAGCATGAAGTTCTTCACAACCATGCACTTTAAAGTAAAGCGGACAAGCTCCCTGACATGCGGCAAAATGCCTGCATTCCTTACACTCCGATGGTGCAGCTTCCTTACCTCGAATCCACTCACACCGTTTATTAGACCATATTGCTTTAAACCCTTCTTTTAAAATGTTGCCAACAGGTTCCGGCCAGCTCGAACATGGTAGTATATTTCCTTTCGGATCAATAGAAAGCAAGCCCTCGCAACCACTGCAGCCTCTGTTCCCAAAACCTGCTGCCATAGGATTGAACAGACATATGGGAGTAGGAGAGTACCACATGTATTTAACTCCTGCTTTTGAAGCTACTGTCTGAATATTTTTCACTATTTCACCGATCTCACTGTAAGTTACCGTCAGTTCATCATCCCCGCCTCTTCCGGCAGGTATGACCATGTTGGATGAAAATCGCTCTGCACCTATATTTTTGCAAAAATCAGGATATTGGGTCAGATTGTCTTTATTCATCTTGCAAATGGTAAAATGAGGATGAACAGTTATTCCAGCCTCCTTGAGTGCCTTAAATCCCGCTACTGAAGCAGCATGCGAGCCGGGAATCCCTGTAATTGCATCGTGCTCTGAGGCATCGGCAGATTCAATACTTACCTGTGCCGATGAAAGACCAGCACGGGCAAGTTCTTTTGCTTTGGCCGGAGTGATAAGCGTACCATTGGTTATAAGATTGACTCTCATCTTGTTTGTTTTTGAAGCATATTTTATAAGTTTGGGAAGATCTTTAAATGTAAGCGGCTCTCCCCCTGTAAAAGATACACTCGGAACTTCTGCTTCGTATCGTATAATATCAAGAACTTTTTTAAAGCCTTCCGTATCAAGCTGTTCCTGGTTTTTATTCTCAGTGCAACCGGCATAACAAAACCGGCACTTAATGTTGCATGCATACGTAAGTGCTACTTCCGATAATACCGGAAGTTTGATATAGCCAAGGCTGAATTCTATCCTTTGTATAGCCGGTGTCGTGTAGTTTCCACATACTTCGTTATTCCACATACGCACAAAATCTGTAAAAAAACGCTCTAACTGTACCTCTGTTTCAGGTGAATCAGACCTTGCATCGATAAAGTCCTGAACCGAACCACCATCTAGAATGTGCGCAACTACACGGGCTCCAGTGGCATTTAGCTTAAAGGCCTCATTTGGCATCCGTATCAGAACGTTATCACTAATCCTCATAAACACATACGGTTTTATTCTATTCAAAAATTCATCCACCCATGCCAACTTGTGTTTTCTCACCTTGCACCTCCGCTTACACATGCCGAGTGACAGGCTGAATGACAAGCATCATGACATGCTGAGTGACATGCTGAATGGCAAGCATCGTGACATGCGGAATGGCAAGCATCATGACATGCCGAGTGACAAGCAAACTTATCTGATTCTGAATCCAGGATCGAACCAAATGTTTTGTTGTCAGGAGCAGCTGGCATAGATTCTTCATATCTGTTGTAACTATTACTATATTGGTCATCCGTTATACCGCTATAATAGAAATACCAGTAAGGCCAGTAATTCAAATGCCCCTCTTCATATCTATCCTTATATCGGTCTTTATAAACTCCGTCTTTATTTTCATGATTCGAGTTTTGTTCTTTTAGGGTTTCTGAGAATTTATCCTCATAATACTTTCTGGTTGCTTTAATATCACAATCCCAGGTCTTTTTCTGAACATTATCCACAAGTTTTTGCAATATGAGCTCAATCTCTTTTCCGCTGAATTCACCGTCTTCCGATGCATCATACATCAAACGCTCATAATTGCTTAATTCATCTAATGATTTATTATGGTCAATACGACGCACCTTTAGCGGATCTTGTGAAACCTCTTCAAGGTAGCCCTGTGCCACAAGCTTGGACAAAATTGCAGAAAGTATGGTCTTGTAAGGTGTTCCGACAAAAAGAGCAACCTCTATTGGATCTAGATCTTCTGCAACCGTACCATCTTTTCTAAAAGACGCTATCTCCATCTTAGGTGGTTCCCAATCCGTCCTTGCCCAATTAACCTTATCCAAAGTGGACTGAGCTTTTACCATGGAAAAATGTTTTTTTCTTGATGCGACCAACATAACTAAAAACAGCACCCCTAAGGCGGTTATCAAAACTTTTTTTCCTGATGAATTACTGTCCTGTTCATAATTTCTGTCCCATTCATTATATCCAGTGTCTTCCTCAGATGAATCATAATCCTCATCGTATTCTTTCCCTTTATCTATGCTACCGGTGTCGGGCATTTGGTTAAAAATATTGTCTGCAATATATTGTTGAATTTCAAATTTAAATCTTGCCTCAGGATTATTTTTGTGAAGTAATACCTGAACTCTTGAAGAATTCTCAATTGTTACTACTCTGTAGTCAATCAGATATCTCTCATTCATCCACTTCTCTGTAGCGAAATGGTTGTCAACCAAGAATTGTTCTATTTCTTCCCTTGTGCCGGATTCCTGAGGAAAAGACAAAGGATAATTTATCGAAACAGTATAATGATCCATTGGTTCATCCCACTGTACAGGTGCCCAATTGAATACCGTCAACTCTACTCCATCATTTGAAGTTGTTCTGTCAAGATATCCTGCAGCTGCCATGTCAGCAACAAATCGAAATTTATATGTTAGGTATTTACCTCCTAATCTCTGTTCATTCGAATTAATTACATCGTATTTTCCACCGCCAAGATTTACCATATCAATTCCGTGGGATTCATTATCATCCGTTATAACCCAAGAATTATCATTGTCAAAAACGGGATCTAGCCTGTCAAACCCTTCCAGAGTAAAGGCCAGCATAGTTTTACCTGGCACTAAATTATACCGCACAGTATATGAAACAATTGCCTTACCGTCAGGTAACAATACAACATCGGTTTCCACAAAACCAAGATTTGCAATGGATGATGCATTAATATTAACAGCGGATAAAAACAGAACAAATAAAGTCAGAAAGCAAGATAAAATTTTTTTATTCATATAGTCACCTTTTATTTATCGCATGGAAAAGCATGCGTATTTTTTACTTCTTTTCCTAACCACTCTATCTATAAGTATAAAATTTAATAAAATTAATGTCAACAAACTGCTAAAATCAGAAAGGACACACCGATTAACTCAATGTGTCCTTTTTATTTTAGAATTTACGAAGCAAGTGTCTTAAGCTCGATCAGGGCATAAGCCTCCGGATTTTTATCAATATGGATAGATATCCTATCCATATTACGGGTTAACCACCTTTCCCATAAATAGTACTGTACCGGTTGCATTATCTGCAATTACAAACATAAATGGCTTATCTGCGATAAAGGTGTCTGGCATTGAAGTGGTAGCCATACCTATGATAGTCACAGCTGCAGCCTCTGTACCTTTTTCGTTAACATCAATTACAGCTTTATGTATAATATCGTCTATCCATACATCATCGCCAATTCCTGAAAAATCAGCACCAAGTGAAAAGGCTTCTTCCATTCCAAGTTCACTAAGCTTTCCTTTTAAATCCTTAGGTTCGTATTCAATCTTAAAACGCGGAATACTTAATTTGATATTTGAACTCATTGATAGGCTGCTCTTTATTCCGTTCCACATATTACTGTCAAAATCCGCCACAAAATCATTCACATCTCCTGTTTCAGGAAGAATACAATACATCGAAACACTTCCTGAACCGTATGGAAGTTCAACAGCCCTATAGCCAGGGCCTTCACCATACTTGATGTCATCAGTTTTATTCATCATTTGCACAAGCTTATTTTCACCATTAATGTTTGTAAAAGTACTTTCTCTCGTTTGACTTTCATCGAATTGATCAGTCCAACTTCCGTTAAAATATATAGCATTCATAAGGTATATTATAACCTCGGGGTCGATAGGCGGGTTGATCATTTTATCTATTTTACCTTTTGTTGCATCGGAAATCCATTTATTCATAATATCACATGCACCAGGATTTGAAAAATCAAGGAATGAATTTTGAGAGTTAAAAACCTCTTTGTTTTTGGACAAAAAGCTTTCCTCTACATCAAAAGCTTCATTTATCCATATCGAATTGGCAACGTTTAGTTCAACCTGTGGATACAACTTTTTAAAGTAGTTCAAATGATCCACATAGCTTTGATTTATTTCTTCAGTGCTCATTCCTGTGTAATTAAGTACTTTTGCCATAGCATCACGGGTAGTAGTATCTGCCCCCTGATAGACCATTGAAAGAGCCATGGACATGCTGAAAGGTGAGAAGAACACGTTTTTATCTATGTCTTCCTTGCTTAATTTCTGAAAAAGGTTTGCCGCAAACTTCGTATTCGCATTTACAAAATTTTTGTTAACTGTTGTTCCATAGGGAACAGGTGTTGGAGCAATAATTGAGTTAGGAGTGAATGAGAACTCAGCAACACTTGTATCATACACCTTGAAATCAAAGTGGTTTTTTGCACCCAGTTGATTTTCAATCGGATACTTTATTTGTTTTTGCATGGACGCCAGTGTCACTGCATCAGGCCCAACATACTTTTCTATTTTCACTCCGGATGTTGTAAATTTACTATCTGATGGGGAATAAACAAGTGTAGCCTCATCTGCAATTCTGTATCCGCCGTCCCAGAAGGTTATGTTTACGAGTATGTATTTTTGTTCATTAAATCCGGTTAGAGGAGAGCATTCTATTACAAGTCTTAAAGCAATATCTTCATTTTTGGGGATGAACGGAATCCAATCACCTTGAGGAGTTGGAGTTGGTTGTGCTGTTGGAGTCGGCTGTTCTGCAACGAAGGGTAAACTATTAATCATTCCTAGCATGTATTTCCTGAAAACAGCAAAGTCCAATGCATTAATAGCGCCATCCTTATATAAGTCAGCACATTTTTCCCAGTCACTTCCGGAAGGAATGGTAGAATTAAGCAAGTACCCTCTTAAACATGCATAATCAATCGAATTGACAGAACTATCGCCATTCAAATCGCCGTAAATACCTTCCGCATGGATTGGAATTGAGGCAAAAATCTGACAAAGTAAGATCAAAGCCAACACAAAAGAACCATTTCTTAACATCTTTTTCACAAAAATACCCCCCCTTGAATTAAAATACATTTCAGATAAATTCTATCATACAATTAAATAGTTTTGTAGCGTAATGTTTTATGGAGACAGGTTAATTTTTCACTATTTATATTTAATAGATTAATAAAAATAGACAATGTTACATAATAATAGTATTTTTTGATAATGTATTGTATAATATACACAAAAATAGGCCTTATACTGGAAAGGATATAAATGCAACATAAGTTGCACCTGATCTTTTCCGGGTATTTTGTTGCCCAAAAAACTATTCTGGAGGTGTACCATGAAATTTCTTAACAAAGCAAAATTCTTTATTGCTGGTGTCATTACAACCATCTTGATAACTACAACAATAACGGCATATACATCATCAATAAAGAAAACTATTACCGTCGATTATAACAACATCAAACTCAGCATTGACGGAAAAATCATTGAACCTGTAGATGGATATGGCAAAAGAGTTGATCCTTTTATACATGACGGAACAACCTATTTACCTGTGAGGGCTATCAGTCAGGCACTTGGAAAAAGTGTCACCTGGGATGGCAGTACAAATACTGTTAAAATAACCTCGGAGCAAATTGCAAAGACTAATGCAACACTTGACATGTGGATTATGCCCAATTCACAAAATGCTATAGATGACCTAATGGAAGTTGCCAGACCATATCTGTCCGAAAATTCAAATATTAAACTAAATGTTACTTTAGTGGACTGGGGAAGCGCATGGACAAAAACAACAGCTGCTGCCACATCAAGTTCGGCACCGGATATTCTTCAGCTCGGAACTACATGGGTAGGGGCAATCACAGACATGAATGCTTTAGCTGATCTTACGGGTAAAATAAATGAGACTGATTTTCTACCTCAAACAATGGAATACTCAAAAATGACCGGAAGCTCAATGATAACTGCTGTGCCTTGGTTTGCTGATACAAGAGCACTGTTTTATCGAAAAGATGCCTGCAAAAAAGCAGGTGTTGATCCTAACAAGGATTTTGCAACATGGGATTCCTTTAAAGCAGCTCTTAAGAAATTAAATAATGTAGAAATCAATGGAAAGAAATTATCTGCACTTGGTATGCCCGGCAGAAATGACTGGAATGTTGTACATAACTTTGCACCATGGATTTATAGTGCTGGCGGTAGTTTCGTAAATTCAGATTTTACTAAAGGAACACTCGACAGTCAGGAAACTTATAATGGAGTCAAGTTTTATTCCGAACTAGCTGCCGAAGGATTGATAAATAAGCAAGCACTCCAGTCACATACAGGAGATATTGAAAGTGCCTTTATAAATGGCGATTACGCCACTTCCATAATAGGACCTTGGAATATTGATACTTTAGAAGCCAATAAGACCTATAACGGAAATAATCTTGTGGATAATGTTGGAGTTGCATTGCTTCCATCAGGACCTAAAGGCAGATTCGGATTTTTAGGCGGTTCAAATCTTGCAGTTTTTGACAGTTCCAAAAACAAAACTGAAGCTATAAGATTTATCAACTTCCTTACCGGTAAAAATGCACAGATAGAATATTGTAAAAAGACTGGAAATCTTCCTGTTGTTAAAGATGCGTATAATGATCCCTGGATAACGGAACATAGCATGAGAAAAGTATTTAAAGAGCAAATAAACTATGCTGTTGCATATCCTGCTTTACCTGAATGGGGACCGTTGGAAACATATGCAATGATGGGATTAAGCGAAGTATGGGATAATGCTACTGGTATAAACGGCAAATACAGTGCTTCAAAAACTATGGATGCATTGAAGAAAGCAAATAAAGAATTAACAAAAATATTATCCGAATACTAATAACTTTTTGACACAACAAACTTCTTTACGAGAGGGATTGTCCCAAGTTTGAAAAGTGGGACATCCCTCTCACCAAAGAAACTAAGAATGTTGTTATTACAGTGATTGCATAACATTAAGCAAACTCTGGTAACTGTCAACTTCATGGTATTTCACACCACTTGTAAAAATTTCATTAAACAACTTCTTTGCACATAAAATTTTCGCTTTCTCAATATCATCAGTTCGAACCATTTCACCAAAACTTATTGATTGCATACTTCCTTTCGTTTCAGCAATGAAGAAAATATGTTTCACCGCACCCTTCCTGAAAGAAATTGCCCAGTCCGGGGAATAGTTTCCGACAGGGGTAGGGATATAAAAGCCACGTGGACCTCTTGGGAGCTTCGCATAAACAATCACTTCATCAGCATTATCTAAGTCCTCAGCAAATCGCCTTTCAATACTATCGGTTGCCTTGCCATCTGTGAACACATAGTCTTGGATAGCATGTTTCGCCTTAAATGCCTTTGCATATTCATCTGAGGCACGGCTCATATTAAATATGTCCTGTGAATATGGTTCCTCTGCACTTGGTGTATAGGTGATATGTTCCACAATGACTGACGCTTTTTGATGATTTATTATACCTGCCACCTTGGTAATAAACTCCTCTGGGTTTTCTCGGAACAACCATAACTTTTTAAGAGATATACCTTTCAGAATTTTTGCTGCTGTTTGGCGCGTGAGTGTCGTGCTAGCAGCAATCTTTCCTATAAGATCATACTCTGCAATGTTTCCTTGCGCACGTTCAAGTCTTTTTGTCTCAGTATGCTCCACATTAAAGTCTGTGCCTGTCTGCTCACCTTTCGTTAAGGTATATGTCAGGCTGGTTACCCGAAGTTCACTATTTATTACGTCTATGGACTTTTGAATGAGTTCCTCACTGTCAAATTCCACAGTATAAGCATACTTTTTATTTATCCGTTCCCACAGTTCCTTGAAATCCTTCCAGTTCTCATTCAGTGGGTTATCTTTAACTTTTGTTTCGTTGCCGTTTGCAGCCATTTCTTTCAGGATACCTGGATCAAATATTGCTTGTACAAGTTTATTTATATTTTCTGCAAGTGGAGTCAGTTCAGGCTTAAGCGGAGCAAAAATGCCCGTTTCTGAGGCAGCACGGTAATTCTCCGTAATACCACCGAAGTCGTCAACATATTCGTTACGTACAAGATAGTTGTATATTGCAGTTGCTTCTGCGGATGTAATTGTGTGCGGGTCTTCACCAATCATGACATTCCTGCCGGCAAAGTATTCAACACTTACCTTTGTCGGACGCTCATAAAGGTCAGACTTGATTTCCCTCTGTAAATCCGCTACAAATTTTGCATAGCTTTCACTTGCAACAACTGTCAGAATATTTATACCATGAACAAAGGTTTCACCGCAAACATCAACATCTTGTCTTTCTCCGTTACTGTTAACACAAAGGCGTAGACCTCGCCCCACTTCTTGTCGCTTGGCTGTAGCATTATCCGAATGTTTCAAAGTGCAAATTTGGAACACATTCGGATTATCCCATCCCTCTCGTAAAGCAGAATGTGAGAATATAAATCTTGTTGGCTCTTCAAAGGAGAGCAATCGTTCCTTATTTTTGAGTATGAGGTCATAAGCAGATATATCATCAGAAAACTCACTTCCACGCTTTACCTCACTATTTACAGCCCTGCCTTTCTTATCTATAGAAAAATAGCCGCGATGTGTTTCCGAGGTTTCGATTCCTCTTAAGTAGTCTTGGTATGCCGTAGGAAATAGATTAAGTCTCTCATTCAGAGCTGCATTGTACTCTTCTTCAAAAATCCGCCCATATTCACTGAGGATTTCCTCTCCATCATCACTATACTGGCGGTACTTTGACACTTCGTCGATGAAGAAGAGAGACAGGCACTTTATACCCTGTTCGAACAGCTTTTCCTCCTTATCAAAATGTGAGGCTATCGTCTCCCTGATTTGGATGCGGCGGATATCATCCTCATTAACGTTGCCACTTGCCTCTCCTGCTGCCAAGCTATCACCATTAGTGAATGTGACCACAGAACGTATGGGATCCACTTCAGCAATCAAAATACCTTTGTATTCCTCCAGACCGTTTGAAGCAGTATAAATGCTGTCGCCAACACCAAGGATACGTATTTCGCGCTTAATGCTGTTACTGCGCTTTACCTCAAACTCTATGCGGGCACGGGGTGGCTTTTTGCGGTCAATAACAATAGCTTCAAGATATAAATACCTGTTTGTTCCGCTGAGGTTTTTCAGTTCAAAGCCTTTAACCTCTATTTTCTTAACAAGTTTCTTTTTAAATGCATCAACTGCATCGAGAACGTAAACAAGGTTGTGTGAGTTTCTATGTGTTGCTGAATAGTTCAGCGAAAACAGTGGATTAAAGTTTTTCTTCAACGCATTCTGTGTTGCAGCACCACCCATTTTCTGAGGCTCATCTAAAATAATTATAGGTCGATTCGCCTTAATAACGTCTATCGGGCGGCGAGAACCGAATTCATCACGTTTGGTGTAGATAATACGGGCTGCTTCGTTACCCTTCCTGCCCTCAACATTCTTCTCTTCGTTCATAGTAGTGTTGAATGCCTGAGTATTGATGATCATTACGTTGATCCCGGAATTTTGCGAAAACTCATCCAATTGGTGTAGATTCGAGGAATTATACACAAAAAACCGTGCTTTGAGTCCATATAGCTCCATAAAGTGTTCCTGTGTAATCTCAAATGACTTTTTTACACCCTCACGGATGGCAATACTGGGAACAACAACGATGAACTTACTCCAACCGTAAGCCTTATTGAGTTCAAACATGGTTTTGATATAGCAATAAGTTTTTCCTGTTCCTGTTTCCATTTCCACATCAAGTGAAACAGCTCCAAGTCCGGATGATAGCTCTGTCGAGCATTTAATATTATTCCTTGTCTGTACATCACGGATATTTTTAAGCAACTGCTCCGTGGAAAGCGCTACTTTAGCATTGCGATAAGCAGCTTCAAGTATATCTGTCTCTTCGGCAGTCAATTGGTCACGAGTATTATAGTATTTATCTGCTATTCTTTTACGTTTTTGTTCTTCGGTCTCCCCAAACAAGTCTATTTGTTCGTTTTTCTGTTCGCTTGAACTCTTACGTTTACCAATATCAAGCCGATACTTGCTCATGCCTAAGTTTGGCTGTCCTGTAAAAACATTGACTATGCTTTCTGCTGCTTCAGTCTGGAAGGGTTGTATTTTAAATTGGAATTTCATTCTTCGTCACCTCCGTCGTCAAGACGGTACTTGTCTTTTATACGTTTTTCAATATCCTCAGCGGTAGGAAGCGTATCTGCAAATTCATCAGGTACAAAATCAGACAGTTTATATTCGCTCACACCAATGGGTTTGTTGATGTCTTTCAGTGCATATTCAGCAGTCAGTTTATCCCTCTCTTTGCAAAGCATTATGCCAATAGAAGGATTGTCAGTTTCATGTTTTAACATATCATCGATAGCCGAAAGGTAAAAATTCAATTTACCAGCATACTCCGGTTTGAATTCACCAGCCTTAAGTTCTATTACAACATAGCAACGAAGTTTTGTATTATAAAACAAAAGATCGATATAATAATCCTTATTTGCCACTGAAAGGTGGTATTGGTTTCCGATAAAAGCAAACCCCGTACCGAGTTCAAGTAGTGTTTTGGCAATATTCGCCACAAGTTCATTTTCAATTTCACGTTCGATGATGTCTTCGCGTATTTCTATAAAGTCAAAAACATATGGGTTTTTTAAGGTATCCCTTGCCAATTCGCTTTGTGGAGATGGTAAAGTGCGTTCAAAATTTGTACTTTTGTCCGACAAAACTTGACGCTCATACAACTTTGATTCAATTTGGTGAAGAAGAACATTTCTTGACCATCCATTTTCAAGAGTTTTATCCGCATACCAGAGGAACATCGGTTTATCGGGAACCTTGTCCATCAAACACTGCAAATGATACCAGGTCAAATCTGCAAGTGGCACTTGCAGATTTTCAAAATCAGGAAAAATCTCAGCAAAACGCCGCATGTAGCGTAGGTTTCTAACAGAATAACCCTTTGATTTTGGAAACTCAGATTTTATATCACGAGCAAGGTTTTCAATAAAACCACTTCCATATTTATTATGTTCGTTTATAACCTTGCCAATATTCCAATATAAAATTATCTGCTCACGGTTTAAACCTAAAACAGCCTTATATTGTGATGCCTTAATTTGCTCTTTTACGCTTTCAAGTATTTCAAAATATCCATCGCTGTTAATTAACATTTAGAGCACCCTCCTTATGCTTTTCGGGCTGTAGGTGTTGAACACCTGCTCAAAATTGACAAGTGCGCTGTCGCTTATAAAACTACTATCACGGAATACAGCATAATACGGCTTTTTCTTTGCAATTTCAGTTATTAATGCCGTGTCAACCTTGTCAAAACACGCAATGAGGTAGTTGCCGTCTACGCAAAATGTCTTCCCTTCTTGCGTAATTTTCGCCGAAAGAGATATACCGAGGTCGAGCATAACCTGAAAGAGTAAATCCTCATTTGAGCGGTCAGGTTTGATGTTGTCAGTAAAATCGTCAATGGCAAAGTTCATCTGGGCATATTTCTCAGGTGTATAGTACACGTCTTTCATATTACTGCTATCGAGTTTAAGGACACGGAATCCAATGTCCAAGTTTTCAATACCCTCTTTGTCTTTGTTGTCTTCTTTAATTTTCTTTCCCGCACGGCGGATGCGCTCCTTGCCAATTTCGCAGATGTTTTTGTAGCCTGCCTTTGCCGCTTCTGTGCCTTCGGCGCAAGCTTCAGGCAATTGTACCATAATAAATTTACGTTTGCCACCGTCCTCTGCGTTAAGCTGCATTACTGCGTGAGCGGTTGTGGCAGAACCAGAGAAGAAATCAAGGACAACATCGTCACTTTTAACAAAACCAATTTCACATAGTTTTTTAATTAGTGTAGTCGGCTTTGGTGTATCAAATGGTGCATTCTCAAAGAGTCTCTGCAATTCTTTTGTAGCAACTGTGGTAGTTCCAACTTTATCTCCAGAAAACCAACTATTATCAATCGAACCGAAATCTCTTCTTTCTTCATAAAAAACTTTGAGTTGAGGTCTTCCAGTTCCTGTTTTGCCGAAAATAATCCTGCCCTCAGCCATGGCACTGGAGAATTTTTCTGGAGAAATTCTCCAGTGCCTCCCGCTTGGCGGGAGGTGCTGTTCTCCCGTTACAGGATTCGTTATTGGATATGTCAAGTTAGGACGAACATTTGGAGCATCAAATGGGTCGGCTTTCCAAGGCCCACGTGGATCGTTATCAGGGTTTTCAAACTTATCTTTATCTAATAGCAGAGGACGAAATACAAAAGAATCACGATTATACCATGTGCTCGCATTGCTTTCCTTTAAGCGTCTATTTTCTATTCTGCGATTTTTGGCATATACTAACACATACTCGTGGTTAACGCTAAAATCTGTATCATTTTGTATAGACAAGCGTGATTGCCAGGGTATACAAGCAGCAAGGTTTCTGTCACCAAACACCTCATTGCATAGTTTTCTCATATTATCTAGTTCATTATCATCTATGCTAATAAAAATCACACCGTCATCTGTCAACAAATCCCTCGCAACATGCAAACGTGGGTAAATCATATTAAGCCAGTCCGTATGAAATCGCCCATTACTGTCAAGATTCTTGACAAGACGGTTTCCTTGTTCATCAAATTGAACATCACGGCTTAAAAAAGCGTCGACATCCTCAGAAAAATCGTCGTTGTATATGAAGTCATTCGAAGTGTTATATGGTGGATCAATATAAATCATCTTCACACGATTCAAGTATGTTTCACGCAGCAATTTCAGCACATCAAGATTATCTCCCTCTATATAAAGATTTTCAGTCGTGTCAAAATCAACACTTTCCTCGCGGCAAGGACGCAATGTCGCCGCAATAGGTGCATTTGCTAAAAGTATAGACTTCTTTTTATCCGGCCAGGTGAACTGGTAACGTTCTTCCTTACCACTCACCACTCGGGTATTGATTTCCTGTGCAAGTATATCTGCATCAATGGCACGAACAACCGAGCTATTTTCGTCTATAGTTTCGGTTATTGCATTGGGAAACAACTTGGCAAGCATTTCATATTTATCGTCAGCAAGGTTTGGTGTATGCATTTTCATTTTATCCATTGTTGAGTTCCTCCAGTTCTAATTTCAGTCGCTTAATTTCTTCGGCGTATTCCCACTTTCGGCGGGGCTGTCGTTCATTCATAGCCTTTTTATCCAAGACAGCAATTTGCTTTATTATTTTATCACGCCGTTCATTGACGATGATAGTGTCGTCAAGTTTCTTGCCACCGGTGAGGTCTATGCCAACAATTTCAGCAATCATATTCTCCCATATCGCACCGAGGTCAAGCCCTCTCAGGTGGAGCTTCCATTCATCAAGCTGTTTACTCTCTGATACAAGGACACGTTCAGCACGGTAAACGGCAAATCTCACTATATCCTCAAATTGCAGGTCAAACAGCATACGCTGATCTATCAGCTTTGATAAAAGTGCAATGTTCTTCTTGTCACAGTCTGCGGCTTTGAGCGTGACTTGAATGATATATATTGCCGAAACATCATCAGTCGCCGCTATACTAACTGTCTGCGGCGATATCTCCGTGACAACTGCAAGACGGCTTATTTGATCGTCAAACAGCTTTCGGTCGTTTGCATTCGGCTTGAACTTCTCAAATACTGCTTTTTTCGAAAGCAGCTTGTTTATTTCTGTAGACTTCGGCAATCCGAACATTATATCACCTCACATTTACAAAGCAAACCAGTTCAAAGTCATCCAAGCCGTCAATCGTGTTTGCAGCAAGAGACATTTGCTTGCCGGAAAGGAAACTATCGATGGAATTATCCTCATTCAGAGCCACAATTGACTTCACAGTAAAGTAAAGGAGATCTGAATAGTGCTGCATATTCCTTCCATCTTTTGTCTCGACATTAAATTCTCTGCATAATTCTTGGTTTGGCTCTGATTTACCTTTGCACAATCGTCGAAAAACATCTAGTAGTTTTTTCGGTTGCAGGTGGTCTATATGGATAACTGAACCGTCACGGACATACACCATATAAAACGGATGCAATTGGTTCTTGTTCTGCGAATTTATACTCGCATTGCGATTTTTTAATATAAATATTGTACCTTTCGGTGCATCATCATCACCTTTTACAACAGCGTGAAGTCCGAATGGAACCTTGTCCAAATCCTCATGATTTTTAACATAATCAAGCAAATCCAGCCTGAATTCGTTCAGCCCCAAATCCATTATTGAAACACCGCTTTGCATTTCCTCAATATCCACAACTTCGTTTTGCAAACGCTCAAGTTGTGCCTTTCGGTATTCAAGGTCGCCCTGTTCATCCGGGTCAATCGGATTGTCGTCTCCTGTAGCTGTCATAACAGTGGCTTTCATACGGGTTTCCACACGTCCTTTTAATTCAAGGTATTTATCCAAACCAATATTTGGCCAAAAGTTCACTAGCTGTATTTTCTCGTTGCGGCTTCCGATACGGTCAATACGCCCAAACCTTTGGATAATACGAACAGGGTTCCAATGTATGTCGTAGTTTACACAATAGTCGCAATCCTGCAGGTTCTGTCCCTCAGAAATACAGTCCGTCGCAATAAGAATATCTATCTGCACAGTGTTGTCCGGCATAAGCAACACTTTGTCTTTTGAGAGAGGAGAGAACAGCGTAAGAATTGTATTCATATCGGCACGCGGAAGTTTCACAGTCGTCCTGCCATCGGTTGTACCGGTTATCATCGCAGTATTAAGTCCGAAGTGCTCTTTTACAAACGGTGCGATATGCTCATAAAGGTATTCCGTGGTATCGGAGAATGCCGAGAAGATCAGTACCTTCTTATTGTCCTCATTGAAAGGATGTTGGACTTTCTCAGCTATCAGATTCAGCAGTGTCTGCAGCTTTGTATCATGATTAGGTGTAATGTCCTGAATCATCACCGACAATAGTTCGAGAATATCAGAATCCTCAGATAATTTTTCCCGCCAGGAAATATAGTCCATATCAGCAAGGTCAATGTCCAGTTTCTTGCCGCTGTTCTCAAAGTAGTCGGCGTTACTATCATCACCGTCAAACTCCGTATCAGTGATTTCCTGCACGTTGATAATCTTACGTCTTCCGCTTTCGTAAGCATCAATATCATTTATTGTACCATTAATCAGCTTCCTCACGCGTTCAAGGGTAATACGGAAAGAATATACAGAGCTCTCAAGTCTCTTTAAAAGGTTAATGCACATTAAACGGCGGATACCAATTTCACGCCCGGCACGGTCGATGTTCACACTTGGGTCTATATATTTTGCCCGCCTGCTCTCGAGCAGAAAATCGGTCGGTATATATATGGCGAGATTAAGTTTCATTAATAGGTCATAAATCTCATCGTAATCGATTGCCGTGGGCAAACCGGTTAATTTCGGACGTAAGGCAAGTGGCTTCATCCTTTCAGGGAATTTACCTATCTCTTCTGTGTTGTAATATTTCTGTATATGCTTGCGCGAGCGGGCAATTGTAACATTGTCAAGCATCGTAAAGAAATCGAAGTCCAAAGAACGCAGGAGATTCTCGGTTGTGCGTTCCTCCGCTTCGAGTTTACTCCATCTATTAAAGGCGGTCTGCGCATTTCGGAATATAGAATCGATTGGTTTTGAAGTTCCAAGCTTATCCAGCTTATCATTTATCAGCGCAGGGTCACCCTCGTAGGCGAGTTCAAGCTGATGCCTCAGATCAGAAAAGGTATTGTTAACTGGTGTTGCCGAAAGCATAAGTACCTTAGTCTTAATCCCCTTACGGATAACCTTGTTCAGTAATGTGAGGTAACGGTTCTCTCGCCTATTATCACCGCGTCCCGAATAATCTCCTCCGTTGCGGAAGTTGTGGCTTTCGTCTATGACCACAAGATCATAATTGCTCCAGTTGAGTTTTGACAAATCCAGGTTTCCAGAAAACCCACGCTCTCGGGACAAGTCAGTATGGTAAAGTACGTCATATCTCAAGCGGTCGACAGCTATAGGATTGTTAAGATAATTTTCCTTGAATGTTAACCAGTTATCACCGAGTTTCTTCGGACAAAGCACCATTACGTTACGGTTACGGAGTTCATAGTATTTTATGACAGCAAGAGCAGTAAATGTCTTACCTAAACCGACACTATCAGCAAGGATACACCCATTGAACTTTTCAAGTTTATTAATAATTGCCAGAGTAGCATCCTTTTGAAAATTGTAAAGCTTACTCCAAATTTTTGTTTCCTTAAACCCCGTTGCCTCGTTTGGCAGTACATCCTCACTGATATCGGAGAGAAACTCGTTAAATATGTTATAGATGGCGACAAAGTAAACAAACTCTGGAGAATTCTCATTATAGGCAGCGGTTATGCCATCGATGACCTGCTGAGTAACATCCTGCAAAAGATTTTTGTCATTCCAAATCTGCTCAAACATCTTGACATACTCTCCAGCAAGTGGAGCGTCAATTCGGTTGACAAGGTTCATTATATTGTTGCCGCGTTCACACCCTAAATCCGAGGTTGTAAATGAATTCAACGGGGCATACACAACTGTTTTGCTAGGATTTACAACACTTAAAAAACTCCCCATAGCTCCACCAGTTACATTGGAACGGAAACGTACTTTCTTCTTAATCCATTCAGCACACTCCCGGGCAATAGCCTTTTGAGTCAGTTCATTACGAAGTTTAACTTCAAATTCTGTTCCATATAGTGAACGCTCACGGTTAAGCCGGGGGATATAGAACTCACGCTTCTCTTTTGGTGCTTTTTCTTTAAGGAAGGTCGGCGAGGTAAACACAAAACGTAGTTCGTCTACTCCATCAAGCTGTTTTTTAAGTGCTTCGTATGCATATATTGAAAAACAGGCAGCAGCTATTGAAATTTTATCACCTTTCGATACTGTTACTGCCAGGTCGTCTTTGACGGTTTTATTCACATTGTCGAGAATTTGCATCATTTCTCCTCCCTATTTCACAACAGTTATTAGCTGCTCAATCTATATCTGCACTTTTACCGCTATTCACCCAAGCATCTACTTCAGATATCTTGAACTTGTATTGTTTCCCTACCTTTCGGTAAGGAATAGCACCTTTTTTAATCCAGTTGCGTATTGTATCCTTGCTGACACCAAGATGCACAGCAATTTCTTCAAGACTCGACCATTTTTCTGGTTCGTTTATCATTATTGCTCCTCCGTATAGTTTCTACCTGCATACTATAACTTCTTTACGAGTATCGTCATAAGAAAATTTATTCCAGGGTTAAATTTCAGCTCTTGTGAAAAATCACAAGAGCATTTTTAACACCGTAAATAACAGCATTTCATAGTAATTACCATTAATTCATTTTAACACACACTTAAATAATGTCAATCTATGGTGAGATTTAATCAAAAAAAATACCTTTATTACCACATTAAATAACGCAGCAGAGCCTGATTTAGGCTCCGCTGCGTTATATTACATTTCAGTATTATCATTGGCTATGATTCATGAAAAGAATACAAATTCCCCTTCAAAATGATTTATCCTAATAATAATTGTTGAATCCGGTTTAGTCCAAATCAACTACTTTTCCCATAAATAGTACTGTACCGGTTGCATTATCTGCAATTACAAACATAAATGGCTTATCCAACTCAAACAATTTAGTTATTGAAGGAGTTGGTATTCCTATAATAGTTCCCGATGCAGCTTCAGCCCCTTTTTCGTTCACATCAATTACAGATTTGTGCCTGACTTCGTCTAGCCAGATTCCTTCAGCTATCCCGGAAAAATCAGCGTTATCTGCAAAAGCTTCACCCATGCCGAGTTCTGCAAGTTTACCTTTTAGATCCTGGGGTTCATATTCAATTGCAAAACGTGGAATATATAATGCAATATCAGAAGACTTTGAAAGTCCGGCCTTTATATCGCTCCACTTATTGTTGTCAAATTCAGCAATAAAATCATTCACTGTATCGGCTTTAGGAAGAATGCAGTACATCGAAACAGTTCCCGAACAATATGGAATTTCAATTGTTTTTGCTTCGGATGTTTCAGCACTCCTGAATTTAGCTTTTTTATACATCATCGGTACATATTTTATTTCATCTGCTATATTGGTAAAAGCACGGTACATAGTCTTTGTTTCATCAAATTCTTCCGCCCAGTTTCCATTAAAATATATAGCATTCATAAGGTACATTGACATTTGTGAAGCAATAGGAGCATTTATCATATTATCTATTTTACCGTTGGTTGCATCGGAAATCCAATTATTCATAATGTCACATGCTTCTGGCTTTGCAAAGTCAAGATAAGAACTGCGTGCATTGAACACTTCAAGGTTTTTGGTCAAAAAGCTTTCCTTCGCCTTAAAGCTTTCATTTAACCATATTGAATTGGCAATATTCAGTTCAACCTGGGGATATAGTCTCTTAAAATATTTCAAGTGATCAACATAGCTTTGATTTATTACTTCATTGCTCATACCTGTGTAACCAAGAGCTTTTGCCATAGCGTCTTTTGTAGTGGAGCCTGCACCCTGATACGCCATTGAAAAAGCCATTGAAATGCCAAAGGGCGAGAAAAATATATTTTCATTTGTGTCTTCATTACTTAATTTCTGGAAAAGGTTTGTTGCAAACTGAGTATTTGCATCCACAAAATCCATATTGACTGTTGCATCATAGGGAACAGGTGATGATATCAACTTACCTTCAGATATTGGCGTTGGTGTAACAACAGGTTGATCCTTAATATATGGCAAGCTTTTGATCATACCAAGCAAGTACATCCTGAAGGCTGCAAAGTCAAGTGAATTAACTGAGCCATCCTCATTTACATCAGCGCGTTCTTCAAAATCACTTCCAGAAGGCTTGCCAATTTTAAGTAAGTAACTTCTTAGCAGTGCAAAGTCGATTGCATTAACCGAATTATCACCATTCAAATCACCACAAAGACCTTCTGCCTTAGCCGGAATTGCAGCAAAAAGCTGACATAGAATGACAAGTACTAACACTAAGGATACCTTCCTAGTATTCTTTTTCACAATATTACCCCCTTTGTAAACAAACAATCAGATTTTAACGGTTAAATTCTATCATAGGGTAAACCTATTTTCTAGAGTAAAAACTTCCTAATATTCGTCAATTTCTTAATACAACCATATATCTTTCTGCACCGAAATAACTAGTGCTGATTAACAAAAATCATAGGTAGCTTTTAATCCTCTTTCCATATCAAGTATTCGCGCCTATTCTTCCTTATTCAACTTATCTAACTGCTGTTTTACTTCCGGAGGAAGTGCGTCAACCAGGTAATTACGTCCTTTTCCCTGCATTTCCTTATATTCCTGTTTTATCCTTTCGTTAGCCCTTATAATCTCAGCCTTCAGTTCTCTGGCCGATAATAGCGAACATCCTTCTCCCCTTACAATTACCTGCTGTAAGCCGTCTGATGTAGCAACTGTTATATTATAGTTTCTCTTATTGTCATGGGCAAATTTTTCAATATACTGATCTGCAGTTTGTGCCTCTTTGGTATATACCAAATGTATATTATAATAATCAATTACCTCTTCACGATGTCCTTCAACACGGTATGCATCAAAAACGACAATAACGTGAAATCTTCGAATCCATTGATAATTACTGAGGATGTCAAGCAATTTAATTCTCGCACCGTACATATTCTCATCTGCAAGTTCCTTCAGTTCAGGCCATGCGAAGATAATATTATAGCCGTCTATAAGGAGGTACTCTTCTTTTGCTTCCATCTGCCTGCTGACAAAGTTGTCAGTTTTATAATAGCTTTCTACTGCTGTTTTTCGTCTCTTCCAGGCAGACTTCTTTCCTTGGTTTGCATAGAAAGTTTTATTCATAATATGATCGATTTCTTCCAGACTAATCGATCTTTCTTCTGAATATGAGGCCTGATTTTGATTGGTTACATCCAAATCATCTTTTCCCTGGAAATAGCTTTCAACATGCATGTAATCCTTTACCTCATCCCAAGCCACCAAAAACCCTGCACCTTGTGCACAAAACACTGAACCTGTTGGATTGTCTATATCTCTTTCCGAATCATATGCAATACGTTCTATGACCTCTTCGGCATTATGGCATTTTTCATACCCTTTCAGGGTGCAAAACAGCCTTCCGAAGCCTTTGGTATAAGCCACTACCTCTTTCTGATAATTTCTCATGGTAATAACAGGGGCACTACCCACAAGAATAGCCATGTCGCCATTTATCTGTGATATTTGGCAGATACCATGCATTTTCTCAACGTCAGTCATAGCCCTTCCTACCATTTTCTCAGGCAGTTCCAACTGAAAGGCATAATAAGGCTCCAATAATACGGATTCCGCCTCCTTTAATCCTTGGCGCACTGCGCGGTAGGTAGCTTCCCTGAAGTCGCCGCCTTCTGTATGTTTATTATGCGCTCTGCCTGATACTAAAGTTATTTTCATATCTGTAATTGACGAACCTGTCAGAACCCCTTTATGGGCTTTTTCCTTCAGATGGGTTAAGATAAGTCTTTGCCAGTTTTTACCCAAGTCATCTTCATTGCATTCCACACCAAACTGAAGACCACTACCGGGCTCGCCCGGTTCCAGCAAAAGGTGAACCTCCGCATAATGCCTTAAGGGTTCAAAGTGTCCCACCCCTTCAACCACATTGGCAATGGTCTCTTTATACACAATCCTGCCGGCACCAAAACCCACCTCAACACCAAAACGGTTTTTTATAAGGCTCTGAAGAATTTCAATCTGCACATCTCCCATGACCTGTGCCTGAATTTCCTGTAACTGCTCATTCCACACAATGTGTAATTCCGGCTCCTCTTCTTCAATCAGACGCAGTTTTGGAAGCATTGCCCTAAAGTCGCAACCTTCCGGAAGTATAATTTGATATTGTAGTACGCTCTCCAGTACAGGCGGATTTGAAGCTTCCTCTATCCCCAAGCCTTCCCCTGGCCTTGTTTGGCTCAGTCCCGTTACTGCAACTACAGATCCTGCGTCTATCTCATTTACTGCATCGAATCTCTGTCCTGAATAAATACGGATTTGATTAACTTTTTCTTCCCATACATTATTTGTCAGTACATCTTTTACCTTAAGTTTTCCACCTGTCAGCTTCATGTGCGTGAGACGGTTGCCCTGCTCGTCCCTCGTGATCTTAAATATTTTAGCTCCGAATTCTTCGGAATAGCAGGGTGTTATTGCATACTTTACAATCCCCTGCATTAATTGCTCAACGCCTTCTAATTTTAAAGCCGAACCAAAAAAACAGGGAAATACTTTACGATTCTCAATTGCACTACTGATCTGGGCTGTTTTGATATGTCCTGTTTCCAGATATGCTTGCATCATAGCTTCATTACACATGGCCAGCTGGTCATAAAACAATTCTGTCTTAACTTGTCCAAATTCAATGCATGTATCATTTAACTGTTTTTTTATTGCTTTTATTATATTATCCTTATCCGTGCCGTTCTGATCCATCTTATTCACGAATAAAAACACCGGTATATTATACATATCAAGCAACCGCCATAATGTTCTGGTATGCCCCTGTACTCCATCTGCACCGCTTATCACTAAAATGGCATAATCAAGCACCTGAAGCGTTCTCTCCATTTCAGCCGAAAAATCTACGTGTCCCGGGGTATCCAGCAAAGTGATCTGAGTCTCACCAATTTCAAATACAGCCTGCTTGGAAAAAATAGTGATACCTCTGGCTCTTTCCAGTTCATAGTTGTCTAAATATGCATCCTTATTGTCTACTCTTCCCAGCTTCCTTATTCTACCACTCAAATATAGTATACCCTCGGACAGTGTCGTCTTGCCCGCATCCACATGTGCCAATATTCCGATGACTAATTTTCTCATATTTATTTACAATCCTTCACTTTCATCTGTTTCGTAAATCTCAATGCCATCCATTTATATATGATACCAGCAGGTATGGAATTTGAAAAGGTAAGGTTATGACAATTCAATATTCTCCTGCCTCCTGAATAAAAATAAACAAGCCAACAAGGAAATACATCCCGTTATTATTCCAAGGAATAAGCCATTGAAAGTCCTGTTTAATGAAGTCAAGACAGGAGTAAACCCATGACAGAAACTGTTTATAATAGATATTCCAACGATTGAAGAAAAAGTACCAACAAAACTTATAAGTTTGTAAGGTACCTTTTTGGGATAAAGATACAAAAATGCGAACAAACACGGATAGCCGATTATAAACTCCTTTATCCTTGGTCTTGCTGACATGTTCAGTTCAAGGAAATTCCTTACTTGAATTTCTGCTGCGGATTCCGGCAATATATTAAAATTGCCGCTTCTTAATAAATATATATATATAAGAACATATATTACGAAAAAATAAATAAGGTTAGTAAATATAAACTTCTTGATGCCTGCACGCTTGATATAATCCATTACTCTTCTATTCACAGGGTACTGCTTGTGTGATACAAAAATAAAATTTATATTGAACACGATCAGCGGAATAATAAAAGCCGGTATAACCAGGTTGAAGTTTATGAGGTTCATTACATACCGGACATCACACATTGATGATATTACCATACAAACCCCAATTCCATTAATTAAGAAAATCCTTAATAATGACCTTAAAATAAGTATAAAAATATTTTTCGGCGAATTTTTCAGGCTATTTATAAGTATTATTCCCGATAATGACGGGTAGATAATAGCGGCTGTATACGCCTCCCAAATATTAGTCTCCGGTTTTATAAGCCCAAATATCAAAAACCCTCCAAGAGATGACAGAGCCATTGATAATATAAAGAACCATGGTCTTTTTATTCCGGTGTAATCAATTAATAAAGCCATTGAAGCAACAAGATTAACAATTATTGGAATCCTCCAGGGTATTCCCGGAAGATTGGGATTGGCCTTATTTAAATCTTCATTAACAGCAAAGCCTTTTTCATCAAGACGTTCGGTAAGTTCTTTTGAAACTTCCAACAATTCTAAAATGCAGCCATCCTCAGTATAATCTTTCGATCTATAAATCGGCTCAATGCAAATCAGCCTGACATTTCTGTCCACAACAGATCTAAACCACATCATGGAAACATCTTGCGCCGTATTAGTTTTTGAAATATGATTTGAAATGGTAAAGGCCCTATTCAAGCTGTAATTTGTGCCGGTAATAAGCATATCAAGCCCTGGTATGGGCATATAACCTGTTTGTTCCTTATTCTCCATAGCAAAAAATATGAGGTTATTTCTGATAACAAGTGACCTTAATTCCTCAAAACCTTCATTGTTATTTTGATTTATGAGATAAGGTTTTTCGGTCTGCGAATCATACATCAGTAAATAACGAATCCCATACTTTTGTATAATAGTCTCCAGATTCTTGTAATACTTTTTCGAATGAGATATGCTGTTAAGGTTTAGAATTATTTGGAGCCCATATGCATTTACTTTTTCACAAAGTGAGGTATTTATTATATCAGAATTACTACCCGCCAAAGATTGTTCATTCAGAATGACGCTTGATATATCATATTCACCAAGATCGCCAAGATTTAGCTGATTTTGTGATTTAACCTTTTGGTAGTCGAGTGCCAGTATAACCGAGTTATTATTTTTTTCATTTGATAGCCTTAAACTAATTAAAGGAAAAACAAATATAGTAGTTACAATTAAAACCAGCCATAAAACCTTTCTCATTTTCCACCAACATCATTTATTTATTTTTCTCAGATTATACCACAAGAATTTGCCGGCTTCAAATTACAAAAAGCTTTCTTCACCTTAGTAGTACTTATTTTCTATAATCAATTCTGCTATAATCTGTTCCATCTTTATTAAACTATTGAGACTTTTTCTTAAAAAGCTGTTCTACTTAAATTAGCATAAGGTATGACTAAAATATAAATTCATACTCTGGATAACGAAAAAACTTGATTTGATAATGTTTTCAAAATATGAGAATAGGATGTTATTTTTTCGTTATCCCTAAGTAATTATGTCACGTCCCTTTTTTATTAACAACCTTCTGGTAAGGTGCAATCATTCCTTCATTCATCCTATTTCCCACTTTCCTCCATACAGCTGGCATTGACAGCAACATTCCCACCAGTTTCATTTTGAGAACAGTGCCAATTTTCTTCTGCGGAAAGTCGTAGATACCATGTTTTTTGTAGAATCTATGATCCTCTTTCATCAGCCCTCTCATTAGATAAATGAGATCCCGGAATATTTTCATACCGCCCACACCTAAGAAGTTTTGAGGTAGTACAAGTCTGTTTTGAAGAGCATAGACCAATTTATCCGCCATTACCTTGATTGACTTTGACGTATCACCTTCATCAGTAGCCACGCCGCATAAAAAGTTGTGTCCCACCTCACAACGTCCTTCAACAATCATCTTAAGGTTGTGCTCCTTACTATATTCTCCGCTTACTATATATCCCATTGGCATTCCCATAGTTACAGTACGGTGTCCATTGCAAAATTGACGGTCATCATATTTCTTAAAGGATGCACCCATGCTGTGATCTTTTATGGTAAAAGCAAACACAATCGCCGCTGCTTTCTGAATCTCTTCCCTTAAGAAAACATCAAATCCATCCTTATATATGCATTTCCCTGATATTGCGCAATTGAAACATCCAAGGCAGCCTCCTGAAAACGGGAACTCCCTTATATTAATAACTCTAGTGTTATATGGGTAGACATTCCGAAAATCCAAAATCATATTTTTAAGATTTTCGTCGCTGTCTTCACAGTTTGTGACAATAACGGTATCAAATTGATCCGATTTTTTTACTTCAGGCAGAATCGGCATATGGAGCTTCCTTTCAGGTTCCGGCATCTTTATTGGTGCTTCATATAAATCCGATTTGCAACAAAAATGAATATAGTCCCAAAACTTCAGAGCATCCTTTTGACCTTTTTCAGATAATAAATCCTCCATTTCAGCCGAAAGACCCTGGATGTATTTCATATTTAAGTCCATACAATTTTCTTCAACAAATTTATGAGCTGTAATATCATAAAAGTGCAAGGATGTGCTAATCTGAGCAGCAAATTTTCCCCTTAAATCCACATGATGTTCTTTCATCAATTCTATAAACCTGTGCAGCTGATAAGGCACAATAAACGTATATACCGGGTAACAAAATAATATAAGATCGGCTCCCTCAAGCTTCTTCACGGCTAATTCCATATTTTTTTCAAATTGTTTAATCTGCTGACCCACATGTAGAATTTCAAAGCAATCGTCTTCGTAATGCTTTTGAATATAAAGTACTGTTTGGAGTGTAATGCTGTATT
Organism: uncultured Acetivibrio sp.; assembly: GCA_964564015.1. Classification (GTDB taxonomy): domain Bacteria; phylum Bacillota; class Clostridia; order Acetivibrionales; family Acetivibrionaceae; genus Acetivibrio. The sequence continues at coordinate 90,174 of CAZLZR010000012.1, forward strand.
TTCCCTTTGGGCTTCCGTTCAAAACTACAATATTCATTATCTTTCACCTCATGAAAAATTATTCTTAATCCGCAAAAGTATATATTGATATTTGACATCAAAGGATTTTTCCCACAGCCTATTTGGGTCAAATAAGGACTAAAGTATAAGTATAATCGAAGTTGTTTTACAGTATTCCTAAATATATTGATTAAAACAGAATTCTAGAATGTTGACCGAATTTCCTTCATAATTATTAAGACCTATTGAAAAAAATATATATTCCTTAAAAATGTTTCAACTTAAATCTTCTTGAACCTTAGCAACTACAATCTATACTGTCCATTAATACTTACATATATCACACCAGAATTCCGATCTTTTTATCCCAATAAAAAATTAAGAACCAGTGATATATTACGCATATTATTCAATTAATAAGAAAACATAAGATTGGAATTTATATAAAGGGGAGTGCACAGTTTGACAGTTAAGGAAGCGTTTATAGAAATACTAAACAATGATGGAATTTCCCAGCACCTGTCCTCAGAAGACAAAAACATCATTATGGAATACTATTCCCGCTTTGAAGAGCAATTTGAGAAGGAATATCAATTGGAGGATTCAAAAAACAGAATAGCAGGGATTATCTTATATAACATTGTGCAATTAGACAATGACCTCAAAAAACGCAAATCAGCTGATAATAAGGGGCTACTTTTTTCGATAAAGTCAATATCCTTAATTACCGGTATTGGTGAAAAGACTTTCTACAGATTAAATAATGAATTCAAAGAAAAATTCAGTAATTTTAATAAATCTCCAAAGGAAAAAAACGATGAGAAGGAAGAAACGATAAATGAAAACAGGCTTTCTCCTCTGATAAATACCATAAAGAAATGCCGTCGCAAGTCAGAACCTCCGCAGCTTAATAAAGGAATGCTTGTACGAATTTTCAATTACACCCTTTATTGCCTTCAATATTTATATTCTGACAAAAGTGCTATAAAAATAAAGGAGTTTTTAGGTCATGTGCAGGCAAACATATATATTGCAGGTTATGATGTTAAAGAGAAAAAGCTGGTGGAATTGTTTGGCGGGATTGCAAAAGATACGGATATTATACTTACTGCTGGTAGAAATAAAGAGGATTTTATCAAGGTTAAAGATATTTATGGAAACTACGAAAATAAAGTATATGTTG
>CAZLZR010000013.1:0-89069 GCA_964564015.1 uncultured Acetivibrio sp.
GAGCCGACGGGAATGTGGGTATGGGAGTGTCGAGGAAGCGAAGGCTATCTTGTAATGAGGTAGATAGGGATTAATATCCTAACGTGAAAGCGTGCAGACTTCGACATGGTGCTTGATTACGAGATAGTTTGAAGAATTTCTGAAAGAAGGAAAGCAAATGAACGCATTAGCGTGTGCACCTACTGACAACCGAATATGTTGGTCAAAGATATTATGGGACAAATGTACAGAAGCTGTTAAGAAACTTCAAATGCGCATCGTAAAGGCTCAAAAGGAAGGAAGATATAACAAGGTCAAATCCTTGCAATGGTTAATAACACATTCATTTTACGCAAAGTTAATAGCAATAAAAAGAGTAACATCAAATAAAGGCAAGAATACCCCGGGAGTAGACAATATATTATGGGAAAGAGATAGTGATAAAGAGAAGGCAATAAAACTTCTGAACCGAAGAGGATATAAAGCCCTGCCACTAAGAAGGGTATACATACCAAAGAAAAACAGTAAAAAGAAAAGACCTTTAGGTATACCAGTAATGAAAGACAGGGCGATGCAGGCATTATATTTATTAGCATTAGATCCAGTTGCAGAGACAATATGTGATAATAATGCATATGGATTCAGAATTGAAAGATCAACTGCCGATGCAATTGAAGAATTATTTATTATCTTAAGTCAAAAGAAATCAGCCAAATGGGTATTAGAGGGAGATATTAAAGGTTGTTTTGATAATATATCTCATGAATGGATGCTCAATAATATACCGACAGATAAAAGGATACTGGAGAAATGGTTAAAAGCAGGTATAATATTTGAAGATGAATATTATGATACAGAAGCTGGAACACCGCAAGGTGGGGTAATTTCGCCATGTTTATGTAATCTAGCTCTAAATGGAATTGAGGAGATTCTTTTATCTAAATTCAAAGTAAGGCAGGTAAATTGGAAAAGCTTTCATCCAAAAGTTCGAATAGTAAAATATGCAGATGACTTTATAATAACTGGACACAGTAAAGAGTTACTGGAAGAAGAGGTAATGCCTGTTCTAAAGGAATTCTTCGAAGAACGAGGTTTGGAATTATCAAAAGAAAAGACTTTAATAACCCATATAAATGATGGATTTGATTTTTTAGGTAAGAATGTACGTAAATATGCAGAAAAGCTTCTGATTAAGCCGTCTAAGCCAAACATAAAAGCATTTCTATCGAGTATAAGAGGGACCATTGAAAAGAATAAGATGGTTAAACAGGAAGACTTAATTAGGCAGCTCAATCCTAAAATACAAGGATGGGCAAATTATCACAGGCATAAAGCATCTAAGGAGGCATTTGGTTATGTTGATAATCAGATATTTCTTAAACTGTGGCAGTGGTGTTGTAGGAGAAATCCAAAGAAGGGCAAGAAGTGGATTAAGAATAGATATTTCCATAGTATAGAGACAAGAAACTGGGTATTTGCAGCAAAAACTGACAAAGAGTTGGTTAAGTTAAAAAGAGCTTCTGATACTAAAATATTAAGACACGTTAAAATAAGGAAAGAAGCAAACCCCTATGATTCAGAATGGAAATCATATTTTGAAGAAAGGGAAGGCTACAAACTCTCTGAAAGTATGAGCGGAAGAAATGCATTAAGAAGAATGTGGAACAGACAAAGAGGATTATGCCCAATATGTGGCGAAAGAGTAGTTGAAAAAGGGACGTGGAGAATGCATCAGGACGAGCAAGCAAACAAGAAATACATAGTGCATTCAAAATGTCATAATAGCTTACATGGTTATATACAAAACCCAATTGAGTTGGCTTACTTATAGAGTTAAGTAAGTTTACAAGTGCTTGAGCCGTGTGAGGGGAAACTTTCACGCACGGTTCTTAGGGGGGAAGGGGGTTGTAAAACCTCTGACCTACCCGACATATATGAAAACCGGGTGCAAAGACAGCGACATCCTTGTCGCTGATTTGTCAAGGTAGGGCTTCGAAGATTTATTTCAAATTTGTTTTGAATTGAAAAGTAGAAATTGTTAATTTAAAAGTTAGAATAGGGGGATTTGATATTTATGTGTACTAGCTTTATTCATAGAGGGCAAGATACGATTATTGGAATGAATTTTGATAACAATGGAATGAAATACACCATAGATACTAAAAAAACTAACTGGTTTACTGTACTTGTTGATGGTGGACGGGGTAAATACCCATCATTTGGAGTAGATTACTGTGGAAGGTTTTTCAATAATCTTTTAGTAAATTCAAATGGTAAAGGCTTATACAGAAGACCAAGTAAAAAAGTTACTCATACAACTAAGCTTATAACAGATATTCTAAATGAGTTTATTCATCCTGAGAATTTGGGTGAGTATTTAACAAATATTGAAGTTGTTAATACACCAGACTGGAGTAGTCATAACATGATATGTGATTCTAATTCAAATGTTTGGGTAGTAGAGCCTGGGCGTGGAAATATAAACAATCTATCAAACTCCTCACCATTTTTTGTTATGACGAATTTTTCTTTGTGGGACTATTTATATGAAAATATTGAATGTGATTGTAACCGATTCAAAGCTGTTTCAAGTGCTTTAACAAAAGCAAATCAAGTAGATATTGAAACAGCGTTTAGCATACTTGATTCTGTAAGTCAACGAAATGGTGAATGGGTTACAGCATTTTCAATGGTGTATTCAAAAAACTTACGTAAAGTATATTACTGTTTTAATGGTAATTTTAGTGAGAGGCTTGAATATAAGTTTCCTGTGTAGTAAATTGCCATAATTACTAATACACAATATTTTAATAAAATGTAGCATTGAAGATGGTGAGGGTTAATTTAAGGTGCCACATCCGTGCGGCTCTGGCTTCGCGGGTCCGCCGCACATCAGAGAACAATGGATGGCTGTAAAGGTGCGTTATAGAAAAATCATGTAGAAAATTCTCTGGAGAGCGAGCATGAAGTATACCGCACCACATTCCATCGTCGGGCAGACAAGCTGCCGCTTACGGGTATTTCTAATGGGTCCGACTCTGGAACGTCAGCCATCCGAGACGTTAGGCGAAATGAACCGAAAATCAAGCACATCCATATGCTTAGTTTAGAGGGAAAGTCTTTGGAGTATTTTTTGATACTAAAGAAATGGGGTGTTATAATATGACAATGGATGAAATTAAAAGTATTTTGGATACCATATTGGATAAAGTACAATGTTTATATGACGTTCCAAATGAAGAAGATTGGGCTCATTTGAGTAAAAAATTCAATTGTATGTTTGATGAAGATTTTAAAAACTTTATTCAGTTGATGTCAGAGTATGAATTTCCAGGAGATTTATTCAATGTGTCATCAGGTAAAACAAATGGAAACGATAATATATCATTTGTGTATGACTATGAGATAAGAAGTGGTAAGTGGAATCCTGAATTTATACCTTTTTATGGTATTGGAAACGGAGATTATTTTTGTATAAGTGCAGAAAAAAATCCTAATTCGCCAGTATATTATTTTTTTCATGAGGATTGCCGTTTTGAGTGTTATTCTAATAGTTTTGAAGAGTGGATAAAAGGGCTTCCCGACTTTCTATGATAATTAGAAAACATCAAGGTTATTTAAGGGAGTCCCATCCGTGGGTACGCCTTGTTGGGCTATAACCCCCGTGTAACAATCGGGAATAAAGCCTTCGGGCAATTTATATAGAAATTGTACCAAACTGTTTCGTCAAATTCAAGGGGTGAAATTCCCCTTGCTGCTTAGAGTTAACATCGCTAATACCACCTGATAAGTGGGAGATGTGGCAAGTACTAATCCTCTACTATGCGTCTTAAACCTGCCAGTTTAAGGGGGATAAAGTGTAGTGAAGTCGTAACCTGAAAAGCCTAAACCTCTCAATAATAAGGATAGACGAAATGGAACAAGGGATGCAACAATAACTGGAGCATGGCAGTTGCAAAGAAGGTATTTGTTGTACACAGGTATCGTAGTAGTCTGAGAACGGGAAAGCCGTTTACATGGCGAAGGGTACCAGACAGGCTGATTACAGATTAAAACGAAGTGAAGTCTAACTCCCTGAAATACGGGTTGTGAGCCATAGCGAAGACTATGAACATTAAGCACAGCTTCACGAGCGAACAGGAATTAAAGGACACTCTTGATTTCATTTATGAGAAAAGTAAAACAGGAAAAGGTTTTAACGGAATATCCGAAGCTGCATTTAACGAAGTAACAATAATTGCAGCAATACACAATATAAAAAGCAACAAAGGAGCAAACACTCCAGGTATAGATGGTAGCAGGATGGATAAATACCTGCAAATGGACAAAAACAGACTGATAGGATTGATACAAAAATCAATTAAGGACTACAAACCGAAACCTGTCAGAAGGACATACATAAAGAAGGCAAACGGCAAACTAAGACCGTTAGGAATTACAACTGTTATTGATAAGATAATTCAAGAGTGCATAAAAATAATAATCGAACCAATATGCGAAGCAAAATTCTATCCTCAAAACTTTGGATTCAGACCATACAGAGCAACAAATCATGCAATGACATTTGCAAAAACACTCATAAATTTCAATACACCACAAAAACCTGTAATAGCCATAGAAGGAGACATAGAAGGATACTTTGGAAACATTAATCATAGGATACTTCTAAGAAAGCTATACAGGAAAGGTGTAAATGATAAAAAAATTATTGAAATGATTAAGAAAATGCTAATTACCGGTTATGTATACGATAAAGAGAAGTTCCAAACAGAAAAAGGGACAGTCCAAGGCTGGTCGTTCCGCTTTGCTTCACTGCTCGCCCAAGCATTCCGGGCGGCTGCATATCACCACTACTTGCAAATGTATACCTAAATGATTTTGATTGGACAATTGGAAGAATGTATCATTATCCAAAATCAAAACATAAAAAGAGGGCTACGCCAGAAGAACCCTGAAAAGGAAGGGTGTGGTTCCAAAGTATTTAATACGTTATTGCGACGATTGGTTGATAATGACCACGATGATAAATGAAGCAACTCGGATATTGAAATTCTTGCAAAAATACTACAAATATCGGTTGAAATTAAACCTTTCCAAAGAAAAGACATAGAGAAAAATGGGACAAAGGAGCCACCACTCGCCCGCCCTCCAATTTATGAGGATGTAGAACTGTTCAAATGTGATGAAAAGAGTTTAAATAATTTTGAGTATTACATGAACAGAGAATACGCCTACAATAGAGATAGGGGGAGATGCAAAATTTGCGGGGAAAATCTGAAAAGCAACTATAGGCATTGTCAAAGAATTGACAGAACATTACCCCTTGATAAAATAAACAAGGTTCCAAATTTAGCTTGGTTTTGTTATAATTGTCTAAAGATAGTACAAAGTGGACAAGTACCACAAGGAATAAACTCAAAAATGAAATTGAAGATTCTTAAATACCATAAAAAGCTTAAAGTTTTAAACTGAAGCATCCTGCTATCGTGAGGTAGCAGGAAGTCGAAAGCCGAGGAAGGCAAGTAGGTTGGTTTGTTGGAAAGCCGGATGAATCGAAAGGTTCCTGTCCGGTTTGGAGCCGGGGAAAAGCTGGCGATCACTTCAAAGCCTTACCTATGGCTATGCGGATATTTTGAGGTAAGCCTTTGGAGTATATGAGTATTCATAGATGGGGTACAAAGATATGTATTAAGGAGGGGATTTGACATGGCGACTGTTGTAATGCATAAAGAGACTGGAAAACACTATATTTTGATTGGTGTAAGCTATTCATACTTTAAGGATTCAAGGCCGGGTATTTTAGGAGGGAATTTATTTCCATATGAGGAAGAAGGGGAATTTGATGTAGTGGCTGTATGTGGTGATAAAGGAAAGATTGAATGGATACAAACAAAAGAACTAAGTGTAATAGAAGTTGATAATGAGAAGCCAAATGATATTTTGAAAAGATTTATATGTGAAGATAGAAGTAGATGTGGTACTGATTCCAATAGCAATGATAATGAAATGTGTCCGGGTTGCGGTCAAAGTATTACTGGACGGGATAAGGAGTGTTCCAGTTGTGGGTTGACCCTAATTTTAGATGATAAAGAAGAGTAAAGAATACTTACAAAGACATATAAAAGGCTGGGGGAGGAAAAGCACTATTATTGTTGCTAACGCCCGTGTCGGCGTCGGTCATGCGAGACGTTAGTGCGCCAAGCAAGGCTTGGCATCATTTTGCAGGGTGAGAGTCCCAGCTTGTAAGACATAAGACTAATAAAGAAATGGCTAATAGCAGGAATACTAAACGCAAATGGAATTGATAAGATAACAAGTAAATACGAATCGTCCGTTGAGTATCTATTTATAGGAAATGAGTTAAGCGTCAAGATAGGCATAAGTACAGAACAAAAGATTTCTATAAGGTGGTTAGGTAGGATGAGAAGATATGGTTTGTATTTTAGCACTACTTTATGGGGAGAATTTGATTTTTGGCGCATATTAGTTTTCAATTTTCTTGAGTATGCAGATTGCATAAGAATAGATTGTTGGAATGAAGAGCAAGACATAATCAATGATATTGCACCATTAAGTTATGATATTGATAATAAAACTTATGAGGGAATGACAATTTTAAAATTCTGTAAAAATGAAAAGGTTATAGAAAAAATTGTCGATAATGCATTTAATGAAAATAGAAAAGTGAAATGGTTTTCTTTATTTTTGCAAAGTGATGATGAAATATTTTTTTCTTCAGAACATTACGGTAGTGAATTTTCAATTACCGGAATATCGAAGGAAGAATTAAAATGGGTTAGATATGTTGTTCCTAAAAGTTTTAGTTTTCATTCATGGTCAATGTGAGTTTAGTAATTTTAAAATACTTTAAAATCAGGAAAGAGATAAAAAGGGACTGGCGTCCGGTCAGTCTCTGATCAGGTGGGACGACCAACAGCACCTAACAATAGGTATTCGCGAGGGTGCGAGCCAAATAAAGAATGAAGTCAGGTTTGCGAGGGTCATTCATTGTTGTGTGCCGCACCGTAGCCTGAATAAACTAAACCAAGGAATCTTGTAAGCGTCAAATACGATGTGTCTTTTTTAGGAACCATTGCGGCACATGTACCGACCGGATCAAGGGGCTTGTGGTTGAAGGTGACGGCACATGCCTGATCTACAAATGTCTTACCACTGGCAACCGGTTTCAGTGGACAAGGACAACTGATGAAGCCAGGGGGATTTCTCCAGAACGGTACAGTCGGCTGATGGGTGGCTTTACATTGGAAATTCGAGTTTAGTGGAGCTTGAAAAATAAAATGGGCTTCCGTTAAGGAAGCCCTAAGTATATATTATCTAATCTCAGCATAATCAAAACATTTCATTGTTGATTAATAATTTGAGGTTAACACAATCAAGAATATTAATGGTGTTGTCACCATTAATGTCAGCAAGAACATTGTCTGTCCCAGGGAGAGGAGCTGAATTAAGCAAATAATCTTGGAGAAGTTCAACATCGGCATTATTAAGCTTTTCGTCCATATTTACATCACCTAAAGAATAATTGCAGGTAGGCAATGTAGATGGTATGGTATAAGTGAATCTATATGGTGGTTTCCGAATTTCCCATTTATCATGACCAGATTCGCACTTTTTTATATCAGCATCAGATTTAAGATAGTGATCAGAATCTCTAGGAGAATCACTATGGGTAGAATCCAAATGGAAATAATGATTGCCTAATTTCACTATTGTCCACCCATGACTACTGCTTGAAAGATAATAAGCTTCTATTCCGACTTCACGAAGGAGAAGAGTAAGTGCTCTTGCGTATCCGTCGCATACAGTTTTATCATTTAGGAAAACAGAAGAATCTACATGGTTTTTTTTACTAGGGTCAGGTTTCCCATCTTCAGTAAATGCATAGTCAACTTTGTTGCAAACCCGGTTGTGAAGCTTTCTGATTTTTTGTGCATCTGTGATGCAGTTTGCTGTCTCTGTTGTTGCGATATAATGTATTTCAGCTGTTAAATATTCATCGAAAAATTTGAATTTCTCATCCGATAAGGATGAATCAAATTTTTATAAATATATCATAATCATCTAATACTTTCAAGCACGTAGAAAAAATGTTATGGAAGGAGAAGGTCTGGCTGAAAAGTCAAGATAAGAGCTTCAAAGACACTCGTATCACTTTACGTACCGTTTGGTATACGGTAGTTTAATAAGGATTAACGTACTTTAAGATATCTTTCTGTTATTGTTTAGAAAACATTGTTTCTTCAGGAGTTTCGGATTTACATCCATTATGCATGGGAAAGGTAAAGTGCTTTGTGCCGATGAATTTTGTCTAAATTGAAGCAAAAAGCTTTTTTGTATATAATTATACATATTGTAATTTAAGATATAGTAAGTCATGATGGGATAATGTGGTATTTAAAAAATGAACTTTTATCTAATGGGTTTGATGGACCCAATTTTACAAAATCAAAGAATGGCTATCTTTATACTTTTGATAAAAATATGGAGGGAGTGATTTTCTATGATAGTTTCTGTTAACAAAGACAATATTAATGCTTGGGCCGAATTGTGTAATCAACTTTGGCCAAACTGTTGTAAAGAAGAATTAATAGATACATTTGAGGAAGGTAAAGAGAATGCATTTATGTATAGGCTTGATAACCAATATATAGCGTTTATTAATCTCTCGATAAGAAGTGACTATGTAGAGGGTTCGGAGACAAGCCCTGTAGGATATGTTGAAGGTATATACGTAAAACCAGATTATAGAGGGCAAGGTATTTCAAGGCTACTCATAGAGCATGCAGAAAAGTGGTCAATGGATCAAGGGTTGAAGGAACTTGCATCAGATTGTAAGTTGGCAAATAGTGAGAGCATTGCGTTTCATAATAGAGTAGGTTTTACTGAAGCCAGCAGAATTGTATGTTTCATAAAAACATTGGATTAATTCTTTTAAGTGGATATCCTGTGTAGTGTTCCATCATTGCAATTGTAAGAGGTTTTGATGTGCGCTAATTTCAAGATTAGTGCAAATGCCATCCGCTAACTTTTTATTAATGACCAATTACAAAATATAGGGTATAATAGTATTATTGAAAATGCAAAAATTGTTTGGAGATGATAGAGAATGAGTTTAGCAGAGAAACTTATTAAGGATTTTGAACAGTTATCAGAAGATAAGAAGAAAGAAGTAAATGATTTTGTTGAATTTCTTAAAATAAAACACAACAAGACTTAATCGAATTTGGGTTGGGTGTTGCAACAGGTAAGTACGATGAAGAATTTATAAAAGAATTGATTGAGAATAATAAGGTGAAAAAGGCATAGGCCTTTTTTCTATATAAATGTCTATACTACATCTAACAATCCGTCTCCGTAAAGGCTGTGATAGTAAGAGCAAGAAGTATTAAACTGGAGTAAATTCAGGTAGAAGGGCTCCGCGACATCTTCTTTCGGGCGCAGTTGCGCGCTGACGTGGGTCATCTTATGAGACCGTTCGAGGACGTTGGAGACGGGCGACTTTAGTTGAAACACAAAACCATATTTATTGCGACTTTGGTGTATTGGTACCAGAAGAGCGTATATCTTTAATGAAAATGATACATAAGGCTTTAAAACCAGGAGGTATTTTTTTATTTGATGCAATTGATGAAAAAACAATCGAAAGGTCAAATTTAATTCTTCGTGGGAGATGAGTGAAGGCGGATTTTGGAAGCCTACTCCATACATTTGTTTAAGTAAGAATTACCATTTTAGTGAAACTAAAGCAACGTTGGAAGAACATATTGTGATTGATAATGAAGGATCTTATAAACTATACAGATTCTGGAATCATTATTTTAATCAAGAGGATGTTGAAAAAATGTTTGAACAAATTGGTTTTTCAAAAGTAAAAAGTATAAATAATGTAGTAAACGGTAGTGGAATATATAATGATCATGGAGTAGTATTTTATGCAGTAGAAAAATAATTTTCTTATAACATGTATGCGAAACGATATATGGAATTCCCTGCGTTCCGCCAAATCCAGGGCGGGTTTAGTACAAGAAGGCCTCTGAAGATTTATATTAAAGCGTATTATAAAGGAGTGATTAAAAATGATGAGAAAGTTCGCCCTAAGCATTCTAACTTTATTATATTTTATTTCTATAGGTGTACCTGTTTTTGCTGATGCTGGACCAATTTATGTTTTATTATATCCAATGTATTTTGTCTCAGTAGGTTTTTTAGCTGTGTTAGTTAGTTTTTATTTACTTATTAAAGGAATTACTAATATAGCAAGATTAATAAAATCAGTAGAAGATTTTGATAAGAAGAAAGTCAAAATAAATATGATAATTTCTTTATGTCTTTTGATAACGATTATTATTTTAGTATGTTTAACTTTAACGTCAGTATTTGAATCCTATATAATAAAGATAGCTACGATAATTGCACTATATGCTCCAATATTCGGATTTATTAGTGGGAGCATGATGGTTAGAAGGCTGGACATAGATTCAAAAATAAGAATTTCAGGAAAGAAACTGTTGAAGTATTCTTTTTTTACAGTTTGTTCAGATATAATAGTTATATGGGGAGTTGTGAAATGGATACAATTAGGTGGTTGAATTGTATGAGACTCGGACATCCGTTTGTACGCCTTGTTGGGCTATAACACCCGTGTAACAATCGGAGTAAAGCCTTTGGGCAATTAAATACAGAAATTGTACCAAACTATTTCGTCAAATTCAAGGGGTGAAATTCCCTTTGCTGCCTGAAGTTAATATCGCTAAAACCACCTGATAAGTGGGAGAGTTCTTTATAATCAAAAGGTTACAACTTCATTCCCTGTAAGATTAGCGAGTGAAATGTTTTCAGGTGTAAAAAAATAGAGCGACAGGAAATTGATAAAAATATTAGTATTTATGATCCATGTTATTGCGGGGCATATCTGCTATAGGTTTTACTCTTGCAGAGAGCATTAGTTAAATATATACTAACTTTAAGGGATTGTTTAAAATGTGTTTAGTTCACGTTTGGTTTATAATGCGAAGTTGAGATTATGAGGTGTTGCGTTTATGGAAATTAAAATAATTACAAATAATAAGAAACAATTTATTGATTTGCTGTTGCTAGCAGATGAGCAAGAAGATATGATTGATAAATATTTAGAGCGTGGGGATATGTTTGCTCTATATGATGATGACTTGAAAAGTATTTGTGTGGTGACAAAAGAGGATGACGAAACATATGAACTTAAGAATATAGCTACATATGCAAAATATCAAGGTAAAGGCTATGGTAAAAAGTTGATTGAAAATATATTTGAATATTATAAAGACAGATGTAAAACAATGCTTGTTGGAACTGGAGATTGTCCATTTATTATTTCTTTTTATGAGAGTTGTGGATTTATAAAGTCTCATCGAATTAAGAATTTTTTTACTGACAATTATAAATATCCAATTTATGAAGGTGAAATACAGCTAGTTGATATGATATATCTGAGAAAAGATTTTTGAGAAACTTGGATAGACTTTTTTCGTATTCCTTACGGGTCCGATTCATCGATGCCTCAAATAGCAAATGCTACACGAAATCTGCGAAATTACCGGCGCATTTTGAGCCGGATTAAAATATTTTTTGAAAGAAGGTTGAACAAAAATGAAAAGAGCATTATTGGTTATTGATGTACAAAATGAATATTTTTCAGGGGGACTACCTGTCACATATCCTCAAGGAAGTATAAATAATATTTTTAAAGCTATAGAAGTAGCAAAACAAAATGGAATATTGGTAATTGCTATACAACATACAGCATCACAGGCAGACTCAAAAACATTTAATAAAGGTAGCTTGGGATGGGAACTTCATGAAGGTATAAAAAATATGGGATACGATTATTTGATTGAGAAGAACCTTCCCGGGAGTTTTACTGGAACGAATTTAGAGGTTATTTTAAAGGAGAATAACATAGATACTGTAGTTATTGGCGGATATATGACTCAAATGTGTTGTGACACAACTGCTAGACAGGCTTTTCACTTAGGACTTTCAGTAGAGTTCCTTTCAGATTCAACAGGTACATTAGATATTATTAATTATGCAGGAAGAGTAACTGCTGAAGAACTACACAGAAGTATTTTGGTTACACAGGCTATGAAATTTTCCAAAGTTATATCAACTGATGATTGGATTAAATCCCTTTAATGTAAGAAGGAAGTAGTTTTTTAAGGCTGCAGCGTCCATGCTACTCGCGCTCTTCGGGGCGCCTTATTTTGTTTAGAGTATAGGAATTTATAAAAATCCTATTTTTGTAAATTCCTATACTGGGGATTGGAAAGGGAATTTCCCCTTTCCCGGTTTAAGGAGGGTGCTCAGGCTGGTCGTTTCGCTACGCTACACTGCTCGCCCATGCATCCTGGGATGCGAAGCATCCGTCGAAGGGAACCATTGGGTTCCCTAGCGAACAAGAAAAGCCATGAGCGAAGCGAATTTTCTTGAAAAGGCTTTCATGCTGGCTGGGCGTGCTTTATGGGTATGGATGGCTTTGAAGCTTTGGTTTATGCATATTTGTCCATAAAACGAACCTTTATATAGATAAATAATAGATAAATAAAGGAAATAGAATCAATCTAAATAAAAAGGGGAAAGACTATGCAAGCAAAAAATGATGAATATAAAGTATTTATTGATTTTCTTAATTCCTACAATGAGTGTTTTTATGAAAAAGATATTGAAAAACTAAAAAGATTTTATGATTTGCAAAATAACAGATTAATTTATATTGATAATCATAAGAATAATGATACTTACAATTTAGAGCAACATCTAAATTTACTTTCAGATTTCTTTAAAAATGGGAAAAAAACAGAATCGGGGGATGTTGAGCCCTTAATAATAGAGAATCTAAACATTTTTTATAAAGAAAAAGCTGCTTGTCTATTCTATATAGCAAGGTATAAAAGTTTTCCTGATCCTGCAGTAAGATGTACTTTATATTTGGAATGTATAGATAATGAATGGAAAATAGTACATGTACATTGTTCATTCACACCAGATAAGTAGAAACACAAAATAAATGACGATTAGCCCACTTTTCATGGCATGCCGCTAAAGTGGACAAAGTATTTTTTTTATTGAGAGATATTCACAATTATGATACTGTATTATTATAAAGGTTTTGGAATTTGATATTTATACAGAAGGTAATTCCTTCACTAGAAGTTTTCATAGCAGTTTTTATCTTCCTAAAGGAGAGTATTTATATGAGAGACACGATAAAAGTATTGGTCTTATGTTTATGTGTAGTATTTTTGGGTTCCTGTACGCGTAATGAAGGTAATGATAAAAAGGAAATAGATCAAGATGCTATATCTAATGTAGGCGTTGTTGAAGATATAGCTGAATCACCTAAGAAGGAAAAAAACAATCTAGTTGGCGTCTATAAATATGATAATGAAAATGATACTCAGGATTTAGTAGAAGATCATTATATTATTATTGAAATTATGAATGACAGATACTATGGAAGATATTATGGAACAAGTGATGATTTTGATACAGCACGTGAAGGATATTATCCTGGTTTTTTTGTTTCTGAAATGCGGGATTTGGTGATTGAAAATGGTGAAATGGAATTTTCAATCAAACTTCAAAACAGTGAGGTCTTTAGTAAACCAGTTGAACTTCAATATAAAACTAGTAATGATGTTCCAATTATAGACAATCCAATATGGGAAAAAAGCCACATAATCGAAGTATCAGACAAGAATCCTCGAGTTTATAAAGGGAAAATAGATAAAAATAAAATCTTATTGGAGATAGATAACGAGATTAGAACTTATAATCACATTATGTGATTCAAAATTTCGTCAGCTAAAACAATTTCTAGTACATGCTAGTAGAAAGCCTTGGGTTACATAGTGCAAGTTTTAGCGTGGATGAAAAGGAGGAATCAAAATGAAAAAGATTTTTTTGTTTAAGAATATTAAGGTTATTGCCATAATATTTGCTCTTACCGGAAGTTTTACAAGCATAGCTTCAGCTTCAGCAGTTCATGAGCTCAGAGTATGCGTTGATGAGAAGGAAGTACAATTTACTGATGCAAAAAATCCTTTCCGATGCCTATATTGCGGAACTAACTCCGGCAGAGGTAATAGTCATTGGTAGACTGGAATTTATATATCATGAAGCATCAGAGGAATATCTTGATAGGTTTGAAGGTAAGTTAAAAAAAGGAGTATGGTATAGTACAAAAATAGCTGTTAAATTTTCTTTGAGCAGAGGTTCTATGGAGGTTGATAAAGTCATTCTAGACAATAAATATGAAGAAATAATATGAAAGAGAGATAAAAAAATAGATTGTATAGATGTTCTAATAAATTCAGAATTAGGGGTGCAATATTTTTTTGAAAGAGAAAAGGCAGAGAATGCTTTAATTGAAGGCTATGTGGAATCCCAATAGACCGCAATAAAAAAGCGTAAGGCTTAATGAGATTTATCACATATATCCATGAAGATTGTGTTCTTGAAAATAAAATACTGCGATTTAGATAGAAATATGAAGTGAATTAAAGATTATTGAGGGAGGAATTTTATTGAAAAAGGTAATTTTGTTAGTTACATTTATATTATTACTTATGGGATGCCAGGCTACTGATAATAAAGACAGTATTAACAAAACAACTATACAAGAAAGTAGTTTGAAAAATTTTATAGATGAACATGCAGATTTGGAAATTGTTTATACTTTAGTTGCAGATATAAATGGTGACTACAAACCGGAGAGTTTCTTAGTATCAGGAAAAAGCGATCCAAAGCTATGGTATATAAACAATGATGGAAAAGGAAGTGTTATTATTGAAGCAGATGGGTGTAGTTATTTAAGTACTGAATTAGTTGATAGAGGCAAAGAAAAACACATTGCTTTTATGGGCTTTTACGAACCATCAAACACGAATTTATGGGTGATTAGAATGGAAGAAGGAATGCCCAAAATAGTGTTTGAATTTATGGCAGATTGGGAGATTAGGGTTGCAAAGAATAGATTTGATATGATATGGAAGGATTATAATAGTAATCCGGAAGAAGGTGGATATGACTTGGTAGTTGATAAGTATTTTTGGGATGAAAAGCAAAGTAAGTATATAAAGGAATAATGAGGGGAATTGCTATCCGTCCGATAACAATGTATCTGAGTAAAAGGCATGCTTACGGGTCATCCTGCCAGCATTGATTCATCGGCTGCATAGCATTTGTGGTGCGATTTATAGATAGATTTAAAGTTTATGTGGGGATTTTGGGTGTAGTGGTATGCCGATATATTATTCTGGAATGGCTTTGTTGGAAGAGTATTGCATGAATAAAAAATATACTAGAAATGTGAGGTTGATAATTATGTCTAAAGCAGTTTTTGTTATGGATATGCAGAATATTTGTGTAGGAGATGCCCATGCAAAATTTTTTAAATATGACAACAAGGCGCTTATTGCTTCTGTAAATAAGGTAATTAAAGATAATGAAGGAAATTCAATTTTTTACATACTAAATATTATGAAAGATAATTTTATCAATAGGCTTGCACCTTTTAAGGCATTTGAAGGGAGTGAAAATGTAGAATTAGTGAATACCTTGGAAGTAGTATCTAATTATATTTTTAAGAAGTATAAGGGCGATGCATTTACTAATCCAAAGTTGAAAGAAAAATTAGATGAATTAAATATTGATGAAATAGAGATAGTTGGTATTGATGGTGGAGGTTGTGTTGCGTTAACAGCACTAGGTGCGATTAAGGAAGGATATAAAGTTACTATTAATACTAATGCAATAGGTACTATGTTTCAAAAAAGAGCAAATAAGTATAATGAAAAATTAAAGAAACTGGGAGCAAAATTCATATAAAGGATTTGTTTTTCTGGGTAAGCATGTGAGAAAGTATAATTTAAACATATATGGCGTTGGGCATGTAGAAGACTCAAAAGTAAGTCAAAAATGTATTTGCAAAATTGAATAAATAATTTCCGAGAGGAGATTTGAGTAATTGTGAAAGAAATAGTTCTTGGATCAATAATGGGTACGGCTGTTGGGGATTCATTAGGATTATTATATGAAGGGTTATCAGCACAGCGTCAAAAAAAGCTATATAGAAATATCCATAGTCAAAAGTTTTTTATGGGTAAAGGTCTTATTTCTGATGACACAGAGCATACACTGATGGTTGCTCATGCTTTGTACCATTCCTCAGGAGATGAAGTGATGTTTTTAAAATATCTTGCAAAATCCTTGAGAAAATGGATAATATCAATGCCTTTAGGGGTTGGTTTTGCATCGTTAAGAGCATGTGTAAGATTGCTTTTTGGGATTTCTCCAAAAAAGAGTGGTGTTTTTTCAGCAGGGAATGGTCCTGCCATGAGGAGTGCATTGATAGGAATTATTTATGGAAATGATATTGATAAAATGAAAAGTTTGGTGGGGATTTCTACAAGGATTACCCATACTGATCCAAAAGCTGAAATTGGTGCTTTAGCTATTGCATATGCTGCTTTTATTGCTAGTACACAAAAGACAGTAGAACCTTCAAGTTTTTATGAAGGATTAAAAAAACTTCTTATAGGTTATGAAAGCATCGAATTTCTTAAGCTTATTGAAGATGTTGTAAGGAGTGTATACAATAAAGAAAGTTCTAAGGAATATGTGGAACGGATAGGATTAGAAAAAGGAATTAGCGGGTATATATATCATACTGTGCCTGTAGTTATTCATGCATGGCTCAGTTATAAGGGGGATTTTAGAAGAAGTATTATGGAAATGATTGAATGTGGTGGTGATACTGATACTACAGCAGCTATTTTAGGCAGTATTTTGGGAGGAAGTGTAACAGTGGCAGGAATTCCGGAAGATTTGCAAAAGAACATCTATTTATTTCCATATTCGATGAAGTATATTGAAGATATAGGTCAAGTGCTTGGTAATAGAAACAAGAGAGTTTCAAAAATTCAAATTAAAGAACCTTTTTGGGGCCTGAGCTTATGTAGAAACCTTGTTTTTATTCCTGTAATTGTATTTTATGTTATCAGGAGAATGCTTCCTCCATATTGAAAGAACAGTGGTTAGAAAATAATTTATAGTCTATGTGAGATTTTATTAAGACTCGAATATCGGTGTCCTCGTCTGGCGTTGCGGGGCAGGGAACTCCACGTATTAAATGTGTATCTGTAAAGGTGTGGGTAAGCCTCCGGAGATTTAGTATAACGCTTTAGCTATTCAAGAACATATTATATATACAGAGTATTGTAGAGGTAAATAAATGGAAAGATACTTATCATTAAAATTTTTAGGGTTGTTATTTTTTTTGGCTATTCTATTTGTAACGCATGAATATGGTCACTATTTAGCATATCGAGTTTTTGGGTATAAAGCTGTTATTAGGAAATCCTTTTGGGCACCAGGAATTGACCCTAAACAAACAATTAAAGTAACAAGGTTGGAGGGGCTAATAATAGCACTAGGGGGATTTGTTCTTTCAACAATAATTGTTGTAGTTCCATTGATGTTAACTCAATATAAGTTGTGGATTGCCTTAATGATGGGTAGTATAGCAGGATCTGCAGCCGATTTTATATGGGCGTTGAGTATGTTATTTAGAAAGGATATCACCATTCAAGGAAAGTAGAAACCATAAAGGTATTTTGTTTGAGTTTTTAGAGATTTTAGAGGTTGATTTTATGCCCAAAAAAGACCAATATCTGATTTGAAAGATTACAATGAAGTCTAAAAGGAGAATGCAGTTGAACGATGGAGAAGTTTAAAACGATGAATAAAAGCTTTAAAAAGATAATTCTCAATGCGACCGGTTCTAGAGAATTATATGAGATTGAAGAAATACAGGATCTTTGGGGAGGATATGGTAAAATACTGCGTTACGGATTGGATGGTTCGGAAATAAAAAGCGTGATTGTTAAAAATGTATGTTTACATGGACATGCCGGGCAATCCCGTAGAAGTAATAATTCATACCTGAGGAAGCTGAATTCTTATAAAGTAGAAATGGCTTTTTATAGGAATTGGAGCAGTAAATGTGGGGATGATTGCAGAGTGCCGAGATGGTATGCTTTTGAATGGCAGAATGATGAGTTCCTAATGGTATTTGAAGACCTTGATACAGCAGGTTTTAATAAAAGAAAGCGTGGTGTGTCATGGAATGAGATGAAGTTGTGTCTGAGATGGCTTGCTAATTTTCATGCAACCTTTATGGGGGAAAGGCCGGAGAATTTATGGGCACAGGGTACTTACTGGCATTTGGATACCCGCCCGGATGAGTTAAAAGCCTTAAATGATACAGCCTTAAAGGGGGCAGCTAAAACAATAGACAGACTACTTAACAACTGCCGGTTTAAAACCTTTGTGCATGGCGATGCCAAACTGGAGAATTTCTGCTTTTTTGAAGATGCAAATAAGGTAGCGGCAGTAGACTTTCAATATGTTGGCGGTGGTTGTGGTATGAAAGATGTTGCATATTTTGTAGATAGCTGCTTATATGATGATGAGTGTGAAAGTTGGGAAACCGATGTTTTGGAATTCTATTTTAAAGAACTGAGAAATGCATTAAATATCAAACAAAGGAATGTAGAGTTTGAGGCCTTGGAAAAAGAATGGAGAGGACTTTATCATGTAGCATGGACAGACTTTTACCGTTTTCTAAAAGGATGGGCACCAGGCCGTTATGAAAGCAGGTATAGTGAACGTATTGCCCGTGAAGTTATAAAAAATCTGAGTAATAAATAGGAAAATATGATACTAACAAACAAATTAGCTGGTGGTATTGTAGTAAACACAAAACGGAGTGAACAGAAAAGTCCACTCCGTTTTAGTGTAAGTCTAATATTTTCCGAATTCATTATCACTAAGGATTATTTTTTGCTTTGGGGAAGAGATACCCTTTTCGGGTTCTTCTTTATAATCCCAGTCCGATTTTAATACATCGGTTTCATTTCTGAGTTCTTGCTTGTTGACATGGTTTTGTTTCTTACTTTCGGAAATATCCTCAAGCATCTTCAGAATTTCAGGGTTAATTTCCTTATATCTGTTGTATGACGAGTGGTTTAGATTTTTTAACTTGAATTTTCTGATGGATTCCTTCAAGAAGTCGGCTTGACCGGATAATTCTTCACTTGCGGCTGCACTTTCTTCTGATGTAGCCGAATTGGTCTGTACAACCTGTGATACCTGTATAATACCTTGATTTATCTGCGCAATAGCCGCAGCCTGCTCGTTTGAAGCAATGGCTATATCACCAACTAAAGAAGCAGCTTTTGCAATATCTCCTACAATCTTATTGAGTGCTTCTGCAGTTTCATTGGCTATTTTTGTACCGTTTTCAGTTCTCTTAATTGATCCTTCAATGAGTTCAGTGGTTTCTTTGGCTGCATTAGCAGATCTTGCGGCAAGATTCCTTACTTCCTCAGCCACCACTGCAAACCCTTTGCCATGCTGCCCGGCTCTTGCTGCTTCAACTGCTGCATTCAGCGCAAGAATGTTGGTCTGGAAGGCTATCTCATCAATTACCTTTATTATTCTGGAGATATTTGAAGAGGAATTATTGATTTCCTCAATGGCATTGAGCATATCAGCCATATGTTTGTTGCCCTGCACCGCGTTGTTTTTTGCAGTCTCTGCCAGTTCATTGGCCTGATTGGCATTTTGAGCGTTTTGTTTTGTCTGTGTGGATACCTCTTCAAGGGAGGCGGTCAACTCCTCTATTGAGCTTGCCTGCTCGGTGGTTCCCTGTGAAAGCTGCATACTTGAATCAGATACCTGTTTTGCACCGGTTGCCACCTGTCCGGCAATAGCATTTATATTTCCGAGAACCTCATTATTTGTTTCAATCAATTCGTTGAGTTTCTTACCAAGAAGATCCTTGTCTGACCTGATTTTGGCCTCAACTGTCAAATCACCGGATGCAATTTTTTCTACTAAATGAGCCTGTTCACGAATGTTATTTATCATTATCCCGAAGGACTGTGCCAATCTTCCTATTTCATCCTTAGATTCTGCTTCAACAGTAACACCTACATCACCTAAGGCAAGTCTGTCAGCGGCATCTACCATTTTAGTGATAGGTCTGCTGATAGTGTTGGATATAAACAAACCCAGTACAATGGCTATGATTACGCCAATAATTATTACAATAATCATTGTTAGTGAGGCAGTGTTTGCAGCATGGGTGTTTTCTTCCATCTTTGTCTTACCGCCATCAGAATTATATGTAATTATTTTTTCAAAGGATTCTCTCAATGCGTCTCCAACTTCGCCTAATTCCGTAAGTACAAGCTCTTTTGCC
This sequence comes from uncultured Acetivibrio sp., assembly GCA_964564015.1. Taxonomy (GTDB): domain Bacteria; phylum Bacillota; class Clostridia; order Acetivibrionales; family Acetivibrionaceae; genus Acetivibrio. Next base: position 20,303 of record CAZLZR010000013.1, read on the forward strand.
TGATCCATCTGTCCCGATTGCACTAATTTCATTTCTTTCTCGGATAGAGATTTATACTCTTCCCATAGGGCTTCCAATTCATCATATTGTTTACGGTCTATATCGCTAATAATTCCTTCTTCGTACAATTTCATGTATTCCTCTGCTTGATTAATATGTTCATCAATTTTATCTAGGCTTTCATTTTGCTGTTTTTCATCGTCAAACAATAGAGTTTTAGCAAGATTAAACCTCATTCTCTGGAACTGCAAAGCAGCATTGCCGGCATACTCAATACCTAAAGTGTTTTCCTTATACAAAAATTCATCGGCTTCCCTCATGGTGTTTATGTTTACAAGGGCAACAATGCCAACTATGGCAGCAATAGCTGCAACCACCAAAAAGCCGATAATTAGTTTTGCACCAATTTTCAAATTGTAAAACCAACGCATTATATAATCCTCCTTGATTTTTATATTTCGTTGCTCATACTTAGCATTTCTTCTTCAGCAAGCAGTTGCCTGCAATCCAGTATCAACTTGACATCACTTCCTGTTTTGCCAATACCTTTAATATACTTATTTCCTTTTAAGTCGTTTGGAGCAACAATGTCTTCATCCGGTATGGACAGCACCTCTGAGACACTATCTACAATAAGTCCAATAAGTATGTCATCAGCGTCAATAACAATTATACAGGTTCTATCGTTATATTCTCTGAACCCCTTACTGAACCTCAGCCTGACATCCATTACCGGAATAATCTTTCCTCTCAGATTTATTATACCTCGAATATATTCAGGAAGTTCAGGTACTTCGGTAATTGGCTGTACCCCTATAATTTCTGTAACATACCTGATTTCAATTCCATAGTACTCCTTTCCAATAGTGAATGTTAGATACTTATCCTTTTGTGTTTCCTCTTGCTCTACCAAAAAATCGCTGTTTAATACTTCAGACATTCACTTTCACCTCCTTGTGCAACCAGTTTAGTTATTTTATCAGTGCCCTTGACACTGTTCGACCCAATAAGCATAAATAAAGAACTAAATGCTGGATATGTCAAAAAGTTCATTGAATTTTATTCGTTTAATTTTGTTATGGGTAAGTGGTTCTTTTAACTGAATTTAAGAGATAAACCCTAAAGCGCAAAAAAAACTCCATTAATTATGGATTTAATTTGCACAATGATATAGATGAGACCTCCCATTGCATGAGTATGTACTGAGATATAATTATCCATTCTCATGAATGAGGTTCTTTTGATGATTTGAATATTTTTGTTGTTTTTGATAGGTCTGTTGTAAATTCCTTCGTAATATAGTATGCATATAAAAGCTCCTTTTGGTATTGTGACTTATCTGCAAATTATGATAGTGAGTGTTGTATAGAAAATTTGTCATTTGTAGATTTCATAATAAATACTTATTCTGCACAAATAACAAAATTCCTTTTTTATTTTCAAAATTTGAAAAATTTTATACTTATATTTTTTTTCAGTAAATTAATTACTTGTAATTGGGTTCTGTGTTGTAGAAACAAATAAAATAGAGCTGTCTCCAAATACAAGACAACTCCATTTTAATAATCTAAACATCGAACTAGCTTTTCATTCCAAGAAGGTGCATTCTAATTAAACCAAAGTCTATAGAGGTTATTTTGCCATCACCATTAAGATCTCCTGCCTTCAAATCATCATCAACAGGGAAGTCTTTTATCATTCCAAGAAGGTACATTTTCATTAAACCAAAGTCTATTGAGTTAATTGATCCATTTCCATCTACGTCACCTGGTATTATTCCTGAAGGTGATGGAGTTGGCGTTACAACTGTGGTTGGAGTAGCTGTAGTTTTTGTCGGTGTAGGTTTAACAGTAGGGGTTACAGCTGAGCCTCCAGGAAGTGGCACACCATTTTTTCCAAGGGGAATTTTGTGATCCAAACCCTGGAACTTACCATCTTCATTTTTCCAAAGAACAGGTAATAGATAATTGTCATACTTGTTATCGTTCCACTTAAGGTCTCTTCCACCTTCGAACGGTGTACCTTCGTCACGCGTAAATAAGCCGCCTGTATCTGCGGAGTCAATATTTATACACCATAATGTATGATGCATCTTGAATTTGTTTTCTAAAATATAGTCTCTCATACATCTTAAATATTTGAGATTTGAGTTTAGCAGTTTATCTCCGCCTTCTGTCAGACCGCCCCATTCACCAATAAGTAAGGGAGAAATTCCTTCTTCCATTATAAATGCCCAGTTGTCTCTCCAACATTCCTCATAGAGTATTTTTTTTGCGGTCTTATCGTCAGCGGTAACAAAATCTCCGCTAAACCACGGTTGTTCATATACCAATGGACCATAATCATGTGGAGAATAAACAAGTTGTTTCTGATATTGACCAAGATCAATAGGGTAATCTTTTACACCTCTTAAGTTTCCACCCCACCAGTTTCCGTAGTAGTCATTATTTCCTGTCCAAGGACTTGTATCGAAGATTTCATCATCCCAGATACCATCCTTAGGATACATTTCAACGCCTTCAACAAAAATCAGGGCATTTGGATGAACTTTCATTATTGCCAATGCGGTTTCCTGGGCTACTCTTTTCCAGTTGTTCGGATGATTGGAATCATCCCAGATAGCGGAATCATTCTTGATCTTAACATTACCAACATTTGTGTGAGGTTCATTTTTTAGGTCAAAGCCTATGATCGTGTCATCATTTTTGTAGTGGTTTGCTAACCATACCCAGGAAGATTTGAAGACTTCTTCAGTTATAGCACCCTTATACCACAAAGGATGGTTATGTCCCATATTGTCTGTTTGTGCACTATGTACATCAATTATAACTTTGATTCCAACCCTTTTGAAGTTCTCAAGCATAAAATTAAATAATTCAAAACTGTTTAGATCCTCTAAAGCAGGATTGTTAAAACTTGTATCGGTTGATTCAGGATAAGTACCCTGGCTCCATGCGTACAACAAATCTGTTGCAATGGGCATTCTGACTACATTTATACCTTTGTCTGCAACAATATTAATGTCGGCCACTATATCACTATGATAAGAATCCAGCAGCATTCTTTCCCGGCAGTTAAATCCAAACCAGTTCGCACCGGTAAGCCATACCTTATTGCCGTATTTGTCGACAATATTGGAACCTTCAACATGCAGCCAGTCATCATTAGCATCAGCAACATCACTTGTTTCGGCGGAAATCAGTGCATTCGGTGTTATTAATAACGTTGCAAGCGTTATTAATATAATCGAAAAAATAATAGGTTTTTTCATTTTGTTCTCCTCCCAAAATAATTATTTAAAATAAATAATAAACTATAAATACTTCTATTTATAATATAGGTTCGTATAGTGAGCGGAATTTAGTACTCAGATAATAGATATAAATAGGTAATTGTTTCGTAGAATTTAAACATTGATAAGTATATTGCAGTGCGTATAGATTTTGAAATTCTGTCTTTAAAACAAAAAAGTGGCTTGCAAGTTGAAGCATCTATCTATTAAACTGTTAAAAAATTTGTTTATCTTTTTTTTATAATATCATAAAATTTGCATAATTACAATAAACCAATAAAACTCGCTAACTATAATACTACAAATTGTTACATTATTCCTGTTTGGTTATAATTAACTGTGATGAGTAGTAAGGTTTTCAGTATAATGGAAGCAGACTTTATCGCTGTTTGCCATAGTAATTGTTTTAGGTATAGTTTTTTACTATGCTTGGGATTATCTATTTAAATTCTACTGATAATGTGTTAGAATTTTAAAGGCGTTTTATAAGGAATAAGTGGGATTATTACGATAAATAACCTTTTTTTAGTATTAGTGGTTAACCAAAAGTTCTTGTGATGGGACTTTATGAGCTGTTTTGTGAGTTGTTAACATTTTATGAATGGTGGGGTGATTGAAATGGAAATATCAAATTCTAATAAACTGGGAGATTCATCTGAAAGCACTTTATTTCATAAGGTAAAGAGAAATTTTAAAAGTAATCTTAAAAATATCTTGATAGTTATAGGACTGTCTATGTTTTTATCAGTTATTGGAGCTCTTATTTCCTCTAATTTTTCATTGGTTGTATTGGAACTCTATTTAAAGCAACCGTTTTTATTTCTGCTGAATGCACTACCTTTAACCTTATTAATGCTTTTGGTATGCTTTCTGACCTCAAGGGTTTGGATCTCTTATTTAGTTTCAGGTAGTTTTTATCTGCTTATTCAAATGGTTAACTTTTTCAAAATCAGTCTTAGGCTGGAGCCTTTCGTACCTGCTGATATAGTGCTTGGGGGCGAATCGACAAATGTAATAAGCATTAAAGATTTGCCTATTAACATGGGTTTGATTTTTATGGTGGTTTTATTCTTGATTGGGGGCCTGGGAGTATTTATTTTCATAAAGTCAAAGTCTACAGGATGGTTATTCAGAACAATGGGAGTTCTATTATCGGTTTTACTCTCTGTAGTATTGTTTAATACCTGGTATAAGAATACAAAACTATATGACAGCTTTAAGGTGCATGGAACAATCTACTCATCGGTGGATATAGCAAGATCAAAGGGATTTATTTATTCGTTCCTTGTTAAGGCAAATTCCTTAAAACTATCTCCACCTGAAGATTATGCAGCTGAAAAAGTTGAAAAGCTTCTTGGAATTTCCGAACAGAAGAATGAATTACAAGCTTCAAATAATATAGATGAAGATATTGAAATGCCACATGTTATTGCAATAATGAGCGAAGCTTTTTTTGATATTGATAGAATTCCGGGAGTTGAGTTTGATGAATCAAACAATCCGTTAAAGAACTTCAACAAGATTTGTGAAGAAGCCTATCATGGAAGAATTGTCAATAATGTTTATGGTGGAGGTACGGCAATAACTGAATTTCAATTTCTTACAGGCGTTTCAACAAGTATAGCAAACTGGAGTGGAGATGCATATTCACTTTATATACGTAAAAATACCTTTTCGCTTAATAGTGTTTTTGAAAGTAAAGGTTATAAAACAATGGCATTTCACCCTGGTCATCCATGGTTTTACAACAGGTTTAACGTGTATGATTACTTTGGGTTTGACAATCGCTATTTTGCCGATGATGTAACTGAAAGAACTCTTAAGACGCATACCGGGTATATTGCCGATATTGACGCATATAAATTTTTGCTCAATGATTTCGAAAGACACTTGGATGAAAACCCGGACAGTCCGTATTTTAATTTCACGGTCACTATCCATAATCATGGTCCTTATGCAAATTCGCCAATTGGCTATACCGAAATTTTAAAGCATAACAGTTCGGTAAATGAAGAGTATTACCATCTGGTAAATAATTATATTGGTGGTCTTCAACAAAACGATGAAGCTTTAGGATACCTGACCGATCAGTTGGAAAATTCGGAAGAACCGGTTGTAGTGGCGTATTTTGGAGATCACCTTCCGTTCCTCGGTAAAGAGTTTGAGGGATTCAAGGCACTGAATTATGGTATAGGTTTGTCAGGAACTGTTGAAGAATATTTGAATACTTACGAAACTCCTTATTTTATTTGGAGTAATGAAGCAGCAAAAAAACTATTTAAACAACAGGGCAAAGAGATTCCTATGGGGGAAGCACCATTAATAAGTACTAATTTTCTTGGTACAGAGCTTCTCAATTATCTTGGCATAAAAGACTCTGTGTATTTCAATTACGTAAATGAGGTTAAGGCATCATTGCCGGTGATAACCGGAAGGTTCTACAAAAAAAGTAATGGTGAATTCACTGAAAATCTGACTGACAAAGAAAAGGCTATTATATCCCAGTACCGTAATTCACAGTATTATATGCTGTTTGAAAATAAGATAAAATAGTGCTGGAATTATGGTGCTTTTGCTTTTTGAAACCTGTTGGCAGCCGATTTTTAGTATATTATATCAGAATGTTTGGGGGGAATTGTGTTGGAAAGGATAAAACTCTTCTGCTTACCTTATGCAGGTGGTTCTTCTATGATTTATAAGAGTTGGCGAAGATATCTGGATGAAAGAATTGATTTAAGACCAATAGAGCTTCCGGGTAGGGGGATCAGGTTTAGTGAGCCTCTTTACTCTTGTTCTGAAGAAGTTGTAAATGATTTATATAATAGAATTTCTGGGGAGTTGGACAAGCAACCGTATGCTGTGTTTGGCCATAGTATGGGTACAATTCTCACGTATGAATTAGTTGGTAAAATTATCGACCAAACTAAAAGAGAACCCGTGCATTTATTCTTCTCAGGGCGTTATCCTCCTTTTGTCGAGGTGAAAGACAAAAACATACACACGCTTCCTGATAAAGAGTTTCTTGCAGAACTCCAGCTTTTAGGAGGTATGAACAAGGAGGTTATTGAAAACAAAGAGATACTTGAACTTTTTATGCCGATTTTAAGGTCTGATTATAAACTGGTTGAAACGTATAGACATAAAGGGAGCATTGCTTCATTTAATTGTGACATAACAGTTTTGAACGGCAGAAGTGATGAGTATGTTGAAGGGAAGGAAATGCATAGATGGAAGGAATGTACAACTAAGAACTGCAGGTTTTATGAGTTTGATGACGGGCATTTCTTTATTAATAAGTATAAGGAAGATGTCGCAGCAGTTATAAACAGCATGCTGTTAAAGCTATAAATATCGAATTATGCCAAAAGTTGACATGGGAATTAGTACCGGTTTGTTGTTACTTACGGGAAAACAGGTTTACCAAATATATATAATGGTGACAAGCTGGCATTATTTGTGATATAATTTAAATACTATATAAACCAAATGGAGTGTGTTCAAGTATGAAAAAATTAATCAGTGGTTTGGTTATTGGCGGTATTTTGGGAAGTTGCCTGTTTGTTTCTGCAGAGACAACAAGCTGGTTGGCTCAGAAAGCAACATTTAAAGTAATTGTACGTGGAGAGGAATTTGTTCCTGAAAATCCACCTATAGTAGTTGAGGGACGTACATATTTACCTCTGAGATCATTAGGTGAAGCATTGGGAGTTGACGTGGTATGGAATGCTGAATTAAAGCAGGCTGAGGTAGGGATGTCACAAAATCCTGTTACCGAGACTGGTTCTACTGCTACAAAAGGACAAGCAGTGGCTTCAACAGTAACAAGTTGGACTGCATATAAAGCAACATTTAAAGTAATGGTTCGCGGAGAAGAGTTTGTTTCAGAAAATCCACCTATAGTTGTGGAGGGAAGAACATATTTGCCGTTGAGGGCAATGGGAAATGCATTGGGTGTAAAAGTAGACTGGAATGCTGATTTAAAGCAGGCTGAAGTAGGGGATGCAGTAGCAGCAACTCCAACGGCGACTGCAACATCAGCAGTAACAGCAACACCAGCACCGGAAGTAACTCCAAAAGAAACTACAAAAGTATCGGTTGCAGATACAATTAATTTTGATATGGCTTCTGTTGAAGCTAGGGCAGGAGAGAACGTTTCAATTCCAATTACTCTCTCCAATATTGCTGACATAGGAATTGCTGCCTGTGACTTTGAAATGGTTTATAACTCTGAAAATCTTGAGTTTGTTGAGGTAACAGCAGGTGAGATTGTAAAGAACGCAGGCATAAACTTTTCAACTAATCTTGAAGAAGAGGGCAGGATAAGATTCTTATTTTTGGACAATACTATGAAGGATGAGGCAATTACAACAAATGGTGTTTTTGCGACTATAAAGTTTAAAGTAAAAGATACAGCCAAAATTGGTAAATATCCGGTAGAAGTTTCAGGAGCCCCTACGTTCGGAGATACAATACTTGCAAGTATGGAAGTTGACTATAAATCAGGTGCTGTAAATGTAGTACAATAAAACTTTGGATTTACCTTAAGTCCACGGTACCCATTGTTTTGAATGTATTAAAGCATTTAGTTAAGGCTGACGGTTTGATTACCGACAGCCTTTGATTTTAGCGGACAAGTTACCAGTTTATTAACTGTTTGAGCTTATTTACCACAATATTTCCTTCAGAACCAAATATTTGTTTTATTTTGTCAAAGTCAGCTTCAGTTAGCCTTCTTCTTAGTTCGGATATATTAATATTTTGCTCTTTTAAAGTTTTTTTGTCAGCTTCAAGAATTTTATTTATAATTAAATCTCTATTAACGGAATTCATAATTTCTGTCAGTTCGTTAATATTAGCTTTCTTAAGAAAGAATATTAATGTATTTAGCTTACATTGAAGGTCACTCCTATTGTATTCACTTAAGACCTCTTCAACTTTTTTTTTAAACAGGTTATTGGACATTCTTTCTACTCCTTTCAATATGAAAGATAATAAAATCTAAACTCGCAAAATAGCGGGAGATAGTTAGGTATACATGATGCTTGGTTTACATAAATTTCACATAATTATTAATATTCTTTATTTTGCAAAAGTGTTACTTAAAAGAACATAGATTAAGTTGACTAAAAAAGTTGTGGAGGTTTACAAATTGTGATAGGATAGGTTTGGAAAAGTTCTATGTTTTGGAGGTCATCAAAATTCTGTTTATAAAAGAAAAGATATAAAGGGGTAAAGATTAAATGTAAAGGGAGGATATTGAATGGGTAAACAATGTTTTAGGAGAGTAACAGCAATAATTTCAACAGTAGTTTTTCTGGTGTCAAGTTATACGGCAGTGACATTCGCAGCTACTGAAACGGTTCAGTCTTACTGTACCAAAGAAGTTACGCCTGTTATTGCTGTTAATTTGGGAGGCTCACAGGATACAGAGGTTGACGGTATTAACTTTAGAAGTGAAAATTCAGTTGATAATCTTTCCATATCTGTTGGAGGGCCTTCAGAGGAGATGATTCCGGCGTCCTCAGTAAATGCCTTGTCAAGAATTGAGGCAGAATCCTTAGTGGAAAACCATGGTTTGGTGGTTGAAAGCTGCCCTGATATTGGAGGAACAGAAAATCTGGCTTACATCGATAACGGGGATTACGCAGCTTATGAAAATGTATATTTTTCAAGAGGCACCCGAGGATTTATGGCTAGAGTGTCAAGTGAAACGGAAGGTGGAAATATTCAGTTGAGATTGGACTCTCCCTCCGGTGAAATAATTGGAGAAGTTAAGGTAGAGAGAACTGGTGGATGGCAGGAGTATCAAGATGTCTTCTGCGAGCTTTATAGAAGCGTTGAAGGATTACACCGCTTGTATTTGGGATGTGTTGGAGAGCGGACTGGCATGTATAATATCAATTGGTTCCGTTTCTTAAGGGGTCCTTTTGATCCAATCAAAGCTAAGAACTATGACGAAGCAAGTAATGACTATTACTTGTACAAGCAGGTGCAATTTGGTTATACCCGCAGTTTGGACAAATTTAAAACCCATATTTTCAAAGGAATTAGCGGTACTGTGGACGTGAGGCTTGACAGCCCCACAGGTGAAGTTATTGCATCAATTACCACAGATGGTAGTGAGGCGGTTTTTGAGGACACACTTCGTAACAATTTAACCGGTGTTCATGATTTATACATAACCGATGATAAAGGTGGTTCGCTGATTTCAAAAATTGACTGGTTTGCTTTTGATTCAGAACAGCAGGATTTAGGAACAGTTGATCAGGATTTAAGAACGCTTCTTTCTTCAGATACAAGAGGATATAGTATTGATTTAAACTTTTCGCTCGAAAAAAATACTCTGTATGAGTTTTTCTTATACTCAGCAGAGTATCAGAAAGAGAACAGACAAGTTTTTGATATTGTTGCAAACGGATCTGTTATAGATACAGTTGATATGGAAAAGTCAGATAAAAACTGGGCCAAAAGCGGTCCCTACCTTGCGAAAGTTTTAGAAGACGGCAAACTTTCAATAGAGTGTAAGTCAAAAAGCGGTATTGTAACGGTTGCAGGTATTGAGTTGAATAAAGTTACATACTCTAAGGCATTTAAAGATGTAAAAATAAAAGACTGGTTTTACATCCCTGTAATGGAACTTGCAAGCCAGGGGGTAATTTTCGGTAAAGGAACCGACCTCTTTATGCCGGCAGATCATATAATAGGAGAACACGCAGCATATATGCTTTTCGGCGTTATGAAAAGGTCTATTGCCGAGAGTGACAGCAGTTTTATTCCTGAAAGATTCAGAAAGCTTTCGGACGTACCGCCGGATTTTTGGGCTTATCACTATATGAGTGCTTATTACAATTATTTTTATAAGGAAAAAATGTTAAGGTATGACGTTAACACAAAGGCTGCATACAGTGCAAAACAGTACGAAGAAAGCAAAAAGGTCAGACGTGAAGAATTTGCAATGGCTATAATAGGTACAAGACGATTGGATTATAATGAAGATGGTAAGGTTTTTGCTCTTGACCCTGAACTTGAACCATCAGCAAAATTAAATAACTACAAGGACAATGATGCATCAAAGGTAACCGATAGCTTCAGGTATTTTGTGGAGCTTGCACTAGAGAACAACTTAATGAAGGGTGACCACTTGGGAAACCTTAATCCTAATAATCCGGTTACAAGAGGTGAAGCAGCTGCGTTTATCTATAACGCATTAAGACTTGAGAAAAACAATTACGTAAAACCTCAAGGTGACGAAGTATTACCTGTGCCAAGAATTACAGCCAAAAAAAGAAACGTGAATGTCGGCATATTGATACTTCAAGCACCGGCAAGGGATACAATTAACAATATCGACGTAAACGATCCGAATCCTGACTTTACAATGCTGGAGCTCTTGGACAGAAATATAAACAAACCTATGGACTGGGTACTTGTAAACCCACATCCACCTGCTTTTAACAAGAGTGAATTCAAGGATGTTATGCAGTACAGTTCATCAAAAATCAAAGGAATTGATAACAAGGATTACGATGATTTCTGCAACTATTTCACCGATTTAAGAAGTGTGGCCAAGGCACAGACAGACCTTGAGGCTGATATGACAGGTACGGGAGTTGTCGGTGACAAGGAAAATATGAAAAAGTCCAAATTCTTTAAGTATTGGGAGGTATCTATAAATGATGATACACTTACTCCTGAGAAAATTGCAAAGGACTATGACGTTTTGTTCCAGACTTCTCATGGTAGTATAACTTACCCGAAAGATGTCCAGGACAAGGTAAAAGCATTCTTAAATGCAGGTGGCCAGCTATGGTGGGAAAACTGCCGAGGATTGGAGATTAAAGCCGGAGACGGTTTTACCGATGAGATTGGATTTGTTTCGTTAAATCCAGGAAACAACTATAAGTATCCTCAAGTACCGGTGTTGGATTCAGAGGGAAAAATGCATCCTCTGTTTGATAATATTTATACAATTGACCGCGAAAAGACAACTCGCGTGTTTGCACCGGGGCTTATCAACAAAAACAGTGAAATATCCATGCTCGGAGATGGAGAAGAGTGGTTGAATGATGACAACCGTTATCTTTCAAACATTTTGCCTACAGACACGGTTTTGTTAAATATTGAAGAGCCGGAGACGGGTCTGAAGCGTCCGAACATTATTACCAGAAGTGTTAAGAATGAGAACATGCCGGAAGGAAGAATTGTAATCACAACCAGTGATATTGGGTGCGCTATTTCCAAATTCGTAGAGCGTGGAGGCGGCAAAGCTGTTGAAGACTATAAATTCTGCTACAACCTCTTTGGATGGATGTCAAAAATAGGTGTCAGTTTTGATGAGACTACAGCTAATTCATGGGATGGAAGTAATGTATATGCTGTTGAAGCAACAGTTACAAACTATGGAGCAAAAACTCAGACTTATGATCTTAGCTCAGCTTATGATGCAAAACTCTGGGATTTAACTGCTACAACAGACTATGCAAAATACAAGGAACAGTATCCATGGATTAAGAGTATTGACAAAAAAGGATATCCGAATAAGATAGAACTGAAACCGAACCAGTCTGAAGTTATTACTTTCAGGTTTAATATAAAAACTGCGGATATTAGATATTATGAATTTATACTCAAGGCTTCGGAGTATGGCGTTTTAAATCCACGTGATTCTGTAGAAACTACCTACAGGTTAAATAATGTAAGAGTTCCTAAGCCCGTTATGTCAAATGTAGTAAACCATAATGACAACAGTTCATTTGATGTAGTATTAAACGCTCCGGAAGAAATAGACAATGACTTAAGACCGGAGACCTATGAATTGAACATTAAGTTTAAAGGCAGTAATGGGCATATCAATCCGGAGGCAATCTTTGACAGTATCCAGCTTGATACTTCAGTTAACACACCGGGGTTGGTAGTCGTTTCGCAGAATTATGTTTCCGATGCCAAAGACGTAATATACTTAAAGATAAAAATTGAAAATGTAGTATTTACTAACGCAAATCAGAAAATTAAACTTAGCGTTATGCTCAGGAACGTTAACTCTCATGGTGGTATGGAAATAATAGGTAAGACCGAGGTTTACGATCCTGTTTCGCTTCAAAGACTGGCGTTCTCAAATGAGTCAGTTCTTAGAAAATAGGTATTGAAAATTTGTTAAAGATAGGAGTGTCGCAGAATCAGAGCGGCACTCCTTTTTAAATTGAGGGAAGTTTTCAGAGACTTTTACTTTTCCAATATAAAGGCATTGGGCAGGAAATCACTAAGACTGTATGCTTTATACTCACTTTTATTGTTGCTGCATAGTATAACCAGATCCTTGTCTGCAAATTCAGATATGACCTGTCTGCATATACCGCAAGGAAATGTATAGTCTTCAGAGTCACTTGAAATTGCAATGGCTTTAATGCTTTTTTCACCTTCAGAAATAGCTTTGCATATAGCTGTCCTTTCAGCACAAATAGTTGCCCCATAAGAGGCGTTTTCAACATTTACACCGGTGTATATGTTGCCCGAATTGCCAATCAATGCAGCTCCGACATGAAAGTTGGAATACGGAGCATAAGCATTTTGCTTGATTTCACTTGCCAATTTGACCAGATTCTCATAATCCATACAGATAGTCCTCCATACATGTGTATATTTATTCAGCTTTAGCCATAAGGATAATAATAATATTTGACTACTTTATTAAAAAGCTCTATTTACGAAGTGTTTTTATTATATCATATTCAAAAGACATGAATATAGGCTAAAGAGAATGTAAATTTGCCAAGGGTCGCACGGGTTGAACTAACAGTTTGTTGATTATTAATTTGAGCTTATGATATAATTAGCCATACAGTATTAATTGATTTAAGGGGCTAAAATAATGAAAAATGTTTTAAAAGCATCAATAGAAATTTGCTTTGTTATAGTTTCGATTTTTGTTTTATCATCTGTTTCATTTGCAGTAACAGCAAATGACTACTATAATGAAGGAATTTCGCTGATGGAATCAGGAAATTACAGTGAAGCTGTACAGAAATTTGACAAAGCTATTGAGATAAACCCTAATTATTCTAAATATTATTACAGCAAGGCGATATGTTTTTCTAATCTTGGGAAATATGATGATGCAATAAAGCTATATGACAATGCGCTACAGTTGAATCCCGGTTTGGACGATGCCATTATCAATAAAGCGGCATGCCTTATGGAAGCTAATAGACTTGAGGAAGCACTTGAAACTGTAGACTATTTTATAGATGAAAATCCAGAAGTTACTGATGCATATCTTTTAAAGAGTAATATTTTGTTGAACATGAAACGCTATACTGACGTAATTGATGTATCTGACAAATTGATTGTTACCATAAGAGGTCAAAAAAAATTATTATCTTTAGCATATTCAAACAAGGGAAAGGCTTTTTCCTTTCTAGGCAGGATTACTGAAGCTATTAGTGCAAGCAACAAGGCTTTAGAGCTTGATAGCACCAATATAGAAGCATATGTTGCCATGAGTTTTGCATTCAATTATGAGAAAAAATATGAAGATGCGGTTGAAATGTGTGACAAAATAATTGCCACCCAGCTTAATTCTGTACAGGCATACATAAGCAAGGCGTATTTTCTGTTGAATGACGAAAAATATGAAGAAGCAATAGAATGCTGTTACAAGGTATTGGAGTTGAGTATACCCAAGACCCCTAATAATTGCTCGGATATTTTTACATACCAATCCAGTGCTTTATACGGACTTGGAAACTACAAAGAGGCTCTTGAAGCGGCAGAAAAAGCAATAGAGTTTAATCCTCAGGCTGCTAAAGCATATTCAAACAAAGGAAGTGCTCTTGGGCAACTTGGTAAGTATGAAGATTCTGTTGTTGCATGCGATAAAGCTGTTGAAATTGATGCCAAGCTTATTGAGGCATATGTTTCAAAAGCGTATTCGTTGAACGGGCTCAAAAGGTATGATGAAGCAATAGAGGAGTGCAAAAAGGCTATTGAAATAAGCTCTGGGGATGACAAACTTCGCACATTGGCATTTTCATACATGGGAATTGCTCTAGGAGGTAAGGAAGAGTATGAAGAGGCCTTGACGAGTTTTGATAAGGCACTGGAATTTAAGCCTGAAGCCTCATATACCTTAACATCTATATACACAAATAAGGCAAATGTGCTTATAGATATGCATAACTATGACGAGGCGCTCGAATGCAGCAAGAAATCTATCGAAATTGATCCGGGAAATTATGAGGCATACATATATAAAAGCAGTGCCCTGCTAGGCCTTTTGAAGTACGATGAAGTTATAGCATGTTGTGATGAGGTGATAGAATCAAAAATCGAAGATTATAGAATTTATACAAATAAAGGGTTGGCTTTAAAAAATAAAGGAAAACTTGGTGAGGCATTAAAAGCTTTTGATAAAAGTCTTGAATTAGAACCTGACAATGAAACAGCAAAAGAAAACAGGGCAGGTGTTTCTTCAAAAATTACCGGCAGTAAGATTGCAATATTCTGTGGAATATTTGTTCTGGCTGTGGCAATTGCAGTCATTGTATATATGGTTTTTGGTAAAAAGAAGAGAAAAGATTTACGGCTTGAGGATATATACAGAGGTATAGATTACTAAACCTCCTGGTCTTATACAATATAAAGATTGTGTCTGATTGATTTGCTTTTGCAAGGCACGAATCAAATAAATGATTTTGCCTTTGTAATATAATTAAATTTATTTATGAAAGGGGTATAATATGGGTATTTTAAAAAGGGGTTTCAAGAAAATTGTTACTTTGTCCTTGTGTACTGCACTGTTGTCGACTTCTATTATCACAACATCCGTTGTCAATGTCTCAGCAGCAGGGTATGACTATTCCGAAGCACTAAAAAACTCAATTCTTTTCTATGATGCAAATAAATGCGGTAAGGATGTTGCAACAGACAATGTATTTTCATGGAGGAGCGCATGCCACACGTCCGATGGCAGCGATGTGGGAGCGGATTTGACAGGTGGTTATCATGATGCCGGTGACCATGTGAAGTTTGGTTTGCCACAGGCATATACAGCTTCGGTACTTGGTTGGTCTTTATACGAGTATGATGAGGTTTTTGCAGCTACGGGCAACAAGACAAAGATGCTTCAACAGTTGAAGTATTTCACCGACTATTTTATAAAGAGCCATACAGATGCCAATACATTTTACTATCAGATTGGTGACGGAGAACTGGATCATCAGTATTGGGGATCTCCTGAACTTCAGACAGGGTCAAGACCTGCTAAGTGTGTGGCAAATTCAAGCAAGGCAGCCAGTGATATTCTGGGAGAAACAGCAGCGGCTCTTGCACTTATGTATCTAAATTACAAAGATGTAGACTTGACATATGCAAATAAATGTCTTAAGACGGCAAAGGAACTTTATTCAATGGGCACATCCAACAAAGATCGTGGAGATGGACAGTATTTCTATGCTTCTACCAGCATTTACGATGATTTGTCATGGGGAGCAGTATGGCTTCATATTGCAACAGGTGATAACTCTTATCTTGATGACGCTAAAACATTTTGTTTAAATAAGAATTCCAACGGAGATAATCCGCTTCAGCATAAGTGGACAATGTGTTGGGACGATATGTACATTCCTGTGTTTGTAAAGCTTTCAGAACTCACTGGGGATGAAACATATAAGGGAGCAGTAGAATACAACCTGAATTACTGGATTAACACTCTCGCAACAACCCCCGGAGGATTGAAATACCTTCATTACTGGGGTTGCTTGAGATATGCAGCAGCATCTTCCATGATTGCAGCTATCTATTATAAACAGAATCCTGATCCCAAATATATTAATATGCTGAAAACCCAGATAGATTACATCTTGGGTGATAATCCCGCAAATATGTCGTATGTGGTAGGAATGGGCAATAAATGGTCGCAACATCCTCATCACAGGGCAGCACAGGGTGGACAGGGATATGCCAATAATGCCAACACAACACCTGCTAAGTATGTTTTGCTTGGTGCTTTGATAGGTGGTCCGGATGTGTCTGATACTTTTATTGACAGCGTAGTGGAATATCAATACACTGAGGTTGCGCTTGACTACAACGCAGGTTTTGTAGGAGCCTTGGCAGCCGTTGTGAAGCATTATGGAGGTGTTTCAATACCTACACCAACGAAGACCTCATCTAATCCTACACCAACGCCATCAAAAGTTGTAGTTGGGGATCTGAATTCCGATGGGAAATTTAACTCCATTGATTTTGGCTTATTAAAGGCATATTTGCTGAAGTTGTCTCTTATGCCTATTGACTTGACTGCAGCAGATGTAGATGGAAACGGTTCAGTAAATTCTATTGATTTTGGATATATGAAGCAAAGGCTTCTTGGAATGATACCAAAGTTACCGATAGAATAATAAAGATATAGAATAATAAAGATAAATTTAGCTGCCATGAAGGGTTTTGTGCCCTTTGTGGCAGCTTTTTTTGCTTTTGGGTTGAATTGCTAATAGAATTTCTACCGAACAATACAAGCGCTTGTATATGGTTTTATTATTAGCGAAGTTGAGATGTTGCGGAGCGGACTTAAAGGTGGTTCCAATACAAAATTATGTAATCTTTTCTCAAACAATTGTTTTTATTGCTGTAAATTTGTATAATAAATATATATCGAAAAATAGAATATGTGGAAGGTCGTGGCATATGCTATCAAAGGTTAAGAGCTTTGGTCTTATGGGAATTGATGGGTATGTTGTCATTGTTGAGACAGATATATCCAACGGAATTCCGTCTTTTGACATGGTTGGACTTGGAGATACAGCGGTAAAAGAGTCCAAAGAACGTGTCCGTGCAGCTATAAAAAATGCAGGTCTTGAATTTCCTATTAAAAGAATTACAGTCAATCTTGCTCCGGCAGATAAGAAAAAGGAAGGATCAGCCTTTGATCTTCCGATTGCGCTTGGTATTTTAGTTGCTACCGAGCAAGTTAGCAGTCGAGATATTGAAAGCTATGCTTTTATGGGTGAATTATCACTGGACGGTGAAATTAAACCGGTTAAAGGTGTTTTGCCCATGGTGATCAGTGCAAAACAAAGCGGCATGGGAAACATTGTTCTACCTCTTGAAAATGCTGATGAGGCAGCGGTGGTTAGTGGAATTAATGTTCTCCCTGCAAAAAACATAGTTGATGTAGTAAACCACTTAAACGGCGCTTGTACACTAGATAGGCATAACATTGATATTAATGCACTGTTTGAAACAAATATTGCTTATGATGTGGATTTTGCAGATGTAAAAGGACAGGAAAATGTTAAACGTGCACTTGAGGTTGCAGCTTCCGGCGGGCACAATTGTGTGATGATTGGAAGTCCGGGTTGCGGTAAGACAATGATTGCAAAAAGATTGCCTACTATTCTTCCTTCCATGACCTTTGATGAAGCTCTCGAAGTGACTAAAATACATAGCATAGCCGGAAACCTGCCTGACAAAACCTCTTTAATCACTCAAAGGCCATTCAGGGCACCTCATCATACAATTTCAAACGTCAGCCTTATAGGTGGGGGAAAGTACCCAAAACCTGGGGAAATAAGCCTGGCGCATTTTGGAGTGCTGTTTTTAGATGAGCTGCCTGAGTTTGATAAGAATGCGCTTGAGGTGTTAAGACAGCCTTTGGAAGACGGAGCAGTTACAATTTCAAGGATTAATGCAACTTTTACATACCCTGCAAGGACAACCCTGATATGTGCTGCAAATCCTTGCAAATGTGGGAACTATTTAGATGAATCAAAGGAGTGCACTTGTACTCCGAAGCAGATTCAGCAGTATTTGGGAAAATTGTCAGGCCCCCTGTTGGATAGGATAGATATCCAGATAGAAGTGGCTTCAGTAAAGTATAAAGATCTTGAAGGTCAGGAGCAGGGAGAAAAATCAAGTGTTATAAGAGAGCGGGTAAACAAAGCCAGAAAGATACAGCAGAAACGATACGAGGGATTAAATATTTATTCTAATGCAGAGTTGACACCCATGCTAATTAAGAGGTACTGCAAACTTGATGAAACATGCAAAGAGATATTAAAGAGTGCATTTGACAAGCTGGGCATGAGTGCCAGGGCCCATTACAGAATTCTTAAGGTGGCAAGGACAATTGCTGATATGGATGAAAGTGAAGATATCAGACAGGAACATCTGCTTGAGGCAATACAGTATAGAAGCCTGGATAGGAAGATGTAAAGATTTTTAGAAGATTTTCACAAAATTAATTCCAAACATTTTAAAAAACCGGATGAATTTTTTATATTGTAACGAATATTAAGTATGACGATAAGTACAAAAGATTTTGAGCGGTTAAGTCTTAATATTGCGTTTTTTATGAAACCAAATGATTATCAAAAAAGTATTCGTTTACCACATCGGAGTGGATATTTTTTTGAGTAAATAAAAATATTATAAGAGGAGGAAGTAGAAATGTTTGGAACGAAATTAATGAAAAGGTGCGCAGTATTTCTTTTAACTGCATCACTGGCCACAACAACTGCGTTTTTTCCGGTAGCAAAAGTCAGTGCTGCAACACCACCTTCTGTGGGGGCATACGAATCCAATACCTACCGCAATCTTTTTTCTGAAATCGGTAAATCTCAGGCAGAAATTGATGGGAAGTTGGAGAAGGCATTTAACCAGTTGTTTTATGGGAATGATAGCTCTGAGAGACTTTTTTATCCTGTAGGAACCGATATGGCGTACATTAAGGATATAGGAAATGGCGATGTCCGCAGTGAAGGAATGTCTTACGGAATGATGATTTGTGTTCAGTTGGACAAGCAAAAAGAATTCAACATGCTTTGGAAATGGGCAAAAGAATATATGTATCACAAGGATGGTAACTTTAAAGGTTTCTTTGCATGGCAGTGTGAAACTTCAGGGAGCAAAAAGGATAATACTCCGGCATCAGACGGTGAGGAATATTTTGCCATGTCCCTGTTTTTTGCATCACATCGCTGGGGAGACGGAGAGGGGATATTCAATTACAAAGCGGAGGCACAGTCTATTCTTGATGCAATGCTTCATCAGGCAGATGACGGTGTCGGTGAAAACATGTTTGATAAAAACAATAAAATGGTTGTATTTTGTCCGATAGGTGATGCAGCCAAATTTAGCGATCCTTCCTATCACTTGCCTGGCTTTTATGAATTGTGGGCTCTTTGGGCAGACAAAGACAATTCTTTCTGGAGTGAAGCAGCTTCTATAAGCAGAGAGTATTTCCAGAAAGCTACTAACTCAACAACAGGATTGGCACCGGATTACGCAAACTTTGACGGATCACCGAAAGAAGTATCTTGGTCAAGTGGTCATGGGGACTTCAGGTTTGATGCGTGGCGTGTAGCTGGAAACATAGGTTTTGACTATGCTTGGTGGGCAAAAGATTCCTGGCAGAAGACCTTTGCAGATAGGATTCAGAATTTTTTCTATAAAGCGGGTATTTCGTCGTACGGCAATCAATTTACCCTAAGCGGATCAAAATTGTCATCCGATCACTCACCAGGACTTGTTGCAATGAATGCAGTAGTATCTTTGGCAGCTACAACAGATAAGAGTGAAGAATTTGTTGAAGAATTGTGGAAGCTGAGTATACCAAGCGGACAATGGAGATATTATGACGGAATGCTCTATATGATGGCATTACTTCACAGCAGCGGAAACTTTAAAATATGGAAACCAGGCGATACAGGATTTTTGTTAGGAGATATTAATGGAGATAAAGCTGTAAACTCAATTGATTTTGGTTACTTGAAAAAACACCTTTTAGGTATGGAGAAGCTCACAGGTGATGCCCTTAAGGCAGCTGATATAAATCAGGATGGATCGGTTAATTCATTAGATTTTGGTGCGCTTAAAAAGATTCTTTTAGGTATAAAATAGAGTTGTAAGATGAGATTTATTATTTGATCCATTTTTGATATTAAACCCCCATGGACTGGAAATATGTGCATGGGGGTTTTAATGCTGGTTCCGGTGCAAATTTTCAAAAAGAGATTTCATATGGTTACAGGGACACTTGGGGATACGGATGATAGCGAAGATATTAGAGAAGAACACGTACTTGAGGCAATATAGTATAAAAATCCAGACAGGAAAATGTGAGGATGTATGGAAAATTAATACTTACCATTGTTATAATATATATAATTTGTTATATTTATATTTGTGCTGTAAAGATTTATGGAATATTGGACGATATTTTATCGGTAAATATACTTTTATTGACAAGGAGTTTTTCTAATGCACGATAATTTGGAATATTGGGTTTGGCTAGGTTCCATACCAGGAATAGGTGCAATAAAATGTAAAAAACTGCTTGAATTTTTCGAAGATCCCTATAATATCTTTACTGCTAAAGAGATAGATTTTGCTTCTCTTTCATTTTTAAGCCGTGCAGATGTTTCTAATCTGGTAGATAAAGAAAACAGGGAGAAAGTAAAGAAGCATATTGAAAATATTAATGCAAATGATATTAAGATAATAACAATCAATAATGAAAATTATCCGGAATATTTAAAGAACATTTATGATCCTCCAATAATATTGTATATGAAGGGTTGTTTGTCAAAAGATAAGAAGTATCTCGCAGTTGTAGGTTCAAGAAAAGCTACTTCCTACGGGTTGAAAATGGCGGAAGTTGTATCCCGTGAGCTTTCAAGGTGTGGAATAACTGTTGTCAGCGGAATGGCAAGAGGAATAGACACATTCGCTCACAAAGGGGCTCTGAGTGGAGGAGGAAAGACTATAGCTGTCTTAGGGTGCGGACTTGATATAGTGTATCCCTATGAGAATAAAAAGCTTATGGAAAGCATAATTCAAAACGGAGCATGTCTATCGGAGTTTTTACCCGGTACTCAGCCTGTTGCAGGTAATTTTCCTGCAAGAAACAGAATTATCAGCGGAATATCCATGGGAGTAATAGTCATTGAGGCCGGAGAAAAGAGCGGTTCTCTCATTACTGCAAATTTTGCGCTTGAACAGGGGCGAGAGGTGTTTGCGCTTCCTGGCAACGTCAACAGTATTAAGAGCACAGGAACTAATAAACTCATAAAAGAAGGAGCAAAAATGGTCACTTCTCTCGAAGACATTTTGGAAGAGATTGGTGCGTATTTTAATGATAATAATAAGGATTTCTTTACAAATAAGCTTAAAGATGATAAATTGCTAAAGGGACTTGATAAAGATGAAATTAAAATTGTGGAATGTTTGAAATTGGAGCCTGAGCATATTGATATTTTAGCAAACAAAACCGGTCTGGATATAAAAATTGTAAATTCGGTGATTGTAATGCTGGAGCTAAAAGGGCTTGTCGAGCAGCTGCCGGGTAAGATATACCGATTAAAGCTGTAAGTTGAAACCTATATTTCCAACTCTCTCAATATGTAAATTTGAGAGACAAATGTTATAAACATGCATATGAATATATAAGCAAGGTTAATGAAAAAGTAGCTTTGTTAAATGAAACGATATTTTTGAAGCCAATTTGGCATAAAATAAGCTCTAAATTAAAACAATAGATTAAGTTAAATGCTGTCTATTATGATTAATTGAAAAATTTTATGTATCGAAGGCACTAAAATCAATTGGAATAAAATATGCTCTCAGATTTTTTTATTGTAATATGCCAATACATAATATTATAATATAGAATTAGTAGACAAACATGACTGGAGGAAAAAGATGGCTGATAAGTTAGTTATTGTTGAGTCACCTGCAAAAGCTCATACAATCGGAAAGTTTTTAGGCAAGGAATTTAAAATAGTAGCTTCTGTAGGGCATGTGAGGGATTTACCAAAAAGTCAGATAGGAGTAGACATTGATAATAATTTTGAACCTAAATATATTACTATCAGGGGAAAGGGAGATGTTATCTCCAAACTGAAAAAGGAAGCTAAGAATGCGAAAAAGATCTATCTCGCAACCGACCCTGATAGAGAAGGTGAAGCTATTTCATGGCATTTGGCCAATTTGTTGAATATAGATAACAAAGAAAAGTGCAGAGTTACCTTTAATGAAATTACCAAAAACGCTGTAAAAAATGCTATCAAGGAGCCTAGAGAAATTGATCAGGATCTTGTGGATGCACAGCAGGCCAGAAGGATATTAGACAGGATTGTTGGATACAAGATAAGCCCTATACTATGGAAAAAGGTCAAAAAGGGACTAAGTGCAGGGAGAGTTCAGTCAGTTGCTACAAGGATGATCTGTGACAGGGAAGATGAAATAGAAAACTTTGTGCCTGAAGAGTACTGGACTATCGACGCAAAACTTGAAAAAAAGGTCGGAAAAGGTTCGTTTGATGCTAAATTTTATGGAACCGGCGGCAAAAAGGTAGAGTTAAAGAATGAAGATGATGTAAAAAAGGTGCTTGATAATATAAAAGATAAAGCTTTTATTGTACAAAAGATTAAAAAGGGTGAGAAGAAAAAGTCTCCCGCACCTCCTTTTATTACCAGTACTATGCAACAGGAAGCAGCAAGAAAATTGGGCTTCACAACAAAGAAAACCATGATTGTAGCTCAACAGCTCTATGAGGGTATAGAAATAAAAGGAGTTGGGGCAATTGGTCTTGTAACATATATCCGTACCGATTCAACAAGAATATCTGCCGAAGCACAGCAGGATGCTCTAAATTTTATAACAGAAAAGTACGGTAAAAAATATGTACCGGATGAAAAGCGCGTATTTAAAAATAAATCTGCGTCTCAGGATGCCCATGAGTGTATCAGACCTTCCCAGGTTACTCTGGAACCGGATGCTATTAAGGAGTCACTTACCAAGGAGCAATACAAACTATACAAGCTTATATGGTCCAGGTTTGTTTCAAGCCAGATGGCTTCAGCTGAATACGATACAATAAATACCGACATTACTGCAGGAGATTATACATTCAGAGCAAACGGTCAGATAATAAAATTCCAGGGTTTTATAGTTTTGTATCAGGAAGGTAAGGACGAGGAAGGTGAAGAAGGGGAAGAAGGGGAAAGCAATGTGCCTGAACTGGCTGAAGGAGAAGAATTAAAGCAGAAGAAAATTGATCCCAAGCAGCATTTTACCCAACCGCCTCCAAGGTACACCGAAGCTAGTCTTGTAAAAACTCTTGAGGAAAAGGGTATAGGCAGACCAAGTACTTATGCTCCTACAATTACAACCATTCTTGCCAGAGGATATGTAGTTAAGGACGCCAAAGCATTGATGCCTACAGAATTAGGTAAGATAGTCAACGATATCATGAAGAATTATTTTCAGGATATAGTGGATGTTGAGTTTACTGCTCAGTTGGAAAAAAAGCTGGACGATGTTGAAGAAGGATTTAAAAAATGGGTGGATGTAATGAGGGGATTTTATACCCCCTTTGCGGATGTCTTGAAGGATGCAGAATCCAAAATCGGAAATGTGGAAGTTCCGGACGAAGTTACGGATGAAATATGTGAAAAATGCGGAAGAAATATGGTTATAAAGATGAGCCGCTATGGTAAGTTTTTGGCATGTCCCGGATTTCCGGAATGCAGAAATGCAAGACCTATTCTGGAGGAGACTGGGGTAAAATGTCCTAAGTGTGGAGGAAAGGTATACATTAAGAAATCCAAGAAGGGTAAAAAGTATTTGGGTTGTGAGAATAACCCTACCTGCAGTTTTATGAGCTGGGAAATGCACTCGAAAGAGAACTGCCCTAAATGCGGAAACTTTTTGCTCAAAAAGTTTTCCGGAAAGAAAGCTCATTATAAGTGTAGCAACGAGGATTGTGATTTTACAAAAGTTGAGGAAAATAAAAAAGATGAAGAAAAGGAATAAAACAATATAAGGTAAGGTATATAAGATGTCTGATTATATAAATGTAATAGGTGCAGGGTTAGCAGGTTGTGAAGCTGCATGGCAGATCGCTAAAAGAGGGATTAAAGTTAAGCTTTATGAAATGAAGCCTCAAATGTATTCACCTGCTCATCACCTTGAAACCTATGCTGAGCTTGTATGCAGTAACTCCTTGAGGTCTGATCAGCTTGAGAATGCGGTTGGACTTCTTAAAGAGGAAATGAGACTTTTAGATTCCATAATAATGAAATGTGCGGATGCAACAAGAGTTCCTGCCGGGGGAGCGTTAGCCGTTGACAGAAGCAAATTTTCACAAATGGTTACTGATTTGATCCATGAAAATGAAAATATTGAAATAATAAATGAAGAAGTAAAGGAACTCCCTACCGACGGCATAACGGTTGTGGCATCAGGACCATTGACTTCAGAGGATTTATCAAGAAGTCTAATGAGATTGATAGGAGAGGAATATCTCCACTTCTTTGACGCAGCTGCACCAATAGTAAGTTTTGATACGATAAATATGGACAAGGCATACAAAGCTGCCCGGTATAATAGAGGCACGGCTGATTATATCAATTGTCCGATGAACAGGGAAGAGTACGATAGATTTTGGAATGAGCTTGTAAATGCTGAGCTTGCACCGGTTAAGGATTTTGAAAAGGAAGTGGTATTTGAAGGTTGCATGCCTGTTGAGACTATGGCCAAAAGAGGTGTGGATACCTTGAGGTTTGGCCCTTTAAAGCCGGTGGGACTAGTTGATCCAAACACCAGAAGTGAAGCATATGCCGTTGTACAATTAAGACAGGACAATGAGGAAGGAACTCTTTATAATATTGTCGGCTTTCAAACACGATTGAAATGGCCGGAACAAAAGAGAGTTTTTGGATTGATCCCTGGGCTTGAAAATGCAGAATTCGTAAGATATGGAGTAATGCACAGGAATACTTTTATTAACTCTCCAAAAGTGCTTGAACCGTCCTACAGAATGAGAAAACACCCAAACCTGTACTTTGCAGGGCAAATAACCGGAGTTGAGGGATATGTAGAGTCTGCATCATCAGGATTGCTTGCAGGAATTAACGCAGCTATGAGTGCCCTTGGGAAGAAAGATATTTTATTCCCCAGAAGTACTGCAATTGGAGCATTGAGCAACTACGTCTCCGATCAGAATGTAAGGGACTTCCAGCCTATGAACATAAACTTTGGTTTGATGGAAGGACTGACAGTCAGAATCCGTGACAAGAGGAAGAAAAATTCTGAAATATCTGCAAGAGCCTTGCAAATTATTAAAGATATTCAAAATAGCATATAATGAAATAGCTCACGCTGACCTCTTCAGGTCAGCGTGTTTTTGAATACCGCATAAAATTCGTACAACCCCAAGCAACCGAATTCCGGCACGTACCTGTTTTAGTGACAAATGACGCAATTGCTTGACCTGAGCAAATAAAATCAGCTGCCGAAAGCTTGGAAATTTTGAAGTAAAAATGCCACGGATGGCATTTTTAGCGTCTCAGGGACAGGATGTCCCATAGACGCGTGCGAAAAATTTTCAAGCAAAGGTACGATTTTTGCGCAGCAAAATATCGTTCATCTGTCTGCTGAATGGCATCTTGCTGATTTTTGCGAAGGCCATGCAATGGAGGCGTTTGACACTAAAACAACAAGCTAAGCAGTCAATTACTCAATTTTTCACACAGCATTTTTGGGTTCTTTGCCAGAAAAAGTGAAAGTAATTTTTTTTGTTTTATAGTTGTATTTTTGAAAAAGTTATGTTAATATCTACTTATGTTGTACCATTATTCTCCTGTTTTTCATGGCGAAGGTTTCTACTTTGCTTGTGGCTTCTAGGTTGTGCATCGGATATTAAAGCATTGATAAGATGGCAAAGCTAAAGCTGTACAATTAAGATCTTTTTGAAGAATGATAAATTTTACTTAATTTGATTAACTTTTCTTTATATATATACTTTTAAAGGTTTACTGTTTTAAATGCTTTTAGAAGTTGTTCTTTATGCAAATATTCTCAAGACAGTGCTTATTAAGAATTTTGTTTTTCTTGTTTTATTACACTTAAAGCTGTGATTAGTTTTTAGAGTGCGAGTTTACCACATATTATCAAAAAAATGGTGAAGGAAAACCCTATGATTTGTCGAAATATATCTTGGGTATGTATAATTACGACGTATAAAGTCACTAACTTGGAGTTTTGTAAATTAGGAGGCGTATCAAAGTGATTGATAGGATTCTGTTTGGAACAAAGGTTATTGAAAAATCACTGGATGCATCATTGATGCGAAATGAAGCTATAGCTCAAAATATAGCAAATGTGGATACTCCGGGTTATAAAAGAAAAACCGTGAGTTTTGAAGAAGAGCTGAGTGATGCTCTTTCAAAAAACAACAGTTTTAAAGGGAAAAGAACTGATCCACGGCATATACCAATTGGTGGAAGAAATATTGATGAGGTTGGTATTAACGTTTCTGAAGACAGCAGTTCGAATGTTATGAGACTTGACGGAAATAACGTCGATATTGAAAATGAGATGGCTCAAATGGCAGAGAACAACATAAGGTACAATGTGTTGATACAAAGAATGAATAATACTTTTAGTAAAATGAAATCAGTAATCAAGGAAGGACGATGATGGTAAATGGGATATTTCGGTTCTCTTGATATTAGTTCATCAGCTTTGACCGCACAAAGGCTTAGAATGGATACAATTTCTCAGAATATTGCCAATGTAAATACTACAAGAACTGAAGACGGAACTCCTTATAGAAGGAAAGTTGTAGTTTTTGAGGAAAAGTCACCGGAAACTCCTTTTTCCGAGTATTTGAATGAAAGCAGCAGGAAAATGGCTGGCGGAGGTGTCAGGGTTGCAAGAATTATCGAAGACAGTTCGGCATTCAAAATGGTTTATGAGCCGGGGCACCCAGATGCTAATGAAGAGGGATACGTAGAAATGCCAAATGTAGATATACTTACCGAAATGGTTAATATGATTTCTGCTACAAGATCATATGAGGCAAACGTAACCTCAATAAATACAACCAAAAGTATGGCAATGAAAGCTTTAGAAATCGGAAAATAACCATTAAATATACATATGGCAGCAGTTGATGCAATCATAATACTAAAATGGATACTGAATCTAACTTTATGAGAAGAATTATATAGGAGGACATTATGGCTGTAAATGGTATTAACGGTCTGAATTCAATATCTTCCATTTCAAAAAGTGCTTTTTCCAATGCGGAGAAGGCTGAAAGTGTTGAAGGAAGCTTTGCAAATTATTTTAAGGATGCACTGACAAAGGTAAGTGATTTAGAAAAGGAATCAACTGCGTTGACGGAGGACTTTGCTGCGGGTAACACCGATAATATCCATCAGGTTTTGATTGCTGCTGAAAAAGCCGATGTAGCGCTTCAGTTTACTATGCAGATCAGAAACAAGATAATGGATGCATATAAAGAAATTATGAATATGCAAGTTTAATTTTCTGAATTCGGTTTAACAAAAGAAGAATACCAGTGTGGAAGGTGGCGACTATATGCCCGAGGTATTAGCAAAGCTTCAGCAGAGGGTGGAAGAATTTTGGAAGAACCTTGATAAGTCCCAAAAAGGCAGAATCTATGCAATATCGGCTATACTGATTATAGCAATCACTGCCAGTATAGTGATGCTTACCCGTACTACTTACGTTCCACTTGTGACTATTGAAGACTCAAAGGATGCAGCAGAAATAGAAGAAGTGCTGCAGGAAAAGGGCATTAATTACAAGCTGGGTGAAGGAAAAAAGATACTGGTTGATACCAAGGATAAAAACAAGGCGGAATTTGCGCTGGCATCATCAGGAATAACTTCATCAGGTATGAACTTTGAAGATGCATGGAACCTTGTGAATATAACGTCTACCGAAAGTGATAAAAAACACCTTTGGCAGAATTTTAAAAAGAATAGTCTTATTGCAAAACTAAAAATGTTTGACAATGTCCGGGATGCGGATGTTGAATTGACGTTTCCGGAAAATTCGTTGTTTTTTGAACCATCTTCAAGTGATAAAGCTACTGCCTTTGTAAG
The DNA here is from genome assembly GCA_964564015.1 of uncultured Acetivibrio sp. Lineage (GTDB taxonomy): Bacteria > Bacillota > Clostridia > Acetivibrionales > Acetivibrionaceae > Acetivibrio. The sequence goes on from CAZLZR010000013.1 coordinate 48,509, forward strand.
AATTGACCCCAAGGGTGAAATCTCAGCAGAACAGGTAAAGGGCATTGTTAGCGTTGTTTCGGCATCAATTGAAGGTCTTGAACCCAGTAATGTCACTGTTGTCGACAATAATTTCAATATCTTGAGTACTGAAATATCAAATAGCATAGGCGATACATCAACACAATACAAGATGAAGTTAAAAGTCAAGGAAGAGCTTGAGAGAAATATAAAGGTACTGTATCCGAACAAATCATCGAGTTTTGATTATATAAGTGTTGTAGTAAACCCGGTATTGGAGTTTGATAAGCAAAAGTCTACAAAAAAGGAAGTGTTAAAACCTACTGACATTGACGAGGCAGTAGTAAGCAGTCATACGGAAAAGGAAGAACTGGTAAACGGTACTACGGGCGGAGTTCCCGGTACGGACACTAATCCTGGAGACGGAACTACTACATACCCGATAGAAGCAGGGGATAACTCCACTTATAAAAAGACAACTACTGATATAAACAGAGAGTTTAATGAAATAATGACAGAAATGGAAAAAGCACAGGGAACGGTAAATTTTGAACAGTCTTCTGTTGCAGTGACACTCTGGTATGGGCAAAGGGTGGCAGATGACAGTGCAATTACGCCAGAGTTTCTTTCGCAGTGTCAGCAGGTAATAAGTGGCGCAACAAACATACCGGTTTCAAAGATATCCATAAATAAATATAAACTTGCTCCGGAAGAAGTTTATGAAGAACCATTGTCTGATAAGATTCAGGAATATATAGATAATTATGGCTATTTTGCTTTGATGCTTACATTAATAATAGGTCTTTTGATTGCAGTGATACCAAGAAAGAAAAAAGAATCTTCGGAAGAAAGTTTATCCCCGGAACTCGCTGCAAACGGGCCGCAGTTTATTGTTCCTGAAGAAGAACCTTTAGCAGAAATCAGTTTTGAAGAAAGGTCAGAAGTCAAGAAGCAGATTGAGAAATTTGTTAAAGAAAAACCTGAATCGGTTGCTCAGCTATTAAGAAACTGGCTGTCGGATGACTGGGATTAATCACGTTTATATAAAGATTCCAAAAGATAGGGGGGTAAGCAGTGTCGAGAAGTGCAAGCGGATTTAAATCAGATATTACAGGCAAAGAAAAAGCTGCAATGCTGCTTATTGCGTTAGGCCCTGAAAAATCGGCCGAAATATTTAAACATCTTAAAGACGAAGAAATAGAACAGCTTACTCTGGAAATTGCCAATATAAGGACAGTAACTTCTGAAGAAAAGGAAAAAGTTCTGGAAGAATTCTATCAGATATGTCTTGCTCAGGATTACATAGCTGAGGGAGGTATTGCCTACGCTAAGGAGATACTCGAGAAGGCATTGGGCACCCAGAAAGCTCTCGATGTGCTGAATAAACTTACAGTTTCATTACAGGTCAGACCTTTTGACTTTGTTAGAAAAGCGGATCCTTCACAGCTTTTGAACTTTATTCAGAATGAGCACCCTCAGACTATAGCCTTGATTTTGGCATATTTAAAGCCACAGCAATCTTCCATCGTATTATCTGCGCTTCCTCAGGAAAAGCAGGCCGATGTGGCAAGAAGAATTGCAACGATGGACAGGACTTCACCGGAAGTTATAAAAGAGGTTGAAAGGGTATTGGAAAAGAAATTGTCCGCACTTGTAACCGAAGACTTTACTGCAGCTGGTGGTGTTCAGTCAATTGTCGATATATTGAACAGTGTTGACAGAGGAACCGAGAAGTATATCATGGAAACGCTTGAAATTGAAGATACTGACCTTGCAGAGGAAATTAAGAAAAGGATGTTTGTTTTCGAAGATATCCTTTCCCTCGACAACCGTTCCATACAGAGGTTCCTGCGTGAAGTTGATAATGGTCAGATGGCTATTGCACTTAAAGGAAGTACGGAAGAAGTACAGAATAAGATTTATGCCAATATGTCCAAACGTATGCAGGAAATGATAAAAGAGGACATCGATTTTATGGGACCTGTCAGACTTAAGGATGTTGAAGAATCTCAGCAGAAGATTGTTAATATAATCAGGAAGCTTGAGGATGCAGGTGAAATAGTAATCTCTAGAGGTGGGGGAGATGAAATAATTGTATAACAAAGTATATAAAAGTGAGCAGATAAATGTTGGTATTCCAGTTCAGATAAGGCCAAATATTACTTTTCAGACTATAAAGAAGATGCCTTATACATCTGAATTGGAAGAAGACAACGAAGATTCTGAAAAGGATATGGAAAATCAGGAAGATGTGAAAATAACTTCTGAAGATATTATCAGGAAAGCAAATGAGGAAGCAGAAGTGATAATTAAAGAAGCTGAACTTGAAGCTCAAAGGATGCTTGAAGCAGCAGAAAATGAGGCTATTGACAGGAAGCAGTCAATAGAAGATGAAGCAAGACAGAAAGGCTTTGAGACAGGATATGAAGAAGCAAAAAGGCAGTATGAGGATTTGCTTTCGGAAGCAGAGTTTATCAGAGAACATGCAAATTTGGAATACAATGAGGTTATGGCTGGGATTGAAAAAGATGCTTTAGAAATAATAATGCATGTAGTCAGGAAAGTAATTGGGTCAGAAGTAACACTAAACAAGGAAAATATTCTTATTTTGGTAAGGCAGGCATTGGAAAAGTGTTCAAACAGAGAAGATATAACAATAAAAGTATCGCCTCAGGATTATGATTTTCTTGTGGATAACAAGGAAAGGTTGCTTTCCATGGTAGAAGGCATAGGTGATCTTGACTTAAAAAGGGATCCAGCGTTAAAATCAGGTGCTTGTTTGATTGAAACTCCCTATGGGAGTATAGATGCAGGCGTTGGAACAAAACTTAAGAAAATAGAAGAAGCTTTTCTGAAGTTAGTTGGAAAATAAACAACCTGTGGCATAGGCCACATTTTTTGTATTAAGGATTTTGTATTAAGGTATTTGCGAAGCAAATAACCTAAAATCGAAGGGGCTAGATGCCCCAAGATTTTGTATTGAGGGATTTGCGAAGCAAATGACCTAAAATCAATGGGGGATTAATATGATAAACATTGACTTTAACAAGTATAAGGAAATTCTCACAAAATCGGATTTTATCGAATATAACGGCAAAGTATCCAAAATTGTTGGTCTTACCATTGAATCTAATGGACCTGAGGTTAATATGGGTGAGGTATGTGAAATTCATGCCTTAAAGGATAAAAGTGTAATTAAAGCTGAAGTAGTTGGATTTAAGGACAATAAAGTAATACTGATGCCCCTTGGAGATATGACAGGGATTGGGCCTGGAAGTACTGTAGTGGCTACAGGTGAATACCTGAGTGCCGCTGTAGGTATGGGAATGGTAGGCAGAGTAATAGATGGTCTTGGCAATCCGATAGACGACAAGGGTGATATCAAGCCGGAGTCTTTTTACCCTGTAAACAATGATCCTCCGCATCCTTTAATGAGAAACCGCATAGCTCATCCACTTCCGCTTGGGGTTAAGACAATAGATGGCTTGCTCACTATTGGTAAAGGGCAAAGGGTTGGTATATTTGCGGGAAGTGGTGTTGGAAAAAGTACGTTGATGGGTATGATAGCAAGAAATACAAAGGCTGATATAAATGTAATTGCGCTGATAGGAGAACGAGGAAGGGAAGTCAGGGAATTTATTGAGAAAGACCTTATGGAAGAAGGTTTGAGCAGATCTGTTGTTGTGGTGGCGACCTCAGATCAGCCTGCACTGGTGAGGCTTAAAGGTGCGTTTATTGCTACAGCTATAGCTGAGTACTTCAGGGATCAGGGAAAAGATGTTCTTTTACTTATGGATTCTCTGACAAGGTTTGCTATGGCACAACGTGAGATTGGATTGGCGGTTGGTGAACCTCCCGTATCCAGGGGATATACACCTTCTGTGTTTTCATCAATGCCGAGATTGCTTGAAAGAGCTGGGAATTCTCAATCAGGTTCAATCACAGGGCTGTACACCGTTCTGGTGGATGGGGATGATCTGACAGAACCGGTAACCGATACTGCGAGAGGAATTTTAGATGGACACATTGTATTATCGCGAGCCCTTGCAAATAGGAATCAGTATCCTGCAATAGACGTGTTGGCAAGCGTAAGCAGGGTTATGTCAGATATAGTGTCAGATGAACATAAGAAAATTGCCAACCAGATGAAGAAGGTTATGGCAATCCACAGGGATGCCGAAGACCTGATTAATATTGGTGCTTATGTAAAGGGCAGCAATGAGAAAATTGACCATGCCATAGCTCATATAGACAGGATACTTGGATTTATAGAACAGGGGACCCACGATAAATACAATTTTGATGAGGTTGTTGAACTTCTTGGAAATATTTTTGTAAATTGAGAGAATAGTGGGTTTCTTCTCAAATAAAGTACTTTAGTGAAAGCTGTGGGTGATTTTGTTTGGGTAAGTTCGTTTTTAAACTTCAGGCCGTTCTCAATTTGAAAAAACAAATCGAAAGCAATATGAAAAATGAGTTGGGAAAAGCTGTCCAGGAGTTGGAACGGCAAAAAAACATTCTTAAAGAAATTGAAGCAGAGAGAGATGAATATATCAGAGAAATAAACAGCAAATCCAGTTCGGGTATATCTGTTGGATTGTTAAAGGAATACAATTCATATATTTCGCTGCTGAAGGACAGGATGAAGCTTCAGATAAAAAATATAAGGTATGCACAAGAAATTGTCGATAAGTGTAGAGAACAACTTATTACAGCCGTACAGGAAAGAAAAATGATGGAAAAACTCAGGGAAAAGAAATATGAAGAACATGTTAAGGGACAGCAGAAAATGGAACAAAAGGTTATTGATGAGATTGCAAGCTTTAATTATAAAGTATCAGAATAGTCGGCAATAACGAAAAATAACATTTAATATTACAGGAGATATAAAAAATGGCAAAAGATAAGAATGAAGAGATTTTACAGAGTTCCAAAACCAGGGGAAGCGAAGAGAACCTACAAAAGGATAAAAAAAAGGGTGGTTTGTTATTTGCGATACTTGTTTTGGTTTCTGCACTGGCTGTTATAGCCGCTGTAGTAGGTGGGACTTTTTATCTTATTATTCACAATAATGTCAACGGCTTGGCTGACAAGTATGGAGAAAATATAAGGAATATACCCCTTCTGAACCGTGCGCTTCCGGAGAAACCTGATCCTGATGATCCGGAGAATTTTGATAAAAGCAAATTACTAAGTTTGTATAAGCAATATAAAACAAAAAATGAAGAACTTACAAAACAGATGGAAGAAATAAAAAAGCAGAATGAAGAGCTTGCAAAATATAAGACAGAAGCTGATAAATTTACTGCTGAGAATCAAAAAATAAAGGCTGAAACAGAAAAAGAAAAGGCTGAAATGGAAGAGTATAAGAAAAAAGTTGATGAACTTGTTGCAACCGGAAATAAAGAAGGTTTTGCAGATTATTTCGTTAAGGTTAACGGCGAAACTGCCGAAAAAATATATAAGGCAGTAATTGAAGAACAAAAAGCAGATGAAGCAGCTAAACAATTTGCCCAGTTATATGAAAAAGTGGATACAGGTTCCTGTGCAAAGATTTTTGAAGGGCTTGGAGAAACAAAACTTGATTTGATATCCTATACTTTAAAAAATATGAAGAAGGATGTAGCAGCAGAGATTCTGGCAGAAATGAGCGAGGGATTTGCAACTAAAGTAACAGAAAAACTCGCAAAAGATTATGGAATTGTTCTTCCAAAATGATTTAGGCAAAATCAAATAAACTCAGCAACTGGAGTTTCAAAAAACTTGATTTGATGGGCTTTGCACTTGAAACATTGAATATGTATTTTATTGAAACTCCCTTTTTGCTTAAAAAGTTTCTATATATCAAAAAAAGGAGGTGAGAAAACATGGTAACACAGAGCTTTATTGTAGGTTTTCTTGGGAAAACTTCTGCAAATTCAGCGGATACAAAGAAAAAGGAGACAATAAATTCAGATTCATATCCTAGTTTTATTGATTCTCTGAACTCAACGCTTGAAAAGAACCTTGCCGGAAAAAGCAGCAGGAAAGTTCAAAGGAGTGCTGACGCAATTGTTGGCGTGAGAACTGATAAGCAAAATGTTAAACCCGCCGAATCAAATTCAGTGACAGATAGGTCAGAAAGTGGAAGCGAAATAAAGAGCTATAAGGATGCGGTAAAAGAAAACAAGCAGCTGACAGAAACAAAGAATGTAAAAAGCTCGGAAGACAAGACTGCTGATAAAAATGAAAGTGTTGAAAAGACATCGGAACAGGGAACTGAAAGACTTGAAAAAACGCTTATAGAAGAGAGCCTGGCTCAGATACTCAATATTAGTGTTGAAGAACTTAAGAAAATAATGAGTACGCTTAGTATTAGTTCTGAGGAATTGGGTGATGCTTCAAAAACAGCTGAAATTGCCGGAAAAATATCCGATATGTTTGGGCTGAACAGCGAGCAAAAAGCAACATTGATAAAAATAACAGAATTTACATTAAAAGAATCAAAGGGTATGGTTCATAAGTTGGAAACCCAAGAAAATGCGAAGGTAGAGGACACCAATAAAGAAGGCTGGGTAAAACTTGAAGGTATTGATATTGAAGTGGTTGAGACTGACAAAAAGAATAAGCTTCAGGATGTGGAAGTATTTGCAGGCAAGCTTAGGGAAGTACTAGATAAACTGAGAGACAAACTTGAGAACGAACCGGAAAAGCTCATTGAGGAAATCACTCACACGGTTGAAGAATTGTCTGCAAATGAGGTAAAGCCAGCAAATGGAAAGAGTGCAATAAAAACCGAGACCGATAAGGAACTAAACCTGTCACCTATGGATGAAAAAGCCGTAAAAACTTCTCAGGATACGGGTAAACAGGAAGAAAACAAAGAGGAATTATTGAGCGACAAAGAAACAGAGACGATGAATTTTCCAAAGGTTGAAACAGCCAATTCTCTTGAGGCTAATACCGAAGGAGTAGATCAAAACCAGTTCAATAATATTTTGAACAATCAGCAAATCAAAACCGATGCTGCAACTGAGGTATCAGAAGTAAAAAGTGAAGTTGCTGTTTCAAAAAAGGAAATAATCAGCCAGATTGTAGAAAAGGCAAAGGTTATTTTAACAGATGAAAAGAGTGAAATGGTAATTGATCTAAAGCCCGACCACCTTGGAAAACTTTCTCTTAAGGTTGTAACAGAAAGGGGTTCTGTAGTCGCAAAGTTTGTTGCAGAAAACGAACAGGTAAAGGCGGCTATAGAGTCAAACATGGATAACCTGAAGGAGTCACTCACAAAACAAGGTTTTTCAGTCCAGGGATTTAGCGTATCGGTTGGACAGGAGTCCAAAAAAGGCTTTAATGAAAGTAATGTGTTTTCAAAGAACAATAACAAACCGAATAAGGGTGAAAAAGTAGTGACTGCGACAGTGGGAGGAGTTTCTGTTATAGAGGAAGAGCAGCACAGACTGAATCCTTATATGGTGAATAACTCCAGTATTGATTTAACTGCATAGGTAGCAGAAAAAATAACGAGAGAAGGAGGTTGGAAAACTTTGGGTGTAAGTTCAGTTGGTAATCAAAAGACAATACAGCAAATAATTGATGAAACTTCAGCTCCAAAAACATCTCAGAGGAATACTGGTGAGCTTGGCAAAGATGAATTTTTAAGTCTATTAATCACTCAGCTTCAATACCAGGATCCGCTCAATCCTCAGGAAGATAAGGAGTTTATTGCACAGATGGCACAGTTCAGTGCATTGGAGCAAATGCAGAATCTAAATTCCAGCTACTCTGCCACACAGGCATTTGCTTTGATTGGAAAGACAATTTCTGCTAACCTTAAGGAGGATGGATCAAGCACCACCAATTTGATACAGGGTGAAGTTACCAGTGTGAGAATGCAGGGTGGTAAGGCATTTGTGGTTGTAAACAATCAGGATATTCCTCTGGAAAATGTGCAGGAAATTAACAATGGATATATCACGCTTAATGATTCAAATTTATCCGAGTATACCGGACTTATAGGATATGATTGCAGCGGCTATGTATATGACGCATATACGGGAGAGATCATCAAAGTCAATGGTGTTGTTAAGGAAATATACAAAGGCGCATATGAAAATTATGCTGTGATGGACGGGGTAAATGTAAACGTAGCAGCAATAGACAGTTCCATTGCTTCTGTGGATCGTAATTACAGGAAGACGTATCTTGAAAACAACATAGGTAAGGAAGTGTCACTAATAATATCCGATTCATCAGGGAATGAGGTTCCGGTAACAGGAATCCTTAAGGATTTCAATGTTTCTGCCGATGGAAAAGTAACAGCTGTACTTGATGGCTTGAAGGCCCCTGTTGACGGAATAACAAATATAAGACCGGCAAAGGTTCAAAGCGAACCTGAAGAAAAAAATAAGGCCGAGGAAGAAACTTACGTTGATGAAACTTTATAGGTTAAGGGGGTGAGACTTATGATAATTAACAACAATATGTACAACCACCTGAATAAAGTATCCGGAAACGGCCATAACAATCCAACAGTTAACAAGCCGAAGGAAAACAGCAAAAGTAGCTTTGATGAAATTTTAAAGGGAAAAATCAGTGAAACTTCAGATGTAAAATTCTCAAAGCATGCCCAGATGCGGCTTGATTCAAGAAATATCAAAATTTCCGATGCTCAAAAGCAAAAGATATCGAGAGCTTTGGACAAAGCAGAGGAAAAAGGCGTAAAAGACTCTCTTGTAATGGTGGATGATATAGCTCTGGTAGTAAATGTAAGGAACAGGACTGTAATAACTGCAGTAAACAGTAATGAACTTAAGGAAAATGTTTTTACCAATATTGACGGTGCTGTATTTACATAGAGTTTAGTTTGTAAATTATGTAAAGCAGCCGATATACTATGATGAAGTAAAATAAAGTAGCCGGACCCTTTCGGGAGGCTACCTATTCCGGAATGACAGAAGGAATAGAACAAAACTGAAGGAGGTCGATAGATTTATGATGAGATCAATGTTCTCAGGCGTTTCTGGTCTACGTGCCCATCAGACAAAGATGGACGTTATAGGTAACAATGTTGCCAATGTAAACACTGTTGCCTTCAAGTCTGGCAGGGTAACTTTCCAGGAAGTATTCAGTCAGACAATAAAAGGTGCAGGCGCACCGGATGCAGCTACCGGCAGAGGAGGAACGAACCCTATGCAGATAGGTTTGGGTATCGGTGTTGGTGCTGTTGATACAATAACTACAAGAGGAAGTCTTCAGAGGACAGACAATCCTACAGACCTGGCCATTGAAGGAGATGGTTTTTTCATCGTAAAGGGTGGCAATGCAGATACATTCCAATTTACCAGAGCAGGTAATTTCGGAATTGACAAGACCGGGAATCTGGTAAACGGAAGCGGAATGAATGTTTATGGCTGGCAGGCTTATACGAGGGAAACCGACGGTACATATACATATGATACTGAAAATCCTATTGAGCCTATAAACCTCTATTCGGACATTCCAAACAAAAATAAAAGGATGATTGCTGCGAAAGCTACTACTTCAGCAGTTTTTGCCGGAAATCTTGATGCTTCAAATATTCCGTTGGGGAGTGGAGCTAACGAAGACAATGTGCAGTTTAGTGTTCCGATGACAGTTTATGATTCTCTGGGCAACCCTTACAGTATAAATGTAGACATGTGGAAAATATCAGTTGGCAGCGGCGAGAGTGTTTGGAATTGGGCAATTGACACTGGTTCTGGATCTACAGCCTCAAGTGCGTCCGGTTCGATTAAATTCGATTCTCAGGGGCGTATAGTGGCATCAGGCACATCTGTTACACCGGCAATATCAATAATTCCACCCGATAGTGTAGGTTCTGAACCTATAGATATAACGCTTGATTTCTCAAAACTTACAATGTATGCAGCTGACAGTTCGGCAAAACCCACAAATATAGATGGTTACTCCACAGGAACACTTGTAACTTTCAGCATAGGTTCGGATGGAATTATTACAGGTATATACAGCAACGGTCAGCAGCAACCGCTGGGAATGATTGCGCTGGCAAGTTTTGAGAACCCCGCAGGTTTACAGAAGACTGGTAATAATATGTTTATACCTACAACAAACTCCGGCGATTTCAAAAAGGGAGTAAAGGCAGGCTCGGAAGGGGTTGGAACATTAAATCCGGGTACACTGGAAATGTCAAATGTTGACCTGTCCACGGAATTTACAGATATGATTGTAACGCAGAGAGGTTTCCAGGCCAATAGCAGAATAATTACTACGTCTGACGAGATGCTGCAGGAATTAGTTAACTTAAAGAGATAATAGTGAATTAGGAATAGCTAAAAATTAAGTTATATTCTAAAAAAGTTTGTTTATAAACAAACTTTTTTAGAATATTTGTAATTGGCAAATATTTTTATTAAAAAATTATATAATTTTAAAGGATTATATAGGACCTATGAAGAATAAGTACGTATTCGACACAGATTTATGATGAAATTCACCAAAATTCTATATAATTTTGCAAAAAAATAAAAAAATTCTATTGAGTTTTTGAGGTAAAAATATTATGATTGAATTAACTAAATTAAATGGCTCAAAATTCGTCTTAAATGGTGAACTGATAGAAAGTCTTGAGGAAACACCAGATACTGTTATTTCTACAACAACCGGTAAAAAGATTGTGGTTGCCGAAAATGTTGAAGAAATAGTCAAAAAAGTAATAGATTATAAGAGAAAAATATTCTGTAAGCTTTTATCAAATAATTAACTGATCTTATGTAAGTTCAAAGTTTTTCTAATAAGTATTTTTTTGATGGACATTGTAAGGGGTTATCATAGAATTAACCCGGACATAAAGAACCATTGATTTAACCTTATGCTCGTTTGAAATTCAAAGTTTTTTAGCTGTGCCCAAGTTTATAGTTTTTTAAAAGATAAAGGGGGCATTAATTTGGAGGGCAAAAGAAGTGGTTTTTTCATTCTCATTGGTATAGTTGCGTTTCTTTCATTAGCTCTTGCATTATTGGCAGGGTATGTGTTTTTTGTACAGGGAAATCATTTAGATGGAGGGCAAAAAAAGCAAATAGTTGTTCCTAAAGATGAGGAACTATTATCTGAAAAAATGTTCGAAGAAAATACTGCATTCAATTTAAAAACAGAAGGAAAAGATAACGAAATTCATGTTATTTTAGTCAATGTTGAACTTAAGTACTTTGCAAAATTTCAAGGAATTAAGGATACAACTGTGAAGATACAATCAAATAAGAGCAAGCTTATTGAATTGGTGGGTACATATTTTCAAGGCTTGACTATTGATGATGTAAAAAAAGCGGATTCTAAAGAGAAAGCAAGGGCTGAGCTCAAGAAAAGAATGAATGAACTTTTACTTCAAAATGAAGAAAAAGACGGAGAACTTGTCTACAGTGTTGTATTCGAATATTGGTTTTATCAGTAGGAGGTGGTTTTAAATGGGTGATATTTTATCACAAAATGAGATAGACGAGCTGCTTAAAGCCCTGAATACTGGAGAAATAGATGTACAGAATATGACCTCTAAAACTGAAGAGAGAAAGGTAAGAAATCATGATTTCAGAAGGCCTAGCAAGTTTGCAAAGGATCATATGAAAACTCTCAATATTATACATGACAACTATGCAAGGCTGCTGACAAACTTTTTATCCGGGTATTTGAGGACGCTTGTACAGGTTGAGGTTATTTCTGTTGAAGCGATAGCATATTATGAGTTTAATAATTCAATTTCAAATCCGGCAGTGTTGGCCATCGTAGATTTTTCACCTCTTTCCGGATCGATAATATTTGAAATGGCGCCTCCCATTGCATATGCATTAATTGACAGGATTCTCGGAGGCAAAGGCTATCCGATGGAAAAAATCAGAGAATTTACTGAAGTAGAACTTGCTATTGTTGAAAGAATTATTATTCAGGTTTTAAATCTTATGAGAGAACCTTGGGAAAATGTTATAGCAATCAGGCCAAGGCTTGAAAAGATAGAGACCAATGCACAATTTGCCCAGATAATATCAGCCAATGAAATGGTGGCTCTTATAACTTTAAGTGCGAAAATAGGTGAAGTTGAGGGAATGATCAATATCTGCATACCTCATATGGTGGTTGAACCGATAGTATCAAAGCTAAGTACAAAGTTCTGGTTTTCAAATAGTGAGAAGGAAAAATTGTGTGAAAATAAGGAAACTATTGAGATTAAGATTGAAAATACAAAGGTGCCTGTCAGGGCAGTTTTAGGTAGAGCTACAATATTCGTAAATGACTTTATCGAACTTCGGCCAGGGGATGTAATACCCTTGGATTCGAGTGTAAGTGGTAACCTTGAGATTCTCGTCGGTGACCTTTTAAAGTTTTACGGTACACCTGGAGTTAAGAAGAACAGGGTTGCCATTAAGGTAAATGAAGTTGTAAGAGGAGAGGAGGAGTAGCATGGGTGACATGTTATCGCAGGCAGAAATTGATGCTTTGCTAAATGGTGGTTCAGCTCCTGAGAGTGACGGTAATGCCGGAGGTTCTGAACTTTCAGTCCAGGAGGTTGATGCCTTAGGTGAGGTGGGTAATATTAGCATGGGCACGTCAGCTACTACGCTTTATGCTCTGCTAGGACAAAAGGTAATGATTACTACTCCACAGGTAAATGTTAGTTCATGGGGAGAACTTTCAGACCAATATAGTACAGGTTATGTGGCCGTAAAAATTGAGTATACTGAAGGCTTATTTGGTGCTAACCTGCTTGTTTTAAAGGAGAATGATGCAAAAATTATAACTGACCTGATGATGGGTGGCGATGGAAGCAATATATCGGGAGAACTGACAGATCTCCATTTAAGTGCAATAGGTGAAGCTATGAACCAAATGATTGGTTCGGCGGCAACATCAATGTCGTCAATGTTTGATAAAAGAGTCGATATATCTCCGCCCAGAGCTTTTTGTATGACCTTTGACAATGCCACAGAGGAAGTCTTTAAACAGAACGACAAACTGGTGAAAATTGCATTTAAGATGGTAATAGGTGAACTTGTAGATAGCGAGATAATGCAACTTATACCTATAGATTTTGCCAAGGATCTTGTAGAGAACCTTATAAATGCAAACGCGGAAAGTGCGGTTTCAGCACCTGTTCATAACAGCAATACTGCTTCAACGCAACAAGCACCACAGGCACAGCTGCCTCCGCAGCAGCAGTACCCACAGCAACAACAGTATCAGCAACAACAGTATCAACAACAACAGTATCAACAACAGAATCCTCATCAGTATCAGGAGCAGCAGTATCCCCAAATGTACCAGGGAATGTCTCAGTATGGTAATGTTCCACATGATCAGGGAAGGTTCAGGGAACCTGTTAATGTACAGCCGGCACAGTTCCAAGCTTTTGATGATGGAATGATATCCTTCGAAAAAAAGAATATCGGACTTATAATGGATGTACCCTTGCAGGTTACTGTTGAATTAGGAAGAACCAACAGGCTGATAAAAGATATTCTGGAGTTTGGGCCGGGATCCATAATTGAGCTCGATAAGCTGGCAGGTGAGCCGGTGGATATTCTTGTAAACGGTAAAGTAATTGCAAAAGGAGAAGTAGTTGTAATCGATGAAAGTTTTGGGGTGAGAATTACGGACATTATACATCCTTCAAAGCGACTTTAATATAAATTTGAACTAATAATATACTATTTCACAGCATTTACCCTGCAGACAACAGTTTGAAAATGTATTTAAACAATTTTTAAAATACAAAACGGACAGTAGTGCAGACTAAAATTAAGGAGAGGGATAAATAATGAGTAAAAAGATTCTGATAGTAGATGATGCAGCATTTATGAGGATGATGATTAAGGATATTCTTACTAAAAATGGTTACGAGGTTGCGGGTGAGGCTGAAAACGGAGCGCGTGCAATTGATAAGTATAAGGAATTAACTCCAGATCTTGTAATAATGGATATAACTATGCCGGAAGTAGATGGAATAGCAGCTGTCAGAGAAATAAAGAAAATTAATTCCGATTCAAAGATAATAATGTGTTCTGCAATGGGGCAGCAGGCAATGGTAATTGAGTCTATCCAGGCAGGTGCAAGAGATTTCATCGTAAAACCTTTCCAGGCAGAAAGAGTTGTTGAAGCCGTAAAAAAAGTATTGGGCTAAGTATATTATAATAAATTATAGCTTTTATAGCTGGACAAGGAGCATCAAATGGGCGGTATTGGTGAGATGCTGATTAGTTTTTTTGTGTTTGTTATTGTTTTTGGCTCGATACTCTTTTTGGCATATGTTACCTCAAGATTTATCGCCAATAAATCAGGAAGGGCTGTGAAAGGGAGAAATATCAATATAATTGAAACAGTCAGCCTTGGACTTGATAGCAAGCTGCATCTTGTGAAAGTTGGCGAGGAATTCGTGCTTATAAGTGTATCGGGAAAGAATGTTCAACTACTTACAAAAGTAAATTTAGACGGATATACGGAAACTGATCTTTCAAGTGTTGGGAATCCCTTTGATTTTAAGGATATATTTGAGAAATATATCCAGAGCTTTAAAGGTAGACAGAATGGAAAAGGTGACATAAAACCTCAGGAAGATAAGAATGGCAGTGATGATAATAGTTTTCGGCGCAATCTTGTTAAACTAAGGACACTAACATCTAATATCGGGAAGTATGATACCACAAGTGGAGATGAAGACACTAATGAAAATCAAGGTTAAGTACTTTGCAGTTGTCGCACTTTTACTCATAGTTTTTCTTGCTTTGGCTTCAAATGCATATGCTGAGCCTGATTTGACTTTGCCAAAAGTTGATATCAGTGTGGGAACTTCCGATAACCCTGAAGATTTTACTACAAGTGTACAGGTTTTATTGCTTCTGACTATTTTGTCATTGGCACCTTCGATTTTGATGATGATGACAAGCTTCACGCGAATAATAATTCTTCTTTCCTTTTTGAGAAATGCTCTGGGAACTCAGCAGATGCCGCCGAATCAAGTGTTGATTGGGCTAGCTTTGTTTTTAACGTTGTTTATAATGAATCCGGTGATTACAGAAATAAACGAGACTGCATACAAGCCTTATTCAAATAAGGAAATAACCCAGCAGGTTGCATTGGAAAGATCCTCAAAAATCATTAAGAATTTTATGCTGAAGCAAACAGAAAAGAAGGATATTGCACTATTTGTTTCACTATCGGGTACCAAGACTCCGATTAAAGAGGAGGACGTTCCAAATCTTCCGCTAACCACATTAATTCCGGCTTTTCTAATAAGTGAACTTACAACTGCTTTTAAGATTGGATTTTTAATTTACTTGCCATTTCTTGTAATAGATATAGTTGTATCAAGCACGTTGATGTCCATGGGAATGATGATGCTTTCGCCGATAATGATTTCGCTTCCTTTTAAGATACTGCTTTTTATAATGGTTGGGGGCTGGAATCTTTTTTCACAAATGATTATAAACAGTTTTGTAACCTAGCTTCAGATGAAAATTGGGGGGATAAAGATTGGATCAGGGTATGATAATTCAATTGGCTCAGAAATCTTTAATGACAGTTATTTTTGTATCAGCTCCAATGTTGGGTTTGAGTTTGATTGTAGGTCTTGCAGTAAGTATATTTCAGGCGACTACGCAGATACAGGAGCAGACACTGACTTTTATTCCTAAAATACTGTCTGTACTGGCAGGAATAGCTTTGTTTGGTTCGTGGATGCTAAAAGTACTGATGGAATATACTCAAAGTATTTATATGAATATAAACCAATATATAAGATAAGTTTAATAGATTTATCTATATTCTGGAGGATTTAAATTGATCTTAACAGAAGGAATTTTGGTAAACGGTATAGAAGTATTCTTATTAATATTTATCAGGATGGTTGGGCTCTTTGTAATTGCTCCTATCTTCAGCAGAGCCAACGTACCTACTTATTTAAAAATTGGCTTTTCGTTTATGCTGGCTTTAATACTTGTAAATACTATAAGTAACCAGAATATCGTTATAAATAACATTTATGAATTTACTGCATTGGTTTTCAGGGAATTTATTGTAGGAATTACTTTAGGATATGTTTCATATACGATTTTTACCGCTATATACGTAGCAGGCGAATTGATAGATATGCAGATAGGATTTGGTGTGGTCAATGTTATTGATCCTGTTAGTAATATTCAAGTGTCGATAACTTCAACATTTTATTTCATAGTTTGTATGTTGATTTTTCTATTGAGCAACGGTCATCATATTTTGATAAGGGCATTGTTTAGTAGTTACCAGTACGTACCCTTGGGTCAGGCAATGTTTGGCAGAGGATTGCAGGAGAGAATTTTGGAGGTTTTTGGAGGCGTATTTATTATAGCTTTTAAGGTTGCCGCCCCAATACTTGCAGCAGTACTGATTACAGATGTTGCTTTAGGTGTTTTGTCCAAGACAGTACCACAGCTTAATGTATTTATGGTTGGAATGCCGCTGAAAATACTATTAGGATTAGCTGTTATGTTTGTTACCATGCCGCTGTTTGTGTCAATTGTCCAGACGCTTATCAAAGGAATGGACAGTGAGATGCTGAATTTTCTTAAGAATATGGGGCCGAAATGAAGATGCTAATGTATAAGCAAAAGATGGAATCAGAAGGGAAATATATCTTAAGAAGCATTGAAAATCTTGAAAAAAATGGATTATTCCTGAAATCGAGGGGAATACAACCTGTCAATCTGCAGCTTTTTGGAGATAATGGTGACAAGACAGAAAAGGCTACGCCCAAAAAGAGGCAAAAGGCAAGGGAAGAAGGACAGGTTCTTCAAAGCAGGGAAATGACTGCAGCAATAGTTTTGCTTTGTTTGTTCATAACTATCAGGATTGCCGGTGGTTTTATGTATGAACAGATATATCTATATTTCAAAATAGTTTTTACCGAATATTCGAAAATAACAGATATGTTTACTATAAAAGGGTTGGTAAAGGTTTTTATTGATTTACTGTTGCGTTTTTTGAAAATTGTTGCTCCAATATTTGTTGTTGCACTTATTACTGGTGTTGCAGCAGGATATGCGCAGGTTGGATATTTGTTTACTACAAAAACCATTGGCTTTAAATTTAACAGGATTAATCCTCTTAACGGTTTTAAAAAAATTTTTTCGCTCAAGTCAGTAACGGAATTGGTAAAGTCTTTGCTGAAGATAACAGTAATAGGGTATATAGGTTATTCGTATCTTGTAGATGAAGCAAATAATATACTCAAGACTATGGATATGGATGTAATAAGCATAGCAATATATATATGTACAGCTATAATTGATGTTGCAATAAGAATGTGTGTAGCCATGTTGATACTTGGAGTTATAGATTATGGTTATCAGTGGTGGGAATATGAAAAAAGTCTTAAGATGTCAAAGCAGGAGATAAAGGAAGAACATAAGGAAGCAGAAGGAAATCCTGAAATTAAAGGTAAGATCAGACAAAAGCAGCGTCAGATAGCACTTAGAAGAATGCTTCAGGATATTCCTAAAGCAGATGTTGTAATAACAAACCCTACTCACTTTGCAGTGGCAATAAAGTATGATCCAAAAGTCTCAGATGCACCGCTGGTAGTTGCTAAAGGTCAGGATTACATAGCCTTGAGAATAAAAGAGATAGCCAGGGAAAGTAAAGTGGAAATTGTAGAGAATAAGCCGTTGGCAAGAACACTATATTCAACGGTGGATATTGGAGAGAGAATACCTCCTGAATTGTTCCAGGCTGTGGCAGAAGTCCTTGCCTTCGTTTACAGTATTAAGAATAAGGGAAGTGTTGTATAAAAAGTGGTAGAAAAGTTTTAGAAAGGGGGATAGATTCTGTATGAGACTTGGGGATATGGGTGTTGCAATTTTAATAGTTTCCATAATATTAATAATGATTATTCCTATCCCTGCGGTATTGCTTGACGTGTTTCTTGCATTGAATATAGCAATTTCACTGGTAATTCTTCTTAATGTAATATACTCAAAAGAAGCTCTACAGATGTCGATATTTCCTTCACTATTGCTCTTTACAACCATTTACCGGCTTTCACTCAATATTAAATCCACGACTCTTGTCCTGGCAAAAGGTGAAGCCGGCGAAGTAATAAAGGGATTCGGCAAATTTGTAGCGCAGGATAATCTGGTAGTTGGATTTATAGTTTTCCTGATTATTACCATAGTACAGTTCCTTGTTATCACAAAGGGAACAGAAAGAGTATCAGAGGTTGCAGCAAGATTTACACTTGATGCAATGCCCGGTAAGCAGATGGCAATAGATGCAGACCTTAATGCAGGGCTTATTAATGAAGCTGAGGCAAAAGAAAGAAGAAAAAAGGTTCAAAGGGAAGCAGATTTTTACGGGGCAATGGATGGTGCTACCAAGTATGTAAAGGGAGATGCTATTGCAGGTATAGTTATTACAGTATTGAATGTAGTGGGTGGACTTATAATAGGAATAGTAATGAGAGGCGAGGATTTAACCTTTGCATTGGAAAATTACTCAATCCTGACCATCGGAGACGGCCTTGTAAGTCAGATCCCATCACTGCTTATATCCTTTGCAACTGGTCTTATAGTTACAAGAGCTGCTTCGGATAATGGCCTCAGTGAGGATCTTAGGAATCAGATATTATATAACCCAAAGGTATTCTTTATAGCTGCAGGATTTTGTGCACTGTTGTCTTTTCCTTTGGCAACCATACCGTTTCTGGCATTGGCAGCCTTGTTTGTTTTCCTGGGGCTGAGGCTGATGAAAATGGAACAACAGGAGCAACAACATGAAGAGACCCAGATAGAAGAAAAAGAAGTTGAAGAGATAAGAAAGCCCGAAAATGTTGTCAATTTACTGCAGGTTGACCCTATAGAACTTGAATTCGGATATGGAATCATTCCCCTGGCTGATGTAAATCAGGGTGGGGATTTACTTGATAGAGTAGTAATGATAAGAAGACAGTTGGCACTTGAGCTTGGAATGATTGTTCCGATTATAAGATTAAGGGACAATATACAACTCAGTCCAAACGAATATGTGATAAAGATCAAAGGTGTTGAGGTGGCAACCGGTGAGATCATGCTAGACCACTTTATTGCAATGAGCCCCGGGGTTATTGAAGAAGAAATAGAAGGAATAAAGACAACTGAACCGGCTTTTGGCTTACCGGCCGTCTGGATCAGTGAAGCTCAAAGAGATAAGGCAGAGATGCTCGGATATACAGTTGTTGATCCGCCATCCATTATTGCAACACACCTTACGGAAATAGTGAAAGCCCATGCACATGAACTGACAGGCAGACAGGAAATTCAGACAATTATCGAAAAGGTTAAAGAGAATTATCCTGCAATAGTTGACGAACTTGTACCAAAAGTTATGACTATAGGAGAAATTCAGAAAGTTGTTGCAAACCTTTTAAAAGAAGGGGTTTCAATAAGGGATATTGTAACGATACTTGAGACGCTTGCAGATTATGCTCCGGTTACACATGATACCGATATGCTGACTGAGTATGTGAGACAAGCTCTAGGCCGGGCAATATCCAAAAAGTTCATCAGGGATAAAAAATCCAACGTAATAACCTTGGATCCAAAGGTTGAACAGATAATACTTGATTCGGTACAGAGAACGGAACATGGGGCATATTTAACCTTGGAGCCAAATACTACAAATTCAATAATAAGCAGCCTGTCTAATCAGGTTCAAAGACTTTTAAAGCTCGGACAGCAGCCTATAGTACTGGCTTCACCCATTGTCAGACTTTACTTTAGAAGGCTTACAGAGCAAGCGATACCAGGTTTGGTAGTATTATCATATAATGAGCTTGATCCGCATTTAGAGGTTCAATCAGTTGGGATGGTGAGTATATAATATGAAGATAAGACGATATATGGGAAAAGATACTCAGGAGGCCATATTAAAAGTTAAAATGGATCTTGGGAATGATGCCGTAATTTTAAACACAAGAAAGGTAAAACAGAAGGGGATGTTTAATGTATTTGCCAAGCCCATGGTTGAGGTGCTTGCTGCGGTAGATGAGTTTTGTGGTACAAAAAGCAAAAAAGATTTTCCAAGAAGCGGAGTTAAAACGCTAATACAAGAAAAAAATGTAGAAGAACAAAGTAATTTGAAAGAAAAAGAGGAAAAGCTAGCTTTGTTGGAGAATAAAGTAAACAATATGGAATCCGTACTCCAAAAAATATATGAACAAGTCAGTCATGGAAATCAAAAAACTGCTGATAAAGTCATTCAGTCTGAGGAAAACCCGAAAACAAAAGCTTCAGAACTTTTCTATAATAATTTGTTAAAAAATGAAGTTGAAAATGATATCGCAAAACAGTTAATTGATATTATACAAGGAAAGATTAGGGATAATGCAAATATTAATGATACCGGAGCAATACTTTATAACATGGTATCAGGGATACTTGGTAAACCGGAGGTCCTTAAGCTGAGGGAAGATGGCAAACCTACAGTAGTCATATTTGTTGGGCCTACAGGAGTAGGCAAGACAACTACTTTGGCTAAAATTGCAGCAAATTATTCCTTGAATCATAAAAAGAAGGTCGGGCTTATAACAGCCGATACCTACAGAATAGCAGCAGTAGAACAACTTAAGACTTATGCTGAGATACTTGGGATGCCTGTGGAAGTCATTTATTCTATAAATGAAATAAATGACGCGAAAGACAAGTATCAGGATAAGGACATAATTCTGATTGATACAGCCGGGAGAAGCTATAGAAACAAATCTCAGTTTGATGAACTGAAAATGCTGGTTGATGCATCCCATGCGGATGAAGTGTTCCTCGTGCTTAGTACGACTACGGGAGTAAGAAATTGCAGGGATATATTGCAAAGTTATGATTTCCTTAAAGATTACAAGCTTATTTTCACAAAACTCGATGAGACACCTGCCCTTGGAGTTATCCTCAATGCAAGGCGGTTGACCAATAAAAGTTTGTCTTATGTTACTATCGGACAGAGTGTGCCTGATGATATTGAAGTTGCAAATGTCGATAAAATCACAAAAAATCTATTAGGGAGCATTAAGTAGATGATGGATCAGGCAGAAAAACTAAGGCAAATAATTGATAATCTAAAATTGAGACAGGCTGTAAGTCAGGCTAATCTCCTTAACACACTGAGAAAGAAATCTGCCAAGGTTATAACTGTTACCAGTGGCAAGGGTGGTGTGGGAAAGACCAATGTTACAGTTAATCTTGCTATCGCGCTTAGTGAGATGGGAAAGCGCGTTACAATTTTAGATGCGGATTTCGGCCTTGCCAATATTGATGTGTTGCTGGGGATAGTTCCTAAATACACACTTGTAGATGTAATATATGATAATAAGAACATATTGGAAGTACTGTCAGACGGACCTAAAAATATAAGGTTTATATCAGGAGGCTCAGGAGTCGAAGAACTCGTAAAACTTGATCGGATCCAGCTTGAAAAGTTCCTTGGGAACATATCAATACTGGACAGGCTATCCGATGTAATACTTATAGATACCGGTGCAGGACTTTCGGATAGTGTTATGAGTTTTGTAATGGCAGCAGATGAGGTTCTTCTTGTGACAACTCCCGAACCTACTTCCGTAACCGATGCTTATGCATTGATTAAGATGGTGTCTAACAGGGATAAGGAAAAGAAAATCAGAGTGATTGTAAACAGAGCAGAAAATGAAAATGAAGCTAATGATATACTTGAAAAGCTGTCAATAGTGACAGATAAATTTCTGGAATTGAAGTTAGAACCTTTAGGTTACATACTTAATGATGAAATGGTTATTAAGGCGGTAAAAATGCAGCGACCCTTTGCACTTAGTTTTCCGAAGTGCCAGGCATCAAAGCATATTAAAGAAATCAGCTCAAAGATTATTGATAGCAGGAATGATAAGTCTGGTGCTGAGTATACGGGAATTAAAAGCTTTGTTCAAAGATTGGTAAGTTTATTGAATACATAATATTAAAAGACTTAATCTAATAAAATGTTTAGTATGTTTAGTTACGACTAAAAAATAAGTTTTTGTTTTAGATAACGAAAAAACTTGATTTGATAATGTTTTCAAAATATGAAAATTAGATATTATTTTTTCGTTATCTCTTACTTCCGTTGTTTATAAACTAATGGAGGGTAAAAAATGAAATTAAACGAATTGAGCATGGGATTAAAACTTGAATTACAGCTTATCGGAAATGACGGAAGAAGAATTGATAGGCCCTTTGTCAGTGAGTTTGAATGGGCTGTGGGAAATGATATTGCATTTATAGCTGCTCCTATAGCTGAAGGACGGTTGTATCCTGTACAAATAGGCACCATAGTAGCCGTATCGTTTATAAAAGATAATGGCCTCTATGAATTTGAAGCATTGGTTGTAGATAGGGAAAGTAAGCATAATCTGGCACTTCTGAAGGTTCAGACACGCGGACAGATCGAAAAGATCCAAAGACGAGAGTTTTTCAGGTTTGATTGTTGTATACCTGTTAATTATAGAGAGTTTGATTTGACAAAAGAGAAAATTGACACAGATAAAAAATTTGTAGATACGGTAACCAGGGATTTGAGCGGCGGAGGATTGTGCATGAGGCTTAAGGAACCGGTTGAAGTAAATAAACTGCTCGAATGCGAATTGTTTATTCCAGATAGAGTGAGCTTTATCGGAAGAGTAGTAAGGTTTACAAAATATGATACCTTACAGGGAAGTTATAGATTTGAAATAGGTGTTATTTTTGAAAATATAGACAAGATTGGAAGAGAAAAGGTTATTAGCTATATATTCCAGGAGCAGAGAAAACTTTTAAAAAAGGGTTGATCTATTACTATGGAGAAATATTACGAAAAAAAAATCAGAGTGCTGGTTGTTGATGACTCGGCCTTTATGAGAAAAGTTATTTCTGATATTCTCGACGGTGATGAAGATATTGAGGTGGTAGATACTGCAAAAAACGGTTTTGATGCTATCGAAAAGGTTAGAGAATTAAGGCCGGATGTAATAACCCTCGATGTGAAAATGCCTGGTATGGATGGGTTGGCGTGTCTTAAGGAACTGAATAAAATTGGCAAAACACCTGTTGTTATGCTGAGCAGTGTTACGAAAGAGGGGGCAGAAGCAACTATTCAGGCACTTGCTGATGGAGCGATTGATTTTATAACAAAACCATCAAATATATTTGAAATGAATGGAGTAGAAAAAAGTAAAGAGATAATTGAAAAGATTAAAATAGCTAACAACTTGTCAAAGAATTTTTACAGTACTGAAAAACATAAAGTTAGAAACAAGAATGTTAATAATGGCGACAGTAATGTTCAAAACCTTGTGTTGATTGGAACATCAACAGGGGGGCCTAAAGCACTTCAGGATGTCATTCCTCTGATACCTGAAAACGTAAACGCAGCATTTCTGATAGTCCAACATATGCCGGCAGGATTTACTAAATCTTTAGCTGAAAGGCTCGATAATATAAGCAAGATAAATGTAAAGGAAGCTGAGGATAGTGAAGTGATAAGAACGGGGTATGTATACATTGCACCGGGAGATTACCATATGATTGTGGAAAAACATGTTGAAAACACCTTGAAAATTAAACTGACTAAAGACCCCCCTTTAGGAGGGCACAGGCCTTCGGTGGATATAATGTTTGAGTCGGTTTCAAATACAGGATTTAAGAATATTGTAGCAGCAATAATGACTGGAATGGGTGGGGATGGAAGCGAAGGTGTAAAAATATTGAAGAAGATAAATGGTGCACATATAATTGCTCAGGATGAAGCTTCATGCGTTGTTTTTGGAATGCCAAGGGTAGCAATTCTTACCGGAGTTGTGGATATCGTAACACCACTTAAGGAAATTTCTAACGAGATTATGAAAATTGTGGGGGTGCACAAATAATGGATATGAGTCAATACTTGGAGATTTTTATTGATGAAACGAAAGAGCACTTGCAAGGATTAAATCAGTCGCTGCTTCAACTTGAACAAAACCCTCAGGATATATCAATGTTGAATGAGATATTCAGGGTAGCTCATACATTAAAAGGTATGGCTGGCACAATGGGCTTTAGCAGGATGGCAAAACTGACACATGACATGGAAAATGTCTTGCATGCTTTAAGGAGCAACGAGATTAAAGTAACGTCAGGTCTGGTAGATATATTGTTTAAGTGCCTTGACGCCCTCGAAAACTATACTGAGAACATTGTGAATACGGGAAACGAAGGGAATAATGACTATAACAATATAATTGCACAACTCAATAACGCTGTGAACAAAAAAAATGTTGAACCTGTATCACAGAAGCCGTCAGATGTGCAACAAACCCAAAAGGTTGAAGAAAAAGGTAACGATAATAATCACGCAACTGCACAGTTTAAGCTTAACCAATACGAGCAAAATGTTGCCTTCAAGGCAAAAGAGATGGGAATGAATGTATTTAAGATTACAGTGGTTTTAAATAAAGGCTGTGTTCTTAAGTCGGCACGATCATTTATTATATTCCAGACATTGGAAAGACACTCTGAAATAATTAAATCAGAGCCGAGGGTAGAAGATATTGAGGATGAAAAATTCGATTATGAATTTACTGTAGTTTGTGTAACGAAGGAAGATATCGAGGTATTTATAAAAGATATAAATAGTATTGCAGAAATTGATGAAGTTCTTGTTACAGTTTTAGATTCATCTGATTTTCAGGCAGGTGCTTTGCAGGAGGCTAACACTACAGCAACGCCTAATCCTTCCAGTGAGCAGGATTCGGGTTCTGAAGATGAAGCTTCCTCAGATAAAAAGCAAGATGAAAATAATCAGGGCGCTTCGGCGCATAAGACAAAAACAGGTAAGACAGTAAGGGTTGATATTGACAGGTTAGATGTATTAATGAACCTTGTCAGTGAGCTTATTATAATAAAGACACGGCTGGAAGGTATAGATGGAGGAGAAAGAACCCAGGCATACAGTGAAGCTGTTGAGTATCTCGAACGTATAACTACAAACCTTCATGATGCTGTTATGAAGGTAAGAATGGTGCCTGTTGAAATGGTGTTTAACAGATTCCCAAGAATGATTAGGGATGTTGCAAGAGAGCTCAAAAAAGAGATAGTTCTTAACATGTCAGGTGAGGAAACAGAACTTGACAGAACGGTTATTGACGAAATAGGAGATCCTTTGATTCATCTTCTGAGGAACTCTGCAGACCATGGAATTGAGTCGATTGAAAAAAGAAAAGAGATGGGAAAGAGTGCCGCAGGTCAGATCAACCTTAGGGCATATCAGGATGGTAACAACGTTGTAATTGAGGTTGATGACGACGGGCAGGGAATAAATCTTGAAAAAGTAAAGAAGAAAGCAATTGAAAGGGGCCTTGTAAAAAAGGATATCGCAAATACCCTCACACAGAAGGACATAATAGACTTTTTGTTTAAACCGTCTTTCAGTACACAGGAACAAATAACCGATTTGTCTGGAAGAGGAGTTGGTTTGGATGTTGTAAAAACCAAGATTGAGCAACTTGGAGGAGTTGTTGAAGTTGAGACCGAGGCTGGTAAAGGCAGTAAATTTATAATAAGACTACCGCTTACATTGGCTATTATACAGGCTCTACTAGTAATAATCGGTGAGGAGAAGTATGCGATTCCTTTATCAAGTACCAAGGAAATAATAAAGATCACACCTGATCAGATAATGATGATACAGAAAAAAGAAGTAATTATGATAAGAAATACTGTTATTCCAATTGTAAGGCTTGACCAGATTCTGGATGTACCTAAAGATGAGACAAAGATCCCGAAACAATTAACTGTTGTAATTGTTAAGAAAGGCGAACGTTTATCAGGTTTTGTGGTAGATTCACTAATCGGACAACAGGAAATTGTTATCAAGTCTCTAGGAAAACTTCTTTCCGGAATCAAGTGTATTGCCGGTGCTACCATACTTGGAGACGGAAATGTTGCAATGATCCTGGATGTAAATTCACTAGCTATATAGGAAGGAGTTGTAATAATGGAAGACGTTATAAACGTTGAAGGAAAGCAATATGTCGTGTTTATGATAGGCAAGGAAAACTATGGTGTTGACATTCAAAAGGTAAC
This sequence comes from uncultured Acetivibrio sp., assembly GCA_964564015.1. GTDB lineage: Bacteria > Bacillota > Clostridia > Acetivibrionales > Acetivibrionaceae > Acetivibrio. The sequence goes on from CAZLZR010000013.1 coordinate 74,578, forward strand.
GACTATAGAAAAGATGATGCCATTTGCAAGAGTGCCAAAAACTCCTGATTATGTAAAAGGTGTAATAAATTTAAGAGGAGAAATTGTACCTGTAATAGACATAAGAACGAAGTTTGGGATGGAAATAACAGAAGAGACAGAAGAAACAAGAATAATAATTTTAAAGATCAATGAAATTTCATTGGGCATAATTGTTGACGAAGTGGATGAGGTACTGAACCTGACTGAGGAGTCTATTGAGAATGTGGCAAACTTTACTAATGATTTGTCAATGGATTATATTCTGGGAGTTGGCAAGGTTGACGGAAGAATAGTTACTTTGTTAAATCTTGAGAAACTTGCAGATATATCCGAAAATAATGAGCGGGGAGAGTAGTGCTATGGCCGTAAATTTTGACAACCTCAACAATTATCATATTGATGTTCTAAAGGAGATTGGAAATATCGGTGCAGGTAATGCTGCAACTGCTCTTGCAAAAATGCTTAATAAAAAGATTGATATGGAAGTGCCGAAAGTAAAGGTAATGGAATTTAAAGAAGTGAATGAAATGTTAGGTGGTGCAGAGTTACCTGTTGTAGGTTTGCTCTTAAAGGTGACCGGTGATCTTACCGGAAGTATAATGTTTATTTTGGAAAATAATGCTGCCCATGCTCTTGTAAATATTCTTATGGGAAAACCGATTGAGAACAGACAGGACTTTGATGAGATTGAAATGTCTGCTTTGAAAGAACTTGGGAATATCCTTGCAGGTTCTTATTTGTCATCTATGTCATCTCTTACTGGACTAAACATCCTTCCGACGGTACCGGAAATTGCGATTGATATGGCAGGGGCGATTATAAGTGTTCCTGCAATTGAGTTTGGAAAGCTTGGAGATACTGTTTTGTATATAGAAACAGAGTTTATTGAAGGTACTACAAAGGTGTTGGGGGATTTCTTTATGGTCCCTGACATGGATTCGTATGAAGTGCTATTAAGGGCATTAGGGGTTGTAGGCTAATGGAGAATACAATAAAGGTTGGTATGGCTGATTTGCAAGCTGCACGTCATCCCGCTGTATTAACAACATTAGGTTTGGGTTCATGTGTTGGCATAGCTTTATATGACAGAAGTACTCTGGTAATTGGACTGGCTCATGCCATGCTTCCGGATAGTACCCAGGCCAAAAATGTTTCAAATACTGCAAAGTTTGTAGATTCTGCAATTATTGCACTCATTGATGAAATGGTCAAGTTGGGGGCAAATAAGAGCAAAATAGTTGCGAAACTTGCAGGCGGGGCACAGATGTTCAGTTTTTCTCAGTCCTCAGACTTATTGAGGATTGGCTTAAGAAATGTTTTGGCTGCTAAGGAAAGGCTTGAATATCTTGGAATTCCTATTCTTTCTGAGGACACAGGCGGAAATTATGGGAGAACAATTGAACTTATGTCCACTAACGGGGCTTTACTGATAAAAACAATAGGATATGGAGTAAAGGAGATATAGTTGGCCGGATAAAGTATTTATAAAAAAACCAGAGTTAATCTATATAGCAGGTAGTTTATATTTGGTTTTGGAGTTTGTTGTTTAGAGTGTTCATAGCTAAATAAATATTATTTAAGGGTGTAGATATGGTGAATTGGTTGTATATGACAATAAACATCCTTAGAGGGGAATCTGAAATGGATTATGTCCATAAGCTGCCATTTATTTTAGGTGCTTCAATGGCTATTCTAATTGGAGCTATAAGTAATCGGAGTGGTGTTGAATCTAAAACGATCTACATAAGGATGTCTTTGGGTTTGGTTGCCTTTTTTATTCTGGGACTCTATATTAGATGTTTAATTTATAAGATTAATGGGGAAATAAAAAGAAAGAAGAATAAGGAAGAACTGAAATTAAAGATTGAATTGGAAAAAGCGCGGATGAGCAAAACTGAAAAGCACAGTGTTGATTACAGAGTTGATGATAACAGTTTTGAAATGGATATAAACCCTGATTTAGACGAGAAATTATATGATGAAGAGTTTACACCACTAAGTGTTAATAGTGTCACTGTTGACAAGGATAGTAAAGATATCGGGCAGAAATATCTTTAGTTTGAAGTAGGGAAATATATATAAAAATATATGGGCAATGGGGGATTTTAAATGTCATCATCTACTTTAAAGCAACAGGAAATGTGGTGTCAATATACTGACACAAAGGATCCTGCTATTAAAGAAAAGTTAATAATCGAATACTCACATATTATCAAATATGTGGCGGGAAGACTAAGTATTTATTTCGGTTCAAATGTTGAATATGATGACCTTATTGGTTATGGTGTCTTTGGTCTCATTGATGCCATTGACAAGTTTGATATCAATAAGGGTGTTAAATTTGAAACCTATGCTTCCCTTAGGATAAGAGGAGCAATAATTGACAGCATAAGAGAGCTTGATTGGGTTCCAAGATCTTTAAGGCAAAAGAACAAGGAACTTGAAAGGATTTATGCTGAAATAGAGAATGATTTGGGCCATTCGGCCACTGATCAGGAAGTAGCTGAAAAACTAGGTATTTCGTTGGATGAATTCTATAAATTATTGAATGAGGTAAATTTATCCTCTCTAGTATCTTTGGAAGAATTCCTTGAGCAGAATTATGAGGCAGGTGCAAATTTAGCTGGATCCTGTAAGGAAGACAGACCTGAAGGGTATATGGAAATAACTGAACTGAGGGAAATTCTGGTGGATGCTATATCCAAGCTGCCGGAAAAGGAAAAGACAGTTGTCTCTTTTTACTATTTTGAAGATTTGACACTAAAGGAGATAAGTGCGATAATGAAGGTATCAGAATCAAGAATATCTCAATTACACACAAAAGCAATTCTAAGACTACGAGGGAAATTGGCACGTCACAGGACTATTTTGGCTGAATAGGTAAATTACTGTTTTTTACTAGGGCAATACGATTTTTGATTTCGCAAAATAGGTAATCTCATTTCAAGTTTTTTGTTAACCAGAGTATGAATTTATGTTTTAGTCATACCCAAACCTAAGAAAAGGGGGGAACTATACATGTTGGGTGCAATGGGCAATTCATCCGGCAGTAAGCTGAATGAAGGTTTTTATGAATTGGAATACAGGGAAAATGGTGTATATCTGATTGTAATTCCTCCTGTAGGAAAAGGAAAAAAGGTTGAGGTCAAAGAGGTTATTGATAGGTTGACTAGGAAAAAAGTAAGGAACTTTATGATAGAGGCGATAGAACAAGCTTGTTTTAAAGCTGATAAAGTACCAACGCTTATTGCCGAACCCCAAGATGAAGTTATGATTGATGCACTTGTAAATGTATCGGTTTCATCGGATAAGATGAAGGCATCTATTGAAATTAGTCCGCCTGATGGTGGAAGAAATGTTAATATTCAGGATGTTATGGATGCATTGAATAAAAATGGTGTATGCTATGGAATTAATAACACCAACCTGGAAAATATAACTACTTACCCTGTTTATAACGTAGCAATAGACATAGCTGAAGGAACACCGCCAGTAAACGGTCAGAGCGGTAAAATTCAATTCTATTTTGACATAAATAAAGACAATAAGCCGGCTATATTAGGTGATGGACGCGTTGATTTCAGAGATTTGAACATTATTGAAAGTGTTGAACAGGGAAAAGTGTTATGTTCACTTGTTCCTCCTCTTCCAGGAGTGCCTGGAAAGACTGTGCTTGGTAGTGAAATACCAGCCATTGACGGTAAACCTGCAAGCATTCCAAAGGGTAAAAACGTAGAAGTATCGGAGGATGGGCAGAGTCTGATTGCGTCGATTGCCGGACAGGTTAATTATATTGACGGTAAAGTAAATGTATTTGCTACCTATGAAGTGCCTGCAGATGTTGATAATTCAACCGGAAACGTAAACTTTATTGGAAATGTTACCATAAGGGGTAATGTACTTTCAGGATTTACGGTTGAAGCAGGCGGTTCTGTAGAGATATGGGGCGTGGTTGAGGGAGCGGTAATTATTGCCGGAGGAGATATAATTTTAAGAAGAGGAATGCAGGGAATGGGAAAAGGAGTTCTTGTAAGCGGCGGGGACATAATTGCAAAATATATTGAGAACAGTACCATTGAAGCTAAAGGAGACATTAAGTCTGAAGCTATAATGCATAGTAATGTTAAGTGTGGAAACAAACTGGAATTGTCCGGCAATAAAGGACTTCTTATTGGAGGAATTTCCAGGGTAGGAAAGGAAGTATCAGCTAAGGTGATAGGTTCATATATGGCAACCGTTACAGAGGTTGAAGTCGGTGTGGATCCATCGCTCAAGGAGAGATATAAAAAAATAAGAGAAGAAATTATAATGCTTGAAGAAGATATAAAGAAAGCCGACCAGGCTATTGCTATTTTAAAGAAATTGGAAGCGACCGGCAAAATGTCACCGGAAAAGCAGGAAATGATGGCAAAGAGTGTTAGGACAAAAATTTATTTTGCCAATAAAATAAATGAACTAAAAGCGGAAAATATTGAAATTGAGCAAAAACTTCAGGAGGATGCACATGGGAAAGTAAAGGCATCTGGTTACATTTATCCCGGTACCAGAGTATCGATAGGTACATGCACGATGTATGTAAAAGAAAACTTGCAATATTGCACTCTTTACAGGGATGGTGTGGATGTAAGAGTTGGCCCCTTAGATAAGTAGCAACCTGGTTGGTCGTTTCGCAATGCTGTTCTGCTCGCCCGTGCAACCTGGGGCTGGTCGTTTCGCTACGCTGCACTGCTCGCCCATGCAACCTGGATGGTGGTTCCGCTGTTTTGTTGAAAGGATGATGATTATGTCTGTCAAACCAGTTGATTTTCAGGTACAGATCCCAAAGACTAATGAAGTCTCTAAGATCATTAGCGATGAGCGGCACAAAAACGATGTTGTTTCGCAGCAGCAGACTCAACTGAATCAGAATAAAGCACAGGATAGTGTAAGTTTAGTTCACTCACAGGATAACACCCAAAAGTCAAAAATTAATGAAAAACAAAATAAAAATTCAAAAGAAAAGAAGGAAAAGGGAAATAAGAAGAGAACTTATAATAACGACAGTTCATTAGAAGAAGAGCAAACCAGCACAATTGATATAAGGCTTTAGTAGATTAAATCTTGTTAACCCTACGAAGGATAAACTTAAGGAGTGTTTTTATGGTTGGCTTTTATATGAGTATAATGTTCATAGGTATAATTCTGATAGTAGTATCCCTTGTTTTGATTGCTTTTGACAAAAAGAAAGCTTTCGATGCCGAGCTTCGTATCGATGAAAAAAAGGCTGAGCTTGTAAGAATAATAAGGGATGCAGAGATGATGGTGGAAGAACTTAATAAATTCTCCGACTATGTAGTTACTCAGATATCAGGAAAAAACAGCGAAATGGAAGAAAGCTTTAAGCAGGCCGACAGACTTATAGAAACAATGAAGATTGAGACAGGCTGTTTTTATGAAACTCTGAAATTCCAGAATGAAGTTAAAGGAAACAGTTACGCCCCCAGTATAAACCATAGATCTGTTGATACAAATCTAAGTAGAAAGAACGAACAGGTTGAGGAGAGTGTGGAAGAGATTCTTAATCCTGTTGTAAAAAGTTCAAAAATTAATCCGCAAATGAAAGAAAAAGACAAGGTTATACCCATAAACAGCAGGTATATTGAAGTTATAACACTTTCTAAAAAAGGTCTTAATGAAACAGAGATAGCTCGGAAGCTGAATATGGGTAAGGGTGAAATTCAGCTTATTCTTGGAGTTAGCCAATAATAAAGAAAAGGTTCCGTAAAAGCGCATATGCGCTTTTTTGCAGTTAATGAAATTTTTATGGAAAAATTCGGTTAACTAGTATCGGAGGATATCATGCAAAATTTTAATGGGAAGAGTATTATACTTGGAATTGGGATTGGAATAGTATTGACTGCTTTTATCGGCACAATCTATTCAACGGGATATGATCAGAGTATGGATAAAGAGGAAATAATTGAAATGGCTAAGCATTACGGTATGATTTTTAGTGAAGATCTTATTCTTGAGAGCACTAATCAAACCAATAGCAGTGAAGATAAGCAAGAAGATAAGCAAGAAGATAAGCAAGAAGATAAGCAAGAAGATAAGCAAGAAGGCAAGCAAGAAGGTAAGCAAGAAGGTAAACAAGAAGATAAACAGGAAGATAAAGGTGAAACAGTTGAAAATGCTGCGGGTAAGGATGGACAGAAAGCAGTGCCCGAAGCCCAAACAACAGTGGCACCTTTACCAACAGCAGAAAATGCTGCTAAAGAGGATGTAGTTATAAGTATCCGGCCTGGATATACGTCAGAGATTTTGGCAAAAAGGCTTTTTGAGGCCGGTCTTATTCAAGATGCAGATAGTTTTGTAAATCACCTTGTTTCAATGAACCTTGAAGGAGCTATTCAAGTAGGTGATTTCAGAATAAGAAAAGGAAGCGATTATAACACTATTGCAAGGGTAGTTACTATGACCGGTGGATAAGATTGAGGAGCTGATTTGCTGCTATTAATGGATTAATAACTGCTGTGGCAAACAGTTGAAAGAGAACATCTCAAAAAGTCTAAAAACAGACTTTTGAGATGTTTTGTTATGTTAAGGAAATTTGTTTCTTTAGGCGCATTTAATGGACTATGGCTAATATTAGTTACTATCAAAGGTGATTCTGGTTATTCCGTGTCTTTTGAATGGGAAATATTTGAAGCTAGAGGTAGGCTGATGCTATACTATAACCACATGTTATAATGACAAAGGAGAGAGAAGATGAGAGCAAAATTACCAATACTGATAGTTATGATACTTTTACTTTCCGGCTGTAGCATTGCTCAGGCGGAGATTAACCATAAGATTGAAGTACGCTCGTATTCAGAGCAATTAATAGAGGTTGAGCAAACCGATAATTTGGATATATCATGTGATTCAAGCAACATAGAGGTATACGTCTGGAACAGGGATGCCATAAAATTTGAGATAACCAGAAGGATTAGAGGAGCATATAAAAAGGAAATACTTCTAGAAAAGCTGGAAGATTTTTATATAGATATAAATAATGATAATGATTCTGTAAGTTTAAAAACTAATTATACGGGAAGCCGAAAAAAATCACTGGAAACAAGCGTTGATTTAAAGGTATACATCCCAAGAAAAATAGAGAGTATGAACCATAAGATTGATTATGGGAGTATCAAGTTTTTTGACGACATACGGGGAGTTTTGAATGCGGATCTCGACAATGCAGACATAGAAATTAACAGGCTGGACGGGATATTGAATATTACCGGTAATGGTGGGGATGTAAAGGTTTCGGGTGGCAAAATGAGCGGTAGCTCCAGTATTTGCATACTTGATGGAAATATAAGCGTAAAAGCTGAATTTGACGAGACGGGAGAATATATTTTCAGTACGAGACGGGGATGTATTGAAGTTTGTGCTCCTTCAGATTCAAAGGTGGGTTTTGATACGGTGGGAAAATTGGAGGCAAATGAGTTTGGGGGTAAGGACAAGACATCAAAAGTTTGGATTAGTAGTGAGATAGGTAGTATTGCCGTAAGAAAATATTAACTAGGATTTTCCTCTTTTTTATGCTAAAATGGGATATAAGCTAAACAAAATCTATAGTAACCATTTAATAAGGTGGCATTTTTTAAATGCTTCTTTTGTTTTGGCGCTGTTATAGTTTGAGATTGCTCTCAGGAAAACTACTTGACGAAAGAGGAATGCACAAATGAAGAGGAATAAACTTATATTTTTTCTTGTCTTTTTTTTGGTATTGGGGACGATTGGAGCAGTGTGCGTTTTAAATAGCAATAAAGATTTACAAACTGTTGCTGTAGATAATGAAAATGACATACCAAGCGCTAATGTAGGCAACTCTGTATATACTCCACATCCGATTGGGAGTAGTATTGTTATTCAGCCTGAAATAACACCTTCAAGCCAACCTGCAGCAAAAAGTATTAAAATTGTCGCAGTAGGGGATATTTTACTGGGAAGGGGTGTTGAGTCCAGACTAAAAAAGGACAATAAAGATTATATTTATCCTTTTGCCGAAGTGGCCGGAATCTTAAAACAAGGAGATGTTGTATTTGCCAATCTTGAAGAACCTATAACTGCAAGGACACATTCCCTTACAGGTATCAAGCAGGGTGGGAAATACGTACTGAAGAATGAAGTGGATGCTATCAAGGGACTTGAGTATGCAGGATTTAATCTTTTCAGTCTTGCAAATAACCATATACTTGATTATTACGAAGAGGGATTATACGATACCCAGGCGATTTTAAAGGAACATGGAATGGCCTACAGCGGAGCCGGTAAAAATATTGAGGAAGCAAAGAAGCCTGCAATTATCGAAAAAAACGGTATTAAAGTGGGTCTTCTTTCCTATACGGATATGGCGGAGGTTACTTATAAAGGCAATCCGCCGCTTATGTTTATAGCAGGTGAGAACAAGGCGGGAGTTGCAAAAAGACCATTAAAGTTTGATGACACAATAAAGAGTGAAATTGAAGAATTGCGTAAGGAAGTAGATATTTTGATGGTTTCTCTTCACTGGGGTTTTGAAGAGAGTTTTGAGATTTGGGACAGTCAGGTGGAATTTGCACATAATCTTATGGATAATGGAGTGGATGTGATATTGGGCCATCATGCACATCAATTTCAAGGAATAGAAATATATAAAGGTAAACCGATTTTTTATAGCTTGGGGAATTTTATATTTGACCAGAATGATCCTGAAAACCAGGAAGCTTTTATTATGAATATGGAATTTGTTGATAATAAATTGGTAAGTATGGAAGGAATTCCGGTCAGAACTATTGAAAAAACTCAGGTTGTACCTCAAAAAGGTGAAAGTGCAAAGAATATTCTGGGCAGGGAATTGACTTTGTGTAAAGAATTGAACACAAAATGCGAAATAAAGGAAGACAAGCTTATCTTCGATCTGGGTTCTGTCACAAGATAGGTTGTAAATAAAGTAAGGCTTTTATTGATAAAGGTAATCAGGTGATTATTTTGATTTAATGCCTTGCTTTTTTTTACCCTCTATTGAGCTGAAAATGCTTAAATCCAGCTTGTCAAAGGTTCTTGAAAATATTTTTGCGGTATACTTTGCATCTGCAAGAGCTCTGTGCAAGTTTTCACCAACTTCAATTTCAAGCACGTTAATGGCGTTCTCAAGGCTATACCTTTGGCCGGCGGGTACTTCATAAATTGATGATACCTGTTTTTGAAGATCAATATTTTTTTTGAGCCAACTGGTGGTAATTTTGTTGCTTTTGCAGTTGAGGAGCAAATGGTGTATATCATCATGTCCCCAGCTGATCAATATGAAATCGTCTCCAATCCACTTTCTGAATTCCGAGATAATATCCTTGAAACTTCCGGCATTATTGACATCATCCTGAGTGATTTTGGTTTTCCTTTTTACAACAGGAAAAAGTTTCTTAAAATACTGTGGTTTAATGAAAGCCTGAAAAGTATCAACTTCATTTAAATCGCTATCAAGCTTTACAGCACCTATTTCAATAATTTCATTTGGAAGCTTGCTCTTAAAAGGTTTACTGTTTAGTTCAAGGTCGTATATTATATAATTCATCATTCTCTCTTCTTTCTGTGTATTAGATATTCTATGGACTTTTTCCTGTTTTCATACAAATAAAAAGTAATAATCAAACTATATCATATCGCAGCGCATGCTGCAATCAAAGAAGTAAGTTTGGGGGTATTTATTATACGTGAAGAAAATATGTACCCAGTAAGTTACACGCACTATTAGGCTAATGCATAAATAAGGGATTGAGATAAAATTTCCTTAACCACTGTGTTTGAAGTCAGATTTTTGTAATCTGTACTTTAATCTATGGTTAAATGCCATTTTACACAATCCCTTTTTATTTTGATTAATTTTTTAAAGGTTAAAATACAAAACCTTGTTTAAAAGTTTGTTTTGTCAGGTTTAGAAAACTTATTTGCAGCATACATCAACAGTTTAGTGATTGCAAAGAAGATAATCAGTACGGTAAAGACACCTGCAAGTCCGATACCTGATATTGTCAGTCCGTTATTTATATTTTCCCAATACATATTACTTCACCTCATTTAAAAAAATGTTGGTACCAAAGCCAGCAGCATTCCACCTGCCACAACAGAGCCAAGCTGACCGGATACATTTGCACTTATAGACTGCATGATTATAAAGTTGGTTGGATCTTCTTTAGTTGCCATCTTCTGAATTACCCTTGCAGACATGGGGAATGCAGATATTCCTGCAGCGCCGACCATTGGATTAATCTTGTTCTTTAAGAACAAATTGAGGAATTTTGCAAAGAGTACTCCACCGGCAGTATCGAAAATAAAGGCAAAAAGACCTAAGCCAAGTATTGCTAAGGTATCCCATCTTAAGAACTTATCAGCTGTCATAGTGGAACCTATTATTACACCAAGGAGTATTGTAACAAGATTTGCCAGCTCATTTTGTGCTGCTTGTGACAATCTCTCTAAAACACCACATTCTCTTATCAGGTTTCCAAACATTAAAAGACCAATAAGTGAAACACTATCCGGTGCAACCATACCTGCAATTATTGTAATAGCTATAGGGAATATAATTTTTACTACTTTTGGAACGTTAACCTGTTTGTAATCCATTCTTATAAGTCTTTCTTTCTTTGTAGTGAGCGCCTTGATGACCGGAGGTTGTATAATCGGAACCAGGGACATATATGAATATGCAGCAACTGTAATTGCTCCTACGAGGGCAGGATTGTCTTTTATAAATTTACCGGCTACAAAAATAGCGGTCGGACCATCGGCGGCACCTATTATACCTATTGAAGCTGCAGCTCCTAAATCAAAACCTAATAGAAGAGCTATCATCATTGTGGCAAATATTCCGAACTGGGCGGCTGCGCCAAAAAACAACATGAACGGATTTTGCAACAATGGACCAAAATCAATCATTGCACCTACGGCAATAAAAATAAGTACAGGGAACAAATCATTGTGTATACCGTTATTATAAAGGAAAGTCAATACACCGTGAGTTTCATCAATTGCAGCAGAGAAAGGGATGTTTGCGAGTATTGCACCAAAGCCTATTGGTAAAAGAAGCGTTGGTTCATATTCTTTAGATATTGCAAGATAAATCAGGATTCCGGCAACAGCAAACATTATTAAGTTCCCTAAAGAAAAGTTGGTAATGCCTTTTAATAATTCTTGCACAAGAGAGGCCTCCTTTGTTTTATAAAGTTTTTCCTACTACAGTATATTTATTTTAGGCTTTTATTTCAAGTGTTTTGAGTATATTATATTAAATAATTATTATGTCATTCTTTCAATTAAAAAATTCAGATACCTATTTTTAGTTGAATAACAGTGATAAAATATTTTTTATGTTATGGAAAAAGATATTCGATAAGAATAGTATAATAGAGAAATGATTTTATGTTCCATTATTTATGGAGGTTTAGGTATGGCCAATGAAATTAAGGGAAAAGAATTGATTGATATATTGATAAATTTCAGCAAAGAAGAAATATCCGAGATTTTGGAGGATGTTCACCCGGAAGATCTTCTTGATGCCATAAGGCAGTATGATGATGACAGGGCACTGCTATTTGGAAAGCTGCCCGAGAATATGCTGGCATCAATTATTGACCAGGCTCAAGATGATGAAAAGGCAGAACTTCTTGAGCAGTTTCCTGATCCGCTAAAGGCAAAGGTAATAAGTGAGATGTCTTCAGATGAGCTTGTTGACTTGCTCGGAACGGTTACACCTGAGGAGGCTGACGAACTGCTTGTAAGAATTGACGACGATGAAGCCAGAATGGTCAAGCAGCTATTAAGCTACGATCCCCATACAGCCGGCGGTATAATGGCAACCGAGTTTATCGCAATAAAAGAAAATATGACAATAGGCGAGACCTTGAAATATTTGCAGGAAAAAGCTCCTCAAGCGGAGACTGCTTATTATGTGTACGTTCTGGATGAGGATGGTAAGCTTAAGGGTGTTGTTTCATTGAGAGACATAGTAATAAGCAATTTTGATGTGGTTGTTTCCCAGATAGTTAATGAAAATGTAATAAGTGTTACTGTTGACAAGGATCAGGAAGAAGTAGGACATATATTTGAAAAGTATGGGTTTCTTACAATTCCTGTTGTTGATGAAACTGAAAAAATGATTGGGATAATTACAGTTGACGATATAATCAAAATTGTAAGGGATGAGGATACAGAGGATATATACAGATTGGCGGGTATAAGCGAAGGTGAAAAGATTCAGGGCGATATAGCAGATTCGGTCAAAAGGCGTTTGCCATGGCTTTTTGTAAATCTTTTTACTGCACTTCTCGCTTCAATTACAGTGAGCTTGTTTGAAGGCACAATTCAGCAAATTGTAGCTCTTGCATCGTTTATGCCTATAGTTGCAGGAATGGGCGGAAATACAGGTACACAAACCCTGACTATTATTGTACGTTCAATTGCTTTAGGTGAGCTTACTTACGAAAACGCAAAGAAGGTCTTCTTTAAGGAGCTTGGTGTTGGAATTATCACAGGAGTAGCTATTGGTCTTGCCGCAGCTTTTCTTGGGTTTATCAGTGAAACGAGCATAGTTTTTGGGTTGGTTTTAGGTACTGCAATGCTTCTTAATATGATTGTTGCAGCTTTTGCCGGATATTTTGTTCCGATAGCCTTAAAGAAGATAGGCGTAGATCCTGCTCTGGCTTCGTCTGTTTTTGTTACAACTGTTACCGACGTCCTTGGATTCACCTTTTTCTTAGGGCTAGCCAAGTTGTTTGCTGCCTATTTTTAGCACTTATTTGTGTTGTATGAATATTATGTTGGTATATAAATCAGTGAATAAGGTATTGATTTTCTTAGATGCAGAGAATAAAGTGTGAGGGGTAAAATGATGAATAAGCCATTAATTATAGCTCACAGAGGAGCATCGGCATATGCACCGGAAAACACCTTGAGTGCATTTAAAAAGGCGGTTCAAATGGGTGCTGATGGAATTGAACTTGACGTACAGCTTTCAAAGGATGGTCACGTAGTTGTTATCCATGACACCCGGGTCAACAGAACCAGCAACGGGAATGGCAGGGTAAGGAGCTTAACCTTAAAGCAGCTTAAGTCATTGGACTTTGGAAGCTGGTTTTCCGATGAATTCAAAGATGAGACAATTTGCACATTGGAAGAGGTTTTTGACTACTTAAAAGATTGGAAGGGCTTGATCAATGTTGAGATTAAAAGGGAATGGTTTCAATTTACTAAAATCGAGAAAAAAGTTGCAGAGCTTATAGCAAAATTTGATAGGCAGAACAATACCATTGTGTCATCATTTAGTACTTATAGCCTGATAATGATGAAAATTATCAATAAAGATATAAAGACAGGTATTTTATATGCCACGTCTTCAAGAAATTCCGTAACCTACGCCAGGATTATAAGGGTAAATGCAATTCACCCATGGTATCAGAATGTGTCATTAGATTTAATGAATTCTGCAAATGAAAATAATATAAAAATTAATACTTATACGGTTGACAATCCGGATTCAATTAAAAAATTGGCAGTTATAGGTGTTGGGGGAATCATTACCAATGTTCCGGATGTAGCACTAAAAGTATTAAGCAAAGTATAAATATAGAGCTCATAATGATCTTAACTCCGGCTGATAAAAATCTCTGACAATCTTATGACAATCTCTCGACAGCCATAAAACTTTACAAGACCAATATCAACCTTTGCTCGACTATCAGGAATCTCTTAGAAACCTGCTACAATCTTTCGACTGCAACAAATCTCCAGCGTTATAAATACTTCACAGGGACTACCACAACAGCAGGTAGGCTAATGTCAGTAAAAATAATGCCTGCGAAACCCCAGATAATCTTAGCTCGAATATCATATACCCCTTTCGACCATACTGCAATAACCTATGCTACTACAATATAGCCTTTCAGAACACATAATACTCTTCCCTCCGGCAAATAACAAGCCTTAGCGCAAACTAACATGCGAAACCTGATATTAACCTTTGGCCGACTATTATAAAGCCGACGCTGACCTTATAATAATCTTGGCTCGACCATCATGAACCCTACGCTATTATTATGAACCGAAATAAAAATTAAATTCATGGGAATGATTGGAAAAAATTGCTTTTTGCGCTGAGAGTTTGATCGTGATATGTGGCTTGAAATAGGATGGAAGATAAGGATATCTTTTGGATAAATAAAAAACCGATGGAATCATGTAATCCCATCGGTTTTTGTTGGTGCGCCATCGGGGACTCGAACCCAGGGCCCACTGATTAAGAGTCAGTTGCTCTACCAACTGAGCTAATAGCGCATGTGTCTTCCGAACACTTATTTATTATAAGAGCTAATCTCATTATTGTCAACACTAAATTTTATTTTTTTATAATAAAAATCCCGTCTTTAGAAGTTCGCACCATAAAACTTTAGTAGCAATTTTATAATTAA
>CAZLZR010000014.1:0-88787 GCA_964564015.1 uncultured Acetivibrio sp.
CGCCATCTATGTCTGTTCCTACTACCTTTCCTGATACTGGTGTATCTTCCGGCGTGGTTACATTGTAATCAGGTACTGTCGGAGCATCGTTTACTGGTGTCACAGTTATTGTTACTGTACTTATTGCTGTTCCACCATTTCCATCACTTACTTCTACTTTGAAACTGTCTGTCCCATTGTAGTCTGGGTTCGGTGTGTACGTCCATGTTCCATCCTGATTTACTACTACTGTTCCGTTTGTTGGGTCAGTATCCTTTTCATATGTAAGTGCGTCACCATCTAAGTCTGCTCCTACTACCTTACCTGATACCGGTGTGTCTTCCGGTGTTGTTACATCGTAGTCAGGTACTGTTGGGGCATCGTTGGCTGGCGTTACTGTTATTGTTATTGTGCTTATTGCTGTTCCACCGTTTCCATCATTTACTTCTACTTTGAAGCTATCTATTCCGGTGTAATCTGTATTTGGTGTATATGTCCATGTTCCGTCTAAATTTACTATTACTGCTCCGTTTGTTGGATCAGTCTTTTTTTCATATGTCAGTGTGTCACCGTCTACATCTGTTCCTATTACCTTGCCTGATACTGGTGTATCTTCCGGTGTGGTTACATTATAGTCAGGTACTGTTGGCGCATCATTAACCGGTGTCACGGTTATTGTTACTGTACTTGTTGCTGTTCCACCTTTTCCATCATTTACTTCTACTGTAAAGCTATCTATGCCATTGTAATCTGCCTTCGGTGTATACGTCCATGTTCCATCCGAATTTACTACCACTGTTCCATTTGTTGGATCAGTCTTTTTTTCATATGTAAGTGTATCACCGTCTGCGTCTGTTCCTATTACCTTTCCTGATACTGCGGTATCTTCCGTTGTGGTTACATTATAATCAGGTACTGCAGGAGGATTATTAGCAAATAATGGTGGAAGTTTACCTTTAAACAATGAATTGTGGGCTTCAAGATGTCCACCTCCAGGACCATCAATTAATGAATTTGCAATAAAGTTGCCTTCTACATTACCATATCCTTTAGAAACCCAATTTGCTGTTGGAGCTAATACAGAACCTTTAATTGTTATGTTATTATTCCACAATGAAGTAGCTTCATAAAAGTTCCATAAAAAATATTGTCCATTTGCAGTAGTGGCAACTGCACCTCTAAAGAATATCGAATAATTTCCAAAGCCGATGTTGTCACCGCCAACATTTATTAATGTTGTGGATCCATCAGGCACTACTATATTTATCTGATTTATATTCTCGAGAGATAATCCGCTTCCCTCAATATTATTTCCATTAAACGAAAAAACATTTAAAGTAGGACTTGTCCCTTCTAAAACCAGTTGTCCATAGGTAATCTTTGAAGTACCATTAACAGGATATTCTGCCCATGTTTTTGAAGCATTTAGCATAAAAGCTCTTGCTTCATTAAAATTAATAATATCCTCCCTGATTGGATTAGATACTCCATTTGAATGAGACATCCCGTAATTAATAACATTACTTGATGTGGAGATAACAGTATTCCCACTATGATTCTGAGCACTGGTAATATTCACATCTCCACCAATTATTAAATCAGCACGTGTTGTTGACATGGTAAGCCTGCTCCCAACTGCATAGTTGGAGTAAGTCGCATTACCGGCAACGGCTACTCTTCCTTCAGAATCAACATTATTTTGTTTGTGGTCACCAAGAATAAAAAGGTTGAAATCGTTTGCAATACCAAAATTCGTACTTTGATCATAAGTTCCAATGTAATCGCTGGCTTGTGCAGTTAATATAAGGTTAGCAGAAATTACATTGACTACTATAATCAGAGTCAAAAAGATAGATAAGTATTTTCTTGTCACAATTATTATCCCCTTTAAATAAAAATATCTATATAATCTCATTACCCGGATATAAGTATTTATGCTATTATTTTTATAGTGGATTTAAATGTAAACTTATAAGGAAATGAGTTTTTGTTTTTTTAATATATTTTAACATATATATATAATTTTTACCACTATCACTTTATATACTAATGCACTTCTTCTAAACTATTTTCCGGCATATAGCCAGCCTCCTTTTATACTTTAGAGTCTTGGTAATTTATGCCCATAATTCAATTAATAAAAACAAAAAAATATTTTTTTGAGCACTGGAATTATGAATTATTAGAAAACTATAAGTCCATTATCAATACACATACCAAAATCCAGCTTCCTTCTTACCCCCTTAAAATCAATTTCAAGAAGAACCTGTTTCGTCTTTTGCTCAAGTACCGCAACAATTATCCCCTCACCAAAGTGTTTATGATGTATGATCATTCCTTCTCTTATTTCTTTGATTTTATCATTTCTCATAACCTGTTCAACTTCCTTGACAAAGGTCGATCTGTACGATTTTAATCCCGGGCTTATAAGGTAAAGATATTCCCTTGCCCTGGTCATACCAACATAGAATAGCCTTCGTTCTTCCTCTAAATCCAAATAATCATCGTTCTTTTTAGCCTGTTCAACAGCATTCGAACCCGGAATCTCTTCCTCTGTCAAATCAATTAAGAATACCACATCATATTCAAGCCCTTTTGATGAATGAATTGTTGTTAACGTAACCGCCTTCTTATAATCCACTTCTCTAGGCGTCTCAAATAATGTTTGAAGTTCTTCCATGCGTTCTAGAAACTGCGGAATTGTCGTACACCCTTCGGCTATTGTCTCTAAAATCCCAAACAACTTGTATAAATATTCAAAAGCTAGTCCAGTATTTTCACAATATTCCTTTACATAATCAAAATAGTTAAAACCTATCTCAATATAATTCAATGCGATTGAGGGATTCTTTTTTGTCAGCTTTGCAAACTCAAATTTCAGTTCTGCCAACTTATTTTGTTGGAAAGGTTTTAATTCATCATTCTTTAAAATCCTCTCAATAATATGTTCATCTTTATTACCATTTTGCGCATATTCCAGCATGGCCTTTGAGATGTATCGATTCATTTTGTAGTATATCCGTGAAAAGGCATCCTCATCGAGAGGGTTTAGTGCAAACTTCAAAAATGCAAGGACATCCAATACCACCCAATGAGTAAAATAGGATAGCTTATTCTGTTTTATCCTGAAGGAAATCCCTTTTCGGTTCAGTTTATCTGCTATTACAATAGAAGATAGATTGTTCCGATATAATACTGCAACACTTTTCCCTTCTTCTCCATGCAATTTGAGTTTTTCAATCAGGTATTTCAACTGCATATGTCCATCCTCCACCTGAACTATGAAAGGATCAAACTTCTCTAAATTATCTGTTCTATGATTTTTATCAAACCGCCAATTGTTTTCCTTTATGAAATTGCTACTTATCTCAACAATATTCTTTGTCGAGCGGTAATTATTTTCAAGCAAATACACAGCGCAGTCTTTGAACTGATTTTTAATATTCAGGATATACTGAGGTTCAGCACCTCTAAATCCGTAAATAGATTGGTCATCATCGGCAACAATAAATATATTACAGCTTTGAGGATTTATGATCAATTTCAATATCTCAAACTGTATCTTTGAGAGATCCTGCCCTTCATCCACCTGTATAAAGGAATACCTTTTCCTGTAATAATCCAGTATATCCGGGCATTTTATCAGTATACTATAAGCGTAGGTAAGCATGTCATCAAAATCGATATACAGATTTAATCTCTTATAATCTTCATATGCTTTAAAAACAAGCGGAAAATTTTTTGTTCCAAATTTCAATTTTTCAAAATCTTTTATCATTTTGTTTTTTACAAATCCAATTTCACCGATTAAATTTTCCAATTCATCATCATTAATTTTAGAATTGTTAATTTGCTGATAAAGCTGCCTGATAATTTTTCTCTTGTTTTCTTCAGCTTTTTCTTCGCCCTCTATCATTTTAAATCGTTTACCCTGTCTATCCTCATAATCTCTCACAACCCGCCTGCAAAAACTGTGTAATGTTGCGAAATGTATTCTTCCTTCAGTTTCAGTTCCATAATTTTTCTTATACCTATACTCCATTTCTGCTCTGGCGGCTTTATTAAATGTAAGAGTTAGAATACTCTCAGGTTTTACATTATATTCAGATACAAGGTAAGCAATTCGTGCCGTGATCACAGTTGTTTTACCACTACCAGGCCCTGCCAAAACAAGAGCAGGCCCATTAATGTGCTTAACGGCCTGCATTTGTTGTTGATTTAGCTTTATATTAAATTTCCCTTTAAACTCATTTACAATCATCTATTCCTTCACCTTTTCCATATCTATACCTTAAACTTTATTATCATTATAACAGATAATGATATCTAATATATTCCCTTATTTCATGTATAACCAACTACTCCTTCTCCCACTCTACCTTCCTGAGTATAACACCATACCAGGAATAATCAGCGTTAAAGAACTTCGGTCCGTCTGTCCATTTCGGTTTACCATTTAAAAGAAGCCATCTTTGAACTGAAGTGTCTGAATTTTGTCTTTCGACCACCCAGACATTTTTCTTTCCAGTAATAAAGCTTTCTATGTCGGAACCAACCTCACCATTATCGGAAAACGCAGAATAGGAACTATAACCTTTAAATCCTGGTCTGAGATAAAGGTATTGCTTGTTGTCCGGAAAATAGTACGAAAAAGTTCCAAAGGTATGCTCATCGCTGTGAATGAAAACGTCCTCCGAAGTAATCAAATCATCAAGATAGTTCCCGAGCTCAATCATTGGTCCGTTGTACCTGTATGTATTTATCTGCCTTATGGGATCCAGCGAAAACAGAAGAAGCAACACAACTAACATTACCGAAATATCTTTATACTTGATTCTAGATATTCCATATGCTGCCGCCAACATAAACAATCCTACCACTGGGAAAATATACCTGTCAACAAAAATCGGTCTTATGGCTGAAGATGCTTTTACCGCAACAGCAAGAGTTATAATATAAATCAAAATTGCATAGACCGATAAAATTCCTTCACTACTACGTTCTTTATATGCTTTTTTTACTCCCCAGAAGGCAAAACCAACAGTTAGAACGAATGAAGGCAAAATACCATCAAAGCCCGAAGCAAACTTTGCTTTAAAGGGATATATCAATGCCTGCCAAACTACACTCCTTGTTACCTCTGGTATCCAAAAATCTTTTGAGACCTTAGAAATCTGTCCTACCAAAGCCATAATCCATGGCAGGTAACAGCCAACAGCCATAACCGCCATAATAACGTACCTCAAAAGTTTCTTTTTATCAAATTTAATTATAAGATACAAAAACAACAATACGTTGGCTATAGTTACTGCCAAGAGGGAAAAATAATGTGTATAGGCAGCTCCAACACTAAATACTCCAAGCATTACAAAGTCAAATATTTTACCCTTTTCGGTACATAGATAACCATAGACTGCTGCACCGGTCACAAAGAAAGCGGCCAGTGTATACATTCTTGCCTCCTGTCCCATCGAAAGACTCATTGGCAATACAAGCACCATAACTCCATAAATCCAACCGGTTAATTTGCCAAATGCCCTCCTTACAGGACCTGCTCCAAGGGATGCAAGCAGTACTATTCCAACCACCGACAGCAATCTTAAGGAAGCTTCAGATCTTCCAAAAACAAGCGTAACCAGCCTAAGAAATATAAAGTAGAGGGGCGGGTGGCTATCTTCAATGGTAATATTCCATATTTCCGGAATAGTGAATTTTGATACCGCAGCCGAATATGATTCATCGAACCAGAGGGTTTCATGACCAATACCGGTTATAAGATATTTGAACCCGCATAAAATAGTAAGAGTCCACAAACCAAACCAAAAAAGCTTACTGTTCCGAACTTTCAGTAATATGTTACGCATTTCACCATATAACCTCCGTAGTTTCTTACCAATATCAAGTCTAAGATAACATGCCCCCACAGGTTTCAAAACTGTTACCATGAAATCACCTATAAAAGACAACCTGGAATTTTTCCTCACAAACTCAGCATCATTAGCACTTATGTCCTCTTTGAAAATCTTATACCATAACAATACAGCCAAAATCACCACTATCATAATCATAATCGTGCCTGCTGTACCTGCTCCATAAAACCAGTTAAGGAAATATTGCTTGTACATATAGAAGGAGATTGCATCCCATTCAAAAATTCTATAAGAATAATAAACATTAAGAATAAGTCCAAGGAAAATAAGTATTGCAATAACTGGTCTCAACAAAGGGAGAGTTATATAATAAAACTTTCTTAAGGGCCCCGCGCCATCAATTCCAGCTGCTTCATAGCACTCATTGTTTATGTTCTGAATACCCGATAAAAGAAAAATCGTCCACAGTGGTAAATAATGCCAAATAGTAACTATTATCATTACCCAAAGCACTCTATCCTCTGAAAACCAGTCAATTCTATACGGAACAAGGTGCAACCACTCATATAATATCTTATTTAAAAACCCATAGTCCACATTGAAATATGTGTCCCATGCGGATTCCAGTAGAAAACTTGGTATAACAAAAGGAAGGAATAATAACATCCTTGTCACATTGCTTAGTTTAAATTTCCTGTTCAAAGCAGTCGCAAGCACCAATCCTATGGCAAGACAAAGAACACTTACAATAGCCACATACAAAAAAGTATTCCAGACACTTTTTGTAAAGGCTTCAGCCATCGCTCCATTTGATCCGGTAGCTACAAATATATAGTTTTTCAACCCCATAAACGGTGCCGTAAACTTCGTAAAAAAGCCATTCCATGTAGCAAGCTTTAAGTCAAGGAAGGAAACATATATTGCCTGTAATAGAGGTAATATCTGAAAAATCAGGATAATCAAAAAAGCAGGAAGCAATAATAAATAGGGATTTGTTTTTCTTTTATATTGTTTTTCAGTTTTTTTAATCTTAAAATTGAATTTCACAATCGCACCTCTCTCGTGCACTTTACCTGCACTTTTCTATTTGTGCCAATACTCCTATTATGTACCCCAATCAATGTAATTTCAAGAATCATAATTCTGTTCTTAATTAGAACAGTATATCGTCACTCCTTTAGTGCTCCTCCAGTTAAACCTTTCATAAAATTCTTCTGAACAGCAAGAAAAATTAAAATAATTGGAACACTCGTTAGCGGAGATGTTGCCAATCGGCTATAATCAAAACTGGGCCACAACGAAACCGTTCTCATATTATCTGTGGTCATCAATACATCAACCAACATCCTTTCATCCCAGGCAAGCATCAAAAGGAGCATTGCTGTCACAACAATTCCTGAACCCATTAGTGGCATGAGTATTCTTACCATTATACCAAGAGTTGAACAACCATCTACCCGTGCAGCTTCTTCTATTTCCACAGGTATTGCAACAATAAACCCTCTCAACATCCAGATACCGTAGGGGAGATACATTACCGCATACATTATTGCAAGAATAAAATAACCATTATAGGAGTTATAAAACTTAATCCCTATGACATCCTGTATTCTCTTTATTGTAACAGCAAAAGGGAGGAAATAGGCTATTGTAGGTATAAGAAGAGGAAATACCACTAAAATACTGAACATATTAAACCCGGTAAATTTGTATCTGGACAAGGCATACGCAGCCGGTAAAGCTAAGGCAAGCCCAAGGAAAATACTCATAGAGGATAAAAATATACTGTTTTTCAGGTAATTCATAAAACCTGACTGTCTGAAAAACTCGGGAACTTTGAAATTGTCACTAATAAAAAATTGAAAAGTTGCATTAAAAAGCGTAAAGATTGGAATTAACGAAATTGCGACAAAAACTATGAGAACCTTATCAGCCAACCTATCTGGCAAGCTATTTCTGGAATTAACCTTACACAAGCCTTCCTTTTCCATATTACCAACTCCCAATTACCTGCAAAAATTGTCGGATATGTAAGAAAATCAATGGTCATCTATACAATCTTAATAATATAGAATTCATACCCCAAACTGGGGAAGTACATTTTCAAACCTCCAACACTAATACTAACAGATAAGAATTTAAAATGCACTAGTTCTATTGATTAATTAATTATAATTTATTATTTGGGTCAAAGCATTCAATTGAGCTATTTCCTTTTTTACAGTAAAGGAATTGAGTTTAAATAGCTCCGTCCCTTCACCATAAGCAAACTTTATAATGTCATATGACTGGCTGTATTTTGATTTTGCAGTCTTATAATCCTTAAGCCCCATATAAGCACGTCCAAGATTAAGATATACCGCTGCAAGTTCGTCTTGTGTACATCCTATTTGACTTGTATCATTCCTGTAAATGATATTGTTCAAAATATTCATTCCTTCGCTGAACTTTCCTACCTGAATCAAAGCCTCCGCCTTATAGATTTCCAGCTTTATCCTATACTTTTCATAATGGGGCGGTATAATACTTAATGCTCTATCAGCAGATTTAATAGCATCCAGAGATTTTTTAGACTTCACCTGCATTTCCGATAAATTGTACCAATTAAGAAAAGTCCTATCATACAGACGATTACTTTCCTCTAAAGCATTAATCATATCTTTAAAATATACATAATAGGCATCTTCTGCCGGAACGAGGCTATCTTCATCCCATCTCAAAACCAAAGGCGGAACATTAATTTCCCTTTGGTCAGGTTCTTTCCTTGTTAAAATAATTTCAGGTTTTTTTTCATTTTCATTCCCCGAAATATTGGTAATATCCATTTCATTATAGTTAATGCTGAAAACCTTTTTGGGAGTACCCTTGAACGAAGTAATATCAAGGTTATACCCAACCTCAAATCCCATATTCCATCCAAGCAAAAGTTCTGGTATCTTATCACCTGTGATATCTATAAAATGTGCCCAATCCAAGCCAATAATATTAACCATATATTCGTCGTTCCATATTTCATGCCACTCACCATTGCTTTTTTTTAATAAAATGGCACCCCAACCACTGCCGGCACTATTATCTTTATATGAAACAAAAATCTCATCCTGCCCGTCTCCATCGATATCAACCAATTGTACTGCATCGACTCCCTTGGGGTTAACAGGATATAAAAACCTTGCACCATTAGGTAAAAAGCTTTTTGCGACCAGCTTAATATCCGAATTGTCTTCCGCAGCCTTTGGATAATTCGGGGCACTTATCAAACTGCTTGCTTCAGGTAATAAATTACATCCTGTTATCACAGATAAAATAAATAAATTTAATATTATTGCAAAGCCCTTAATTTTCATATGAATTCTCCGTTCCAGATAGAATTCTAATCTATTCTAATATCAATTCTACAACACTCCATAATATAAGTGGTTACAAAATGTTTAAAAATCATTTCTGTTTTAAAATGCCGGTACAGTAATGTACAAAAATATATTTCTATAAATTACTGCGCTGGGTAATAGGCAGATATATATCAACTCTCGTGCCTTCTCCGTATATACTGCTGATTTCAAGCCTTCCATTATGCAGACTTATGATTTCATCACAAATAGAAAGTCCTAATCCATTGCCTGAAAAAGAAGTACTCACTTTATAGTACTTTTCTTTTATCCTTGGCAAATCCTCTTCAGGTATTCCAATTCCTGAATCTTCAATACTTATAAGAATTTCATCCCTTTGGGATTGGCTTGATATTTTTATAAATCCGCCTTCCTGTGTATATTTAAGTGAATTATCAAGGATATTTATCATTACTTGCTTCAGCCTGTTTCTGTCAGCCTTTATAAAAGCCAAATCATCTTCAAGCTCTAATTTGAGATCAATACTGTGTCTTTGTGCTCTCGGATTCATCTGGTTCCTTATTTCACATAAAAATTCTCCAACATCAACTATATCCAAACCTATAGAAACATTCTTTGTTGAGAGCTTAGTATAATCCAGCAGTTCATTTGCCAAAAACGCAAGCCTGTCTGTTTCGTTTTCAATTATACCAAGTCCTTCCCTAATCTCATTTATGTCAGTAAAACTGCCTGAGTTCAGGGTTGCAGCCCATCCCTTTATTGAAGTAAGCGGCGTACGCAATTCATGGGAAATAGATGCAATTAAATCGTCCTTGGTTTTCTGGTGGTCTGCTATTTCCTTCGCCATATAATTAAGGGTAACTGCCAGCTTACCAACTTCATCATCATATCTCTTGGGTACACGAACATCCAACTCCCCACGTGCCATTTTTTCAGCAGCAACAGTTATCTCCTTAACCGGCCCAGTTATTGTGCTGGAGAGGAAATAACCCAAAACCAATACAATCGACAAAACTACAAAACTTATTACTGCGAAAAATAAAACAATTTTGAATATTTCATTGTTAACCCTGGAAAGGGTTGAAACCAACCTTAAAACTCCAATCACTTCATTGCCTGACTTTAATGGATATGAGACAGAAATTATCGGTTCATCTGTTGAGGATACCTTACCTATCCATTTAGACATGGTTTTATCTTTTAATGAATTCTCAACATCAGGAAGGTTTAGCTTTTGCCCAACAAGTTCATCTAATTCAGAATCAGCCAGAACTATACCTTCACTGTTAATAACCTGAACCTGAGCATCTACGTCCCTAATAGTGTTTTCCAACAGTATCTTTGCATTCTTCTGCAAACTGTTGGCAGGATAACGGTCATATGAATTTGCTGCTGACTGGGCTTCTCTCTCTAGAATCTCTTCTGCATTTCCATAGTAATTCTGCCTTATAATAAATACAAGAGCCACGCTGAAAATGGTAACTGTCAGCAGTATAATTAAAAGATAGCTTCCTACCAGTCTACTCCTAATACTTTTCAAACTCTAGTCACCCTTTCTCCAAAGGTAGCCGCGTCCCCATAGGGTTTCTATATACTTTGGATTGGAGGGATCGTCCTCAATTTTTTCCCTAAGGCGTCTTATATGAACATCTACAGTCTTTGGATCACCAACAAAATCCTCTCCCCAAACGATATTTAAAATTTCATCCCGGGTAAACGCTTTGTTAATATTATTTATGAATACCTTCATTAAACAGAATTCTCTAGGAGTAAATTCTAAAAGCACATCATTCTTATATATACTTTGGGATTCAAGATCCACTACAAAAGGGCCCGACCTGATCGTATTTTTCTGATTCTGCTTGTTGGCGCGCCGTAGAATTGCTTTTATTCTTGCTACAAGCTCCAAAGGATTGAAAGGCTTGATTATATAATCATCTGCACCCAACTCAAGACCTCTGACTTTATTAAGGTCTTGTCCTAATGCTGTAAGTATAATTACAGATATGGAAGGGTATCCGCATGATATTTCTTTACAAACCTGAAATCCGTCAACGTCAGGAAGTCCTATATCCAAGAGTACCAAATCCGGCTTTTCAAGCTTTACCAACCTTAAAGCGTCATTCCCTTTCTCAGCTTCTATCACCTCAAATTCATTTCTCTTAAGGTTTGTAACTATAAAACTTCTTATAGGCTTCTCGTCTTCTACTACTAATATTCTCGCCCCCATATATACTTCCTCTCCCCTTCTAAAACAATAATTTAATTATATCAAAAATCTCTAAAGAAAATTAGCCCCAATATTACCAAAAATAAATATAATTATTGTAAATTATGGTAAGCTTTCTCGCCCCTATCTCTTTGACCATTTCCCCTAAATCTTGCATTTACTAATGCTTTATACATTACTAATTTCTAGTAGTTCAAAATGTTAAAAATGCACTTCCTCTGTTTGTGACCCGTCTGCTCTAGAATTAATTT
Source organism: uncultured Acetivibrio sp. (assembly GCA_964564015.1). Taxonomy (GTDB): domain Bacteria; phylum Bacillota; class Clostridia; order Acetivibrionales; family Acetivibrionaceae; genus Acetivibrio. Next base: position 11,681 of record CAZLZR010000014.1, read on the forward strand.
CTGTTACAGGTCACCATAATTACAGGAATTTTTGATTTTTATAAATATTCATCAGACATTATAGTTTATAATGAGTATAATTTCATAAATGCAAAAAAACAAGTCAAGAATTTATTGTATCGGAGGAATTGTGATGAGAAGAAGCAACTATATATGGGGTTTATTAATGATTATATTAGGTGGGTTGCTGTTGTCTGAAAATATTTTTAACTTTACTTTATTTTCACCAATGCTTTTTTTACCAATACTTGTACTTGGTATTGGCCTATCTTTTGAAGCAAGCTACTTTTTAAACAGAAAAGCACCCGGGCTTTTAGTACCCGGAGGCATACTAACTACTATTGGCTTATTATTTTTCTTTGAAGTTATTACAAACTGGCAATTTGCCGGATGTACCTGGCCAATATATATTTTATCTGTTGCGGTAGGCTTATTTCAGCTCTATCTTTTTTCAGGAAGACCAAAAGCTCTTCTCATTCCGGTCTTTATACTCTTAGCAGTTGCGGTATCATTTTTGTCAATGTATATGTTAAATATTTTCAATACATTTATTACCTTTAAAATGGCTATATCCGTACTTTTGATTGGTTTTGGTCTCTTCATTGTGGCCAGGAAAAGAACTGAACACAGGGAATGGAATTGATTACACCATTGGGTAGACTTTTTTGATGCCGGAAAGAAATACACTTTCTTAGGCATAAGCGAAAGCGGCGGAGCGTTATGCCCCACCGCTTTTGATTTCTTAATCTATACCTCATATCATAATTCCATGTTTCGTATTCTTCAAAGTATAAACATACTGTGTAAAAAATGTAACAAATATATTTTATACATCCTTTCACTTATTTTCAAACTAATTTCTTTATTGGGTGCATATCAAACAAAATATCACTTCCCAATATATTGAAAAAACATATATAATGTGATAAATTAAAATTGATGCAGAAAATATTAATCGATTATTGATTAATGAATTATATGTTAATCTTCAATCATTGCAAAGTATTCTTGCACATTCTTACCAAACATGGAACTTTTCGTTTTGTGATACGTCTACTAATTGTATCTGAGTTCACACTTGGGAATAACGAAAAAATATTTTCCTATCTACATACTATGGCCTCGTCATAAAACCAAATTTTTCCGTTATCAAGAGTAGAAACTTAATTTTGGGCTGCATCTTGTTAACAGCCTAATAAAAATAAAAAGGGGAGGAAAATTTATGTTAAGGAAACTCACGGCTCTTATTGTAATTATTACATTATTGGCCACATTTGCAACCTCGGGTTTTGCAGCAGGTATATCTGCATACCCCAAGAATGGTTTCCGTCTGGTTGCTCAGGACACAGACACAACAGGTATTGCTGTTGACACTGAATTTATTCTTGAAACTCAGAAAAATTATTCGGTGGAAGAAATACGTAATGCCTTTTCCATTGATGGAGAACCATCTCCAAAGATTGAAGAAATGGATACAAATATGTTCAGTATTAACCTGGTAAGGCCTCTGATGGAAAACAGCCTTTATACTTTCAGAATGAGTATGGATGCCGAAACTACCTGGGTATTTCAGACACAGTCAAGCTTTAAAATCATAAGTTCGCTTCCTGCTGAAAAATCGCTGTCTGTTCCTGTTAACTCAGGCATCGAAATAACTTTCAGCCATGAAAACTTTAGCAGCATTCAGGATCATTTTGAAATCACACCTTACGTACCTGGAAAGTTTGAAATCCACAAGAAAACAGCTGTATTTGTACCGGAAAAACTCGACTATGATACCGTTTATACGGTTACAATTCATAAGGGTATTAGTATTATTGGAACAAAAAGAACTATAGATCAGGATTATGTTTTCTCCTTCGAAACTAAAAGCAAAGAAGCAAGTGTAACTCCTGCACCAGGCGAGATTATTACCACTCTCTATGCAGGTAGATATCTGTATGACTTCAGTTCAGAAGAGAAACCCGATGTCGTTATTTCTTATTCCAGTTACAAGACCGATGGCGGTTCATTTACTCCTCCAACAATTAAAGTCAAATCCAGTATTTATGCCTACAAAGATTTTAATTCCTTCTTTAGTGCTGTAGAGGAAAAGAATGTCACACCCTACTGGGCACGAAGCTACAGTAAGAGTTTTGTACCGGTGGATAAGCTTCAGAAAGTCCTTGAATTCGAACAGATCCTCAACGAAAACAGTACTTCAAAATATGGTGATGCTAATTTGATAGTTCCTCAAAACTTGCCTGAAGGATATTATATTCTGGATGGATATTATAAAGACATAAGATTCCAAACTTTCCTCCAGATAACAAATACAGGGATATATTTATCCGAAAGTAACACCAAGACTCTGGTATGGTTAAACAATCTTTTAACTCAACAACCTATTGTGGGCGCAAGTATAAGCTTTAAGGGATATAATAAAATAAATTATTCAGGAACTGATGGAGTTGCCTTCTTTGATACTGTTAACCTTCCTTCTGAAACCAGCAATACATATTTCGGGTATAACAGATACAATCAATACATGACTGTCACTACCAAAGAAGGTAGGTCATCTCTTCTCGATTGCAGCAGCTATTCCTACTCTAATAAAAACTCCTACTGGAGTTATTTCCTTACAGACAGAGGTATGTATAAGCCTGATGACACAATAAGCATCTGGGGATATATTAAAAACAGGTATAAAGATGAGGATATTGACTATTTATCCCTCGAGATAAATCGAAATTACTACTCCAATACACCTCCTTTATTAAAACAAAACATCAGTGTAAATAAATCGTTCCTTGAAGGTTCGGTCAAGTTGCCTGACCTTCCGGAGGGTTATTACTACCTGACACTGAAAAAAGGCAGTGAAATTGTTATCAATCACTACTTCAGAGTAGAAAACTACATCAAACCTTCATATAAACTGGAAGTATCAAAGGACAAAAACGCCATATTTGTCGATGATGAAGCCAATTTTAACATAAAAGCCTCCTTCTTCGAAGGTACCGGTGTTTCCAATCTGGATTTAACCTATTCCGTAGATTCATATAATTTAGATGGGGATATCTACAATATAACTAAAAAATCAGATCTTAAAGGAAACCTGAAGGTCAATTACTCACCTTCTGCAGGTTCTGGCATACAAGGAGAGCAATCGGCCAGCCTTTACGCCCGCGCGACTTTGCCAGAAAGCGGCCAGATCAGTGCATCAAGTTATTTGCGTGTGTTTGTTAATGACATTAATGTTCAGCCAAACGGTAAAACTAAAGATGGTATAGGAACAATCAGCGCACAGGTTAACAAAATAGATCTTAGCCGTATTAACAACGGGACCGCCAAAGGCAGTAATGATTATCTTGGCAATCCTGTGAATGGGAAAAATATAAAGGGTACAATTTATAAAAATACCTGGTTAAAAATTGAAAACGGTACTTACTATGACTACATAAACAAGGTTTCTCATAAAACTTACAAATACGAATTGAAAAAAGAGGCTATAAGCAGCTTTTCAATGACAACTACCAATGACGGTTTTGCATCACATGTATTTAATGCACCACACATCCCTGATAGTTATTATACTGCCGAATTAAACTGCGTTGATAGTAATAGAAGAAATATGACTTTCACTGTATACTGCGGAGAGCAGTTCGATTATTCAAAATACCAATACAAAGGATATTCTCTTGAAGGTAACAAGAGTTCATATGGCTTGGGCGAAAAGGTTGATCTTACCTTTAATTATGGTTCGGAACCTCTTGCCGATGGAAAATTCCTCTACTATAAATCTCAAAATGGCACATACGACTATACTACAGGAACTTCTTCCTCCCATTCCTTTAATTTCAGTGAGAAAGAAATTCCTAACACAAGAGTAACAGGTGTGCAATTTAACGGTAAAACATACGTATCTGCATCATATAATGCAGTGTACGATATACAGGAGAAGAACCTCACAATAGAGGCTAAAACAGATAAAAATTTCTACAAGCCGGGAGACCAGGTTACCATAAGTCTTGATGTTAAAGATAAAAACGGAAAACCTGTAAAATCAACGGTAAACTTAAGCGTAGTTGATGAAGCCTTCTTCAAGTTGCTTGATCAGAAAGTAAATCTTCTCGACACCTTATATATTAATGTAAACCATGGAGTATACTATGAGGGCAAATCCCATGCTTTGAATACTACTTCAAGGAATTATTACTACAATGATGATGACCTTAAGTACGCTGTTCCAGAACCGAATTCGTCTAATGGCGGCGCTTCACCCGATTCAGCCGTCAGAGAAGACTTCCGGGATACCGCTCAATTTATATCTGTTGAAACCGATGAAAACGGCAAGGGGCATGCCAGCTTCAAACTTCCTGACAACATAACCTCATGGCGTGTAACTCTCTGTGCAATTTCTGAGGACTTGCACGCAGGAAGCGATAATGTAAATATGATTGTAACACTTCCATTCTTTATAAACTACAGCTTTAATACAACCTACCTTGAGGGCGACAAACCGGTTCTTGGTGTAAATGCCTACGGAAACGGACTTGAGGAGAATGACGATGTTATATTTGAGGTGACAGGTTCTGATCCATCAAGTCCAAAGCTGACTGTCACTGGCAAAGCCTTTGAAAGAATCAACATTCCACTCTGGAAGCTGAATGAAGGTAAGCAGGACATAACTATAAAAGCGTACACCAATGAATATTCCGATGCGCTAAAGCATACTTTCAACGTAGTAAAATCGTACTATCAGATTGAAAAGGCTGAATTCCAGGATGTAGTTCCGAATATGACAATAGCTGGAGGAAAGACAGGATTTACACAAGTAGTCTTCCAGGATAAAAGTAAAGGTATGTTTTTATGGGATCTTATCAGCTTAAGATACTCCTACGGCAACAGAATTGACCAGATTATATCCAACTATACGGCATCCGGCCTGCTCTCAAAATACTTCCCGGATTATATCTACAGTACTCAATTGCAAAAACCTTCACTGAGCGAATATCAGAAAACCGACGGAGGTTTGTCCTTACTACCATATTCCGAGAGTGACCTTGAACTTACTGCAAAACTTACTGCATTGGCAAAAAGTATGATAAATACAGAGTCGCTCAAAAATTACTATTACAAAATACTTGAAAACAGTTCCTCTGCCGGAGACAAGGCAAAAGCACTTTACGGACTTGCTGTACTTAAGGAACCTGTACTTCTTTCACTTGAAAAAGTAGCGCTTACCGATAATCTGACTGTTAAGGATCTTGCATACATTTCACTCGCTTACTGTGAGCTTGGTGATATTTCAACAGCAGAACAGATTTACAACGACAGAATTTATCCGTTGGTTGAGGAATTCAAACCTTACTACAGGATAAATACCGGTAATGATAAGGATGATACTCTTGAAGTTACTTCACTCTGCGCATATCTCGCAGCAAGACTTGAAAAGTCCGAGAGTGAAGGTTTGTATGAGTATTGTGTAAATAACTACGCAAAAGACATCCTGCTAAATACAGAAAAACTCTTGTTCATCTCAACACAAATAGAAAACAAGGATTCCGAACCTGGAAAAGTTACATACTCTCTAAATGGAGAAACCAAGACAGTAAACTTTGAAAACGGTTCATCCTATTGTCTTTCCCTTTTACCTTCACAGCTTGCCAATTTAAAGATTTCAAGCGTTGAAGGTGCTGTATCTGCAGTATCCATATTCAAGGAAGATATCTTGGAAACAAATATTGTAGATAATGACCTTTCAATTAAGAGAACATATTTGTTCTCCAATGGAATCCCACTGTCCTCAAATACATTAAAACAGGGCGACGTAATTAAAATAAGACTCGAGTGGAATATGAGCGATGCTGCCTTTGATGGAGTATATGAAATAACCGACTATCTGCCCTCAGGATTGAAACCTTACAACTCATACTATAACACCGAAGGCCAGAAAATCAGCTTCTATGTTTACAACAGCACATACTGGAAATACCAAAAATATATCGAGTATTATGCAAGAGTTATTAGCCCCGGAACATACACTGCTCAAGGGCCAGTTATCCAGGGTAAATCTTCGAGAGATAATATAAACTTCGGTAAAACCGAAACAGTAATAATTGATGCTACCGATCCGATTTTGACACCTGTTGAAGAACTTCCAGTTCCAGATCCTACTCCTGTCAAAGAAATATTATACGGAGACGTGGATGACAATGGAAAAGTAAGTTCAATTGATTTCGGATACCTAAGGATGTATTTGCTCGGAATAAACTCCCAATTGCCAGCTCCTCTTGAAAACGCTGATCTAAATGGTGATGGAAAGATTAACTCCCTTGATCTGGCCATAATGAAGCAGTATTTGCTCGGCTATATAAAGAAGTTTCCGGTGGAAAACCTTTAATAGACAATCGACGTTTTACATAAAATTATCACACAAAGCAAACCAGCTGCACAATTCTGTAATTGATGCAGCTGGTTTTATTTCTGTTTTAATAACTCATAATTATTCTGCTATAATTACTCTTGCTCTCAGTTGCTCATGAACTACAATATATAAATTATCAAAATAATCACTTAAAATTTAAAGGATTTTGTCTTTTTATGTGGAATATTGTACTAAAATATTTTGTTATCTAAATTTTCCTTCATACACCAAAGCATTTTTTGTTAAACATCAAAGGTACTAGCCCTTAATTATAAAAACTATTCCCACGATATAGGGAAATATCAGAGAAATAATTCTGATATTGATGGCTTATTTTTTATACACAGCAAAAAATATAAAGGGAATTCCAAACCTTGAATCAGGTATTATTATACAGTTTCAAGCATATTTTTGAACATTATTAAAACATACATTAACTTTATGAATATTTTATACGATAATTACATTGAATTATCTTGAATATAGTAATACAAATACAGTACAATATCTACAAGAAGAGGGGGAATTGTAATGTTCAAAAGAAAAAGTAAGAAACGCCCATATAAGGTAGCAATATTACCAGGCGATACAATTTTCGCACCTGCTGCTAGAGATGTTTATAGAAAAGCAAAGGTATTGGACACACAGATGAAAAATGACCATCAAGTTTTTAGAATCGAGTTTGAATCAACTGGGACTACTCACTTTGTTTCGGCAGAATTATGTTATAGAGTTCTTAACGGTATAATAGTTCCGTTAGAAAAACCTACCACAAAAAAACAGGAATTATGTATATGGTTGGTTAGAAAATTTGGATTGATTGAAGTATAAATTAATTACCTCAGGCCTTATTGGGCCTTATTTTTATTTTGAATATTTTTTTCCAATTCCTTTTAAATTGTTGAATTCCAATCAGACAACATCAAACATCCCATATTTCAAACCGCTAATCCCCTTTTTCTGACAACATTACCATTTTAAACATAGTATCTGTAGCCTTCATTATGGCTTGTTTGAATATAATTTATGTTTTACTAACTGTTAATAGCCTATATAAAAATCTCTATTATTGATGCAGGAGAATTGCTATTTTGGTAGAATAATATCTTTATAACATAGATCCTGAGAGTATAAACAAAATTATTTCTTACATGGAAAATCCGTAAATATTGCTTTATATTGTCCATTCAACTGTATAAACTACTTACTCCTCAAAACATTGTAATTAGACATTCACAATTATTAAAAAACAAAAATTTGCATCTTGCATCTAGTGACCCGTAACAGAAATTAATTCTAGAGTAGACGGGTCACAAACAGAGGAAGTGCATTTTTAACATTTTGAAAGACTAAAAACTATCAATGTTAAAAAACACCAATTCTGATAATTTCTTTAGATCCAGACGATATACTAGAGATTATTTTAAGGATTTTAGTTTTAGGTAATATGTCAAAATCCCTATTCTTTAATTAAGGTATTGATATAAGTATCTAAGGAGAATTTTTATGAGTGAAGAATCATTTTTGGAAAAGCAAAACAAATTAGAAGAAGATATAAAACAATCCGATACCGCAATTAACCGAATTGTTTTGGATATTCAGAACGGAGATAAAAAGTCAAAGGAAATTCTTATAAACTATTATAAGCCCTTTATTATAAAATGTGTATCTGTAACACTGGGCAAGTTTTGTGATGTCGAAAACTCTGAGGAATATAGTATAGGGCTTATTGCCTTTGATGAAGCTATTGAAAAATTCAATGAAGATAAGTATGGTAATTTTTTAAATTTTGCAAAATTGGTAATTAAAAGACGGGTAATTGATTATCTGAGGCACGATAATAAAATAAATAGTAAACTTGTATTCACAATTAATGATGAAAATAGCGATAATTTGGATGAGGATTATTTGGCCCTAGATTCACATGAACAGTTTAAAGAAGTTGAATATAGGGAAGAAATACAGCAGTTTGAAAAGATATTGAATGATTTTAGTATAGAAATAGAGGAACTTGTAGAAGCCGTACCAAAACACAAAGACGCAATTGAGTCATGCATAAAAATTGCAAAAATTATAGCCGATGATAATGAGTTATTTAATGATCTTGTAATAAACCAAAGGCTTCCATTAAGTAATCTGGCAAAAGTATCAAAAGTAAGCAAAAGAACACTTCAAAGAAATGAGTGTTATATTATAGCGATTTCTTTGATTTTCAGATATAATTTCGAGATTTTTAGTTCTTATGTAAACGAATATAAAAATAATCATATCCCCCATGAATAACTAGTGCTTTTTAACATTACTAATTTCTAGTCTTTCAAAATGTTAAAAACACATCATTTTTCTGTACCTCGCAAACTCTAGAAATTAATTCTGTTACGAGGCACTGGTCTAAGTAAATCTAATAATTGAAACACTTTCCAAACAATAGTCCCTGATACTTCTCTACTATAATCCTGAAAGAGTCACTATCGCCCTTTAATGCTCTCTTAACCGGCAGTTCATCCGGTTCCATCGCTCCCCTCCTTTCCCATTCATTAATATAGACGTTGAATAATTACTTACCTCTTCAAAGTTTTAATCTTTATTTTCAAATTAGTTTACGAAAAAATCTGATAATTGTTTTATCCAATAAAATAATTTCAAATTAATCTTCCATTTTTTCTAATTTATGTGTATAATATACATAACATGCGCATGGTAATTACAAAGTTGTTAAATTCAGAGAAGTATAGTATACAAATTTCGATAACTACAAAGGAGGATTCACAAATGAAATTGAGGTCATTAGCAAAAACAATAACTGCATTAACTATTAGTGTAAGTATACTAGCGGTATCACAATTAGCTTTTGCAATTGGGTCTTTTGAATGGACAACATTACTTCCTACAGAAAGAGCAGAGCATACTGAGGCAGTGTACAATGGTAAGATATATCTTATTGGCGGTATTGATAACAATTTAAATACTTTAGGTACAGTGCATGCTTATAGCCCTTCTCCTTCTCCGTATTGGGATACATCAGTAGATAATTTGAATACACCAAGAAAGAGAGCTGCTTCAGCTACTTTAAATGGGAAAATCTACGTAGCAGGTGGTTATGGTACAAATTACCTAAAAAGTTGTGAAGTGTATGATCCAAATACCAACGAATGGACACCAATACAAGATTTGAACATTGCCAGACAAAATGCAGAATTAGTAGCTTTTAACAATAAATTGTATTGTATTGGTGGAGATGGTAATAATGGTATAGAAAATACTGTAGAAGAATACAACCCAACAAATAATACATGGACTATTAAGACAAGCAGGATGTCTTCTCCGAGAGCAGATTTCTCTGCAGCTTTAGTTTCTAATAAAATATACGTACTAGGTGGTGCAACAGGTTCTACTTATTCAGCAACTGATTCAATTCTAGAATATGATCCAGCTACAGATACTTGGACAAACAAGTCAACTAAATTACTAGCACCAACTAAAAATTCCGCATGTGCTGTTTACAATGGATCAATATACCTTTTTGGTGGATATAACCCTGACACTGGCAGAATACATAAAACAGAGGTTTACAATCCTTCTGCAAACAGTATAGCATACGACCAGAGTATGATATATGGAAGATCTCATTTAACTGCAGCTACATTAGGCGGAAATATATATGTTATGGGTGGACGTCCCATTAGTGGTTATGGGTATGTAATCGCTTGGAATCAGAAATTTACACCCGGTTCTTAATAGAAATCATGCTAGCTAATAGTGATGTATATAAACAATACAACAATCTAAATAGCATAACTTGAAGCTTTGAAAAAGGGAATTCATAAAAAAAGTGGCAATTGCCACTTTTTTTATGTACATCAGATTTTAATTTTCAACCAAAGAGAAGTCATCACCATAAGCATAATTATTATTATTGCCAGTGTTTTCAAAGAATCCGATTTCAATACTGGTAACGTTCGTCCCTGTTGTAAACTGTATGGAACCAAGTGAATATGTTTCTGAAGTAAAATCAGCAACTGTTTGGTTTCCCGAATTTGGTGAATCATAGTTTTTAACATATATTCTAGCTTTACCACCGGAGCATACTTTCATATAGCCTGATAATGTATAAGTTGTACTCGGTTTCACTGCAATATTCTGATAAATTCCGGCCCATTTTGATACGTACGCTGACCAAGTTCCAGTTCTTGCATCTTCTTCTACGACGCTGCCATCACTTGTTAACCACGGAGATACCGAACCTGTTTCAAAACCCGGATTTATTATTAAGTTACTATTAGATAACTCAGCTCTATCGATTAGCATAACATTATCTAAATATACATCATGTGTTGCTACCGAACCATTTATATTTCCCATAAATATTGCCAATTCAACTGTATTACTAGTTACACCCATTGAAAAATCAAATGCAAAAGTCCTCATTGTTTCATCAATGTTAATGGTCTGTTCAAGGTACCATGTACTACTCACGCTGTCTCGAATAACTAATTTAACACTTCTATTTATAGTTGACCTGATATCTAAACTCAGTCTGTAATTTATTCCGCTTGTAAGTGTAAACCCATTGTAGTTACCACAGTCAACATCATCATTCTTCACGCCTACATTGGTGATAGTCATTTTAAACTCACCATTTTGAACATCACCTGTCGCAATAGCTGGAGGTTGTGCATAGCTCCACCAGTCTGTAATGCCATTACTGAAGTCACCATTGCTTATAAGATTAAATGGTGTTGGTGTCGGTGTTGATGTTGGCTCTGGTGTTGGTGTTGGTTCTGGCGTCGGTGTTGGCGTTGGTGTCGGTTCTGGCGTTGGTTCTGGCGTTGGCGTCGGTTCTGGCGTTGGTTCTGGCGTTGGTGTTGGCGTTGGTGTCAGTTCTGGAGTCGGTGTTGGCGTCGGTTCTGGGGTCGGTGTTGGTGTTGGGGTCGGTTCTGGGGTTGGTTCTGGAGTCGGTGTTGGTGTTGGTTCTGGGGTCGGTTCTGGTGTCGGTTCTGGTGTTGGTTCTGGCGTTGACGTTGGTGTCGGTTCTGGCGTAGGCGTTGGTATCGGTGTTAGTGTTGGTGTTGGTTCTGGTGTCGGCATTGGTTCTGGTGTCGGTTCTGGTGTTGGTGTCGGTGTCGGTTCTGGGGTCGGTGTTGGCGTTGGTGTCGGTTCTGGCGTTGGTTCTGGCGTTGGTGTCGGTTCTGGCGTTGACGTTGGTGTCGGTGTTGGCGTTGGCCTTATCGTCTGCTTTGGTGTTAGAGTTGCAGTCGGTATTGACACAAATGTTGTGTTCGGTGTTTCTACTGCTATAGATGTTGGTGTCACTGTTACAGTTGGTATTGGTGTTTCTATTGCTATTGATGTTGGTGCCTCTGTTACAGTTGGTATCGGTGTCAGCGTTGGCTTCCCTGTTACTACTGGAGCTTCTGTTGGTATTGGTAAAAACATTGTCGGGCTTGGTTTTACTTTAACAATAGTAACTTCTTCTCTAGGTGTTAGTGTTGGTGTTGGTGTTGCTACTGTTACTGCTGGATTATTTGGATTTATTGTATTTAGCTCAGCAATATCTCCTGTCGTTATCGGAGTATTCACCCATGAATTAGTTTGGTTGCCTGGATTAGGTGTATATTCTACCTTTCCATCTTCCTCCTGTGTTGAAACCGAATCAACCCTTTCCTCATCTATTTGGGTATTTGTTTCAACTTCTACAACATCAGTTATTTCTACTTTTTCCAGCAACTCACTAACAGTGATTACTTTTACTTCCTCAATAGGCATATAAATACCCTTTTTCTCTGCTTCCACCAAAACCTTATATCTACCCATAGATACATTGTTTTTTAGAGCCATAGTCCTTATTTCTGGTGACACTATAACGCTTTTAACTTCAATACCATTGTTTATATTCAAGTTCCCGTCTTCACTTGTCAGTAATATATTTACAGAACGCAACATTTCTATAAGTTTCCCTTGCGAACCTTCTGTATCATTCTTCACTTCTTTAGAATTTTGATTTAGCGCTCCTGCAACTAGAACTACTTCTTTGCTCCGTTTGATAAATCCTTTCTTCACTGATTCCTGAACAAGTTTTAAGGTAGCTTCGTCAATATCGAGACCTTCATATTCATTATCAGCTAAAACACTCTCTGCATCTTTATTGATAGCTTTTGCATCTCTAACAGAACCTATATTGTCAACTAAAAATTCTATGCTCGGATTTATGTCAACACTTATATACGCAAATTCATTATTATCCGTTTGAGGATTCACAAAGTAAGAACGACCAAACATAAATATCAGAAAAAAAGCAGCCGCAATTCCCGATATACGTGAAAAGTTTTTAATATTGTTTACTCGCGAGAAATTCTTAATATTGTTCACTCGTGAGAAGTTCTTAACATTATTTACTCGTGAAAAATTCTTAACATTATTAACACGTGAGAAGTTTTTGATATTATTTACACGGTTAAAGCTCTTAATAATGTCTTTATCTGAAAACTGTACTTCCTTTCCAATCTTCATATTTTCCATTTTCTTAATTCTTATAAACTGAAAGCTATCAGTGAAAATAATTACTTCATCATCAATTATCTTAATAACTTTACCGTTATACAACATTACAAACCACCTATCCCTTTACTTTATTCCATACCAGGTTAAGAGCATAACCCAAATAAGAATCGCCCTGATTCTCTTTAAAAGTAAAATAACAAATCCGTAATCAAACATGTAAAAATTTATATGAACACTAAGAAGTTTAATGAATTGCTCCTACCCGATAGAATTCAAGTTAAGTGAATGGTACCTATGATATATTTATCTCTATTATAATAATCGAATAAAGGAAACTTTTTGTGTCATGGTATATATTCCCATCAAAATATACATGGAGCTATAAAAGGTCGCGATAATCCCTTTTTCTTTTTTACTTTAGCAAATTCTTCTGTCATAAAATAATAGGCAAAGCTACAAATAGCAGTTATCTTAAAGCGTTTTTTGTTCGATAAATATAGTATCTTCAAAAATAAAAAGTATTTCCTTTAAGGCAATTTATTTATTAATAATTTAACTCTGGAGAGTAAGTATGGATTCAATAAATAACAGGTACAAAATCATAACATGTTTAAATGATGATTCGTCAAATTCCTTATTTCTCGTATCTGATATGTTGAACGAGAATAAAAAGGTTTGCCTTAAAATATTAGATCCTGAAGTGGTTTCGTCAAGGGTTATCGAATACCTGAAAAAAGAGTTTATCACCCTGACCACATTCAATCATCCAAATCTTCTTGCCGTAAACAGCTTTAATGTTTTGAATACCATCGATTGTAATTATGTGACTTCAATGGAATATTACTGTACTTTTGAATATTTTAAAGGCGAAGATATTATTCGAGCTGCCTCTGATATGAGATATAATGATATATTAGGGCTTTTTGTCCAGGTTCTAAGTGCTGTTCATTATTTGCACAAAAGAGGTTTTACATATAAGAACCTTGATAATAAAAATATTCTGGTTACTGACACCGATAGCGGACCTGTTGTAAAATTAATAGGTCTGGCAGAAAATGAAGAAATAGACAAAATTATATTTAATCAACACAAAATCAGCCACCAGTATAAATCACCTGAATCCTTAAAAGGCGAACGCCCAACACTATCTGACGTTATCTATTCATCAGGTGTTCTCTTGTTCTTTTTGTTGGCAGGGAAAAACCCATTACGCAATAGTTTCGACAGTAACTTTGAGTTATATAAAAATGGTACTTTAACTTTTAGAAACTTACCCTCTAATTTAATACAAAACAAATTGTTGGATCTAATAAGTAAAATGACAGCTAAAGATTCCAGTGAAAGGTATCCTGACATTCCCTCATTGATTTCAGATATAAACAAGATATCCGGAAAAGAGTATTCGTGTGTAGAAAAGAAAATCCTTGAAAAAATCATCACAAAAACAAAACTAATAGGCAGAGATGAAAACATAAATTCCTTAATTGAGCTTAAGGATAACCTTGTAAACAAAAATCTGGATAAATGGGTTACCCTTTTGAACGGCGAGCCAGGAATTGGGAAAAGTCGCTTTATAAAAGAGTTTTCGTTTCATATGAAACTTGAAAAAATAAATGTTTATCAAGGTATATCTTTAGAAAATGGAAAAAATCAATATGAGCCAATACTCCAGATTTTAAAGGAAATAATACCTGAAATAAGATTGGAAATGCTTGAAAAGTATGGTCCTGAGTTAATAAAACTACTTCCTGATGATAGACATCTAAAGGGCATACTTCCAAGCCCTGTTCTTAATGATGAAAAGGAAAAATTAAGGTTAATGGTAAGGTTAGCTAATTTTCTTCACGATACATTTGAAGGCAAGTCAAATATTATCATATTTGACAATGCTCAATGGTTGGACGAATCAACTCTTGAGCTCATTGATTATATGCTTAACCACAAACAGGATTCCTTAATGATAATCTTTTCATTTCGAGAAGAAGAATTATCAGAAAATTATTCATGCAGAAAGTTTTTTGATAATTGGAGCTCTATGGGCTATGTAAATGAGATTACTTTATCAAGATTTAACTTTGAAGAAACAGGAACTCTGATAAAAAACCTCTTAGGTATCAGTACAGCCCCAATGGCATTTTGCACAGAAATACTTCGTGATACTGACGGAAATCCCGGCTTTATAGTTGATACCATTACATCTCTCTATTCCGAAGGTAAACTATATATTGATAATAATGGCGAATGGAGCACTGACTTTGACAGTGATGGTGACTATTCAAGACTCTTTTTGCCTTCAAGTATACATGAAGCGGTATGGAAAAATATAAATTCAGTCTCCATTGAAGCATATGAAGTTCTAAAACTTCTCTCTGCTTTTAATACGCCTATACTTTTTGAAACCATTGTTGGAATTTTAGAAATGGATATTGAAACAGTAAAGCAAATTCTCTCAGAATTAGCAGCACTTAATTTAATCGAAGAAAAACTTGATGACTACGGATATACCTATGATTTCACCTCAAAAAGCATAAAGAAGGAGTTATATGAAAAAATCTGCCCGGAACAACAAAAAGCCATTCATGATAAATCTGCACAAGTCTTAGAAGAAATCTACAGCAGGTATGGTATTGAAAATTTGGATGAGCTTGTCTTTCACCTTTTGAAAGCCGGAAAAAACAAAAAAGCCTTGGATTTAAACATAAAATCTGCTGAAAGAATGTTAAAACTTCATATATATGCGCAGGCAATGGCATACTTAAAAAAGAGTCTTCAGATCTCAATGGAAATTGATTCAACAAAAAACACCATCAAAATACAACTGATGCTAGGAGAGCTATTTCGAAGGAAAGGTGAAAATAACAATTCCTTTGAATCTTATTATAAAGCCCTTGAATTAGCATCAGGAATCGATGACAAACTTACCATCGCTAAAGTAAAAGAAATGATTGGCGCCTTATATACAAGAAGAAATGAATTTGAAAAAGCTTTGGAATTGCTAAATGAATCTCTCGAATTGTCAAAGGAAATTGGATTCATAGAGGGGTACCTTGAAGCAATCCGTCGTATTTGCTGGGTATATATTTTTAAGAGCCGCAATAGTGAAGCTATTGAGATAATCCTTAATTCACTTAAGCTCTATTCAGATGAGAAATACAACTTTTACCATGCTCAACTATATAATGTTCTTGGAACTCATTATCTTGGAATGACAGATATTAAAAAAGCGCTGGAAAGCTACAACGAAAGCATTGAACTATTTGAAAGAATTGGCGAGAAGGTAGAGATATCCTACCCTCTGAATAATATTGCAACTGTTTTTGCAGAATTCTTGCATGATAATGCAAAGGCAAGGGAATATTTCGAAAGGTCTCTTGAAATTAATATTACAAACAACCTGGTTGAGGGATTAGCAAGCTGCTACGACAACCTGGGCGAAACCTGCCGACTTGAAGATAACTACAGTAAAGCTTTGGATTACTATTACAAATGCGAAGTACAAGCGCGAGAAAGTGAACTCAATTCCTTGCTCTTTACGGTATACAAAAACATAATGTATGCATACCTTGAACTTGATGAATATGAAAAAGCATATGATTACTTAAACAAAACCAAAAAGGAGATAGATAAGAATCTTGAGCATGGGTTGGACTATATTGTTTTTTGCGATTATTCATCCAGATTCTACTATGAACTGGGCAGCTTTAAAGAAGCAAAATCACTTGCAGAAACGGGTCTTAGCACATGCATAAAATTAGGTTCGCAGGATTTACTGCTGTTTAAAAGCACAATTTTATTATGCGAATATGCCAGCTTCTTTTCTACAAATCACTATCCCAACATCTCAGTCTTGAATGAATTAGAAAGCTTGCTAAAGTCATCCAAAGGTTTAAATGATGACAAACAAAGACGTGAAATACTTCATAAATTTATTGAGCTGCTAATACAAACTGGAGATAGAAAAAAAGCTATATGTTATCTTGAGGAAAGTAAAGCATTAAGTGACAAAATAAATACCACCAAGCTTGAAATAGAATATTTGTATTTACAAGGAACTTGCATAAGTGGTTCAGATGGAATCAATCTAATAGAGAAAGCCATGGAATTGAATTCTGAGTACGGAAGTACCCGGCTAAGGATAAAATGCCTTAAAGCAATAGGAGATATAATATTTTCGAGCAAAAATAAATTAGCATCAGCCACTTATTATTTAATGGAACTTGAATGCTTATACAAGCTTGTATTGAAAGTACCTAAAGAATATATAAAATCTTTCCTTTTCTCTCATAATAGAAATGTTTCCAGAGAGAGGCTTCTCCATTTGAAATTGGACGTATTAATGGAGCAGCATGCAAAGACCGAAAAGTTAACGCTCAAGCAGTCACCAAAAGGTGAGCATCTGATAAAGCATTTCTTTGATGGGTTTTGCACTGATACAAATTCTTTCAATAAAGAAACCGGGCAAACTCTTTTACCGGATAAATTCAGTATAACTGCTGATAATCCAATGGAAAAGATTAAATCTGTACTGATGAGCATGTCAAGTGACTATAAACATAATCTTAAAAAGATCATTGATTCAGCATGTGATATAACTGCTTCTGAAACAGGATATATCCTGGTTTACTCTGACAAGGATGATCTAGACATATTGATTGAACGCGACAACAACTGCCCCTCTAACTTTTATGAATATGCTACGGAACAAGTTAAGGAGAAAAATGAATACCTTCTTTGTATTGAAGCTTTTGGAAAAAGAACAGGTAATTTCAACATTGTTCTCCCTGGTGATATTAAAGCTGTTATGTGTCTGCCTATTTACCGTTATATGTTAAGTGAGAAAGACAGGTACCAAACAAATAACAGAAAAGTCCCGACAGAAAAATCAGCATTAAGTATAATGGGCTATATATATCTGTCCACCTCTTCTATTCAAAACAACTTTAACACAAAAAGCGTCGAAGCTTGCAAAATACTGGCAAACCAAGCAGCCCTTCAGATAGAAAACTATAACCTTAGAATAGTATCTTCTATTGATAAACTAACAGGTGTATATACCAGAAAATTCTTTGAAAGCACATTTGAGTTATTAATTAAAAAATCACAAAGAGAGAAAACACCGTTTTCAATTGTTATGATAGATATTGATAAATTCAAGAGTGTTAATGACAATTTCGGTCACCAGAAAGGTGATGAAATCCTATCCGGTATCGGAAAAATTCTTCTGGAAAATATTCGTAGGACTGATATATGTTGCAGATATGGAGGTGAAGAGTTTATTATTCTTCTACCTGATACAGATACTGATGAAGCAGAAACTATATCTGAGCATATGAGAAATTCTGTTGAAAAAGCAAAGTTAATGGGTCAGGCATCAAACCTCACAATAAGCCTTGGAATATCAACTTATCCAAGGCATGGTGAATGGCGTGACGAGTTAATCGGAAAAGCAGACCAAGCTTTATATCAGGCAAAAGAAACAGGAAGAAACAAAGTATGCGTATGGAATACAAAAATGAAAAAAATAATTAAAAGGATGGATAAGCTTGCCGGTATAGTAACAGGAAATATTGTCAAAGACCAGAAAAATGTTTTGAGTATCTTGGAAATTGTGCAGATTGTAAATGAAAGAATTGCTTTAGAAGAAAAAATACAGAAGCTTTTAAATTCATTGTTGGAAACTTTTGGGTCCGATTTTGGAGCTATTCTATTGGTGTCTGGAAACAGCAACAGGATAAGCAAAATTTATTCTACCAAAAGCCAGCGAACCCAATTGCCCGATGACAGCTTTTTAAATAAAAAGATAATCGAAAAAGCTTTAAAGTCAAAAGCTGGCTCTTATCAGGTAGATTGGGATAATATCAACTCATTGAAGCTTGATTCAGTAGAACAGGTATTAAACTCTATACTTGTCGAGCCGGTTTTGCTTGAAAGTGAAATAACTGCTATATTATATTTTTCCTGTACCATTGACAAAAAGGAGTATGGCTTTAACGAGTTAAACTTTCTTTCTGTATTTGGCAATATTTTAAAGGGATTTATAATATCAGAATTACAAGATAAATAAAGCAGAAATTTCAATCCATTCTGAGCTCAAATAAAGGATTTACTCTTAACCCTCTCATCACCTAAAAGACCGTAAAAAGTCCTGTTCAGCGTAAGAATTCTTATGCTGAACAGGACAATAATCTGTTATTACCGGGTAAATAATATTGAAACGACCGCCAAAGGATATTATGCGAATATCACTTCCACATTATGTTCCTTATTATCATTGAACAAAGGAATAAGATTTCCTTCAATGCCTTTACCGTCAACGGAAATTTTTACGTTTCCATCAACACTGCGGAAGAATCCTTCCGGCTTCCTTATTACTATATTATACATTGCTTTACCTGTATTGACACTGTATGAAGTCGTCTTTTGCTCTTCCCTGATTAACGGATCGAGCACAAGACCTTTTGTAGTGTATTCAACTCCAAAAGCACTCATTAACGTTAATGTGAGCCATGTTGAAGTTCCGCTTAACATAGGACCGATATTTTCTCCATTGTCACTGTTGTTGTACTGAGTGCAGAACCTTGGATTTCCAGCCTTTTCAAATGGATTTACCATGGTTCTGAACGGAGCAACCAGGTCAACCATCCAGTATCCCATGTTTGCTAGTCTTGCAGCAAGTTCCTTATTTTTTACTGTTTTTGCAGCCTTAAACATAGCGGCTGTAGCCATCATTGTAGCATGTTTGAAAACGCCGCCGTTTTCTCTGTCACCAGGGAAATAGTGTCCTGTAGCCGTATCGTTTGCAACCTTGCCAAGGTCTGTAGGTGTAACAAGTTTGATACCGTAAGGTGTCTTGAGGTACTTTTCTATGACATCAAGCATGATCGCCATCTGTTCCTCATTTGCACAATCCGCAAGGACTGCCCAACTGAATGAGTTGAGGAAGTATGAACCATCAATTTCAGGATCTGCCGATAAATTATCTCCCTTAGCACCAAGATAGGTAAACTTGCCATCTTTAAACTTGTTGAACAATACTCTTGCAAAGAAGTCTTCCTTCCATGCGTATTGCTGTATGTTGTCAAACAACTTCTTGGACATGCTTTCCAACTGTGCCTTATACTCGCTATCACCTTTTTCCGCTGACAGTTGTATCATTTCATCTATTGCCACCTTCAACAGGAAGGCATTCATAACACTTTCGGAATAGTCACTTTCAAATGGATCGCCCATTTTGCCGCCTTTAGCGATCTGCTCCTTATAAAGCTTTTCCTTAGTGATTCCATCTATGAAATCGTTGTCAAGCTTCAAGCAGTCATTCCAGTCCGCATTATCAAGAAGTGGCATTCCATGTTTTCCGACTGAGATTTGTGCGGAGTATTTTAGAAGTGCCTTGATGGTTTCATAAACAGGTCTCTTTGATACCGGCTTAGTACCTGCCACTTCAACTTCTTCTTCAAGGAATTTGATATCTCCGGTCAAGCTGATGTAACGATAAACCGCCTGTACAAACCAAAGCGCATCATCAGACCACTTTCCTGCTTCCTTACCTTCCCAGAAGAAGTTATGGTAAGCGTAACCGAATTCAAATATCATTGAGCACCATTCTTTAAGAAGCTGCTTGACAAATTCACCTTCTCCCATGCTCGCAAAATAGTACATGGAAGCATATATATCCTGTATTTCTCTAAAGCCCAACTCCCTGTAACCTTTCTGCGTCTGACAGAAAGATCTTGATACAAAAGTCTGGTAAAGTACCTGGAAAGGAAGGTTCTTATTGAAATATGTATTAAACTCTTCATCTTCAGTCTTAAGCTGCATAAAGCCCGAGTACTTTTCTGAGAATCTGACAACCTGTTCAAGGGCTTTTTCAACTTCTCCAGCTTTTGTGAATTTATCAACAAGGTTGGAAACTTCTTTTTTGAATACTTCTTCGTTAAATGAAGGATTAACCTTATTTGAAGATAACCCTGTGAAATTGTCAAACTCAACGGTCTCACTTGCACCTATCTTTGCCTCTGCTCCTAGTGCAAAGAAACCAGGTCCTTTACGATAGAAATTGTTGCTGAGCTTGCTAATGTTCTCAGGATTTTCCAATGTACCGTTTCCAACAAGTTCATTATAGTTTGCACAGAATTCCTTAGGGAAATCAACGCTGTCGCCGTTTCTGACTATCATTGTATGGAATCTCATATCTTCTCTCCATGGTTCCGGATAATAGTCAGGAGTGATAGCCATTATTGAACCGTCATCTTTTCTTAATATTGATGACTGCATAATAACATTCGTATAAAGTACATCCTCAAACACAGCGTGTGTTGCAGGAGTTCCAAACATACCTGTATATATGAGTTTGATGTTTCTTTCCTTATCTGTAAGGTTCGTAACCTCAATCTTCTGAACCTCTGTTGCCAAAGGAAGCCCTTCCATCTGTGGAAGTATAAATATAGTTCTCTTTATGATGAGACCACATTTTGTTTTGTATTCTATAACTGTATTATTCTGTGAATGAGTACATGTTGCAGATTCAATATTGCTGTCCCCGGGATCAGCCGAGTAGAAAATCTTTTTGAAGCCTTCTACAAGATAGAACTGACGGTTTGCTGGGAAACCTCCTTCTTCCTGTCTCATGTCCCAACGCGTTGCTAAAACCTGAGTTGCAGCGTGGGATCTGAATGCACCCCTACCAAGTCTGTCTACAACACTCTTTGGAGTTGTTTGAAGAGCATGGTCAAAACCAACTCTGTTTCCCATAAGAAGATTTACATAAAAGTGAGGGCCTGGAGCTGGGGTACGCAAATCTATAACATGGTCACCATTTTTGTTTAATTGACCTGCCCACAAATTTACATTTGAAAGTGAAGCTTCAATTCCCTGCTTGATATTGGCAGGAACGTCTGCTTTCTGAACTTCTCCGCTATTGCTTTTAGAAACGGAAACACTTCCGTTACTTCCCAGTTCAATCATTACGGATACTCCACCAACAGCCTGTGTCAGAAGGTATTCGGATACATCCCTGTTTTTTAACAGTTGTAATACGGCAGGCACTTTAAAAGGCAAGCCTGATACTCCTATTACGCTCTTAAAAGTTGTATCTGCAAACATTGCATCAACTTTCACATTTTCGTTTAAGCTTTTAAAGCTATTTCTTAAAACTATTTCGGGAGTTAACTTAACTTCCCTCGCAATTAACTTTTCAAACATGAGAAACCTCCTCTATCTTAACAAATACCAATTAAAATTTGATAAAATCATAGTTCCAGACCCCGTAAGCCAGAAGCAGTTCAGTTCCACCCCGATAATGCAAAATTAATTAACGGAGTGGAACTTAAAAAAACATTATCCCATTACAACTTCTACTTTATGCTCTTTGCCGTCATTGAAAACAGGAAGAATAGTTCCGTTAATTTCCTTGCCGTCAACAACAACTTTCTTAACTCCTGTGGATACATGGTCAGGGTTCTTAACGTCTATAACATAAGTTGATCCTCTGTACCATCTTGAAATCGAATAACCATCCCATGCTTTTGGAATACATGGATCTATTTTTAATCCCTCAAATTCAGGTTTGATACCAAGAATCCACTGGGAAATTGCAACAAAGTTCCATGCAGCCGTTCCTGTAAGCCATGAGTTCTTTGCTTCACCTTTACGTCTTGCGTCTTTACCGCCTATCATCTGGGCATAAACATAAGGCTCTAATTTGTGAATTTCACTGATTTCTTCAGTGTAAGCAGGAGCAATCTTTGAGTAGTATTCAAACGCCATGTCTCCTCTTCCGACAACTGTTTCAGCACAGATTATCCAGGCATTGTTGTGGCAGAAGATACCTGCATTTTCCTTATAACCTGCAGGATATGTTGAAATTTCACCGTACTCAATATAATATTTTGTAAATGCAGGATTGTTAAGAACTATACCGTAAGGTGTATCAAGATATGTCTTAACAGAATCCATTGCCTTTAATGCTTTTCCATCTTCAAGACCAACACCTGCCATTACGCAGAAGCCCTGTGATTCAATAAATATTTTACCTTCTTCGTTTTCCTTGCTTCCGATCTTTTTGCCGAAGTCATCATATGCCCTTAAGAACCATTCTCCGTCATAACCGTACTTGAGAATAGTTTCCTTCATCTTATCCATTTCTTTCTGAGCTTCCTTGGCTTCATCGTTAAAGCCCATGTATTCGCAAAGCTTTACATAGTCGCCGCCGATGAATACGAACATTCCGGCAATCATAACTGATTCCGCAACCTTACCGTCTTTACTTGTTGTAGTCTGGAACGGCTCGTCCGGCACATTGGAGAAGCAGTTCAGATTGAGACAGTCGTTCCAGTCTGCTCTTCCGATGAGCGGTAACCCGTGAGGTCCTAAATTATTTGTTACATGGTGGAACGAACGCTTTAAATGTTCAAACATGGTGTCTGCTTTGCTTTCTTCATTATTGAAAGGAACTTTTTCCTTCAATATAGCAAAGTCTCCGGTTTCCTTTATATATGCAGCAACAGCAAGAATCAACCACAATGGATCGTCGTTGAAGTCTCCACCTATTTCGTTATTACCTTTTTTAGTAAGCGGCTGGTACTGGTGATATGCGCCACCATCTTCAAGCTGTGTAGCAGCAATATCGATAAGTCTTTCTCTTGCTCTTTCAGGAATCTGATGAACAAATCCTAGCAAGTCCTGATTTGAGTCTCTGAAGCCCATACCTCTTCCGATACCTGATTCAAAGTAGGATGCACTTCTTGACATATTGAAGGTAACCATACACTGATACTGATTCCAGATGTTTACCATACGGTTTAGTTTATCGTCGTGGCTCTTTATTGTATATTTTGAAAGGAGTGAATCCCAGTATTCCTTAAGCTGGTTGAGAGCCTTGTCCACATCAGCTGTAGTCTTGAATGTTTCAATCATTTCTTTAGCTTTCTTCTTGTTTATAACACCCTTAGATTCAAATTTCTCTTCCTGTTTGTTTTCAACATAACCTAATATGAACACGAGATCTTTTTGTTCTCCTGCTTTTAATTCGATTTCTATTGAATGTGATGCTACAGGTGACCAGCCGTCTGCAACGGAGTTGTTTGACTTGCCTGCAACCACTGCCTGTGGCGCATCAAATCCGTTGTAAAGACCGATAAAGCTGTCTCTGTCGCTGTCAAAGCCTGTTATCGGTGCATTTACTGAATAAAATGCATAGTGATTTCTACGCTCTTTATACTCTGTTTTATGGTAAATAACCGATCCGTCGATTTCAACTTCTCCTGTGCTGAAGTTTCTCTGGAAGTTTGTCATGTCATCGTAAGCATTCCACAAGCACCACTCAACGAAGGAGAAGAGAGTTATCTTCTTTGTTTCTTTGCCTTCATTCCTGATTACAACCTTCTGTACTTCACCATTGTAATCCTGTGGTACAAAGAAAGTTACTTCTGTACTTATATCGTTCCTCTTACCTGTAATTTTTGTATAACCAAGACCATGTCTGCATTCGTAGCTGTCAAGATCCTTCTTGACAGGTGACCATCCCGGTGACCAGAAATCGCCATTGTCATGTATGTAGAAATAGCGTCCACCCATGTCTATCGGCACATTGTTATACCTGTATCTTGTAATACGTCTCAACTTTGCATCTCTATAAAATGTATATCCTCCTGCTGTATTTGAGATAAGGGAGAAAAATTCCTGAGTTCCAAGGTAGTTTATCCATGGATAAGGAGTGGTTGGAGATGTGATTACATACTCTTTGTTTAAGTCATCAAAAAAACCAAATTTCATTTTATTGCCTCCTTGTATTTTATAATTTGCTTCTTAATCATATATGTCAGCATAATTTGCTATCAATTTTATTGCCGCTTTAACAATAGCTGTACGTTAATTATTATCTTCAATTTTTAGCGGCACATGTATCCCTTGCTATAAATTTTGTGGGATAGGTATAGGAGCTAAAAGCTTTTGTGCCTTGCTCTATATTGTTTATAAGTGCTTCTGTCACCTGCGTAATCATACTGTAAACCGGTATATTTACTGTTGAAAGTGCAGGCTTTACATGTGATGCCATAGGTATATCATCAAACCCAACAACTGATATGTCTTCTGGAACTCTGATGCCTTCATTCGTAAATACTTCCATGGCGGCTATAGCCATATCATCATTACACGCAAACAAAGCAGTGGGAAGTTTTTTAGAACTGATAAGCTTTTTCACCTCATCGTATGTATTCTTTTTTAAAAACTCACCCTTTAATATAAACTCAGGTTTTATCTCTATACCGTTTTCTTTAAGAGCATATTCATATGCTCTGTAGCGTTCTTTTCCTGAATATGTACCCATTCGGCCTGTAATAATTCCAATATCCCTGTGTCCCAATTCAACCAGGTGGTTTAACACCTCGACAGTTCCCTCAAAATCTGAAGAATTGACAACAATCAGACTAGAATTATTCAACTTGTTCTTTTCAATTTCCCCAACATCAAAATCAACAATCCCTATAGGATAGCCCATTCTAGCTATATTTTTAATTGTTCCCAAGTCCTTTTCATTTCCTACCAGAATTGCCCCGCTTATCCTTTTCTGCATAAAGGACTGGCTGATCTTTGAGTAATCCTTGTCCGAATATATTGTATGTACCAAAACATAATAACCTATGGTGTTTGCAGTATCAACAACTGCATTGATAAAAGTCGAGTAGTATGCACTTTGATAAATTTTGCTTGGTCCATCGTTTTCAGATACACTTATTACAAATAAACCTATAGTGTTGTTGGATTTGCCTGCTAATATTCGTGCGGATGTGTTTGGTTCGTAGTTATACTCTTCAATTATCTTAAGAACCTTTGCCCGGGTCTTTTCAGGAACATTAGGATAGTTATTTATAACTCTAGACACCGTACTCCTGGACACTCCTGCCAGCCGAGCTATATCCTCACTCTTCATATCCACCCCCATGAACGCGCGTTTACTAAAACATTATACATGGTTTTGGCTTATTATTCAAGTGGTCAAATTTCTATTTTTTTGTGGTGTTTTAGAGCAGATTTAGAGGTTGTGCCCGTTGTTTTAATCGTAATTTGCTTTTTTGTCAGAATTAGTTATAACTTCTCCAGTATAGAGATTTATAAAGCTAAGGTTTTTATTGCCATCGGCAAGTAGATGTATAGATTCTTTTATGATATAATTAAATTATTAGGAAGTGATAGATTGAAAAATGAATTGCATAATGCTCATGATAAAGGATATAAATATATCTTAAGTATAAAAAGATTATTTGTGCAACTTTTAAAAAGTTTTGTTGACCAAGGTTGGGTAAATAAAATTGAACCTGATGATGTTGAGCTTGTTGATAAATCATTTATCTTGCCGGATTTTAAGAATAAAGAAGCCGATTTGGTCTATAAGGTAAAAATAGACGGCACCAGTGTATACTTTTATCTTCTTGAATTACAATCTAGTGTCGATTATCAAATGCCATACAGATTACTTCTTTACATGGTTGAAATATGGCGTAATATTCTTAAAGAGACCGACAAAAAAGAAGCTCGTAGAAAAGATTTCAGGCTTCCTGTCATAATACCTTGTGTTTTATATAACGGCAGTGATAATTGGACTGCAAAAAGAAGTTTTAAAGAAACTCTTTTTAAATTTGAACAGTTTGACGAGTTTGTTTTAGACTTTAAATATATATTGTTCGACATAAGAAGATACAGAGATGATGATCTTCTTGAACTTGCAAATTTGATAGCTACAGTATTTTTTATAGATAAGACAAATAATAAAAGTACTGAACTTATTAATAGGCTGAAAGAAGTAGCAGTTAAGATGCAAAGCCTCTCAAGCGAAGACTTAAATATTATGTGGAATTGGATTAAAAACGTTATTGTTCGAGGTTCAAATTCTGAATTTGAAAAAGAAATTGACGATATTTTTCAAAAGGAAGGAAAGGTGGAAAATATGGTATACGCTATTGAACGTGTTATTGAAAAAGAAAAATTGGATGCAAAGATGGAAGAAAAAATCCAAGTTATTCGTGAAATGTTGCTCGAAGGTGATTCAATTGATAAAATATCTAGAATCACAAAATTATCTGTTGCTAAAGTAGAAAAAATCGCAAAAGATTTATCAAACTAATTATTTATCAAACAGCGAAAGTTCCAAATCATCTCAACTTTCGCTGTTTGTACAATGCCTTAATTTAGATTCTAAAAAAATGGTGCTATTCCCATTTTTAATTATTATGAAATTATAGGTGAATGAAAGTCAACCATATTTAGTTTTTTTCGTTTTAATTACAATCTACAACATCTCTAATTTATTCAGATTTATTGTATTTTTCTACATTCATTCTTATCTTAACCTGTTCCTATTTGATTAACTAATTTAGTCCTCTTCAGTCTTTCTACACATATCAGCGATCTCTATATAATAATTCCCTTTTTCTTTGCATCTGAGTCCATCAATGAACCTATCAATATACCAAGGCTCATCCCAAAACTCATTCCTATGCTCATTCCAGCTGACATTGTATTGATGTTTATCGCTGCGCCAATTGACATCCCAATTGCCATTCCAGTTGACATCCCCAGCGAGAAATATATGCCTACATAGTAACCCGGTGTAACCAACTTATGTTTTTTGCATAAATGGCTGACTATTTTATTAAAATTCTTTAAATAAGTCCTTGATCGTTGTATATCATCTGGTTTTAAATTATGCATCATGTCCATTTCAAAAGTATTTAGAAAATCGGTGCATTCCGTGCAGGAATCAGAATACTGAATAAGTCTATCTACAATATTCTTCAATCTGTCAACACGAAAATATTTAACCTTCTTAGCATCTAAGTTTGACTTTAATGCATTTATATCATCAATAATTTTCTTTGCCAAATCCTCATTACTGTTCATAAATCTCACCCCTATTCCTACACCAATTGATTTGCCTGATAGAACCGCCATTTATTATCTATAATTCATTATAAAACGATTTGTACAGAAAGTCCAACACACACCAAGTTTATACTTTATTAATATTTTTTCATTTTCTTTTAATTCTTCTTTCACTGCCATTTAATTCTTGAGGGCTAAGATAAGGATGTAGCAAGCAATTACAAAAAATTAAAGGAGGCAACAAAAATGAAAAAAAATTTACTTAGAACATGTATTGGTTTGGCAGTTGGGGGATCACTTCTTATTACTTCCACAGTTATGAGTATGGCATCAGATCCCACAGGTTATGAGGTGCTGAAAGCAGCTCTTAAGAACTCGGGCAAAATCGAAAATGCCACACTAATTATGTCGGGCACTTTAACTGACAACAACAAGGAATTCATGAATGTAAAATCCACACTAAAAACTGAAAGTGAGCAATTAATAAGTGGAGTTATTTCGGTGGACACTGACAAGATTGACAAAAGCTATACATTCTATGGAAACGAAGACAATGTGGTTTTTAAAGATGACTATTCAAAAGTGTATAACAAGATCACCTGCAACGAAAAGGAAAATGGAAAGAACCTAAAGAAAAGATCTCATTCCCATGAAGATCACAACAATCCCCAAATGGAGGCAATCTGTGAAAATATTGTTGACACTCTGGTAGGCAACCTAAAAAACCAGGTAACATCCGAAGATATCGGTGATGGTCAGAAATTAATCAGCATAAATCTTGATAAAAGTGAAATCCCTGCTGTTTTCAATATGCTTCTAAATGTAAAAGCAGATTCAGAATGTGATGAAGAGTATAATAAGCACGATGAAATACAGAAAATCTTAGGCATCAGCCCTGAAGACTTCAAAGCTCCTGAATTAACAAACAATGTCCAAGCAGAGGAAATTGATGTAAATATCGTAGTTGACAGAGATAATATTATAAAGGAAATGGATTTAGCAATTGAAGTTACGGGAAATGATGACCAAAACCAGCTTCATAACCAAAAACTCACACTAAGCTTCGATATATCCGGGATTAATTCTACCAGTGTTGACACCATAGATTTGAGTGGTCAAAAAGTTAAGGAAATAACCTCTGAAGATTTTAACCTGACCAGAGAGTAAAACATTACCAAATAGTTAAAGTAACGACTGTAATATTGCAGAGCAATGCTTTATAAGTGAACTTATGCTACGAAAACATGAGATATTCCTTCTCTATTTTCGTAGCAATGTTCCGGTAAATATTTATATATGAAAGGGCGAATTTGAATGAAAAAAATAATAGAAGTAAGGGATCTTAAGAAAATATATAAAAACGGCAGGGGTGTTACCGGCGTAAATTTTGATATATGCCAGGGTGAAATCATTGGGCTATTAGGACCAAACGGTTCCGGAAAGACAACAATAATGAAATGCATAACAGGACTTGTCAATATGGACAATGGAACTGTAAAAATATGTGGCACTGATATTGTTGATGATTTTGAGAAGGCAATAGTAAATGTGGGCTGTCTTATTGAAACCCCTTCAGCCATTGGAAGCCTGAGCTGTTATAACAACCTTAAGCTGATATCAAACTTCTATAGCAATGTAGACTCATCAAGAATAGATGAAGTTCTCCAGATAACAGGACTCTCCAAATATAGGAACGACAAGGTAAAGACATTTTCATTAGGTATGAAGCAAAGGCTCGCAATAGCAATGGCTATTTATCAAAAACCAAAACTAATAATACTCGATGAGCCTGCAAACGGCCTTGATATAGAAGGCGCCAAGGAACTGAGGAAAATCATCTCCGGGCTTGCAAAAGAGTTTATGATTAGCTTCCTGATCTCAAGCCATCAGATTTACGAAATTGAAATGCTGTGTGATAAACTCCTCATTATTAAGAATGGAGAAATTATTGAAAACTGTGACGTTAATAGTGTTAAGAACGAAGGAATTACACTTGAAGACTATTTTATTGAAAAAACAAATTAAAATCAGGGAGGCTTAACAAAATGAATACAATATTAACCGGTACCAAAAATGAAACTTTCAAAATAATATCAAAGAAGAAGTTTATATTTCTGTTTTCAATCTCAATACTTATAACTATCGCAGCATCAGTTATCAATTTATTGGCTGACAGAAATCTAGGTGCCCCTTTGCTTAACAATACCCATCTTCCGATAACTGTTTTAGACTTTATGTCGTCACTTATCCTGCCGTTGTTCGTACTTATGCTGACAAGTGACCTGTTTTCAGGAGAATACTCCGATAACTCAATAGTTATGACGCTGGTAAGACCTATTACACGCAATAAACTCTATATTTCGAAAATTTTAGCCATCGGGATAAGCATTTTGGGTCTTTTACTGGGTACTTTTATAATTTCACTCGCTGCCAGTCTTCTTGGAGGCAACTTAAGTGATTGTATGGATAAGCTCCCATCAAACTTTATATCATATGTTTCTTCGGTTATGCCCATGCTGCTTATAGCCATTATTACCGCTTTTGCAGCTCAGTTTACCAAAAACGGAAGTCTTACTGTTGTAATTATGATAATGGCCTCAGTATTAATGTCGGCTGCATCACTTTTTATCCCGGAGTTAGCAAATTTTGCACCCACTACTTACCTTTCATGGCACAGGAATTTTTACAGCGAACTTAATTTACCGGTAATCACAAATGAATTTTTATATATGCTTGCATATGGTATAATATTTATGTTTGCTGGTACTTACCTGTTTGCAAAAAAGGACATATCATAGTCAGGAGGACTTTTAGATGTCTATCAGGTTTAAATTGATTCTCTCCAATATATTGATGATATTAATTCCGTTGCTTTCAGCGGTATTTCTGTCGATTATTTTGATTGGTATAAATATGAGTAAGGCAGGAGTGTTAAACCATAACCGTCCTAGGGATGTCACCACTCAAGTTGCCCAGAACGCATTCAAGGAATTTATTACCATATCTAATGATGCTTTAAATAATCCGGATAAATTCAAGAGCCTGGAATACCTAGAAAATATTAATACAAAACTGGAATCATTCAATAGTAGCCTGGGGTTTACAATTGAAAACAAAATATATTACCTTTCTGCAAAAATAGACAGCCGTTCGTTTCAGGACTACCTGAATTCAAATGCTGTCGAGGAAAAAAACACAGAGGTAAAAGATCATTCCTTTGGAGAATTGGACTATTTAAACCACAAGTTTAACTTGTCAACAGGCGAAGACTGCGTACTCTATATTTTTTTTGACACCGGACCTCTGGAGAAATTTTTAAGCAGCTTTGTATCAGACTTCGTAGGATGGTTCCTCATAATTGTACTCCTGACTAACGGTGTGCTTACATTAATTGTGTCGAGGAGCATTATCAAGCCCTTGAAAAAACTCAAATTTGGTGCGGAACAGATAAAAGACGGCAATCTATCCTTTGTAATAAACGAAAAGTCCCGGGATGAAGTTGGGGAAGTGTGCCGTGCCTTTGAAGAAATGAGACAACGACTTAAAAGTGCGCTTGAGCAGCAGCTTAAGTATGATGAGGAACGCAATGAATTTATAGCAAGCATATCCCATGATCTAAAAACACCTATAACCTCCATTAAAGGCCATATTGACGGCTTAAGAGATGGGGTTGCAGATACCCCTGAGAAAACTGAAAAGTATATGGATATTATATATAAAAAGGTTTTTGATATGGATAGACTTATAAACGATCTGACCTTTTACTCAAACCAGACCTTAAAAAAAGTACCATTTAACTTTTCGAAAGTCAACCTGAAGATATTTATAGAAGATATGATAGATGAATACCAGATGGAATTGGAAAAGCTCGGTGTCATTATTACAAGCAGTTATAATTTACCAAGCGATACGCTTGTAAAAGCAGATTCGGAAAAACTCAAAAGAGTTGTTACAAATATATTTGAAAATTCTATAAAATACATGGATAAGGAAAATGGTGAGATAAGAATAGAGGTACAGGATAAACATGATAAAGTTTTGATAGGTATTCACGATAACGGAGAAGGAATCCAGCAAGAACATATATCGAATATATTTAACAGGTTCTACAGAGCAGATCCATCAAGAAATGCGTCAAAAGGTGGCAGTGGTCTTGGGCTTGCAATTGCCAGCCGGATAATCGAAGAACATGGAGGAAAAATCTGGGCTGAGAGCGAATATGGTAATGGCACCAGCATATATTTTGAATTGGAAAAGGTGGGTATAGGTAATGAAAAAAAGGGTACTGATAATTGAAGATGAGGTCTCTATTGCAGAGCTCCAGAGAGATTATCTCGCTATCAATGGGTATGAAGTTGAAATAGAAAAGACCGGAGATAAAGGGCTAACCAGATCACTAAAAGAGGATTTTGACCTGATTATTCTGGATCTCATGCTTCCTAATATAGATGGTTTTGAAATATGCAGGAAAGTCCGGGAGTCTAAAAATACACCCATACTGATGGTATCTGCTCGCAAGGAAGATATTGACAAGATAAGAGGATTAGGACTTGGAGCAGATGATTATATAACAAAGCCCTTCAGTCCAAATGAGCTTGTAGCCAGAGTCACAGCTCACATATCCCGTTACGAAAGGCTTGTGGGAAGCAATGAAAAGAAAACTGAAACGATTAATATAAGAAATCTTGTTATAGATAAAGATTCCCGCAGAGTATGGATTGAAAATCAGGAAATAACTCTTACGGGTAAAGAGTTTGACTTGCTCCTGTTCATGGCTCAAAACCCCAACAGAGTCTTTTCCCGTGAGGATTTATTTGATAGTGTCTGGGGCATGGATGCCTACGGGGATATTTCAACTGTCACAGTTCACATAAAGAAAGTCCGGGAAAAAATAGAACCCGACAGTTCAAAACCTCAATACATTGAAACAATATGGGGTATTGGTTACAGGTTCAAAGTGTAATCTGTTGTTAAGGAATAACAGAAAACGACCACCTGTTTTCACATTGTGAGTATGCCATAAAATCAAATTTACTGGCTATTCATAGTAGAAACTAATTTTACTTTACCTGATTCATTAACGGTCATTATTGTGGCAAACCATATCAATAACAATTGCCATGGCAAGTACTAAAATCTGATCCTCCCCATCATCAACTTCGACACCATATGTGTCGCTGAAGGAGAAAAACTTCTTCGAAACCTGTCCAATCAGCTTCCTATCATTAAAAATTCTGAACTCATGGGCTAAAAATTCACCCTCAACATAGTAATTTGCTTTGTCACTGGAAATATCAAAATCATTCCTGAAAAACGCAAATTTTTTCTTTATGTTGGCAATAAACCCTCCATCAATGTAAATATTGTATGTGGGCATAAAATTGAAAAGTTGCTGCTCAATATAGCATTTTTCATTTTCATAAAGATCATATATCCGAAGCTTTTTACCAAAGGATAAAAGCTGGCTCTTTACAATCAGGACATCCTTCTCATTTTCATCTTTAATGGTAAATTTATCACCCAGCGAAAATATTTTTTGTCTTATAATGTAGCGCATTATTATCCCTCCTCTTATCTCTTACGGTTACGCTGCTTTGCCAAAACCTTTGACAAATCCGAGCCATTGTCCTTCTTTACGTCTTTTTTCTCCTGCAATACCGTAGCCTTTTCCTTTAATGCAACAGGGCTTTTCTGTTTTTCTTCAACCTTTCGCCTCTCTGCCACATCCGTAGTTCGAGGTTTGCCACCTCTATCCAGCGGCTTTGACAACACCTTAACAATACTTCTGCTTGTATTGGCTATTTTGGCCAAAACAGGTTCAACCTTTTCAAACGGTATATTAAGTCTTCTCAATGCAATGTCCATCATCATCAGGATTATTATCAATATCAGCAGAATATTGGTCATATCATTGATACTCACTGTCTGCTTAAGTTCTCCCGAAAAAACTTCCTTCGGGTCTTTCAATACTCTCCCACCGCTCTCTGATGCAAGCTTTTCGAGTACATTATCTTCACCCTTTGCAATAATATCATATTCGGGAGAGTAGGGAATTATTATTCCGGAGCTTATGCTCTTTACTGCCTCACCATTGCTGTTGACACTTATATTTGCAATATATACCCCTGTTTCATCTCCTGAAAAATTCCCACTGTACACCCCGGGTGAACTCGGCTCAAGCTTTGTCTTTTCCTCTTTGCCCTCAGGGCTTATTATTGTAGCCTCAACTGTTTCATTCTCCAACCTTTCGTCTGCCGGCAATGAAAGCTCTAAATTGCCCTTTCCGTTTACAACTCTGCCGTTAACGCTGTAATCATCCTTGACCTTCTTCTGCAAAAGCCAGGATACAAGGTTTTTCCAGAACCTTGGCGCCTGCTGCCACTGCATCCATTTTGAGGTCCACATTCCTTTTGCGTCCGAGGTCCATGCTGCTGTCCTTCCAAGTCCATACTGCCATGTAGCCAGCACAGGGTCATCCATGTCGCTTGAAAATATTACCCTTGCAGTACTTTTTGCCGTTGTGCCGACATATCCGTCCAATGCAGGTATTGAATCTATTTCGCTGAGTATTGGTGAATAAGCTGTGAGCTCCGGTGTAAACGTTCTGTTATTCAGATACGTTTTCCCTGCAAGAAAAGTTTCCTTGGCAAATATTTTCGGTATATCGGTAAATTCATCGGTAGCATAAAACCTTCCCTTACCTCCATAGGCAAGGGCTTTCAGCAGAGGAATATCCGCTCCGCTTCCAACAGCAACCGTTGAAAGGGTTATATCTGCCTCATTTATTTTATCTATCAGTTTCTCATAGCCGGTCCTTTCCGCCTGTCCATCTGTCAGAAGTATTATATGTTTTAGCTTGGTGTCTGCATCCTTTAGTGAAAGATATGCTTCTTCAAGGGGCGGCAGTATGCTTGTTCCGCCTCCTGCTCTGATTGTGCCTATGTCATCCTGTATAGCATTGAGGTTATCTGGTTTTTTAAGTTTTACAACCCACTTCAGAGCATTATCAAAACCTATAACACCTATCATATCATCTTTCTTGATTACTTCAGTGGAACGTATAGCCGCTTCCTTTGCCAGTTCCACCTTTGAAACCCCGTACTGCCCATCAGCCATGCTGCCCGATTTATCTATGACCAGTACCAGCCCCAAGTTTGGGTCTTCTTCCTTTGTCTTGATATCCATATTTACAGGCAGTACTTTTTCAAGCACTGTCTTATAATATCCTC
Source organism: uncultured Acetivibrio sp. (assembly GCA_964564015.1). Classification (GTDB taxonomy): domain Bacteria; phylum Bacillota; class Clostridia; order Acetivibrionales; family Acetivibrionaceae; genus Acetivibrio. The sequence continues at coordinate 46,697 of CAZLZR010000014.1, forward strand.
CCGGGGCGTAACTATCATCTCCGCCTGTTACCAGCAGCCCCTTTCCAAGATGCCTTATTAAGACCTCCAGGTTATCTAAAAATTTATCATTAAACCGCTCTGCGGATACATTAGATATTATAAAGCCATCAAACTTCTGGAGTTCATCCATATCCACAGGGACATTATCCGGGTTGGTCACATGTACTTTAGCCTCACTCTCCATTATTCTCGCAAGCTCTACTGCACCCTCATCCTTGTCCTGAATCACCAGTATCTGTGCTTTGTCTTCAATATAGCTGAATGTGGACATCTTATTATTCTGACCCAAGGTGTCATCTTCAGCCTCAACTTCGGCAGAGTAAGTAACAACACCTCCTTTTAGAGCTGTATCTGAAAACACAAAATTATTCTCGCCTTTTTGTATATCGACACTTATCTCGTTTGCCAGTTCTCTGTCCCTGTAAAGCTTTAACTTCCCTTTTGTTTTCACATTGCTGTTTATTTTTATTGAGACTTCAAACTTATCATTAAGCCTCAAAGTATCGGGCACTTTTATTCCCTTAACCTGAATTTCGTTTCCGGCCTCGTTTGTTAACTGGTAAACGTCAAGATTAATTCCCTGAGCGGTCAACGCTTCAGCAGCCTTTTGGGCATCCCCTGCATTTTCTTCCCCATCGCTTATGAGTACAATCCGCTTTCTGTCTTCTGCCGGAATTAGTGATGCAGCGTTCTTCAAAGCCTGTTCAATATTGGTAAACCTACCGTTTATCATAGTCTGAACCGAACTGAAATCTACCTTCTCGGAGGGAGCTATTTCAACCGCCGTATCAGTTCCAAAGCTTATAACGGCAACCTTGTCGGAGGGTCTTTTACCCTTTAGTGCCTCTTTTACAAATACCTCTGCAGCCTCTCTTGAATTAAGTGTACTATCGGAACTGTCGACTACAAAAACAGTAGTTGAATTGTCGGAAACCTTTTTTAATCCAAATCCTGCAATGCTGAATACAAGAAATATGGCAACCAGAATTCTTAAAGCAATAACCGAACGCCTTCTCCACAATGTGAGCCTGGCAAGACGTTTTGCTCTGTACAATATAAATATTATAACCAGCGGCAACAATAACAGCAGCAAAGGATAATTAAATCTAAACAGCATTTGTATAAACCCACCATTCTATTAATAAAACTATTAGTATCAGCCACAAAAATATCGTCTGAAGATTCATTCCTGTATTGACAGGCTTCGGAGTATTTTCTCCGTCAGTGTCCTCATTTTGGTTCTCGACCTCTGCACCCTTCATAAGATTGGATTCTCTTTGAGAAGGTACGTTTACAGTAAAATAAAATTCCTGTTCCCCATCCTCACTTTTTTGCCTCAGAGTGTATAAACCCGGTTCATCCGTCTTGTCAAATACCCTTATCGGAAATGGGGGGGCAATTTGAACTTCTTCTCCGGAGGGGGTTTCAATGAATGCTTCCTCGGTTTTCGGACCGATATTGAACTCTATCCCTTCATCGGCATATACGTTTTCTGCATTGTTCACCGATTGGGGCAGCAGCCAATCCATGGAGTTTGCCATAATAATCGGGAATACAGGTGTAAGTGGAATGTCTGTATTATGAATATCAAACCCAAATACCATTACCCTCATGTTTTCATGCACCCCGGCAAATGCAGCGGTTCCATCCTTAAGCCTCAAAATCTCCCTGCCCCATGACGGCACTTTCAGAATCTTTGTCTTTCCAATAGAAAAGTCAAATCCTTCCACATACTTGAATATATCCTCTCCAAGATCTTCAACAACAGGTGTCTCCACTTCTCCAAGCACTTCAAACATCTTGTTTTTTGGAGGATTAAACACCATTATATTCCCATCATCCGGAATTTTGTCGGGTAAAATTCCGTCAAATATATATAAATCATATCCTTTCCACTCGTCACTGTTTTCATAGCCTGTCTTGTATAATTCAACACCGCTGTACAAAGCTGCAACCTTCTCAATAAACACGTTGCCTTCCGTGACAAGCAGTGCCTTATATTCCTTATTATTATTCACCGCATTAAATGCTCTGTTGTCCTCATTGAGTGCATCCTTTATATCTATCCTTGCCTCAATAAGCTTTATATCCGACAAAACGCCGTTCCAGTACACATTTGCTGTTTCTCCCTTTTTAACTTCAACATTCCGGGCATCAAAAACCTCTCCATCCACATACAAACTCACAGGAACACTTGCATCAGCATTACTGTAATTAGATATTCCGGTAAGAACCGTTATTCCCTTTTCGGTCTTTGCATGGGACATCGTTGTAACAGCAAAATTGTCACCATTATTTGAAATATATGAAAACTCTACTTCTGTGCCGGGAATATTTATCGGGCTGTCACCAAATACAACCACCCGGGTTCCCTGATACTGCTTTAAAATAGAAGCTATAAGGCTTTCTGCATCCTCTGTATTTGAAACACTGTTTGAAGCTTTAAGTTTATTGAGCTTATCAAGGAGACTCCCTTTATTACTGCTTAAGTTTTCTTCAATAGTTACACTCTTTCCAACACTAATAAGAGTTACCTTTGTACCTGGCTTTAAGTTACCTATCAGCTGCTCAGCCCTGCTTTTTGCCTCATCAAACCTGCTTATTCCCACATCTGTAGCTTTCGTGCTCAAGGAAGTGTCCAATGCGATAATTACATGCTCTGCACCACTGCCGACAGCATTTATAAACGGCCTTGCCAGTGCAATAACCAGCAGGAGCGCAGCTATAATCTGCAATATCATTAAAAGGTTCCTCTTCAATTTCTGCCATGGTGCATTAGCCTCAAGATCCTTTAACACCTCTTCCCATAAAAAAAGGCTTGAAACGGTGTAATCCTTGTGTCTCTGCTTTAAAAGATAAAGTATAATAATTATAGGAATTGTAATTAAGCCTAAGAATGCCCATGGTGAATAAAAAGTCATACCCTGTCCACCACCATCCTGACCATCTTCTCAGCAGGAAATGATGTATCCATAAATATATAGTTTACTCCCCTTACTGCGCACAAATCTTCAATATTTGTTTTAAAGCTGTTATACACCTTTCTGTAGGTCTTAATAAGTTCCGGAGATGAAGTCACATCTCTGAACTCGCCTGTTTCAGAATCAATGAGCCTTAAACTCATACCAATTTCAGGAGTGATCTCCTCCGGAGCAAGCATGTGGCACACATAGATCTCCTGCTTTTTAAACTGCAGGTAATTTATCATATCCAGGAAATTTCCCTTCGTAAAAAAGTCTGAAATTATTATAGAAATTCCCCTACCGCTCTTAAAATTGTATTTTGAGATTGTATTGTAAATATCTGTTGTCCCGGAATAGTCCAGAGTTTCCAAAAGGCTTTGTATCCGGCTGAAAGAATTTTTTCCCCTTAAGTCTGACTTATACTTATCCACAATGCTATTGAGGCACACCAAAGAAACCCTGTCATAACTGCAAAGGCTAATATAGCCAAGTGCTGCTGCAAGTCTCCTTGAAGCAATACTTTTATTAGGTTCACCCCAATCCATTGATTTACTATTGTCCAGAAAAATATGGACGGGTGCCTCCCTCTCCTCCATAAATAGCTTTATAAAGAGCTTTTCAAATCTTCCATAGGCATTCCAGTCAATCCTTTTAAAATCATCACCGATCGAGTATTCCCTGTAATCGGAGAACTCCACAGAGCTTCCCTTCGCTCTAGATTTCCTGTTACCTGAAGCGCCAGCAGCCAGAGTTATTTTAGAGGTAATAACCAATTGTTCTAGTTTTCGTAAAAAATCGCTGTCAAAAAGTTCGCTCTTCAACTTAAGCCTCACCTTTCGCACATATTTTTATCTGCTTACTGCTTATCGAGGTCTGCTATTATCTGTCCAATTACATTATCGGTTGTAATTCCTTCAGACATGCCCTCAAAATTGAGGAAAATCCTGTGTCTTAGCGCCGGGTAGGCAACATATTTTATATCTTCAAAAGCGACGTTATATCTTCCCTCTAAAACTGCACGTATTTTTGCAGTTGATACTATTGCCTGTGCACCCCTTGGGCTTGAACCGAAACGAATAAATTTTTTGGAGACCTCCGCTGCATGCTCACTTGATGGATGTGTAGCAAGTATCAGCTTTACTGCGTACTCGAGTACAGGCTTTGCAACCGGAATTTCTCTTGTTATGTTTCTTATAGACAGGATTTCCTCCCCTGTTGTAACTCTCTCAAGCTCGGCGTCCTCCTGTGAGGTTGTCATGGATACTATATCCACAAGCTCACCAAGGGAAGGAAAGGGAACATTCAATTTAAACAAAAATCTGTCCATCTGCGCTTCCGGAAGGGGATAAGTTCCTTCCATCTCAATGGGGTTCTGAGTTGCTAAAACGAAAAAGGGCTGGGGTAATGTGTAAGTATTGTTACCGACAGTTACAGTCCTTTCCTGCATTGCCTCCAAGAGAGCGCTCTGCGTCTTTGGCGTGGCTCTGTTTATTTCATCCGCCAGTACAATATTGCTAAATATCGGACCTGGCTGGAACTTAAAGTTTCCACCCTTATCATCTGATTTTGTAACAATATTTGTACCTACAACATCCGCAGGCATCAAGTCCGGAGTAAACTGAATTCTTGAAAACTGAAGGTTCATGACCTTTCCCAAAGTTTTAACCAAGCGGGTTTTACCAAGTCCCGGTACTCCTTCTAAAAGTACATTTCCACCGGCAAATATTGAAATAAGCACCTGGCGTATAAGGTCACTCTGCCCCACCATATGTTTTGCTACTTCCTTCTCAATTCTGGCTGCTGCATCTATAACACTTTTAATGTCTTTCTCATTTACCTCCATGTTGGCCTCCCTGTATTTTATCCCTTATATAATATATATATATATATTATCCTACTCCAATGTTGAAAAATAGTCTCTTACCAAGTCCTTCATCCCGGAAGGGATCTGCGCCTCACCCAATCCGGCCATAGCCTCATCCCTATATTCTTCATACACTTCATTATATGGTACTATACCACCCTCTCCAAGCGGTACACTTTTTACATCCGTCCACTGACTTTGTCCGCTGCCGCTCTTTGTCCCATTGACCTGGGATGTTTCCGAATTGCCCCCCAAGCGCTTAGGATCATAAATAGCCTCATACTCTTCCTCATTTTTACCACCAGGTTTTTTGCCAGCTCCTGACGATCCGCCTTCAGAGTACCCTGCATCTTCATTAGTGGAGCCATTACCTGCCCCACCACCTTTACCTGCTCCGCCATTTCCACCATTGCCAGAGCCACTACCGCCGCCCTGGTTACCTGAATTTCCGCTGCCATTCTGGTTACCCTTACCACTTTGGCCACCTTGGCCACTCTGTTCTCCCTGGCCACCCTGCCCACCTTCACCGTTCTGCCCGCTTTGAGAACCTTGGCCGCTATTGCCTGACTGATTGCCCGACTGTCCTGAAGCGCCTTGCTGACCTGACTGATTACCTTGCAGGCCAACCCCGCTTTGTCCGTCTCCACTCTGGTTCCCTGCCTGCTGTCCACTACTTTGTGCGATATTCACGTTCATTCCTGCCTGTTTTGATATTTCGTACTTTGAACTGTTTATCGCTTGAATCAACCGGTCAATAGAGTTATTTTCACTCTGCTGCGCTGCGGTTAAACTTCCTGCACCGTTCTCCACCGAATTCTCCAAATCCTTTGCCAGCGCATCAAGATTATTCTCAATGGAATCATTATTTTCTGATTTCATGGCGTCAGACAAAGCGGTCAGATCCTCTGACAGCTTACTGTCCGATACTTCCCCGGCAGCTTCTTTAAAATGTTCTGCCAATTCATCCACATCTTTCTTCTGCGCACTTTCAAGCTTTTCCTTAATATCCTCAATGGCATCTTTAATTCCTTCAGCATCTCCATTTTTAAGGGCATCACTCAAATCTTTCGCCAGTTTGTTGCCCGATAGCTTTTCGGAAATTTTTTGAAGATCCTTGTTAGCTTCACTGTTTTTTAATTTGTCCAGTTCATGCCTTGCTTTCGACAACGATTTCAACGCATCCTCTTCATCCTTTGAACTGTTTAAATCTTTCAGCAGTTGATCCACTTCTTTATTCAACTCATTTAGCTTTTTATCGGAAAGCATGGATGACTTTTCAATACCTTTACGCTCTTCGTCCAGCTTTTTTACCTGGTTTTTAGTTTCGTTTATTATACCTTCTGCTTCGTCCGCCTTTTCCCTGGCTCCGGTTGGAATTATCAGAGTTACAAGAACCATTAACAAAATTGTAATTCCTATAAATATCTTCAAAGTCGGAATCCTTATGGGATATAAAGCTTTGAAATTGGCATTTGAAACTGCTCTTAGGGCATCCTCCCTTTGCATTTTTGCAATAGGCGAATCTTCATGCTGAAGCTGATATGCTGTTACAAGTCGTTCCTTTAACCCTAATGAGTCTCCTATCTTTATTGTCTTTTGAGGTTTCGGTCCTAGAAAAAGCGATGCTGCCAATGCAACCAGAATTATACCTGAGTATATTCCAATAAGTTTTGTCTCAACATATGTGATGGGAAAAAACAGCGCCGTTATTGACAGTATCAAAGACAGTACGCCGGCAAGAATAAACGCATATGTCCAGCACAAAAAAGCATTATTGAGATGTATTCTTCTACTCAAAGGTCTTACGGCCTTGAAAATATTTTTTACGTCCATAAGAACTCCTCCTGACAATTTTACTTAACCGGTTTGAGTTTCCATGCACTTAAGAATATTAGCAATGCTGACGTAATCAAATCAAAACCCAAATTAATTATCCATGGCTTTATTACTATGCTAACGCCGGCAGTACTTGATGACGCTATACCCAAACCGGATAAAACCATGTCGCTTGACAATGTGTTTTCAATTACTGAACCAAATCCAAAAAGCGGATTTGAAAACAGAAAAGCTACAATCTGATAATACTGAGGCGTAGACGCAAATCTATCCACAAAAAAGAAATATAATAGCATTACTATATATGTTCCTATTGTTAGAAAACCAATTGTCAAAAAAGACATCACTATTGAAACTATGGTCTTCTTAAATATTGTTGAATAAAATGTACCCAGGCTTCCAAGCAATAATGCAGTTCCAATATAAAACAGGAATAACCGCAGCAAATCCGTAGGCTTAACACCTCCAAACAGGAATACTATTCCCATAATAGGCAATGAAGCAGTAATCAGCAGTAATACATGTGCTATGGACACAACTATCTTTCCTATAACAACCTTGAACGTGGAAAAACTTGTACAGAGAAGCAGATCTAAAGTCTGACGCTCCCTTTCACTGCTTATTGCGCCTCCAGTTAAAACAGGAGTAATGAACAGCAGTAAAAGGAATTGAAAAAGAGCAAGCGTATTATATGCATTAATTGCCACCCTTGGGTTAAAACTCTGAAATCCCCTCATACCCAGTTGGTTATTTGCCAAAAAATACAGAAATACAACCAGGAGAAGAAAGCCAAGATATAGAGAGATCAACACAGGGGCTCTCCATCCCCTCATTTTTGTTTTTAATTCCTTTTCAATTACGGGATTCATTTGCATTTTCTTCTCCTCCTATCAGATGCATGAAAACAGATTCAAGGTTTTTTTCCACCTCGGTAAATGAAACAATCGGAATCTCATTCTTTATTGCAGCCTTTAAAATTTCAGCCATTACTTCATCAGATCCGTTAAAATCCGCTTCGAGATAATCATTGTGAACACTAACCGTCCCAACAGAAGGCTGTTCCTTCAAAAGTTTTACCGCCCCATCAAGCTCTCCTAATACTTTTACACGTATAACCCTGCTATGGGATGTCTTTTGCATTATCTCTTCGACGGTGCCACTAATAACCATTTTCCCTCTTTCTATTATACCAATGGATGTACATAACTCAGCAAGCTCCGGCAATATATGCGAACTGATGATTATAGTTTTGCCTAAGTCTCTCAGTTCTTTGAGCACTTCCTTCATCTCAACCCGGGCTTTCGGATCAAGCCCTGATGCGGGTTCGTCAAGAATGAGCAGCTCCGGGTTGTGTATAAGGCTCCTTGCGAGGCACAGCCTCTGCTTCATTCCTCTTGACAGGTCATCCACATAAAAATCTTTCTTCTCTGTCAGATTCACTAGTTCAAGCAACTGGTCTGTAATCTTTGGCCTCTCACTTTTTTCAATACCATATACTCCAGAGTAGAAATCCATGTACTCCGTTACCTTTAGATCATCATATACTCCAAAAAAGTCCGGCATATATCCGATTTTGTTTTTAAATGATACCGGACACTCCAATATATCCATTCCGTCAATAACTACTTTTCCACTAGTAGGTTTTAAAAGCCCCGCCACAATTTTCATTGTTGTTGTCTTACCGGCACCATTTGCACCTACAAAACCGTATATATGACCCTTACCGATTTCAAGCGATAGATTATCAACGGCCTTAAATTTACCATAGATCTTAACAAGATTTTCTATAATAAGCATTACCTTATCACCCCACTCAGACTTATTTCCGGTTTCCACATATACTCGCTGCGCCCCATGGATTCATCAATATTGATATTGACTTTAAGCTTTATTTCGTTAATTTCATTTATATAAGCACTCAAATCACCTTGGGGCTCAAATACGTCTTCAACGCTCTCCCAATCCTTTGTTTTATTGTTGAACACGAACAACTTGTAACTTGAGCCATCTACTCCCTGTACTTCACCTGATTGTGCATACTTTTCCTTCATATATTCAGGGATTGAAGCTGACCAGTCAATTTTAAATTTATCAACAAGCATTCCCTGCGGAACATCAAATTTAAAGAACGCCTCCGTATCATTGTAAGCAACAATACTCTCGCCGTAAGCCCCTTCAAAACCTATGCCATCACCGCTTTCAAATACTGCATTGATAAAACCTTCAGGTATTTCAACCTTTTTACCCTTCTGGAAAGTTATCTCGTGGGCAGAATATACAACATTTGTATTAAAGGACTTTGCTTCCTTACCGTTTACTTTTATACCATAATCAATTTTATCAAAATTCAGGGCAATGAACGTTACCCCTCTATTGTATAAATCGAAAGAACCATTTAGCGTCGCGACTTTATCAAATATATTTTCCAGTGCATTTCTCTTTCTCACTTGTTCTTTCCAGTCTTTAGGTAATGCAGCATTATCCATGTCGTACCATCTGATATATCTCGAATTTAATAACTGATCATATGATAAAAATATACTTTTATCATCCATCGGAATTCTGATTTTTTTCTCTTCACCCGGAAGCATGTCTCCAACATCAATAAATTTTCCACCTACTGCGACAAAAGAATCTTCAAAAGCAAAACCTGTATCATTTTTTATTACAGCAGAAAACTCTTTGGAATTTATATCAATATCACTGATCAGATTACCATCATATTCTTGAGTTTGCTTTGCTGCCATAACACAAGGCTCCCATATTCCCACATTGTACATCTCGTGTTTGATAGGTTCACCTGCATAAACTTTACTTTTAACTACTGCATTTTTATAGTCCTCTTCACTGTAACCGTTATAGCTATAACCATAACGATAATCATCTTCACGGTTCACTTCGATTTCATAATCATCTTTATATTCAAGCGTCATTATTCCCCACTTGTTGTTGAAAGCTGCTGCGGTAGTTTGTATTTCTGCTTTTTTATTCGTGGAATTAAGATTTATTATTGAGAAATTATTTAATACTGCCGTCGTATATCTTGTTCTAAATCCAGCCCCATAAATTATACCCATGCACAAAAACGCCAAAACAGGTACTATAACCCAGTTTAGATCCCTTTTATCCCGCCATTTCAAATAGAGATAAATTAAGGGGCCAACAATTAAAATATATATGGCGATAATTATCATGAGAGCATTATATGGTGGTGTCTGTTCCTCAGGCACCTGCCTTGCAATTGAATCAAAGTCACTATATCGTCTTCCGTATATATTTGCTACCTGGTTATAATCATTATGACTACTGCTGTCTAACAGCTCTTTCCACATATCACCGGTATTTTCCCATACTGAGACAGGACTTAAGGTCGGATCAAAGGCAAAAAATAATATTACACCATCTGCTTTTTTATAGGTTACAACAAGAGGTGTAACTTCATCCCCCATCAGGATTTTACCCTCCCCAACTTTTCCTGTAGATATATCAACCAACGCATCCGGTGCTTTTTTCCCCGTCAGTTTTTCCAGTTCCTCAACCAGCGATTCCTTTTTATTTTCGAGCAATTGAAAGGGTTTAAGAGCTTCTCCGAGACCTGAATAAACTTTTCTTCCGTTTGTTCCTCCGGCAAGCACCAGCGTTTTACCCCCGTCTACCCATTTTTCAAGTGCCTCCAACTGCTTCTTCGATAAAACAGAAGTATCAAAGTCTGCTATTACAATATAGTCTAATGCATTCAATACCTCAACATTATCAGGCAAGCTTTCCTTATCAAGCCTGAATAACTCTGCAGGCCTTTTGCTGAAGGTTTCCTGCATCTTCACCTCTCTCGGGTCAGTATTATTAAGGTTTTCAGCAATTATCAACCCATTTAATGCCATAAGTTGATTGGAGGCATCACTCAATGCACCTATTGTGGGATTTTCGGGTGAGATAAGCTTTTTAAATGAATAATCAAGCACTTTTATTTTTTTGCCTTTACTCTCAATTATAACCTGCACCTTTCTATTGGCTGTCCTGACAGGAACATCCAGCGCCAGTTCCTTGGTAGACCCCTGCGGCAATTCAAAGGGCATAGCATAGATTGCTTTTGTCCTGTAACCGGTGTCAATAACAACCTGGGCCTCACCGGAAAACCCGTCTCCCTTATTTACAAGAGTTATATGAAACCGTGCTGATGCTCCAACTCTCATTACATCATCATATCCTGCTTTAACGCTCATATCCACACTATAAGGTGCAGCATACACAATAACCGAAAAGTTCATTATTAATACAGAAACAACAAAAACAAGAAAACAAAATACATTCCTTCGACCCGCCAATTTGAACATTAAATCACCTCTAAATATAAAGTTAGACTGTTATTTGACCTAAAAGGTTTCGCCTGTAATCCATTATCTATCTACCAAATATATTCGATTCTTACATTTATCATATTGTAACAATATTTATTATATTAGTAAACCTTTATACAGGATATCAAATATTAACTATTTATAAACAACCTTGTGCTGCATGCAATTTTATACTATTCTTCTCAAAAAGTTTGTTATTTTAGCAAGTATTTTAAAAATAAAAATATGCCCGAGCTTTGAATTTTCCAACACTTCAAAGTCCAGGCATGTTTAACCAGGGAATAGCTGATATCAGCTATATAGAAAAAACTAAAAGACCCAAAAAAAGCCGGGCATAATTTATGCCTTTTTCAATGCTATAGCTTCTTTTGCCTTATTAACAATATCTTCAGCAGTCAGACCGTACATCTTAATCAATTCATCCGGTTTACCCGACTTACCGAATTTGTCCTGAACACCTACCATTTTTACAGGTACAGGATAATTTTCAATCAGCACTTCCGCTACCGCGCTTCCAAATCCACCCATTACGGTATGCTCCTCGCATGTAACAATAGCGCCTGTTTCCTTTGCTGCTTTAATAATAATGTCTTTGTCAATCGGTTTAATAGTATGAATATTAACCAACCTTGCACTGATTCCCTGACTTTTCAGCTGCTCAACGGCTTCAACAGCTTTTCCTGTCATATACCCTGTGGAAATTATTGTTACATCAGTACCTTCCGATAAGGTAACACCTTTGCCTAATTCAAATTTATAAGTGCTTTCGTCAAAGAGTACCGGAACAGCAAGACGTGAAAGCCTCAAGTATACAGGACCGTCAATTTTTGAAGCGGCAATAGTTGCCTGCCTTGCCTCCACCGCATCAGCCGGGCTGATTACAATCATATTCGGGATGGATCTCATCAAAGAAATATCTTCTATAACCTGATGGGAAGCACCATCCTCCCCAACAGTCAAGCCTGCATGGGAGGCACCTATCTTAACATTTAGTGCAGGGTAACATATGGAATTCCTTACCTGTTCAAACGCTCTTCCAGCTGCAAACATCGCAAATGTACTGGCAAAAACCACTTTACCACAGGAAGCAAGTCCCGCAGCAGCCGACATCATGTTTGCCTCTGCAATTCCCATATTAAAAAACCTTTCAGGGTATTTTTTCCTAAAAACCTCAGTCTTTGTAGACTTTGAAAGGTCAGCATCCATTACCACAATCCTGGTATCCTCACCTATCTCAGCCAGAGCATTTCCATAGGCCTCTCTGGTAGCTATTTTTTTCTGCATTTAATTATACCTCCATTCCAGCCAAAACTGCATCCAGTTCAGCTTTAGCCTTTTCTGCCTGCTCCCTGTCAGGAGCTACACCATGCCATCCGGCTTCATTTTCCATAAACGAAACACCTTTACCTTTTATTGTCTCAGCAACAATCATCGTTGGCTTACCTTTGGATTTTTTCGCTTCATTTATCGCCTCAATAATTTGTAAATGGTCATGACCGTTTATTGCGACAACTTTCCAGCCAAAAGCCTTGAACTTCTCCTCAACAGGTTCAGGAGACATTACATCACTAATATTACCATCTATCTGTAAATGGTTATGATCCAAAAATACTATAAGGTTATCAAGCTTATAATGTGCAGCAGCCATTAAAGCTTCCCAGACTTGACCTTCCTGAGTTTCACCGTCACCTATCAGAGCATATACATTACTGTCTTTATTGTCGATTTTTCCAGCTATAGCCATACCAACAGCAGCAGATATACCCTGTCCCAGAGATCCTGTTGACATGTCAACTCCAGGTACGTATCTCATACTGGGATGTCCCTCTAAAAAGCTGTCTATCCTTCTGAATTTTGGTAATTCCTCTTTTGGAAAAAATCCTTTCTCAGCTAGGGCTGCATATAGAGCAGGAGAACAATGCCCCTTTGATAAAACAAATCTATCCCTGTCTTCCCACTGTGGGTTCTTTGGATCAACCCTCATCACATTAAAATACAATACTGTAATAATATCAGCACAGGAAAGTGATCCGCCCGGATGACCTGATTGGGCATTATATACTTGCTCAATTATATGTTTCCTCAAAATCACAGAGCACTTTTTTAACTCTTTTATCTGATCTTCGTTCATGATACATCTCCTAAGAAAAATTTTTTCGTAATTAGTATACTACAGTGAGTAGTTTAAGTCTACAAATACTCTTCTTTTTTTAAAATTTATACACGTGAAAATCCTCAGTCATAGGTTTTAAAGCCCTCTCCAAGTACCTCCCTGACATCTGCCAATATTATAAATGCACCTTGATCAACACTTTTAACTATATTCTTGAGCATGGATATTTGCCCTCTATTTACAATGCAAAGCAACACCTTTTTGTCATTACCTGTATACATCCCTGTTCCATCCAGCGCAGTTACCCCTCTGTCCAAATCCGTTAGAATTCTTGATGCAATTTTGTCAGATAGGTCCGAAATTATAAAGACCGCCTTTGCAAAATTAACTCCTTCCAATATCGCATCTATTACTTTTGAACTTATAAACAACGTAACAATAGCATACAATCCCAGTTGAAAACTTTTAAATACTACGGCTGCAAGTATTATAACACTGGTATCAATAATCAGAAGTGTTTCACCCATTGTAAATACAGGTATAAAATCAGAAACAATTCTTGCTGCAAGATCGGTTCCACCTGTAGTAGCACCCGATTTGAAGACGAGACCCAAACCTACTCCCATTAAAAAACCTCCAAACAGAGAGTAAAGCAGTATGTCCTTTGGATAAATGAGACCCTCAGCCTCACCAAGGTAGTTTTTTACAAAGACGTTTGTAAATGGCTCAGTAAGATCAATAATAACCGATAGTAGTACTGTTCCAAAAAAAGTCTTCATAACAAACTTTTTTCCAACAAACCGCATCCCAAGTACAAACAGCGGAACATTCAACGCCAGCATGGTTATCCCCACCGGAAATTTACCTTTGCTTATGTAATAAAAAACTGTAGCAATACCACTGACTCCTCCCGGTGCAATCTTATACGGAACCAAAAAAATATTTATCGAGCCGGCTGTTATTATGGAACCTATAACAATCATTAAATAGTCTTTCCAATATTTTGACATTTTCTCATTTAAACTCATCTTTATACCTCTGCCAAATATCTCAAATTTATTTTATGTTTCCCAAACATTATAAAATTCATCCGGTTTACTGATTTTAAGGTAGGTGTATATTGTTTAAGTGGAGAAAAATATGGAAGAAACATTGTGAAGCAAGTTGTAGAGCCTGTTAATACGACGAGGAAAGGGAGAGCATTGTCTGAGCGAAGCGAGTTTTGCTCGACCCCGAGGAGTATTTACAGGCTCTAGACTGCGTAACTTAAGTTTCTGGAATATTTTTCTTCATATTTATTAAATGCACCCTTTTAAGGCTTAGATAATATTAACCAATCTACTTTTATTGCATAATGTGTTTATGCTATAATGTGATGGACATAATATAATTGATTTGGAAAGCTTGTTAAAAACAGACTTTATGAGAAGAATTGTATTTCGTCAAAGGCTGCTTTGTAACAAATAATAATGCTATTGTCAAGGAGATTGCAATGAAAGTTCTTCATTTAATCGGCGGAGGAGACATCGGTGGAGCAAAAAGCCACGTTCTCTCCTTAGTAAATGAACTTGGAAAACACATAGATGTTAAACTTATAAGTTTCAGGAAAGGTGCGTTTGCAGATGATGCTCGTAAACTAGGTATAAATGTCGATATTGTAAATACGGGCACTATTTTTACCGACATCAGAAAGGTATTGGAAATAATAAGATCAGAAGGGTACGAACTGATACATTCTCATGGTGCAAAGGCAAATATGGTTGCAGTGGCTGTAAAGAAGATTACAGGACTGCCGGTAGTAACAACAGTTCACAGTGATTACAGGCTTGACTACCTCCAGAACATCTTAAAGATGTTTTCTTTTGGTATGGTAAACACGTTGGCACTCCGTTTTATTGACTACCATATAGGGGTATCGAAAAATTTCAAGGATATGTTGATTGAAAGAAGATTCAGCCCTCAAAACATATTCACGGTTTATAACGGTATAAATTTTGATAAAAAGGATTTAAAGCTTACTAAAGAAGAGTTTCTTTCAAAATACAAACTCAATTTCGGTAAAGACGATGTAATTATTGGAATCCTTGCCAGACTTCATCCTGTAAAAGGTATCAGTACATTTTTACAGGCTGCTGCCGAAGTAGTAAAGCAAAATTCAACAGTAAGGTTTCTGATTGCCGGAGATGGCGAAGAGAGAAAATCTTTGGAACGTAAGGCAGCTTCCTTAGGGCTTGCAAAGAACGTATATTTTCTTGGCTTCATTGATGAACCTTACGAATTTGTCAACAGCATAGACATTAATGTTCTTACTTCTTTAAGTGAAAGTTTCCCTTATTCAATATTAGAGGGCACTCTCTTTAAAAAAGCTACTATAAGCAGCAATGTCGGGGGTATTTCCGACCTCATCGATAATGAGCGAAACGGTTTTCTTTTTGAGCCTAAGGATTATAAAACGCTTGCCAAACAAATGCTTACTCTTGTTAACGATGCACATTTAAGAGAGGATATGGGGCAGAAGATTCACCAGAAGGCCAGCACGTATTTCTCCCTCAAAAATATGTGCAACACCCAACTCAGCATCTACGAAAACATAATATGCAGAAGTCTTGATAAAAAGCTTCCAAATAATCATTATGATGCAATAATTTCCGGCTACTATGGCTTTAAGAATATTGGAGACGATGCCATGCTTATGGCAATAATAGATAATCTGAAGATGTGCAAAAAGGACATCAGGATACTCGTCCTTTCAAACAACCCTGTTGAAACAAGACGTATCTATAACGTTGCTTCAATAAACAGAGTTAATCTAATTCAGATACTTTCCATTATGAAACATTCGAAATTGTTAATAAGCGGTGGCGGAAGCCTGATTCAGGATAATACAAGCACTCGTTCCCTTATATACTATCTTGGTATGATCTGGCTGGCAAAAAAAATGAAGATGAAGGTTATGATCTATGCCAACGGAATTGGGCCTTTAAATAAAAAGAACAACAGAAACCTTACAAAACGTGTCGTTAATAATGTGGATGTAATTACTCTTAGAGAGGAATTGTCCTATAAGGAACTTGTCAATTTAAATGTAACAAGGCCAAATATTTATGTAACAGCTGATCCGGCCTTTACCATAAAAGCAGAAAGCACTGAACATACTGACTATTTACTATCGAGTGAAGGCATTGATCCCAATCTCCCTTTCGTAGGATTTTCAGTAAGAAGATGGCATAACCATGATCAATATGAAACAACTATCGCCAATATAGCTGACTACATTATTGATGCGTACGGTATAAATGTGTTGTTTATTCCCATGCACTACCCTGGTGACCTTGTTATTATTGAAAACATAATTTCAAAGATGAAAAACAAGGGTTATGCAGTCAGAAAAAAACATTCGGTATCCGAGACTCTTGGAATAATCAGCAAAACCCAAATGCTTATAGGCATGAGATTACACGCTTTGATATTCGCTGCCAGCATAGGTATACCTATAGTTGGAATTGTTTACGAACCCAAGGTTGAGGGATTTTTAAAGTATGCAAATCAAGCATCCGCCGGGCACGTAAACTCTTTGGAATTTGACGGCATGAAAAAAATAGTTGATAAAGTATGGCACAACAGAGAAACCATTAAAAGGGAACTTGACATTACCACGTCACAACTTAAGGAAAAAGCATTAAGAAATGCACATTTAGCCTTTGAATTAATTGAGAATTCATAACCTAATCCATAGCGCAAAGGAGTTTGTATGAGAAAGACTATTAAAATTTCAGATATACCGGTAGATAATGTGACAATGGAAGAAGCAGTAGAAAGGTTTAAATTACTTCTTCATGAACCCGGTACCCACACAATTTATACACCAAATGCAGAAATAATGATGGCTGCACAAAGAGATCCCGAACTGAAAAACATTCTTTGTGATGCAGACATGCTATTACCTGATGGAGCAGGTGTGGTGCTTGCATCAAAAATTATGGGATGTCCATTAAAAGAACGTGTTGCAGGCTATGATTTCACTCTGAACTGTTTTAAGCTCTCTAGTGAAATGAATATTTCGTTTTACTTTTTTGGTGGGAAACCCGGAGTGGCAGAGGAAGCGGTTGGCAAAACCAAAATAAGCACTCCCGATATCAGGATTGCAGGGATAAGAAATGGGTATTTTTCTGTAGATGAGGAAGAAAAAATAATAGAACAAATAAATGCATCAAATCCCGATGTTTTGTTAGTTGCTTTAGGAGCTCCAAGACAGGAAAAATGGATACATAAAAACAAACACAGACTTAATGCAAAAATATGTATAGGCGTAGGTGGCACTTTTGATGGTCTTGCAGGTAAAGCCAAAAGAGCACCTGCATTTTTCCGAAATCATGGTCTGGAATGGTTATACCGTCTTTACAAAGAGCCATGGCGCTTTAGAAGAATGATGGATTTGCCAAAATATATCCTGCTTATAACTGCTAAAAAAGTAGGTTTAAAAAAATAAAACATATCGCAGCGTAAGCTGAAATCAAAGCTGTAAGTTCCGCTGCGATAAACAGATGAACTATATCTTCTCAAAAAGTGTCTTATAACGCTTATACTATAAGACTTTCAGTATAAAAGTTTGCTAAAAAACAAACTTTTTGAGTAGAATAATATATCAAGAATGATAATAGGGGCTTTAGAACATTTGCTAAAAGCCCCCAAAAATTTAGTTACACTTTAAACTTGTCAATAGTAGATTCTAGACGTCCTGAAAGTTTGCTCAAATCTTCGGATAGATTAACAAGATGTTTGATTATCTGCACTAACTCGTTGAACCCGCCTGTTATATTGTCAATATCCTTAACATTTCTCTTTGTACTGTTATTAAGTTTCGTCAGAGAGCCTATCATCTCGTCTTTCGCATCCTGTATATATTTGACTGAGCAATTAATGTTACTCATCTGGTTAAAAATATTGTCCATAAAATCTTTTATATTGTCAAATTTATTAATTGTATTCAATACTGATGAGTCGTTCTGGCTGATAACCTCATCGGATGCTTTAACTGCCTCTCCGGTTTTCTCAATTGTCTCAGTTATAAATTTCAACTTACTCTCAATATAGAATGCCGATTCTTTGGATTGATCTGCCAGTTTCTTTATTTCCTGGGCAACAACACTAAAACTTTTACCGGCTTCTCCTGCTTTTGCAGCTTCAATTGTAGCGTTTAGCGCAAGTAGATTCGTCTGTTTTGCAATACTCTTTATAACATTTGTTATTTTTGATATCTCTGAAGATTCAACCTTTAATGAACTAATCAATTGTGTAAGCTCTGCCAACGTATTCTTTACCTCATGGGCATTAACTTTGAGGTTGTTTACTGCATTTTTACCATCTTCACTAAGTTCTTTCGCACCTAATACTATACTGTTTACTTCATTAAAGTCGTTGGTAATAAGTTGTATCTTGTCTGACAAATTAAGAGCAATATTCTCATTAATATCGATTTCTCTATTCTGCAAATCCATTTCTCTATCCATTTCATTAAGCATAGTCAGGAACTCCTCAATCGAAGAATAACTTTCTTCACAAGTTGCCGATACAGTCTGTGAAGACTGTATTGACACGTTTGATGCCTCTTTAACGCTGCCTATGAGCTTTTTCAGGTTTAGCACCATATCGTTAAAGTTTTCTCCCAAACTTCCGATTTCATCCTTCCTTTCCATATCATATACCAAATCAAGGTTTCCCATTTTAATCATATTCATCGAATTTGCAATAACTTTTATGCCGGATGAAATATCAGATGTAATCAATACTGAAATTGTTATACTGAATATAAAACAAATTAAGCCTATTACCAATATGTTTCTTGAGGTTTCGTATACCTGCCCGGTAATTAAAGCCTCCCTTGTCAAAGACACCAAAGTCCAGTTTAAAGGAGTTCCTTTTATACTTTTTATCCCATAATACCCTACAACAACTCTTTCGCCATTCACATACAGATTTTCCAATACCCCTCCTACAAGATTGTTATCGGGTGATTCTTCAAATTTTACCTGTACTTGTGTCTGTACAAGATCATATATTTCTTTTGATAAATAGTTATCCCTTTGCTTAAGTCCGGATTTCTGTTCTTCTGTCAGACTTACCCCTAAATCTAATTTATAAGTTGGTGCTGTAATTCTATTATCATCAACTGTAAGCTTAGTTTTCCCAAGCAGATCAATAGGTCTCATTCCGTCTTTATTCTCTAATACAATTTCATCTAGTATAAATCCATTTTCTTCGACATTACTTCGGTTGTATACCATATTATTATTAGCGCCTACCAGAAACAATTGCCCTTCATTGGGAATACCAACTCCTGACAGAATATCCCTTAATGTATCCTCCTTTATATCAACCTGAAGTATACCCTGACTCTGCAAACTGGTTGCGGTATAAACGTTCCTGAAAAGGCAAAAGGTGCGTTTTATGCCCATTACATTAAAAAACCCCAGATCTGTCACATGAGTGTCAAGCCACATTGATTTTTGCTTACTTTCATAAAATTCTCTCATTCCCAAAGAGTCAAAGTAATTCAATCCCGGCCTTAAATCTTCAAAGCTTCCCTCACCAACAATTTCCGGATGTGAATTGTTGGTTGAATTATTACTTGATATTACCATGTATGCGATCTTTTCAGATCTATTTGCCAGATAACGCAGTAAATCGGTTTTTATTTTGCTCCTATAGCTGTTAAAAGTTACCTCGTCTTTTGCAGCATTCATCATCTGAATGTTGTCAGCAATGCTACTGTTGTTGGCAACAAGCTCTGCTACTCCGGATATATCCTCCAGCTCTGCCTCAATGTTGCTGGCTGTCTGCTCAAGTATGTTGATTGTTCCGCTTTTACTTTGCTCAAGAAGTAAACCTGTGATATTTCTATATGAATAAAATACAACTGCCGAAAGAGTCACAAGAATTATCGTCCCGAAAGCAACGGTTAGTTTTATCCCAATCTTTGCATTACTTAATTTTAATGCTCTGGATAGCTTTGCAAAATTCATCTTTTCACTCTTTTTATTTTTCGATTCACCATTTATAGAAATTTTGTTTAAATCATTTTTATCCATTACATTATTGTTCCTTCCATGCTCTGCTTTTCTCACTGCATGAAACCAAGCTTTGGGCAAACTTCTGAAATGGTTTGTTATTGCTGAAAACCAAATTTTAATTCTTCCGGGAAAATTAATTCTCATGTTTTCACCCCATCGCTTAAATTGTCAACAAGTCAAAATACATATGCGGAAAAATTCAGTCTCACCTAGAATACTTTTTGGAATTGCAGCTTAAGATATTATCAATATTAATTATATCGGACAATAATGTAATGTATTAAATAAAGAAAAGTAGAATTTAGTTCCTAATTCTGAATATCAAAAAAACTTGATTTTATGACATTCTGTCAAAACTAAAATAGAGAGTTATTCTTTATCTTTTAAGTGACAGCCTAATAAACAATAAGAATTTCAAAAGACAAAAATAGTCAAATTAAAAATACATTATATATTTATTCTACATAAATTTAACTTTTCCTTCTTTAATATTACATTTAAAAAAATGGGGAATCGAGACACCAAAATTAAAATAAACCTCATACATTCATACGAGGTTTATAGTAAACGCTGTGATTATTTCACAGAAATTAAATTACTCAATTGTATACGGACCTTTCACAAGAACCCACGCCTTTTTGCTTACAATTTTAATACCTCTTCCATCGTCTCTCGATACTAAAAGCAAGTGATTGAGAGGAACCTCCTGGTTGGTGTTAATGTCTGCTCCGGTTCCGGAAGTGATATCGGACAACCCTCCTCCGTCACCTCCTATAGCTTTTGCATTTCCACCCCTTAGAATTATTTCTGCACTTGCGCCGGTCATAAGCTTCTGGCCTTCAGTAAGTTCTAAAGCTACAAACATACCATACTTTTCTATGCCTGCCAGCCTGCCTTCCATCTCCTTAATCTGAAGTTCATATTCCTCATTCTGATGCTTGTATTCCTCACTTTTTGCAGCCAATTCACTTACTGCTTTAGTTAATTCATCTATTTTATTCGTAAGCTCCTGATTCTTGGCTGAAAGCGAACCAACTTTCTGGTCAACATAGCTTTGAGAAACCAGTGGATCGGAATCAGTACCCGGTTCTGAGGCAAATGCTGCTTGAATAATATGTACCGTTATCAAACTTGAAGCAATAATTAGCAAAGATGCTATTGTTTTTCTTTTCCATCTCTTTTTCATCTTTTGTAACCCCCTTATTACATTTCTATCAAACCAAAACTAACACTGAGAGCATCATTCACTTTTTCCATTAGTTCATCATCAAGATGCCCGATTTTTTCTCTCAGTCTCTTTTTATCAATGGTTCTTATTTGCTCTAAAAGTATTACAGAATCCTTTGGGAGTCCATAATCCTTTGCACTTAATTCTATATGTGTAGGCAGCTTTGCTTTGTTTATCTGTGATGTTATCGCAGAAGCTATTACAGTAGGACTGTATTTGTTGCCTATGTCATTCTGGACAATAAGCACCGGCCTTATGCCACCCTGTTCCGAGCCAATAACCGGACTTAAGTCAGCATAAAATATATCTCCACGTTTTATAACCACTATTTTTCCAACTCCCTGAGCCCTTCCTCATATTTTTGCTGTTGATCATTGTCAGCTTCAAAACATATCTCAGCCAGCTTCTCATTAATCTCTGCCATCTGCTGGTAGCCTTTCTTCATCTTATCCCTCATTTCAATTCTTCTCTTTTCTCGTATATAAAGCTTCATAGCCTCCCTTACGAACTCACTTCTGTTAATTTGTTCCATAGCCACTATGGAATCAACCTCTTTTAATAAATTATCCGGAAGACTTATCAAAATCTTTTTTAACTGAGCCAAAATAAAACCCCCACTTCTTTTATTGGGTCTACAAGATTTAAAAGAAACAATTAAAATGAAATAGCCTGTAAACTTTGCAATAATTCTTAACAAATCATCTGTCTAAAGCACAATCAATTATGTAATTGAACCTTTGACTAAACCGCCGTACGATAAGAATAGTACATCACATACTTATATATATAATTATAAATCCCAACATATGCACGGGTCAAATTAAAATTTAATTACTGCACTATTACAAGCCATGTAAATATTACCATACCAATAGATCCGCTCTTTTACGAATTTACATCATCCTCAATTAAAACTGAAATATTTTATTAAAGTTAGTTTTCAATATTCTTCAAAAACTTATACATATATAATTCCAAAATTTCAAAATATGCTTATATTAAAATCTTCCAGTTAATATTTGTTTCTTTAGGTATTTGCTTCGCAAATTCCTTCTCGAAAATCTCGGGGTCATTTAGACCCCTCGATTTTAGGTATTTGCTTCGCAAATTCCTTATAATTATATCAAGTAGTTTAGTACATTATACAGTTGACCGTCTTTCCAGTAGGCACGAGGTATTCTCTTTCCGATAATACATGCTATTTCATAATTTATAGTGCCTACTTTGGCTGCCAGGTCTTCTATCCTTATCTCACTTCCGTTCTGACTTCCGAAAAGCACTGCTTCATCTCCTACATTTACCTCTCCCTGAACATCGGTAACATCTATCATACACTGATCCATACAAATTTTACCTACAATGGGTACCTGCTGTCCATTAACCAACACTTTACCTTTATTAGTCAATAGTCTGGTGTATCCGTCGGCATAGCCTATAGGTAAAGTGGCAATACGGCTCTGGCGCTGTGTTTTAAATATTCTTCCATAGCTAATGCAGGTGTCTGTTTCAACATCCTTTACCAGTATTATATTTGCTTTTAAGGTCATAGCCGGCCTTAAATTTATCCTGTCCTTGTGAACTTCGTCAGAAGGGTACATCCCGTATAATGCGATCCCCGGCCTTACCATATTAAGATGCATCTCCGGAAATTCAATAACCCCCGCACTGTTGCAAACATGCTTTACAGGTATATATATACCTATACGGTTCAATTCGCTAACTATACTCATAAACTTCTCAAACTGCATATAAGTATAGCTTCTGTCATTCTCATCCGCTGATGCAAAGTGCGTAAACAATCCCTCTATTATTATTTTCGGGAGTTTGCTTATTTTAATAACATTCTTAACAGCACTATACCCTGGCATAAAACCTACTCTTGTCATTCCCGAATCAATTTTTATATGAATCTTTACATTCTTATCCAGCCTTACAGCAGCTTCAGACAAAGCTTCCGCCAGATCATGACTGAATACGGTCTGCGTAACATCGTTCAGAATGATTTCCTCTGCCCTTCGAGGGTCTGTATAGCTGAGTATAAGTATTGGCACACCGATGCCGTTTTTCCTTAACTGAATTGCCTCATCAAGCATGGAAACTGCTAAACGTGTAACTCCATTCTCAATCAGGGTCCTGGCAACTTCCATTACACCGTGTCCATATGCATCAGCCTTCACAACCCCCATTATTTCAGCTTTTTTATCTGTTATCCGCCGTATCTCTTTTACATTGTGGGCTATGTTGTCGAGATTAACTTCCGACCAAGCCCTGTTAAAATTGTAGTCCATTTCAACCCCTCGATCCGTTTTTAAGTTCATTATTATCTGTTATTGTAGACGGTTGTTCTAAAAATTCATTTTTCATATACTTTATCACATTTAAGTACATAATATATCTAAGGGATAACGAAAAAATAACCTCCTATTTTCATATTTTGAAAACATTAATAAATCAAGTTTTTTCGTTATTCAGAGTAGGAACTTATATTTTAGTCATACCTAATCTTGAAACTTCTTTGTTCTATTCTCAAAATACTGATTATAAAGCATTATTGCCTGCATCAAACAGTACATATGGGATTTCTTGAGCCAAGTCTCCGGCAATCAACCCGTACTCTCCCTTTCTTGCCGCAATTCTGTCACCGCATAAGCCATGCAGATAAACTCCTGCAATTGAAGCATCCAGAGGCTTTAGACCCTGACCTATAAATCCTGCGATAATCCCTGTCAACACATCTCCGCTTCCTCCCGTTGCCATACCGGGATTACCTGTTGTATTTATATAAATATCACCTTCAGGTGAAGCAATAATAGTTCGTGAGCCTTTTAAAACTGTAATTACACCCCATTGCTTTGAAAAGGTTCTGGCCACATTCACTCTGTCATCCTGAACTTCTTTGACACTTGCTCCTAACAGCCTCGCCATTTCACCCGGATGTGGGGTTATAACCATTTGTGATTTCAACCCTTTTAAAACAGACACATCCTTTGCCAATACGTTTATCCCATCTGCATCAAGTACAATAGGTACTTGAGAGTTTTTAACAATATTATATACTACCTCTGCAATTTCATCCCCAGCAGAAAGACCAGGCCCAACCGCTGCAACGTCTACATTTTCAAGCTGTTTTAAAATTCCCGGTATTGATTCTCTGCCCAGACAACCTTTATTCCCATCTTCAAACGGTATTGCAACCGCCTCAATCAGTGTACCTGCAAAGATAGGAACTAATGATAATGGAGCTGCCATGTAAACAAGACCAGCCCCGGATCTTAAGGCGGATAAACCCGTAAGGCTTGCAGCCCCCGTCATCCCTCTGGATCCGGCCACAACAAGAACCTTGCCGTAAGTACCTTTATTGCTGTCATTTCTTCTTTTCGGCAACAACCTTAAAACATATTCCATGTCTATCAAGTGGCTTTTAATGCTAGTGGCATCTATCGCAGCTTTGGGTATTCCAATGTCTACAACTTTCAAATTCCCAACATATTCACAGCCTGGATGTATCAGTTGACCAAGCTTTGGAAACCCAAAAGTGACTGTTGTCCCGGCCTTGATGCAAGCATTTGATACTTTTCCCGTTTCCCCATTGACCCCCGACGGAATATCGACAGCCACTACAGGAACACAGCAACTGTTCACAAATTCAATTATGCTTGCCATGGCACCTTCAACCTCACCCTTCAACCCGGTGCCCAGCAGCCCATCCACCACAACATTTGCCCGTTTTACCACATCTTTAATTTCATTAACCTTTTCATCTGTTGTAACTTCATTTACTTCAATTCCCATTTTAAGAAGTATGTCAAGGTTGATTTTAGCATCTCCGCTGATATCGTCAAGTTTTGAAAATACATATACATTTGTATAAGCACCCATATTAAACAAATGCCTTGCAACAGCATATGCATCTCCTCCGTTATTACCCTTGCCGGCAAGAACAGCTACACTTTTGCCCGGTATACCTCCAAGTATTTTTTTCACCTCCCGGACAACTCCTGAAGCTGCATTCTCCATTAGCACCATACCCGGTATACCAATATCATTTATGGCCGTTTTGTCAATTTTTTTCATTTGATCCGGTGTTACTACTCTCATCTTGCACCTCTTCATAATCATTATCGGCATTATTGTCAGGTCTTAAAGTAGTAAAAGTTTCCCCGAAGAATTCCCTATCCAGTTTTTCAAGTTCTTCCCCTCCTATAAGGTCATGAAAATATGAATAAGTAACAGTCTCATCCTGGGATAAAATCGCCTTCTCTTCAGTATATTCCTTTAACTTTTGCCTGGTTACCTCAATCAGTTTTTCAAGTTCGCTATTTCTTTTCTGATTTTCACGCATTTTAAAATAAACAGTATTCACAGTATGCTCAAGAAGCTCAAGATTAGCATCCATGACCTTGTCAGGAATAATCTCAAGCCCCTCATTAATTTCCTTAAATCTTTGATTAATATGTTTTATTTCTTTCTCATAATTATGCATTTCAAGCTTCGCCTGCTCGTCATTTTTTTCAAAAACATCAGGTGTGAGCTTTATTATCTTATCCATACAAACTTTTTTTCTGTGGGCAAGCACTTTTGATTCAGCGGTTAACCGTGCCTCCTCCTTAAGAAGTTCTCTAAGCTTTTTTTCGCATTCTTCTATTTCATCTGTCTTTAGCGTGTTCTGAAACAGCCCATTCCATCTTTCATCGAGGATGAGAAGGCGTATATTGTTTTTTCTAAGCACACTTCTGTCAAACTTTTTCTGATGATGCCGAACCTTTCTTTTAAAAAGCTTTTTAAGTGGATTAAACATAATACACCCCCACCTGGCATTTGTAGACTGCACTTCTTCAAACTAATCTAATCCTCTGAAAGTCTGTGCTTTCTTACTTTCAATGTACTTAACGCAGATAAAACAATTGCTGCATCAACCCAGAAAAACAGCATTACTCTAGGGTAATACCATACATATTCTACCGCCCCCATAGTCAATATTCCCAACAGGGATGAGACACCTGCTATCAATACATTTGTATAATACGAATTTGATTTTTCCAATATGTTTGTAATTGAACTTTTTACAGTCCTGAATACAAACCACACAAAAGACAGGATTCCCATCAAACCCATTTCAACCCATATCTGCATATACATCACATGGGTGTGCACAGGCACTTTAGATGCATATATCTTATATTTACTTACAATATTCATAAATACATCTGTTCCCAAGCCTACTCCGGTCAGAATATAGTCCTTGAGCACGGGCAATGAAGTCTGAATAATTTTAAGCCTGTATTGCGCGGAGGTGTCCTTCGAAAGATTGAACAGTGTAAGTATCCTTCTGTAAACATGTTGTGGAAGAAACGGTACTGCAACCATTCCACCAATAAGGATGAAAGGTAGCAAACGCTTATTCTTAAAGAATGTATATACAAAAACAAATACCGCAAATGCAATCCATCCTGATCTTGACCCTGTACAAAACAAAACAGTCAGTGCAGGAACAGCCATCACAAAAAACGCAGCTTTCTTTACAAAAGTCCTGGCATTGAATATCACAGCTCCATAGAACGGAAGCATCATAACCAGTATTTCGGCAAAATTATTCGGATTATCCACAGTTGCATATACCCTTCCCGGCATACCTTCGTTTAAATAAACACTTGTAAGTGAAGGATCAAAACGCACAGAATCGGTAACAAACTGGTATAAGCCATATAGAGAAATCACTGTAACCCCGACAAGAACTATCTCAATAAACGTCCCTAACGACTTTTCATTTTTTAACGAACTGACAATAATAAATACAAATAAAAAGCCGGTCATGTTAATTATAAGGAACCTTAAGCTAGAGCCACGTTCTATTGATGTCGCCCATGAAAGTACCATAACCACTATAAAAAGAACCAGTGAAAAGTCTAATGCCTTCAGGTTAAAATAGGAGTTCTTTTTGATAATAGTGCACACAAACAGCAAAAACAAAAGTGCCAATGCTATAGCCGTACTATAAATGTTAGACCACATTTCGTGGGGTACTATCAAGGTCACAAAAAGAGACAATCCTAGAATTATCTCAAACCTATGGATTAACAGCGATAGCAGTCTGAAAAATAAACTGCTTTTAAATACCTCTTCCTTATTCCTGTAGATGTTCCTAAACAAATTTGAGGGCAAAGTAAGAACAACATTTAGCACCCTGAAAACCAGACTGTTTTCCCACCACTTACCAAGTCTTCCCTCTCTTGCAAAAAAATCAAATATTAAACTGTTTGTAAACAGCACAATAATAAAATTAACAAATTTCCCAATTATTTTGCCAGACAGACTATTTTCATAAGCTTCATTAACTTTTTTTGCCACCATCCCTATAAAAGCAGAAAATTTCCTTGTTAAGCTTTCCGGGTACGAGGCTTCAATAATTCTAATTATATAGAATATCGGCTTTAAAATAAAACTATTATATAGCAAGGCTCATTACCCCTTTTTTTCAACAGTATAAATTCTGCCTGAAAAGACAGTGTCTCCCACTCTTATTGTAACGGTTCTTCCTATATAATAGTTTGCTCCTCCAAAGGAAAATCCGCCATCGGCGTTAGTTACTCCCTTTGCTTCAACTTTCATATAGTAAGAACAATATCCGGTCCTGCTTCCTGTTACCCACTGACCGTCTTCATATTCATGAAAAGATATTGACTTGTCAATTTTAGGCAGCTCTATTACCTTTCCAAAATTTGAACCCTTATCAAAATCCTTAACAACGTCCCCTACTTTAACTGACTTTACAGCATAATCCGGAGCTTCGTCTGAGTAAAAAGTCAACAAAAACTTTTCTTCACTTGCCGTAAACGGAGTAGCACTTGATTTCGTGAGCTTATAACCAACTCCTGCAACTGCTGCAATTACAACTAAAACAATTAAAATATCAATAATGCTTACCTTCCCAAAAAGCTTCCCCTTACTGTCAATAATCATTTTTATACACTCCTATACTATTTATTCTTTAATTTTACAACTTGCTCTGTATAAATTATAAGTTTCTGAAGCCACCTTATCAAGATTAAATTTTTCTTTAACCGCTTTTAGCGCATTTTCACTCAGCATAATTTGCAATTTTTTGTCGCTCATTATACGGCTTATAGCGGCTGCTAATCCCTTTGAATTGTTGTACTCCACCAGCATGCCGCAATTTGTCTCATCATTGATTATATCACCATTTCCCGCCATATCGGTAGCTATAACCGGAATTCCGCATGCCAATACTTCTATTATTGCAAAGCTTAAAGCCTCGTGCTCCGATGAGTTTATATACAGGTCACTTCCATATATCAGGTTTTTTATATCCTTTCGAAATCCTGTAAAAATAACATCTTTCTCAAGACCTAATTCCTTTACCTGATTTTTGCACTCTTCAAACAATGGCCCATCATTTGCGAGCACACATCTAAACTTCCTATCGGTCAGTTTCTTTAGCTCGGCAACTGAGTTAATGAGAAATTTATGTCCTTTGTCATGTGCAAATCTTGACGCACATAAGAATACAAACTCCTCCTCTCCTATGCCAAATTCTTCCCTCATTGTGGATTCGATCTTCTCGCCCCAATAATTAATATCAACACCGTTGAAAATAACCTTTATCTTTCTGCCATCCACACCGTTTGATATCATCATATCCTTACCCTTGTTGCAAACCGCAATAATAGTTGATCTCAGTGGGTTAAGCATTCTGTTCGTCATTCTTAAGACAGCATTATTAAACAATATAAAATGATTTGTATAGAATACTTTTATCCTCGGGTTTAACAATTTTGACAACAGGGCTATATAGTTCTCCCTTAAAAACTGAGTATGAACCAGATCAATACCTAATTTCCTGCACAGCTTGTTAAGTTTGATAACGGCTTTTATATCGAAAGGGTTCTTCATTTCAATCCTGTAACAATCCACCCCTAATGCCTTCATACGTTCTACCAGCAAACCTTCTTCATTGTATGCAAAGTATGCTTTAATTCCTTTATTATTTAACTTTTCAACAAGTGTCTCCACATACCTTTCGGTTCCTGCCTTTCCTGCATGATTGAGTAAATACAGAACCTTCAACATTTTCTCACCTCCAATCTGATTCTTAAACAGGTTTTCCATTCCTGTACTTAATAACCCGGGCAGGATTTCCGCCCACAACAGCATACTCGGGTACATCCTTGGTTACAACAGCTCCTGCTCCTACAATTGCACCTTTGTGAACTGTAACCCCGGGCAGGATTATAACTCTTGCAGCAATCCAGACATCATCTTCTATTACTACCGGCTTTTTGGGGTCAGTCTGAAGCCTCATCGGAATGTCCAAACGGTCATTTCTATGATTTTGAGTGAAGATCATAACATCCGGCCCTATCATTACATCATTTCCTATTTTCAGAGGGCCTGAAACTCTGCTGTTCACACCTAAGCCAGAGTTATCACCTATCTCAATGCCTATTCCCGCTCCAAAAAAAGCACCATGCTCAATATTTATATTTTTTCCTGCTTTCTCAAATATCCCCTTACACAGAAAACGGCGTATTTGCTTCGACCCCATGCTGTAAATCATGTCTGACCCTGGAAGATGTCTTGCAATGGTATAATACAACATTAGACAAATATAGTATTTCAACTTTTTCACGCTAAACCCTCCAAAAATATTACAATACCAGTTTATACATTCTTATCTTTTAAAGCCCAGCCTGATTTTTGCCTTTTCGAAGACGTCTACTGCTTCATCAACCTTTAAAAAATACGTAGAAGCAAAATAAACCAAGGCACCCAGCCCTGCAGGTATAATAAGCTGAATGGTTCTGTCCACAACAGCAATGCCCGACGTAAATGATTTAAGCAGCAAAATTACAGGCAAAACGATTACTGACATAATAATACATGAGACTGCAATTTTTAGCACTACTCTCAAAAGTTTTTTTCCTCCAAAAGCTCCGATTTTCTTTCTTAAAAGTATCGCCAGCACCAAAGCACCCGTCAATGTGGATATGGAATTCCCCAACGGTATGCCGTAAGCGCCCATAATTTGTAATAACAAGAGGCTGGCACCAACATTTACCACCATTACTATTACACCTATTACCGCAGGCCTTTTAGTGTCTTTTAAAGAATAAAACGCTCTATCAATAACTTCCTTTATCCCCATACCTACTATACCGATTGCATAAAATGCCACCAGCATACTTGCAAGATCAACATCTTCAGCAGAAAACTTCCACCCCACAATGAAGTTTAACAACTCTTTTCTTACCAGAATAAATCCAGCAGTAGCCGGCATCAAAAAGTAAAAAATGGATGTGAGGGTCTTTACAACACTATCCTTAAATTCAACCATATCACCTCTTGCAGCAATAGCTGAAAACTTTGGGAACACTACAGCTGTAATCGAGTATACAAATACCAGAATAGCGTAAGAAACCAAATTCTGTGAGAACGATATTATATTAACCATATCTCCACTGCCAAGATTTGCTGCAACTGTTACATTGAAAAAGAGATTAAGAGGATATGCGGAAGTACCTATCATAACCGGAATCATAAGCTTTACAGCCTTTTTTATATCTTCGTCCTTGTAATTAAAAGACGGTCTATACCTGTAATCTGTTTTAAGAATAGGCGGAATCAGTATAAACGCCTGCGTGGATAATCCAATAAAGGTGGCAATCAGCAAACCTTTAACCCCAAACCTTTCGCCCAGTAAAAAGATATACAGTATAATAATAGCACTGCTCGGTATGCTTACAAAGGCAGGCATATTAAACTTTCCCAAAGATTGAAGTATGCCCTGGAATATGTAATTCAAAGCATAAAATATCATAACCGGAAACATTATTCTAAGCGCTGTCACTGCAAAGTCATATCCGTTTTCCCTGTACTTTGTCATCAATGGCAGCACCGGCGCCAATAAAACTCCAATGGCAACCAATAGCATTGTAAAAGTGGTTGCCAGGCTAATAACATTGTCTGCAAACTTATAGGCCTTTTTTTTGTTTCCGGACTCAAAGTTACTTGCAAATATTGGTATCACAACAGTAGTAAGAGCTGTACCAAAAAAAGTAAAAACTATATTGGGAAACTGTATGGCATAGGAGTATATATTTATGTTAAAATCTTCTCTGTAAAAGGTTGTATATGCTATGACACTAACAAAAGCCAAAAGCCTTGAAATGAGCATAATAATCATAACAATTCCAACTGTCTTTGCAGTACTTTTCATGAAGTCAAATCTCCTTAATTTTCTTAAAGATATAATATCACAATACTGAGTATGCCCCATAGTGCAATGGTTACAATAAGGGGAATGTCCGACAAAACTGTTTCTTCAGGGCTACCGCCTTCCTTTTTCTTGTAGATGATATATTGATATCTGAATATACCGTACAAAACAAAAGGTATGGTAACCATCATATTATAATTTTTGTTGTTGGTCGAAAATGTATATAAGGAATATGCCATAACAGTTGATGCAGTGATAATGGAAAGCATATTGTCTATAAACTCCAGAGAATACTCCTCCAGTATTTTTCTATGGTTTTCCGCACCCGTCTCCAGTACAACAAGTTCGTTTCTTCTTTTACTGAAACCCAAAAATAATGAAAGAAGCAAGGTACACAAAAGTATCCATGGCGAAATATACACCCTTATGACAAGCGCCCCCCCAATTACTCTAAGCAAGAAACCCACCGCAATGCTCATTACATCAAGTATTACCATATGCTTAATCTTAAAGGAGTAAAGTGTATTATTCACAAAATACAATAAAATTACAAATCCGAAATACACATCAACAAAGAACGAAGCAACTAAAACCAGGGGGAGTAATATCAATAAAAGTACACCGCCCTCAGTTTTACTTACTATGCCCGATGCAATCGGCCTGTTTTTCTTTTTTGGATGGAGCCTGTCCTTCTCGCAATCAATTATATCGTTCAGTATATATACTCCTGAAGATATAAGACAGAATAAAATAAACGCTGCAAGTACTGTTGTTAGGTAATTATATTCAAATACATGTTTTGCAAATATCAAGGGCGCAAATACAAATAAATTTTTAATCCACTGTTTCGGTCTTAATAATTTTATAAATGCTGAAATTTTCTGCACAAAACCTGCTTCAACAAATTTACCTGAATAATTATCCAATTCAAGTCCACTCCCATATTATTTCCATAGTCGTCAATCATTTATTATATCATTTGATATTTATCAATACCAGTATATTATTGAAGTTGTAACTTTAAAGTAAAAAAACAGTCTTGCAAGAAAGCTCGCTTCGATTATGACTTTTCTTGAAAGACTATATTTAGGTTATATTATTCTTCCCAAAAAGTTTGTTTTTTTAGCAAACTTTTTAGAATATATAATTTATCTGTTTATCGCAGCGGTACTGACTGCTTTGATTGCAGCCTTCGCTGCGATATGGTTTTATTAACTTAGATTGAACTAAATGCCTGTTGTTTTAGTGTCAAACGTCTCCATTGCGTGACCTTCGCAAATAATCAGAAGGCCTTTGCTTGATAATTTTTCGCCGCGTCTATGGGACATCCTGTCCCGAGACGCTAAAAATGCCATCCTTGGCATTTTTGCTTCAAAATCATCAAGCTTACGGCCACTGATTTTAATGCTCAGGTCAAGCAATTACGACATTTGACACTAAAACCGGTTCTAAGCGTAATTTGGTCTGTTTTTGCACTTGTTAATTGCTATAACTATTCAATATTCATAAGAATAGATCACGAAAATCATTAAACCGGTAAGGAACATATAATATGTTCCTTACCGGTTCTGTCTGGTGTACATATATTACGAAAATGCACTCTCGAAAGTCAACTTAACGATGTAATCATTCCGTCCGTATCAGCCTTCATCCATTGTATTTTTTCTCAGTGTCTTAAAATACTGGTATAGAAGGCTATCCAGCTGATTCTTAACACTTTCTGCACATTTCCTGTCCGAGTCATAGTTTTCGTCGAAGGAATTAAGAAGCGAGTTTTTTTCCACAATCTCCTCTTTTAACTTCTGTGTAAAATTATTCATTAATAACCCTCCTCTCAAACTATACTCCCCTAAGGAATAGCTTAAATTTTACCTTCGGATTTTTCACATGGCTCTTTGGAGTACACAAGGCCGGAAGTGAAAATGTACCAAAGTTGCATTTTCAGCATCCCTGAAATAATTGTCCCCGATTAAAATTATACTATATTTTTCCACTTATCTCAATACATGTAATAATAATTTAATATTCCCACAAACACTATTAGACAAGCACTCTTCTTCTTTCCTTCAGTAAGTTAAAATAAATGCACATTATATATATTCATCAGTCTGAAAAATATTACAAAGTAAATTATTTCCGTATGCCTAAGTTAGAGGAACTCGCTAAAATATTCAAGCTTCAGACAGAGAATAAACTCCACCTGAAGCTTGAAATACATTCTGATTATATAACTTTTAATGCCAATTTCACTCATTATGCCTTTTTACTTCAAGGTATTCCTAGCAATACTGAAAATGCGATTAACTACTGAATATCAATTTTATGTGCATTGCGCTTGGTATCCGTCTCCTTCGGTAATGTAACAGTGAGAATTCCATCAGTATATTTAGCTTTTACATCTTCCGCCTTGATGTTATCTACATAGAAGCTTCTGCTTAATGAACCATACCTTCTTTCTCTCCTGATATAATTTCCCTTGTCTTCATTTACTTCTTCCTTACGATCAATTGAAACGGTAAGAACATCATCTCTTAAGTCAAGTTTGATGTCTTCCTTCCTGACACCGGGCATTTCAATATCCACTACATATTCCTTTTCGTTCTCACGTATATCGGCTTTAATCTCAGTTGTGGCTGGAAAAGCCCCTCTAAAAAACGGATCATTGAAAAAATCTTCAAATAAACTTCTGCTAACATCCCAAACATCTCCTCTTGATGCAATACCATTATTTTTCCTATTATACGGCGTAAGACCGAACATATAAAACACCTCCATGAACTTTGACTTTCTTTGACCTTACAATATATTTATACCACATTTTTTGAACAAAACTCAAAATTTGATTTTGACCATCTTTGACCATTAGGGAAAATTGATTTTATTTACCTGCAATTTCTTTCTATTTTCATAAGATTTCTAATTCAGTTTATGTTAATGACGTTTGAAATGTGCATTCCTATTGATGGGGGGATTATAACTTAAGCCCTTTTATTTCTTCTTTTTAAGAATCAATGTACTTTTTTGATGTTCTTTATTATCCACCTTCCGTCAGTTTTTAACAGACTCAACTCTATATTTTCACATTCAAAAGTTGCTTGGTTTTCTGAAAGTGACTTCTCCTGTATTGAATAATCAAAACTATAGAAAATCAATTCAGCATTAAATTCAGACGCAAAATTGCTATCCAACAAATTTTCAGATGCGACTAATTTTATAGTCTCTTCTTTAGGTACCCCAAGAACCATATTTTCTATATAGTTTTGTACTACAAGTTTCGGGTCGGAAGGATGCACAAAACCTTTATCATTGTAATAGTAGGACCACTTTCCGGTAGATTTGAACTGCTTTCCGTCCCACTTGTAAGTAGTAGTATATACATGGTTTTGAACATCTGTATAATTCGTTTCTTCAATAATTTCTTCAACACCGTCACTATCTATGTCTTTCACATAGGCTTCTACTCCGCTGGTTCCAACCCCGGCTCTAATGACCTCACTTGTCTTTTCATTTTTGTAATCCACAATACAAGCAACTTGACCTATGCCACCTACAGAGACATTGAGCAGTACTTGGCTGGTGCCGTTGCCATATACGTTCACTGTCCGGAAACCAAATATCTTCCCAACTTTACCATATGACGACAAATCCTCCACAAACTCCAGATTCAGTTCCTCATTTCCAGCAAAAAGCAACACTCTGGTATAAGGAGCTTCATCGGTTTCACACAGTAGAATAAGCTCCTCATTTCCATCATTGTCTAAATCTTTAAATATATTTTCTTTGGAATTCAAATTGCACCAAGCTGCTTTTTCTCCAATAATATCAAGATTCTCAAATACTGCACCTCTGAAAAAAACTTCTTCAAACTTTTTTTCAGGAAATATATCTGCTTCAGAAGTATCCTTGTCCTTGAAGTCAGTATTTTGGGGGCTCGGGGTTATCAATGGAGTATCGCTTGCATTTTTATCTATATAATCACTACTGTTCTGATGGCTCTTACTGGGTTCTACTTCCGCATAATTATTATTTTTCTCATCTACGGGTATTTTTATATTATTGTTAAGTTTCTCAGAATTACAAGAAGTAAGCATCAGAAGTAGTACTGCAAAAATTGAAAGTATTGAAACATTGTACCTAAACCATAGCATTTTTTTCAATGCTACACCTCCTCAAGTTAACTTCTACACTAATAACTATATATTACCATACTTTGAATCATACATCAACAAACTAACGCACTGTTGGGTGATAAAATACTCCTCATAAAAATAAGGCAGCGGAGTTTTCCGCTGCCTGCAAAGCTTTAACAAGTAATTTGTTGCTTACCTTTATTTAACTCCTAAATACTCCATAATACCATTAGCTATTTCCCTACCAATATTGTCAATGTTATCAATAATCCATTGAACATCTTTCCCATTAGTGTGGAAGGCAACTTCAATAAGGTTGGTTGTTGAATTTATGGAGCTTGTTTCTGCATAGGAGTCACCATCTTTGATGCCCCTTCTCCAGTTTATACCATCAGGTGTCTTATACTTTTCTGAAACATCATCCGGTCTTATAGACAGAATACGTGCTTCAACTTTTTCTGCCAGTTTTTTACTCGAAGTATCACCCTTCTTGACATATACCTCCATACCACGAGCCTTAGACTCCCCTGCATTACTATGTATTGCAAAGTGAACCTCTGGCTTCTTGCCATTGCTGTCTCCAGTTATTTTATTTAGATACGCTTTTTGTGACAACAATCGCCATTCTTTGTTGTTTCTGTATACTGTAATACCGTTTTTCTTAAGAACTTTTTCTACTTCGTCAGCAATCTCGTTCATACGATCATACTCAATACCATAGTTTCCGACCCCGAGATTATGGATCTGCAGAGACGGGCTAAGGTATACCTTAAAACCTGATGGGTCAGCTGGAGGTGTAACAGGATCAGTTGGAACCGTTTCCTCTACAAACTCCCACAAATTTGAGCTATTTAGCTTATACTGTCCCTTTTTTCCCGCAGGATCTTTAATCTTGAACGTAAACTTTGAATCTTTAAGAAGATCAAGCATAGCCTGATTAACTACCCCTGTGCCACCCTTTAGAGCTTCCTCTATCTTGCTGCTGTAAGAAGGATAGTCTCCTTTTCTGGCTTTTAACTGCTGCTGGTAAAGTACTACCAGTGCGTTTGTCAATGACGCAAAATTCTCTGTGTAGTTTGATACATTGCTCTTTATCATTACCTCAGTTGCAGATGTATCTACCTTTGAGTCCAGAGTTTTCTGGAGTTCCTTTATTTCCGGGCCCTTATCTCCACTCTTATAAGGAGGTTTTAACCCGGTTGGTGTTGTGCTACCTCCTGTAGGTTTGAAATCAAGCTGTACGCAAGGTCTATTGCCTTCCCACTTACTCCCAACATCCTTGTAACCTTCATTGGTAAGTTTAAAATTACACCCAGGAAGAGTATACCCTGATTTTAGAGGGATTGGATTTGCAAGCAAATACTGGCTGTATTTTTCTGATATATTTCCTGTACCATTGTTCTTAACCATTTGATTAAACGTATTTTCTACACCAAACCACCATCTGAAATCTGTGGCATATACACCATGGGTGGTTATATTTGTAATCACTGGTGACCCTGATACAGTCTCATAATCACCCATCTTTGGAGATCTTGAATTCAGATATTGTGCAACCCTTCCCTTACCTTCCTTAAACTCGTTAACATTTAGAATAGTAGGATAATCTGATTGCTCCAGACCGTCTATAAAGTCTCTATACTTTTCCCCATAATACGCATATGTAGACAATTTTGCAATTGCCTGACCTTCAGCCGCTCTCTGTACATCGTTTTCAAAGTCAAGATTGGTACCATGCTGTCCGTCCGATGCTTTAATGTCACCATAAGTATTAAAGCTTCCTGTACCTTCATGGTAAAGAATCGGTATAAGAAGTCTTTCATCAACTTTAAAATCTCTTATCCTATAACTCTGTATGAGATCGTAGAATTTGTCAGCCTTTTTCTGGTCCCATAAAAGAAGCTCAATTACATATGTTTCCATGGATTCATGGTTTGATTTGAATTCAGATCTTTTACCTTCCAGACTGGATTTTGCACCGGCTTTGATTTCCTTACTGTAATATTTGTCATATGAGGCTATTAGGTAATTAACAAGAGTGTCAATTTTACCCTGGTTCTCGGAGCACTTTATTATACCTTTGGAATTGGAATAATCATGTAGTTTTCTTATTTTGGTATTAAGCGAATTAATCTTATCTGTAAACACCTTGTCGGCATCACTTGAAGACGCCTTTGAGTAAGCAGTTCCTGTAAGATAAGTAAACTTTTTATCGGCGAAGTTCCATCCGGAATCTTTATTGAAATTATAGTTCCTTGTAACAACACTGCTCTTTTCTGATCCTTTGAAAACTGCTGCTTTTAATACAACAGATGTATAATCTGATGATTTGATTAAGACTTTACGTATATCGTTATAGACACTAGACAAGGTTGTCGGTTCAGATCCATCAAGAGTGTATCTTATTACACCTCCACTTACAGTTGTTGACATGGATACAGTAATATCACTACTGTAACTTCCTGATGGTGGATTAACTTCAGGTGCAGCTATACTATTTTTCACAAGCACATTATAAACTGAAGTTGTCAAAATAACTTCTCCACTGGCATTCAAACCTAAAACCACAAGCTGATAACTCTTATTTGCCAGCTTTGTCGTATCAATGTTTAAAGCATAGTCAGACTTCCCGGAAGTCACAGGGATCTTGTCAAAATAGGTCTCACCAAGGCCATATGCTTCCTTTGCATAAACCTGTAAGTATTTAACAACATCCAATTCACCTTGTAGTCTGACATTCAGATTTAATGTTTCGCTTACAACAGCAGTCTTGCTTGTGTCAATTCCCTTCCATACAAGTTTTCCATCTGCACTAAGCATTAACGTATGTTCTGCAGATTCCACAACTGACCCGTTACTTAATAGTGCTACTACTTTGAATACACGTTTCCCAGCATCCAGTATTTTTAAGGTCTTTCCATATCTGTTAACAAACGCAGTTCCCCCATCAAATACGTTTGATTGGTGGTTCAGTTCAAACTTATCCTTGTAGGCTGAATCGGATAATATCTTTTCAAGAGTAATCCAGCTACCGTTACTTAACTTAAATAGTACGGCAACTTTAGAAACTCGTTTGCTTCCTACAGGTGAAAACAAGTCAGCACTTATTGTATAACTCTCCCCGGCCTTTCCTTCTCCGGGCACAACAGTTACATTCCTTATCTTTACATCGGAATCTTTTATCACTGGATTGGTGAAATAGCTCCAGGTGCTAACCTTGAGACTACCAATGGATGTGGACTCTTCCTTGTCAAGTTCTACACTATCCGGTAGACCATCGGAATCAGTGTCAGTCACCAAGTCCGTTTTTTCCGGGGCTTTTTTCAGTTTAACAACACTCATGTCTGAAAGCCTTACCCATGAACCGTCCAATGTTACTTCTTTTATTTTCGAACTTAATGTGTTCAATACAGTTGAAAAGTTTGAATAAATATCTGCAAAAAGTCCATCGGTTTCAGTATAAAGCTTTCTGTATACTGGCTCGTAGTAATATTCATCCGAAACGACAGACGTGATTATACCTCCGTTGTTAAGCAAAGTTATTTCCTGTTCCATAGTTGTTACATCACTGAATCTTGTGCCATCTTTATAGTCTGCATCAGTTAGAAGTATAATAAATTTGTTGGCATTTGGCCTGAAGCCCATTCTTCTTGCTTCTTCCAAAGCGTCAACTGCAGATTCCGGCCCATCTCCTCCACCATTTACCCATATAGAACTAACTCTATCCTTAAAGGTATTTACATCGGTATACCATCCGCAGTTTATTGTTGATGTTTTTCCATCTTCATATATATCTTTATAATCTATCAAACCGAACCTGACCTCAACATTCTTGCTCAGCTCTTCTGCAAACATATTTACGTTTCTAATAACATTTGCAATTTCGTCTCCCATTGAACCTGTAGAGTCAATGACAAACACAACATCTGCCTTACCTTTATCAATTATTCCGCCTCTCTCATCATCACCGATCAGAAGGCTTTCAATAAGCTTTTTAATATCCAGTATGCCATAAATGCTGAAGTGACTGGTAGAAGCACTTATTGTACCGTTAACCGGGTCACATATGGTATCTAGTATAGTAAGCTTTCCTTCTGAAATAGTAAATACCTTCAGGTCGTCAAGGTTGTGTGCTGCCAATGTTTCGGAAGATATTCTGAAGGTTAGCTTTGCTGATGTAATATTTGCATCACAGGTAATATCAATAGGTGTTCCAATGATCCCTTCAATATTACCTAATTCCGGCATATAAACAACTTCATACACTGCCAGACTTACACTTGCATTTGGTGCACCTTCCAGACTTATCAACTCAATTGTATCCGACACAGAAGTTATTCCACTTCCAAAGGCTTTCCTGTACACATTTTGTGTCACTGTTATTGAACTATCCAGAACTCCTGAAGAGAACGTAAAAGCATTTAAAGGCTCTGTGCCACTTCTAATTTCGTCACCGTCAAGTATTCCATCACCATCGGTATCTGGTTCTAGCGGATCTGTTAAATATACTTTCAATTCAGCTCCATCGGTCAATCCATCTGCATCGGTATCCTGGAGCTTAGGATCAGTACCTGCGTTAAATTCCTCGATATTGCTAAGACCATCTTTGTCCAGATCCATATCCGCATCACGATAAGGATTATCCAGAGTAAACATGCTTGAAGGGTTTGTATCAAGTTCAATAACTTCATAATAATCACTCAAACCATCTTCATCACTATCTGCCATGAAAGGACTGATATAAAAGGCTCCTTCTATCTCTTCCCCTGGATTGCCTGCAACTTCCACTTTTGTTATTCCACCTTCTTTTACCGCTATCCATGGACACAATTCTGCAAAATCATTCAAACCATCCCCATCGGTATCATCGCTTAGTGGATCAGTCAGGTATACTTCTATTTCATCATAATCTGAAAGACCATCTTCGTCGGTATCGGCTTTTGTTCTGGAAGTGCCATATATAACTTCTTCTGTATCAAGAAGCCCATCATCATCACTATCAATATTAATACTTACCAGTCGTGTTCCTGTATGTACATTTTTCTTCAAGTCGGTTATAACAATAATTAATTCATTTCTATAGCTTGGTAGCTGTAAATCCTTTAATTCGAATTCATAAACTCCGGTACTAGCATTAATTACCTTAAAGTCAGTAATGCTTTTAGTTTCTGATTTATAATTGCCCTCATCATCAGTATATCCTACTATACAGTCAATTGATTTAATTGATGGAACCTCCATGGTTCTTCCCTTCACACTAACACGGTCTGAGTCGGTCAGGGTATCCGGTTCAATAAAGTAAATACTACCTTCTTTGAAAGGCGTCGTTGACGGCTTAGGTTGCGCTCCACCCCCGGATGAATTCCCACCGGATGAAGTTTCTGAAGTTTGGATAGGCGTTGAAGTGTGGATAGGCGTTGAAGTTGGTGTAGGTGATACAACACTTGTTGGCTGTACTCCGGGTTTGCCATCATCACTTTCATCAATAATTATGCCTAAAACTTTTAGGCTCTTTTCAAGCATGCAAAACGCTTCTGCTCTTGTTGCAGAATTAAGCGGCTTGAATGTATTATCGGGGTAACCGCTTATGATATTATTTTTCTTGCAAAGAGAAACCTGCATATAGAACCAGTCGCTTTCCTTCACATCAGGAAATACATTCTCACCGGTTACAGACCCTGTATCAAATTTACACAATTTTGAAACAAGCTCAGAAATCTCCGCTCTGCTGATGTTACTTTCCGGCTTGAACGTTCCATTCGGGTAACCTTCAACGAGCTCATTACTTGATGCAATATCAATTACGCTTTTGTACCATGCATCGTTTTTGACATCAGAAAAATTTTTCACTTTCCCATTTACGGCTTCAGCCTTTAGAATTTTAACCATTACGGCAACAAACTCTGCTCTGGTTATATTCCTGTCCGGCTGAATTTTAATACCATCATTGGTTACAACCCCTTTAATGTAACCAAGATTTACCATGTTGGTAATTTCATCTTTTGCCCAGTGTCCGACAATATCAGAGTAATCTGAACTACTGGTTGTCTGTGAGTAGCAAACAAATGACTGCACGCACATCAAAAAGACCAGCATGGTTGAAATACTGACTCTCACAAATCTTTTCATTTTTTCCTCCCCTAAAATCAAAATATTTCTAGTTATAATTAATATAATATATCATCCAAGTTTAATAGTCAATTGAGTTTACCCTACATGGCACGGTAAATTCATGAACACCTTTTTCTATTAATTCTTAATTTAAGAATTTTTT
>CAZLZR010000015.1:0-86122 GCA_964564015.1 uncultured Acetivibrio sp.
TTCCAAACCCCAGTATAGGAATTTACAAAAATAGGATTTTTATAAATTCCTATACCCTAAAAAACTAATATGATGAATTTTGTGATGTCAATGCTGTGTAGGTTATTTTTAGAAATGCCCCAAGCCGTATTTAAAATCATTATTTTGAAATACTAATAATAGTCATAATAATCTAAGAAATGGAGGAAATTGCAGCTTGCTGCTACTATAATATGAAACTGATACCAAACTTATCTAAAATAATATTATTAGTCCTAACAGCCTCTTTATTGATGCTGTCCGGCTGTAACAGAAACAATCAGAACGCGGAACCACAAACACAGCAAATTAAGGCTAATGAAGAATCAGACAAAGTTCCTAAGAGTCTTGAAAATATAGAAAACAGCATAGAAAAAATTATCAAGGCACTAGACGGTCCATCTGTGTCACTAGAAGAGGAAAAAAAACAAGATAAGGGTATGAATCAAGAACAGGATTCTTCTCAAAGTGAAGAACAGCAAAATAAAGAACAGGATAAACAAGACTCCGAAAAGAAAAAAGAAGGCCCGGAAGAAAAGCAGGACAGCGAAGGCCAAAAAAATACTGATGGTGGTGGTAATAAGCCAGCCCAAAAAGCAACCCCAACACCAAAGGATCCCTGGAAGGAAATTTCCCCCACTATCAATAATTTGCACTACCAGTGGAACAGTTATCTTCCATCAGCTACTAAAAAGAACGCCAACAGGGAATTGATTGATAATTTTGACAATGCTCTGAACTCATTAACCTCCACTATCCTTACAAAGGATAAAAACAACACACTTTTAGCTGCAAATAATTTATACTCCTTTGTCCCTGACTTTTATATGCTTTATAGAACTGAAACATCTCCTGAGATTAAAAGGATAAGGTATTTTACCCGCAATGCAGTATTAAGCGCCGCGACTTCAAATTGGGATCAGGCAGTAAAGGATGTAAATAATTTAAAATCTACCTGGGCAATATACAAAAATACAATTGACCCCAAAAACCAGGATCTCTCGAGTAGGCTGGACTATTCAATCTATGAGCTTGAAAAGGTAGTGAATGAAAAGAATTTATCTCTTACTGATATAAAAGGAAGGATAGCAATATCCAACATGGAAAGTCTTGAAAAAGCAGCTAAGGAAAATGAATAAATCACAAAGGCTTCAGGGAAGAATATGAAAATCTGCCCTGAAGCCTTATAATATTCGTGCTAAGTCCATGGTATTTATCGCCACTGATTTCTAGTTCTTCATAATGTTCAAAAGCACTAGCATGCTCTATAAATTAATTTTGTTTCCGGAGGCTCTAATTTGTTTTCTCCTGCTCTGCTATTAGACTATTCATAGTCTTCAGGTGGTCATGATCTACAGATAGAATGTCCTTTACCAACTTCATACTTGTGTCATCAAGATCACCCTTTACAATTTCCTCCACCATAGCTATTCCTTTATCTTCTCCATCATAGGCCCATTTCAGTAAGTCTATGGCCTTTGTTTCTCCCATGCTCTTGACGGTTATTTTTGCACTTGCCATAAAACCTGCAACTCCAAGCTTCTCATCCGGCTCTCCTCCCAGTTGCTTTATTCTGTTTTCCAACAAATTTACATGTTCTTTGTGATCATCCTGTATCTCCAGGAATACATTCCTGATCTTGTCGTCTTTCAGTTCCTGAATATATTTATCGTAAGATTCTATGGCCATTATCTCGCCTTTTAATACAGTATTCAACTCGTTTACTATTGTGTTTTCCATCGCAATCTCCTTCTCCTCTTTTAACGAAAATAAACTTCCAACCAGTGCTTTGTATTATAACAAATTTCTGTTACGGTACATTATTATTGTCTCCAATTAAGCAAAAAAATATTTTTATATCCTCGGATATGGGATATAATATACTTTAGTGCTCGGTAACATATGTTACCAGTGTTTAGAAATAAAATGCGGAAGGAACTTTTTGGATGCGGGTTTTAGGTTTAGTAGTTGAGTACAATCCTTTTCACAATGGACACATGTATCATCTCGAACAAGCGAAGAACTTGTGCAATGCAGAATTTGTTGTATGCGTAATGAGCGGTAACTTCATTCAAAGGGGCGAGCCTGCAATCGTTAATAAATGGGCAAGAACAAAAATGGCTCTTAAGTGTGGAATAGATCTGGTTATAGAGCTTCCCGTACCATATGCCATGTCGAGTGCAGAGTTTTTTGCTTATGGAGCAGTCAAAATA
This sequence comes from uncultured Acetivibrio sp., assembly GCA_964564015.1. Lineage (GTDB taxonomy): Bacteria > Bacillota > Clostridia > Acetivibrionales > Acetivibrionaceae > Acetivibrio. Next base: position 2,232 of record CAZLZR010000015.1, read on the forward strand.
CTCAATGATATCGGAGTTGTAGATTATCTGTGCTTTGGGAGCGAAAATGCAGATATTGACAAATTCAGCACAATTGCAGATATATTAATAGACGAGCCGGAAAGCTATAAACAGGTTTTAAAGCAGGAACTTGGCAAAGGGATATCTTTTCCCGCTTCAAGAGAGACAGCTTTAAGAAGCTTTTTAAGCGAGGAAGACTTTGAGATACCTGAGCTTGAGGAAATTATCGGATCCTCAAACAATATTTTAGGTATTGAATACATTAAAGCATTGAAAAGGCTTAAAAGCAGAATTAAGCCCCATACAATAAAGCGGGTAAACAATTCCTATAATTCATCCGAAACTACAGGGAATATTTCAAGTGCTACATCCATCAGAAGATTAATCCAAACAGAAAAAAAACAACTGGACATGGTTATACCGGACAATTGTCTGTCAATTCTTGAAGAGGAATTTGATGCGGGCAGAGGCCCTATATATCCATACCTGTACGATCAACTGATTATTTCAAGCATCCGCAGAATGACTAAAGAACAACTAAAGCTTCTTCCCTACGTTTCAGAAGGGATGGAAAACAGAATAAAGGAAGCGGCCGGAGCTTGCGGAACATTGGATGAGCTTATTGAAAACATATCCACAAAAAGGTATACCAGAACACGGGTTCAAAGAATAGTTACCAGTATCCTAACGGGACTTACTTCAAACGAACTTGACACCTTCAACAGGTTTGGCGGCCCACAATATGCAAGAGTTTTAGGACTGAATAACAAAGGAAGGCAGCTTTTATCAGCCATCAATAAACACACACACCTTCCTGTTATAACTAAAACCGCAAATTTTTCAAAATCATGCAACCCTCTTTTGAAAAGAATGCTTCAAATAGAGTCTTTCGCCACTGACATGTATGTACTTGGTTATCAAAACCCCATTTACCGTAAAGCCGGTCAGGAGTTCACCCAAAACGTTGTTATAATGAAATAGTGCTTTTTAACATTACCAATTTCAAATGATCATAATGTTAAAAATGCACTACCTCTGTCCTAAGCCCCGTACACTTTTGAAACAAATCCTGTTACTGGGCAATATTCCCATACTGCCTAAAAATCCAACAAGCCTTCCCTGAACTTCATCTGATAATTCATGCAAAATTCGTCATTTCCCGTAAGAGTTTCTGTTGCATAAAGGAGTGACATAAGCTTTTTGTCAAGTGGATCCAATATAACCGTATCTGCTCCGCTCACCATAGCCGCAACCAAAAACGCCTGATTCATAAGCTTCCTTGCAGGAATCCCAAGAGATATATTGCTAATGCCGCAAGCAATATGAACTCCCGGAAACTCATTTCTGATTTTTGAGAATGTCTCAAGAGCTATTGATCCGTTGTGAATCCCGGTTCCAACGGGTCTTACAAACGGGTCAATATATATATCTTCAAGCTTAACGCCTTCCTTTGTCAGATTTGAAATAAGCTTATCAGTAATGCCAAGCCTCTCTTCCATAGTTTCGGGCATCCCCGTATCATCCATGCATAATGCTATTACACTTGTATTATACTCCAAAACTAAGGGAAGCATTGTATCAAATCTTTCCTTCTCTCCTGTTATGGAATTGATAATGGGTTTTGAGTTTTTATTTAGTTTTAAAGCCTTTTTAATTGCTGCTACATTTTGAGATTCAATTGAAAAAGGTGCATCAACAACTTCCTGAACAGCATTAATAAGCCATTCAAGTCTTTCCGGTTCATCCTCATATGCACCAGCATTAACATCTATATAAGTTGCACCCTCTTCATACTGCCTTTTTGCAAGCTCCTGTATATAGTGGTAATCCCTGCTATCTATAGCTTTCTTAACTGTGGGTATTTTATTGTTTATCTTCTCACCGATAACTATCATTTTTAACCCTCCACAAATTATTAGCTGTGTTCCACAGATACCTTCATAATAAAATGCGCAATCTCAACCTCTAAAACAATCAGGTAATCAATTGCGCCATAAAACTTAGCTTATACCTCCATAATTATGGGAAGAATCATCGGACGTCTTTTCGTCTTTTCGTACAGATAATCCCTGAGAGCATCCCTTATTATGCTCTTCTTTGTAGACCAATCATTCTTCCTCTTATCCTCACACCTCTGAAGAGCCATTCTGCTCACTTCCCTTATCTGCTCAATCAAGTCTTCTGACTCCCGGACATATACAAACCCTCTCGAAATAATATCCGGTCCTGCAACAACATTTCCTGTGTCCCCTTCTATAGTAATAACTATTACTATAAGGCCATCCTGCGATAAATGCTTTCTGTCGCGCAGTACAATATTACCGACATCACCGACTCCCAAACCGTCAACTAAAACTCTGCCCGATGTAACACTGCCGTTAATCCTCGCCGAATCCTCAGTGAGTTCCATAACTCTGCCGATGTCCATGATAAAAATATTCTCTGTAGGCATTCCCAATTCATGCACAAGGTTTGAATGCCGTTTAAGGTGCCTGAATTCACCGTGTACAGGAATAAAGAATTTGGGCTTTATCAAACTGTAAATGAGCTTAAGTTCCTCCTGACAGGCATGTCCTGAAACATGAATTTCATCTAAAGCCTCATATATCACTTCAGCGCCCTTTCTAAAAAGCTCATTCACTACTTTTGACACTGTTTTTTCATTTCCCGGTATAGGACTCGCGGAAATAATCACCAAGTCACCCGGAACTATTTCTACCTTTTTATGGTCTCCTGCAGCCATCCTTGAGAGTGCAGACATTGGCTCTCCCTGGCTTCCCGTTGTAATAATAACCAGTTTTTCCTCCGGATATTTGGTAATCTGATCAATATCTATGAGCATTCCTTCCGGAATTTCCAAGTAACCTAAATTCATTGCAACCTTCGCAACATTAATCATACTTCTGCCACATATGGCAATTTTCCTGTCAAATTTCGTTGCAGCATTTACTATCTGTTGAATTCTATGGACATTTGTGGCAAAAGTCGCAACTAATATTCTTCTTTTGGCATTCATAAATATCTCTTCAAATGTTTCGCCTACAGTTCTTTCAGACATTGTATAGCCTGGACGTTCAACGTTTGTGCTGTCACTCATAAGAAGCAAAACACCTTTACTGCCCAATTCAGCCAGCCTGGCCAAATCCATAGGTTCTCCCTGAATTGGGGTATAATCAATTTTAAAGTCACCGGTATGTACTATAGTTCCAACAGGTGTCTGTATTGCAATGGCCACAGAATCTGCAATACTATGGGTTGACCTTATAAATTCTACCTTGAAGCATCCTAGACTGACAACATCAGACGGCTTCACTACTTTCAGCTCCACATCATTTAAGATACCATGCTCTTCAAGTTTTTGTTCAATTAATCCTAACGTCAGCTTTGTCCCGTAAACTGGCACATTTAACTCTTTCAATATATATGGAAGAGCACCTATATGATCTTCATGTCCATGGGTTACAACAATTCCTCTTACTTTCTCAATGTTCTTTGTAAGATAAGTAACATCTGGAATAACCAGGTCAATTCCCAACATGTCATCTTCTGGAAAAGCAACTCCGCAATCAACAACAAACATATCCTCATCGTATTCAAATACCGTTATGTTCTTGCCGATTTCCCCCATACCACCAAGTGGTATTATCTTTAGTTTTTTCTTCTTTTTAGCCACAATCAAACCTCCACTTTCTTTTCGTCTATAAATTATTGAGTTTATTTTCATAGAGCTTCAAATAAATTCTGCGTTTTGCCGTTACCATCACGTTTAATCCTCAAAACAAACCAAACAAACCCGGCGTATCAGTATCCACTTCCTAGCCTGGTCGTTTCGCTTCGCTTCACTGCTCGGCTATGCGTCCTAGCCTGGTCGTTTCGCTTCGCTTCACTGCTCGGCCATGCGTCCTGGCCTAACAATAAACATAAGAAGATATACATTTTTTAACAGCATAAAAAATACTTTCCTCTAATCCGCTCGTATTAACAACATCATTGCTCGATTTTTGCGAAATTGAAAACACTAACCCGTTTCTCAGACACTAAAATATTCCAAACAGACCGCAAGAAAAATAAAGGTTAGTAAATTTTCTGCACCTGATTTTTCTCGAAAAAACGATTTATATTAAATAATTCAATTTTTCGAGTAACAATATACATCTGATTATAAAAATCAAAAAGTTATAATTTAAAAAAACTTAATGACTTTTACGTAACACCAAAACGCGCCGCACGAAACAATTTATTTGCTATTCTCTATTTATACACACTGGCTATAGACAACCAAATGAAAAACCGGATAAATCGGGTGAGCTACTGGTCGTTTCGCTTTGCTCAACTGCCCACCATTTAACCTGCAATTAAAATAAAATATATCAGGCTGTTTATCTTTTTTAGTTGGTTATATCTTCAGTGTATTATAATCAATTTCAAAGCTTTTTCATAAAATTTATATAATTTCCGGTGCTTAAACAAAAAATCCAAACCCGGTAATGTCCCTTATTGTGAGTAAGCATCACATTTCTTAATAACATTCGTACACAAATTATCATACCTGCCTTAAGCTGTGTATACCACAAATTAACTACAGCCTTTATATTATAGCATATTTTTCTATAATACAAACATAAATTTACTATTAAACTTCTTGTTTCTTCATATCTACCTCATTTCAAGAAATCATTTCATATCAATCAAGTCAATTTTTCCAAACCTTCTTTAATGCCAGGAAGTTTCCAATCTATCTTCTTAGCGTCTTCAATTATATCGTTATACACCTTGAGTGTTTGCTTGCTAATTACATCCCAATTGTATATGGTATGTACTTTCTCATATGCTTTTTTCTTCATTGCTTCAGCCTTATCAGGATTATGCAATATTTCCAGTATACTATCAGCTAAAGAGTTGGCATTGCCTGTATATGACTTCATGCCATCAACACCATGTTCAACTATCTCCGCAAGCCCACCTGCTTCCGACACAACAACAGGCACATTTGCAACCATTCCCTCCAGGGCAACAATACCAAAAGGTTCATACAAGCTTGGGAAAACTGCTACATCCGCACATTTGTACAGCCTCAAAAGATCTTCATCGCATATATAGCCTGTAAAGCACACCTTGTGCGAGATCCCTTTCTGATAAACCATCCACTTTAAGTGATCAAGCTCGGGACCTTTACCCGCAATTATAAATTTTGTATCATTATAATAGTGCAGTGTTTTGGGGACAGCATCAATCAAAACATGTACTCCCTTTTCGTTTACAAGTCTTCCAACAAAAAAAACTATTTTTTCGTTATCTGCAGCATACCTTCTTCTGAACTCGATATCTTTTTCATATCCGTCAAATTTATTCAGATTAACACCATTGGGAATAATATAAATCTTGTCATCAGGTATATTAAAAACGCGTTTAACTTCATGCTTCATATAACTGCTATTTACTATAAGTTTCCAGGATTCGTATGCCAACCACCATTCAACATTATTGATATAACTTTGAGTGTCACTATGTATTCCACAGTTTCTTCCGTGCTCGGTAGCATGAATTGTTGCTACCATAGGTATTGTAAATGAATGCTTTAATGCTCTCGCAGCAAAGGCCACTATCCAATCATGAGCATGGATTATATCAAACTTTCCAGTTTCATTTATCAGTTTAACACCATATTCTATCAGGACATAATTTAACTGAAGTACCCAATCCACAAAATTATTAGCAGTCACATCATATGAGTGAAGTCTGTGAACAAAAACGTTTTTATCCTTTTCTAGTTCTTTTGTTCCCATTTCCCAGCATGTTATAACATGAACTTCGTTTCCTTCCGATGCAATTTTCTGGGCCAGACCATGTACAACTCTAGATATTCCACCAACAATTCTAGGTGGATATTCCCACGATAGCATTAAAACTCGCATATTAATCTCCTCCAGGCACAATCAGGCAGCTGCATGTTATGCTCTTAATTGTCTGTAAAATTACTTTATTCATATTATACGCAATATCATTTTTTTTATATTAATTGTTCAAAACTTACTACACTTTTTTTGTTGGTAATATAAGCTAATTATAAGATTATTATTATTCGTCGTATTTTAAAAAAATCCTTCTTTACAGAAACTGCAAACAAAAAAGTAAGTTTCGCTGCAGCAAACAGATAGACAAAATTATCAAAAAAGTTTGTTGGAAAAACAAACTTTTTTGATGATTTTGCATATGATTATATGAAAGCTAATTTTGTTAATAGCACTGTCTACATCCTTTTTGCACTTTCGTATGCCAGATCTGAACGTTCACATTCTTCATCGTTAAGGGTAACCTGGTAACAAAGTGAACTTCCTTTCATTCTCTCTGAAGCGTAGCAAAGCCCATTAGTCCTGATATCAAGAAACGGATGGTCAATCTGTTCGGGATCTCCTATCAAAATAATCTTTGTTCCTATTCCCGCACGTGTTATTATACCTTTAACCTGCTTTGGAGTAAGATTCTGCGCTTCATCAATAATTACCCACTGTTTAACTATAGACCGTCCACGGATAAATGCGATTGCTTCAGTATTAATTATTTTTCTGTCAAAAAGTTCATCTACCTTATCTCTTAGTTCCTTTTCACTGCTATATCTCTCATTTTCATCATTATCTATAAGCACTTCAAGGTTATCAATTACAGGTCTTAAAAATGGAGCAATTTTATCCTGCTCGGTACCGGGCAAAAATCCAATATCTTCATCCAGGCGGACGTTGGGCCTGCATACAAGTATTTTCCTGTAGAGCTTGTTTTGCTCACCCATTATTTTATGCAAACCAACTGCCAACGAGTAAAAGGTTTTTGCCGTGCCGGCAGGTCCCTTAACTATTACAAGCGGTGCTTTATCCGCATCCACCATTAAGGCTTCCTGCATAAATTTCTGACCCGCATTTCTTGGTGTAACCCCAAAAGGTCTCTCCTGTAAAAACGTTAGAGGTACAATCCTTTTACCGTCATATTTCCCTAAAGCAGTCTGTTTTTCATTTACAGAGGAATGAATTATCAAAAACTGGTTTACAACCAATTCCGGACATTCCTGTTTTGTATAGTCACAGTTATAGCAAAATATATCTTCAACCTGCAAAGATCCCTTGCTGTAAAATTCATTTATTTTCTGTTCTGTTGCATATACATCCAATCTTCCCTGGTACTGCTCCTTATATTCCGGTACTTGTTCGGCAAAAAAGTCCTGTGCCACAATTCCCAATACGTCTGCTTTTATTCTTTCAAATACGTCCTTGGTTACTAAGAAAACATTTTCACCTTTTTCCAATAGTCCTTTGCACACTTTTAAAATTCTATTGTCATTGTTTAGTTCCGACCAACTGACTGGCAGTTTGACATTATTGCAATTGAGTTCAACTCTTAATTCTCCTCCGTTCTCCAGTGTAACACCCTTACTAAGATCCCCCTTAACTCTTAGGCTATCCAAAATCCTTGCTGCATGACGTGCATTTGCCCCTAATTCAGAATTATCCTTTTTGAACTTATCCAATTCCTCTAAAACAACCTCGGGAATTACTATGCTATTGTCACCAAATGAATACAGTGCGAAGGGTGTTTGCAGTAGTACATTAGTGTCAAGAACGAATGTTTTCTTCATTATATCGCTCCTATTCCTATAAATTTGTATGAACTGCACCAATAAAAGATTTTAAAGTGCAATTCCTTGGTAATGGTGTGATATTTGTACTTTTTCATAGCAGTCTTTACTACAAAACAAACAGATAAAGAATAGTAATAATTAATTATATCATATTTTCAGAATAATAAAATCAATCTAATATAAAATATGTTTATTATCCCTGCAATGATTCATTTTTTACATAAAATATCAAGTCTGACTTTACTTTTCCCGTATGAGTTGTTGGAACTATGTCTTGAAGGTCAGAAATGAACCATATTTACCAGTCCACGCTAGTAGAAATTATCTACATAATTCCTCATAAAACCATGCTATCATATATTTAGGAAGGTATTTTCAAAAACTAATCTCACCAAAAGAGAGGTGAAAATTGATGTCTGCCACCAATATGGCAATTGATAACTATCCTGAATGGTACAGGATAGAAAAGGATACCGAGAAAATTATAAAGAAGCTGACTACAATTAAAGAACTGATTCCTTACCTGAATAATTCAGATGAATATATCAGAAGACTTTCTATTTTAAGAATAAATGACATAAGATTAAAGGACTCGGTAGTCGCACTAAAAGAACTACTTGACGACCCTCTTGAAACCATTGCCAATAAGGAACTGGCCGCATGGACAATTAAAGTAATAATTAATCATTGGAATACAGACCTTTTTATCACCAACAAGTACTTGAACAATTATTCCGGCAAGGAAAGATATGAAGATATATGCAAAGTAAATATAAAAGATACTTTGCCCTCCTTGAGGTTTGATTTTACTTCATCAATGTTAAACTCCGAACTAAATATCGAAAATAATGACATCCGAAGCAGTAAAGATATTGATTTTGACCTGCCCTTTTCAGTTAAGGAATGGTTCCTGCAGTACTCCCAGGATATCCTGTCTGATCTTAAAGCACTGCTTGTCAAACTTCCTTTTCTTATGTTTAAAGGGCTGAAGTACGTTGTTGTTTTTATCTTTGGGGGACTTTTTTATATTTTTAAACGGATATTCGGATTAATAGCTAAAATCAAACAAACCTCAAAGGAAAAGCACAAAAACACTCCTTCTGAAAGTATAGAGACTTGTAATTCAAGTAATTCACCTGTTCAGAATTATAAAGTCCGAAATCCAGAGCCTGATCGTTCCGCTACGCTTAACTACTCAACCATGCGTCCTGGAACAGGAGAATTTCAATCCCTTAGAGATTCATTCAACAGGAGCTCCTATGAAAATTTCTATGAAGAAAAAATCAGTGCAAGGGATCGTGTCAGGAACACCTTCTTATCTGCTGCTTATATTTTATGCACACCTATAAGGTTTGTTATTCAACACAAAAAATTCGCATTCATAGGCCTTTTTGTTATTTATTGCTTTTTATGCTTTTTCCCTTATGGTAAAGCCCTTACTTACAAATACACCGGACTAGACCTTATGGACGAACAGGTTAAGGCATTCTACACTGTTAAAGGAGTTGTAGCTTATGTATGGGATGAAATAACAGAAATACTAAACGTCAGCACATCTCCCCAGACTGCCGCTGCCCAAACAGATGTTGAAACCATTATAGAACCTGATGAAATTACAGATGCTAAATACGTAATTACTGCAAAAACCGGCCTTAATCTCAGGGAAAAGCCTGACACTTCTTCAAAAAAGCTGCTTCAACTCCCCTTTGAATCAATCGTTACAAAAGAAGCAGAAGACGGAATCTGGTATAAAATAACAACTGATGACGGTATATCCGGGTGGGTGTCATCTAAATACTTAAAAGAGTTTAGAGGTGATTAGCATGAAAGACAACAATATACAGAAAAGATCAACTTTTGTTCTTTCACTACTTAATGAATTGAGCAGTGTTTACAAAGAGTTGAAAGCCCTTTCTTCTGGAATCGAAAGTAACTCCGACAATTTCTATGAAAAAATATTTAACTCATCAAGGATTGAAATTCAAGGCGATATAGACAGTTATAAGACCAATTTGCAGAGAATGAAAGAAATAAATATGGAAATAACAGCAAAATTGAATGAATGGTACGATTTTATAAAGGACAGCAATGAAATTAAAAAAGTGTCCTTCCCTATAAAACTGTATTTTATGAAAAAGAACCTGAAAAGTTCCATAACTAAAATGAATGCGGAAATATCCAGCCTGTCCATTGAAAACAGGTTTATCCGTGAAAAAATCATTAATTGGGAACAGGAACTGAGTGTTCGAGCATTGCGTGAAATACGGGAAGGTGAAGAATTCCACAACTATGAAGAGCTCATACGAAAAAAAGATACTATCATTTCGGAACTGAAATACCTGTTGGCCACTATCCCTGAACTTGCTCCCGTCGATTTTGATCTGGACAATATTGATAAAATGATAGATAAATTATTAAAGATAGCTGCCGCTTAAAGGCGCAGCTATCTTTAAACCTTAATAAAGCAAAATCACTGCCATCATTTCTAAAGGCTCATCCCCCGTATTTTCAACAGAATGGGAAGCTCCATTCCCTGTAATAATAGAATCCCCTGCTTTCACTTCACTTACGTTTCCATTGTCATTTACCATTCCATTACCACTGATAATATAGAAGATTTCCTCCTCATTATCATGTTGATGCAGACCTATTGATGAACCTGGGGCAATTGTAATTTTAGCGCAAAGTCTTGCCTTTCCTCTAAGCTCTTCCTGCTTAAAAATATGAAGGATTTCGACAGAACCTTTTCCCCCTCTCATTTGCTCCTTTATTTCTTTAACCATTTCATTAGCACGTTTAATCATATTTACACCCCATTCCTTATATAACCAAATAATATTTTAATATATACGTAATTGAAATTCAACATATTTACCTGCCTTCCTTTTACTTGTTGATGAAATCACTTAAATAGAGTAAAATAAGTAAAGGTGTTAATTCTTTGAAACACCTGATTTTTATATTCATTAAGTAAGGGTGGGGATTATTATTTTAAATATTTCACCGGCAATTGTTAATATACTTGTATTTGACGAACTCACAAAGCTCCGGGGCCGAGATCTTCTCTTCAATCCGTTTTTTAAGGTACCCCCTATCACAATGTCCTTTGTGACCTATACTACGGTATTCAACGTGCCAAACGGCATTGTTAACTTCAAATTCAGGATAACTAATCCTTTGAATGAAACTATGCACGAGACAAATATAAACGGCATAGAAGTGAAGGAGAACTCGTTTTCAAATATACTTATTTGGAATAATGTTCATTTCACTATGCCCGGGGAACACACCATAACGTTTTATCTTGCAACCCAAACCGGCTTTGAACCTACGGGAAGCACAGTTATAATCGTTGAAAACGAACAAAAAAATAAAGCTTAGGTTTTTGATTATTTTTGTGATTTTTACAGATACTTTAAGTTGCGGTATTTAATAAAAACCTCATGGAGGTAATATGGCAGCTATTATACACGTATTTCACAAAAAAACCGACTCCTTATGCCCAATATGCAATGAGCGTATGTATATGGTTTACTGGCACAATAAAACCAAAAGCTTTATGTGTCTGAAATGCCATTTTGGATTCAACTATAATGAATAAAACACGCTCATTCTCAACGTTAAAATCCTTGATAACCCGAATGTACGCTTAAGAACACTTGTGCGAAAAATTCCTTAAATAGTCCCTCTTAAAGATTTCTTTAAGAGGGACTATTTAAGGAATTATCAAAAATCCATCAATTACATCTTCTGCCACAGTAATGATTTTTTTAGTTGAATTTAGTAGTTTTCTTTTCGATCAACTTGTCCAACCATTTTCGTAATTTTACATATCCAATGGCTTTACGTTGCGACTTTATTATCTTGCAAGCAAACTCAATTCTTTCTCCAATGACTAATGGCATCGTGAAACCCTTCCGAATAACCCCTATGTCCCGTACATACCAACTGGACATTATCAAGGCATGCCAATTTTCTTATAGATTCCTTATGTTGATCGTTATCCATATTGTAAAGCTTTAGTGGACATACTTTGCCATTAATGATTCTAAAAGCATCGCCAACAATCAAAATAGACTCATTAATCAAATACGACATCGAACCCGGTGTATGACCCGGTGTTGCTATCGCTCTGATTTTAGTCTCACCCACAGCAACTACATCGTTATCCTTTAGCAAGTGGTACGAACTCCTAATTTTTGAGTTATATATTAATCCAAACTTCCTTGCTTTTTTACGAGTTATCATTTGCTCCTCGTCAGAAGATAAGTATATTTCAGCATTTACAAACACGGATAATCCATTTGCATGATCAAAATCCGAATGGGTTAAAAACAAATGTGTAATACTCTTAGGGTCTATATCCAGATTATTCAATTCCCTGTTTATTTGGCTTTTCCCAAATCCAGAATCAAAACAAACCATATCTTCTCCGCTCTTATAGATATAAAAGTTAGCTGTTCCGGTTCTGACAACAAGTAATTTGTCTGTAATCTTTCCAGTTTCAATTGGCTTGACATGATTCATTTTCACAAATATAGCTGTAAAGATATCATAAACTTTATTCATTATAAAACTCGAAAGTATTTTATACATTTCATGCGCCACCTTTAAAATTGGTAAAGTTAAAACTTCAAGCGCAAAACTACTTCACATGATCCTCCGTATAAATTCACCTCTATAATATCTGAGCAAAAGAGGGTATCTTCATATACATTAATTATTAATCCCCTACCGTAATTGTTATCTGGGTCTTTTCCTCTGCATAGCGAATCTCTATCTGCATTATTCCATCCTCTTGTGCGTAGGTCCGAATCAGATCTGTAAGGTCGTTGGTTTTTGTTTCTTTTAAAGCCTGTTGTTCCACATCTTCTGCCGATACTATCTTGTTTAGTATAATGCTGCTCTCTTCCTCTTCGGATACAAGCTTATAACCATACTGTAACAGATAATCACGATAAGCTGTACAGTCTTCCCAGGATGCATCATATAAATATAGCCGTTCCCACTCTTGGTCTGTATATGAAATCTGCTTCAAAGAAGAATCCATCTCTTCCGGAAGTGGAACCATATGAAATACAACGTCCATTATCTCATCTATGTGTTGACTGAGTTGAAAGAACTCATTAAAAGTACCATCCTTCTTTGTTGCTGCCCCAAACTGGAATACCAACACAGCTGTATAAAGAAGAATCATTGCAACTTTGATATTTCTATAAATATTACTATCCTTCTTAATTATCTTATAATCTTCAAGCATCCATCCGAATTTGCTGTAATCCAATTTTGTTTTACAATATTGACAGTTACCCCCGTCCAGAATGTTTATATTTCCTCCACAATCAGGACATTTATATTCCCGTATTGCAAAATAGTTATTTTTTAGAATATCATCTGTTCCTGATAGTATACATTTCACCTTTTCATAACGATTTTTTACCTTCTTGCCATCATACCAAAACAATCGTAAAGTCACCACTGCCTCTATTTCATATTGACTTCCGTTTTTTCTGGCTTTCTGAAAAATCAGCCTCGTCATATTGCAGTCAACTACATTCTGATAATTCGCCACTATGCTTCCAAGATCAAATGTTGCAAATGATGATACCTTATGAGCATCATCTGCCATATGAATACTTCGAAGCTTATATTCCAGGTTCTGATAAAAATCATACGCAGAAAAGTTCGGAATTACAGCCTTTACTATTTCTTCTCCGAAAATGTTTCGTTGATAAATCAAATATAGAAAAACACCAAAAACTGAAAATAGAGCCGACATGATTATAAAGCTCTTTATCAGTGCCGGGACATATGTCATTGCGAACAATCCGGGAAGCAGTGATATAATAGCGTCTTTCCCATCATTTCCGGCTTGGAGCAGTGATGCCAGTATCATCAATGAAACTATCCCTAAAGCTACAATCAGAACTGTTACTATCGCTAATGTAAGGAGGCCTTTAAAAAAAGTACTCCTTGACTTCTTACCGGTGTTTTCCTCCAGTGAAAATCCGGATACCTTTGGTTCAAAATCCTTTACCACATATTTTGAACCACAGTAATTGCAACCATCAATAAAGTCAGATATCTTCCCAAGATGTCCACAGTTTGGACATTCAGCTTTATCTCCAATTACTTTTGATTTCAGCAAGTGCACATGAGATATTTCTTTATTTTTTTGCTTATAAATTAATTTATCACCACAATATATCTTTCGTACTGCTATTACATCTCTTCTACTGCTTTTAACAATATTACCACCATCTGCTTGAGTATCAGGAAAACCAGTATCAACCCTAGCTAGCTTTGCATCATCATAAATGCTTATATCCAATAAAAGACCTTTTTGATCCAGCCTCTTTTTTGATATCTGCGTACTCTGCCAGAAGGGTTGTGTCACACTATCGATCAGGTTCTCTTTTGTTTCTTCTCCCCTAAAAAATTTACGCCAATATCCCCAAAAATGAGTTTCTTTTTTATTTGTATTTGATGTCATCTCGTTATTAAGTGTGTCGTTCATATTGTGCACCATCTTTCTTATACCTTTATTAGTATTAATTCATATAAATCAAATATTTTACTGTGTCCTATAGATCTACTCTCCCGAGATATATTTTATTTATAGATGCAATATGCTACTAATACCTTTTAAATAAATTGACATTGTATCATAATTACTAATCAACTCTAAAATATCCAGATTTTACGGGCTTTCTAAAAATTTTGTAACGATTAACCCAAATAATAATCAGGATCAACACCAAGCAAATGATAGCAAGCACTCTAAGCCAAACAGCTTTAGAAACATGATCAAAATTAAAGCACCTTACATTAATCCACATCTGGTTCAACTGTGCATTGACATCATCCGGAAGATATCCCATTACAGCACTCCGATCAATAACTTCCTTTGGCGGATATTGGGCAAATAGAAGCCGTTTTGCCTGATCCTCAGAAGTTGCAAACATATATTTTTCATCCCCATTATCACCACTAAAAAAATAGCCTAATGGATATTCTACCATATCTTCTTCGCTTTCCGCTCCAAATTTCCAGTTGACGTATTCATAAATCAAAGAATTATCTCCCCCTGAAATACTAGAGGTATAACCAATGTAATACATATTTCTGATTGCGTTATCAGGTCTGGATATAAAATTAATAAAGGCTTCTGCAGCTTTTTGCCTCTCGATATCGCCGTTTATTCCGGACTTAAGCATTACCCAACCATCAAGCCAAAGATTGGTACATTCTTTAGGAACAGAATAATTTAATTGATAGTCTTCCTCTTCTGCCTGTTCCATTGTGTATACTGCGTCTCCGGACCACTGCAAATTGGCAACAATTTTACCTGTAACCATATCCGCTTTACCACTATCAATTTCAAAAGAATATACATTCTTCCTGATTTTCTGCAACAAATCCTCTGCATTTGCAATAGTTTGCGGACTGGTATCATTCAAAAGCTTCGCCAAATTTTCTGAGTAATCCTCTTTGTTTATAAATTCCTTGCTAAGCAGCAAATCCTTATGCAAAATAGCCAACGCAGGAAAATAGGATTCTCTGACACTATCCTTTATAGTAACCCTTTTCTTATATTTGGGTTCAGCAAGAATCGACCAGCTTGAGGCATCTTCCTCACTAACCACCTCCGGATTATACACGATTCCTATAGTGCCCCACATGTAGCCTGCTGCATATGCGCTCCACGGTTTTCCATCAATCTTGTTGTTACTAAAAACACTTTTAATATAAGGCGATACTCCGTTTATATAATAATTATACTCATTGGATGTATCAAAAAAGCTTTCCGACAGCGGCTGAAGCCTATTCTCCTTCAACAGCTTCGAAAACATATATTCAGACGGACATACAAGATCGTATGTATCTCCTAGTATAATTTTGCTGTACAAATCCTCATTGGTCCCAAAAGTTGAGTATTCGACTTCCACATGTTTGCCATAAGTATCATAATACCAATCCTGAAAGTCCGAAATCAAGCCATTTTCACTTGTAATTGTCTCGCTGTCAAGCTCTATAGCTTCATCATCACCCCAATCGCCTTGATCGATATACTCTTCCCAATTACCGATTTTCAAAACTATTGTATCCTCACTTGCCGCATTCACTTCCGACACTCCAGTCATCCCGGATAATAATATTAATAAAAGAAGCAATCCCGATAAAAGCAAAGAACATTTTCCGCTTCGTTTAGATTTGATTTCTGCCATTCTTCTCACCAGCCTTTCTATTGGTAGTAATGTTACTAACAAGTACTGCAAAAAGAATGATTGCAAAAATCAACGTCGATAAAGCCCAAAGTGCGGTTTTCAACTCTGTATTTGAGCCTCTTGTCGCATTGACCACGTAGGTACTGATAGTATTAAAGGTCGCAGGTTTTGTATATGTTGTAATAAAATAATCGTCTAAAGAAAGTGTTACCGCCAATAAAAAGCCGGAAACAATACCTGGGATAATCTGTGGAATTGTAATTTTTATTAATGCCTGTCTCGCATTAGCACCTAAATCAAGGGCTGCTTCATAAAGATTATAATCCATTTGTTTGAGTTTTGGTATAACTGAAAGGTAGACAAAAGGAGTTGCCATTACAACATGACCTGTGATTAATGGTATAAAGGAGTCCTTATTCAAACCAAACACAACAATCAGCAATACGCAGATAGAAAATCCGGTTACAACATCCGCATTAACAACCGGAATCTGATTGGACGCGCTTACAAATCCTCTCATTCCCTTTTTTGAATAAAAAGCACCAATGGCACCTAGTGTTCCCAATATTGTAGAGATAATTGCGCATTGCAAAGCCAAAGTCAAGGTTCCAATAATCATCTCCATTAGTTCCGGTGTAGTAAAGAGCGTTATATAGTTTTGAAAGGAAAAATTACCCGAGGCTCCAATAGTCGGAGTATCCAAAAAGCTATAACCTGTTAGAATCAGAATCGGAGAATACATAAAAAGCAATACAATTCCAATCCATGATGAACTTAATATTTTCTTAATCATAGAATTGCCTCCCTTTCCGGTTCCTTTTCAGTAAATCCTTTTGTTGCCCAGGTTATTATAAGTATGATCATCAACAGCACAATCGATATCATAGAACCACTGTGCCAGTCATAAGCATTGAAATAGCTTCCAATCAAACTACCCATTATAAAGGTATTGTTATAAAGCATGTCAAGTATTACATAATTGGTCATTGCCGGCAAAAACACCATCGTAACACCACTTATAATCCCAGGCAATGAAAGTGGCAATGTAACTCTGATAAACGTTTCCAATTTACCTGCACCAAGATCATATGCCGCTTCTAAAAGTTGGTTGTCAAGTTTCATAAGTGTAGTATATAAAGGTAAAATCATAAACGGCAAATAATCATAGGTCATACCTATTATGGTATTTAAAAACGGATGGTACGCAAGATTCCCTTCAAGCATAGAGAGAACTTCCTTTAATGCCAAGATTCTCAAGGTAAAGTTGATCCACATCGGAACTATAAATATAGCCAACAAGATCGCTTTTTTCTTGATTTTACTCCGGGCAAGTATGTAAGAAACCGGATAAGCTATCAATAAACACACACAGGTGGTTGTAACCGAAATCAGGATACTATAAAACAGAGTCCCTATCGTATTACCGCTGGTAAAGAAACCTGTCAAATTTGATATTGAAAATCTGCCCTCTCCGTTTGTAAAGGCATAATAAAATATAACAACAAGCGGTGCAATAACAAAACATGTCAGAAATACTGCATAAGGGATACACAACTGCTTACGCGAAAAATGATATCTCATATTCTATGCCTCCGTTGCATTAAGTGACAAATCAATGCTTTCTTTCGGAATAATTACACTGACATAGTCATTTTCATTCCACAAGCTCTGGTCATGAAGATGAATATCTTCTCCACTTTTTGAACGCACAATATAATGATAATGATCTCCCTTGTATATAAGTGAAACTATATGACCTTTCGTTCCACCTGCGTCAATATCATCACTCATTGACGGAGAGGCAACCGGCACTTTTACCGTTACAGAACTTCCTATAACATTAATCCTGTTTCCATCCTTATCACATAAATTATTATTGTTGATTGTTGATCCAGGGTATAATTTCGTAATATTGCAATCGAATTCTCCATCCGCAAAAGCCACTTTATCAATCGCAGTTATAATACCTTCATAAATGTTAATATTGGTTTCTGCACGAATAACATGAATTCCGTCAGGTTCAATCCTAAGACCAAGTAATTCTCCTACTTCTGCGTTTTTAGTACTTTTTAGCAAAATTTCATTATCTCCAGACTGAACGGTAATATCATAATGCATTCCCTTAAAATTAACAGTTTGCACATTTCCTTTTATTTGTCCGTTTTCAGGAGTTGTCATTTCTACGTCTTCAGGTCTTATTACGACATCCACATCCGAGCCGACACGAAAATCATCAAGACATATGAATTCAGATCCACAAAAACGAACCTTCTTATTACCACACATTTTGCCGTTAAAGATATTACTTTCCCCAATAAAGTCAGCAACAAATACTGTATTCGGTTCATTATAAATCTCTTCCGGTGTTCCTATCTGCTGAATCATACCATCGGACATTACAACAACCTTGTCAGACATAGTAAGAGCTTCTTCCTGATCATGTGTTACATAGATAAAAGTAATGCCGAATTTCTCGTGCATGGATTTCAGTTCCAACTGCATTTCCTTACGCATCTTTGAGTCCAAAGCACCAAGCGGTTCATCCAGCAGTAAAATTTCCGGTTCATTTACAATCGCTCTTGCAATGGCAATCCTCTGCTGCTGCCCACCGGAAAGAGTAGAAATATTTCGCTTTTCAAAACCTTCCAAATCAACAATTTCTAGTACACGCTTCACTTTTTCTCTGATTTGTTCACGAGATAATTTTTCTTTCCGAATAAGGGTTTCACCCTCATTGTTTTTATAAGTTACATCTACGTTTTTCATTTTCAGACCAAATGCAATGTTATCGAAAATATTCAGATGAGGAAACAAGGCATATCTTTGAAATACCGTATTGATAGGCCTTTTGTTAGGCGGAAGGACACTGATATCCTTACCATTTAAAAGAATTTGACCCTCTGAAGGAAGCTCAAATCCAGCTATCATTCGTAACGTTGTTGTCTTGCCACACCCCGATGGGCCTAAAAATGTAACAAACTCTCCCTTTTTTACCTTAAGGTTAAAATCTTTGACAGCAACAAAATCGTCATAGCATTTTTTTATACCTTTTAGTTCAATAATGTTTTCCGAAATAGTATTATTCATAACAATCCTTTCCAAAACACAATTGTCTCTCTCATTATTAAAAAGCAACAAAGTCAAGTCAATCAAATGCCTTGTCTTTATTGCCATGATTTTTATCCCAATTTATTGCTTTATAAAAGTAACAAGTATGATTTTAACACATAAAGTTAAATAGCGTCAATGCCGGAATTAACATTTTTGCCAATAAAACAGCTGTTTACCAATATCTCAATCTTGCTGTTTAATTCAAGGGGGTATATCCTGTTTTTTCTACAATATATTGTCCTTGTGGAGATAAAATCCACTCTATCAAACGTTCAACATTCGGACTTCTTTTTTTCCCTACAGTTACTGCATAAAAATCTGCAGATAACGGGTATTTCTTACTTTTGATGGTATCCCTGTCAGGATAAACACCATCTACTTTTAACAATTTGATTTTATCATCCTTAACCATTTGAGTTGCAAAAAACAAGAAGGAATATCCTATTGCGTTTTTATAATTGCGATAACTGGCTGTTTGCTCTATAATTCCCCCCATACCTTCAACAACATCCTCTTTTGGCGGCGTCATAAGGTTCTTTCCATCCATTAATTTTTGCAGCATGGTCTGGCTTCCGCTGTTGTCAGGTCTCTGAAATGCCCGAATAGACTCATTATTTCCGCCAATTTCTTTCCAGTTTGTAATTTTGCCGGAATAAATACTTTGAATCTGCTCTGTCGTTATCTCTGAAACCGGATTTTTAGTATTAACAAAGAAAACAAATGCCTCCTTGCCAATAGGGGTAAGCTGTAAATCAAGATTCGCTGCTTTTGCTACTTCCATTTGCTCTTTTGATGGTTGTGCTACAAAGATTACATCAACTCTACCACTGAATAAATTGTCATAAGCCTCTGTGGTAGTATTGCATTGTACTTCACTGTCATCTATTTTATATACTTTTTCCGGATATGTAGCTTGGGCAAAAGCTGAGTATAAAGGATATAGAGCTGTTGCGCCATCCATTATCGGAATATCCGATTCAATTTTCAAAGTAGATTTTTCATCAAGCCTAACAGCTAATGTGTTCTCTCCAAAGGGTCTGTATGCTCCTAAATTAACACCTTGTTCATTCACAACCGGTATACTTTTATGATAATTCATGGTAACTTCATACGATACAACAGTAACTGTACAAATCAACAAAAATATACCAAATGCAATTAGAAGTTTCTTAAGCTTCGGGGCTATGCTTGCACCAACCATTACAAATACAATTAACGCCAGTGTTACAATTTGGACAAAGGGTGAATAAAACTTGGCTCCAACTCCAAGAGATGCTGCAATCAGAGCTATAAACCCAATAAATAACAAACCTCCAATTAAAACCACAGCTATAAACAGTCTCATTCCAACATTCTTCATTTTCGGTTCTCCTTTATACTGTTATTTTACAGCTCCTTGATCTTCGAGAATTACAGATTCATTTGAGGCCTTCTCATCCGGCATAGCACAGGATGTCATTACTAAAAGATAAAGCATAGTTGATTTTCTTAATAAAAAAGTTTACCTTAATAGAACTTTTGCTTACTCGGTATAAAATACGATTTACAAAGATATAATCTATTATACCAGTATTTACCTCGTTTGATAATACATATTTCCAAAAGACTTTTTCCTGATGTAATCCTGCCATGATACCAGAATAAAGTTCAAGATGAAAAGCTATGATAAGGTATGACTAAAATATAAATTCATACTTTGGATAACCAAAAAACTTGATTTGATAATGTTTTCAAAATATGAGAATAGGATGTTATTTTTTCGTTATCCCTAAGTAACATAATTAAATTTGGAATTAAGCAAACCTCCAAATAAAATATGGTTTGACTTCAAAGTAACGCAGCGTTACATTAATGTCAAACCATATCAGGTACGATATTTTCCACTAGCAAACTAAACCATCAATAGGATTTTGACTTTTTGGTTAGTCTCTATTTACCGGAGAAAAAACAATTTCAATTTCTCCTTTTTCATAAATCCCGCCCTCTTTATCTTCCTTAATATTCAGGTTTGGTAACACTTTCACTCTGGAGTAAAGCGCCATCTTTCCTTTCTCACCTTTATCAATCATAAATCCCTTTCTATTTGAAAGCCTTTTCTTTAAATCATCTACATCAATAACTTCGGTTATATCTTTATGAGCTCCCATTTTCTGTTCAAGTTCAATTAAAAACGGTAGCTTTACTCTTAAATTTTCTATACACATCACAGCCGAACTTTTACCCAACTCTGTGCCACTTTTAGCAGCAACTTCAGATATATAATCAACAGCACTTTGAATTTCGTTATGTATTGCCAGAATCATCTCTGTAAGATGAGAATCATTGCCAGCCATAAATTTATTCTCCCCCTTGCTATAAAACAATAGTTTTAAAGTTTATTTCAACCTCACTTGTTATATCGGTTTTAATGGTCAAATACTCTGGTCCTCTGACATTAACAGGTCTTACAACCAGCTTCCCGCCTATAAAGTCATTTTTTGACCCCAATAATTTAGAACTGCTCTTTGAGGTCTCCTTTTGTTCTTCAATCCTCATAGTAAGTTTGGCAGAAACCTTTCCATTATCAACCAAGACTCTTGGTATTCCTCTAGAAACAAGATACCTAAGTCCTTCCTGCTTTAACGAGGCAAGCCTCCTTAAGACGGCTCTACTTATATTTTTATATCCTTTTTCCGTTATCTCATAGCCATTTATATTCTCGATATAATCCCCTTTTATCATATCATACCCACATATTTCTCTAACACGGGGCATCTCTGAATTATTTTCACCAGCAGGTACATAAGGCATACCAATCTCAACCGAACTCTTTCCATCTATAATGCCAGGATCAGTAAAAAGCCTGGCCAATTCTGATTTAACTTCATCATCTGAAATATATGCTTTAGAAAACTCTTCAAGCGACATTGCTACCGCAATGTTCAACTCCTGAATCTTCTCTTCCTGCTGGATTTGGCTGGTTATAACGGCATTGAGAGTTTCAGTGATCAGAAGAGTAGTGAAATCTGAAAATCCTACTTCTTCCAGACGTGTATTACCCATAATAAAGTTCCACCTCCCTATGCTATTTTTGTTAAAAAGTTTGCCTTAAAGGCAAACTTTTTAACAAAATCAAACTTTTTTATTTAATTTAATATACTGTAAAACCGTATTATGCGTTAAGCGGTAGATAATCAGTTTTAAAATCTATCTGAACACGGCCATAAATCTGTACTTGACTTCCTGAAATATCTCTGTTGGACTCATTTGTAGTAGATATATTGATACTACTATAAGAAGTTGAAGCTGATGCTTTAACCCATGGACTAAGAAATGATCCGGTTTTAGCTTTTGCCCTGAAATTAAAATCACTTCTGTTATAATTTGAGGTATTCTTATTATAAAAGGTAGATCCATATGTATTGAAGGTAAGTCTTGTTTCAATAACCCCATGCTCTACTACAAGACGAAGTATTCCTAATTTAACCATCTCTTTTAATAATGAATACTTATCCGCTGCTATACGTTTAGCAACAACATCTAAAATTACATCATATTTATTTCTAATTACATCACCATCACTAACCACATTTCCCTGTACTTCGTTTCCATTTTCGTCCGTTATTGCGACAGCATTGTTCAAAGCATCTGCCTGCGAAGCATCAAGAGTTGCAGTGCTGTCATTTGCCACAATTGTCCCTGTGTCACTCTCTTTGTCAGGTAAAACCTTAGCCAGAAACTGCAGTATAAGGTCTCCACCTATATCATCCTTGGTGTCATTAATAAAAGTACTTAGCGACTTGGAAACCTGATTCAGAAGGTCAATGTAGGCTTCAGTCTGTCTGATATTGGCTGACACAATAGCATCAAATGTATCACTGACCAGCTTTGTGGTAAACTCCGGATACCCAATCTCTCCCAACCTGGTAGCCTCTGTTACAGCAGCTTGCGTTCCATTTGCCATAATAAACTCCTCCTTTTTAAATTATTTCCAAAGACTTTTACAACTCTTCCAAAATTGACATATACTACATATTTCCAATACAATTATATACCTTTATCATTTTTATTACAAACATTTTCTTCATGATTTTACAATAAATTAATACGAAACTTAACTAAAACATATTAATTCATGTACTTACCTCCCCGGAAGTAATTTGCAGGGTCTCCATCGTGATAAATCAACAATTCTTTTGCCCTTTTCACCAAGTTTTTCTGCTTTTATTAATCCGTTCCCATTGTGAAGGGACAGTAGATACCCATTCATAGTACGAAGTGATACCAGTACCTTAAAAAACATATTTAGCAATTTCACCTGTGATAAAAACTTAGAAAGAAGCGGAAACACTTTCGCGTCCCCACTTCTTTCTATAATTTTCTGTCCTATTATAAGGTATTCCGATTTTAATTTAAACCTGGTCAACTCCAGCTACTACCAAAGATTGATACATCCTTTCTGATTATCTGCCTTTTCATCCAAGAAAGCTGTAATCCATGAAAGTGGAGAATTCCAATTTATAGCCACCTCATTTGTTGAATATGATTGTATATGATCAACATAGCACCTTTGGCCAGGTTTTCCAGTTAACCCCGCTGCCTGAGCCCAGCCATCCTGGACGAACTGATTAGCACCTCCTGATAGAACGCCATCAGGCGGAGTTGGAAGATCTTCAAACATCGAATTTGCAAAGAACCTGTGACTAGGATTTTGCATTGCTTTTTCTCCATAACCGCTAATATAACTTTGAGCTAAAGCATTTTTTCCTAGAATATAATCCATAGATTCAATAACACCATCTAAAAACTTCTTATCTTGTGTAAAATCATAGGCATACGCCATTAACATGGCATTATTCAAAACATCCGAGTTTGAACCCCAACGGTATTCAGTCAAAGGAACAAGAGAGCCGGTGTCATTCAAAATATTCAGCCATTTATCTGCAAAATCAATAATATTGCTTTTTACAGTTTTCAAATCTTTCTTTGGAAGTTTATTTGGCACTATTGAAAGGGATAGCGTACCAAGGCCTGCTACATCACTCCATTGGTAACTATATGTAGTTTGACCCGGTTCTAGATCGAACAGCTTTAAATAGAATACACTTTTCTTCATAAAATCCAGATATTCACTCTTACCTGTTGTTATAAACAATTCACAAGCTGCAAAGTAAAATTCATCTGTATTACTTCCATCCCCATAGGGATAATAAATGTATTCCTTTGGATTTTCAATTGCAGCCTTCCATGCTTTTTCAGCAGCTGCCAGACACTTTTCTGAATATTTCTTGTCATAATTCTTCCAAAGTCTCGCACTCTGTGCAGTAACAGCCGCCACATCCAAAGTTGCTGCTGTACTCGGAGCAACAAATACTCTCTTTATCACATCTTCATGAGGTGGAGTTCCCAAACAGCTCCAATCCTCATCCCATACTTCATGAACGACCATTCCTGCTTTAGGATTGCCATCCTTCACCTGCATTTTCATAAGCATTTCTACTTCCCATCTTGTCTCATCCAAAATATCAGGTATTTTGTTATTATTTTCAGGTATATTCATTTTACCGTCTGACAGAGCCTTACTATCACTGCCCTTTATGTATTTCGTTCTTTCGTATTCATTTTGCAAAGTCCATACGGAAATTCCTGCATTGACTGCATTTTTTCCGTGATCACCAGCATCATACCAGCCTCCCTCTGAGTAAATTGCATAGCTTACGCTGTTATCGGCAGATACTGCCACCTCGTTAACATGGCCTGCCGGCCTTGTTAAATCTTCTCTTCCTGCATAAGGCATTGTAATATCTATACCGCTCCTTGCATGATAAAAGTAAGATAATGCATCATATTTTAACTTATCGTAAATTTGGTTATTGATGTCAAATGGAAAACTTTCTGTAGCTCCATCAACACACAGCGTATAGTTTTTTCCTTTCTTCGTGTAACTTGAAAAATCTATTCTATGTATATTATCTCCAGATGCTTCATCAAACCCATAAACTTCTGTCTTCCCGCTTTTAACAACCTTTCCTTTTGAGTCCTTTAAGTACCACTTCACCGGAGTACTAGAATTGCAAACTACTATAGCCTTTTTAGGTCCATTCTCAAAATAGCCTAACTGGTTCACTTTTACATCTGGAATTTCTACAACTTCCGGTTCAGGAGTTACAACTTTCTGATATTGATCATCCCACAATGAAAAATCATCAAATGCAATCTTGTATGGGGCATTAGCTGCGTACTCTCCGCCCAGCCATATCTTAAATGAAGTCTTTCTGTCCGATTCATATGTCATAGTAAAAGAGCCTTCAAACGAAAGTTGTTCATTGGCCTTGAGTTCAATTACCGGACTATCGATCCAATAATTTGTATACGGAAGTTCACCTTTCGTAAGCCTCGGATTTATCTTACAATCTTGGGTCGCCCTCACTTTAAACTTTACCGTGTACGTATGCCCCTTTACAATATTTACAGGTCTTTGAAAAAGAATTAGGCTGGACGGTTCGTACCCCCCATCCTTAATATCCAAAACCAACTCACCGTTCTCAACGCCTATGCCAGTTGTACCAACAGGATTTTCTTCAATAAACCAGGGTAAACATTCGCCATTTGAGAAGCTGTTATTATCCAACATCTCATCTGCATAAACTGTAAGAGAACCCAAGGAATGTGGAATAAAACTAACTCCTAACATTGCTGCCCCAACTAACACTGATACAATTTGTTTCTTAAATAACATACTTTTCACCCCTACTTTCTAAAGTTTGTTCAGTTTTTCAAATAGAATTACATTAATGAATTACTGTCTAATACTTGGATGGTCACGAATTCTACACAAAAATTGCGTATAAATTGCCCAATCCTGTAGTGCTGCACAAAAATTGTTAAGAATTTAACATTTCTTACACCTACTATGCTGTTTAGTAATATGGCAAGTTACTTCAAAGATTTTAAGAAGATTTTAGAAGATTTAAAAGAATTAAGAAGATTTAAAAGAACTAAAAGAATTAAGAAGATTTAAGAAAAGAATACTTTTAATATCAGAAAATCCTTTATCCCACTCCCCCTTCATAGCTTTTTAACAATAGGCATCACATATTTACCTTTTAAACCTGAAATAAGCTTTATACATGAGACACCTAATAATTTGTTGTTTTGCAATTTCTGTAACCCGTATATTTGTTTACATTATACAGAAAATAAAATCACATTAACAGATGCACTTTGTAAGAATCTGATATGCACTTTGTAAGAAACTGATATGCACTTTGTCACATATTTGCTTGATATTTAATGCTATTGAAAATCCTAATGATATGGGTACTGAAAGCAATATTTTCAGCAACAAAGCAAACCAGATTACCCTCATTACCC
Source organism: uncultured Acetivibrio sp. (assembly GCA_964564015.1). Taxonomy (GTDB): domain Bacteria; phylum Bacillota; class Clostridia; order Acetivibrionales; family Acetivibrionaceae; genus Acetivibrio. Next base: position 28,554 of record CAZLZR010000015.1, read on the forward strand.
AAATAGAGAGGATCAAGCCCAAGAATGCCACAAAAGCGTTGAACTTCAAGGTTCACAGGTATATTTACTTTCGGCAAATCCATAGTAGTATCAGAGCCATCAACAATTTCGTTCAACTTTTGTGAAAAAGCAGGTAATGACGAAAATTCACAGTGTGCTGCTCCTGAAAATCCGCTCATATTTGAAATCTGAACTTATAGTCAAGCCTAATGGCTGGATTAACTGTTCTTGTAAGTTCTGATATAATGTCCTTCCTGAACTGCAGCGAAGGTAGCTATTACGCAAACAAGAATAGCAGCATAATTTATGTCAATAAAACTGATGGTCAACGGAAGTATAAACAGAAGCAGGCCAGTCACCTTATTTGTAATAGTGTGCAGCAGAACAAGTTGATGCTGACACGCATACCCTGATACGATATTGATAACCTTTACCAAGGCTACTACCGCAATCCATATCCACAACCACAGTTTAATTCCCATGACAGGCAGGATCCTTATAAGGCATACTGAAAAAAATACAATATCGGCAATGCTGTCCAATTTTGCTCCGAACGCACTTTCTGTATGAGTCTTTCTTGCAATGAAGCCATCGATCATATCGGTAATACCACAAAAAATGTAGATGACATTAAACGTCATGGTAAATGGCTTAAAACATAAAAGTATAATAGCGAGGATAATTCTGCTTATTGTTATGGTATTGGCTACATATTTCATTGCCACTTACCTCTTGGCAAACAAGTAATATGTTCTGTCCTGACATCTCCCATCAACGGCCAAGGAATATCCCTATTTGTGTGATGATATACAAATCCGCACTTTTCCTGTACACGTTTTGATTTGTTATTGCCTTCAAAATATCCGCACCACAACTTTTCAAGATGTAAAGTTTCAAAGGCATAACGGATTATCTCCCTTACCGCCTCCGGAATGAGGCCCTGTCCCCAGAACGGCACTCCTATCCAATATCCTATCTCGCCCTCTGTATCAGGAATATCAATATTGCTGGCTTTCCCAATCATCAAACCGATACTACCAACGGCATGACCTTCGCTCTTAAGTACTACAGCATATGTTTCAGGTGCCGATAGTACTTTTTTTATTATTTCGAGACTATTTTCAACGCTGGTATGCACTGGCCATCCGGCGATAGGACCAACCTGTGGATCACTTGCATATCTATATAAGTCCTCTTTATCCGATTCTTCCCAAGGACGCAGTATTAATCTTTCTGTCTCTAATATCATAAAATCCCTCCCAATACCGATGGCATCTGCACTTTTAATAGTAAGTCAATCAAAATAAAAATTCATCTTTATCAATGGTATTTATTTTGTCAAAATATCAACAGTTGTGGTTAAAAGTCTTTAAAACAAATGTTAAATTTATATCACTTTTACATATATAAATTTAACATAGAGGCTTACAAATGTTAAGCAATATTTAATTGACCAAAAATAAAATTATTCTTCTTTTTAAGAAAAAAAGAACATCCAAATAGATGTTCAATCCTCAATATGATGTTTTCTTTGTAAAGAATTATTGACCGGAATTCGTAAATGACTACTTGACATTCACACCACAATGATATCCAAATATCAAACGCGTGGACATATGTTAATCTATTACATTATATGATAATATAAAACCCTCACATAAAAAGTGAGGGTTGCCGATAAGTCGCCAGACTCATCATACCTGTTACACTAAAGAATATTCACCCCCTAGAAATCAAGAGGCCCGATTCAATCTTATTTCCAGGCATATCTCACCGATTGTCGTGCTAATGCAGTAGCTTGTATTTATTTCATATTCCTTATCATCATCAAGCTTGCATTGCTCCGGAGGTAATATATCACAGTTCATGTCGTTCTCTGAAAGTTCAGATAGTACATTACCGCTTATGATATTTGCAATCTCTGATACTGCAGAAGTTACGAAAGCATCCACCGCATCAAACTGCATCCCGCTCATAACATTTACTATGTTGAGCGATGTGGAGATCGGGTATCGGTAAATCACCTTTCCTTGAAGGTCACCGGTAACGCTGATGGCGATGTCAACCTCATCGTCACACTTGAAATCTCCAGCCGGATGATCGGAAATTTCTGAAATGTTAAGCATCAATTTAAATACATTTTGTGTTGCATCGGCAAATGCTTTATAAAGTTTATCCTTCATTTCCGCTCATCCCCTTCTTTGTGGCATAATCCGCTATGCGTTGATCTTCTGCGGCTACATGGTTAATCAGCCATGCCAGCAACCTACCACCAAACTGTTGTATTAATTGCTCGTCATTATTGGATTGCTCGTATTGCTTGGAAAAATCCAGCACATAATCGACCATACCGGTATGTATCTGTTTATGAGCTTCATATCTGGAATAACCAATGCTTCGCTGGTATTCCTCCTCATCACGGAAATGCTCCACAACGTATCCTTTCATAAACTCCAATGTTTCATTGACCTTCTGGACTTTCTCATCCCAGCAAACTTCAGACCTCAATACCTGCAAAAACGATTCGACACGCCGAAATAACTCCTTATGCTGCGCATCAATCAGAGGAACGCCAAGTTCATAATTGTCTTTCCATAGCATAATACTAACACTCCTTTCGAATACCTATTTTGATGATTTTACAACAATGGATTTCGGTAAATTGTGAATTGGCCAAATCAAAATTCTCACGAAAATTTCATCGATAAAATTATAAAATTGGCTTGTAAAGTTTATCGGCAAATAAACGTATTTATTAAATAATTAAATTAAATTAATACGTGAATTATGGATAACGAAAATCAACTTCCTATTCTCATAAATACTTGAAGAATATTAGCAGTTTTTTCCGTGCAGTCGACTATTTCTTGCCAACCCCATCATAAGCATTATTTTCAACATATGCCATCATCGTATTATTTCTCCATCCATGTGCCAAAACCAACATCAAGATAGCAACATAACCAACTAAAGCGTTTCTCATAACTAATCCGGCAATAAAAACACCGATAATACATACGCCAATAAATATCATTATATCGATATGTTCTTTCAACCATTTCTTTTTATAAAAATCTATTTTGTCTTTTAGTGAAAAACAACTTGCCTTGATGGTATGCTGAAGATTTTCCTCCGCAACTTGCTTGTATTCTTCTTCTGTAAGACGCTTGCCACTTAACAACTCGTTGATGCTCACACCAAACAGTTCACTCATGATGATAAGCACATCTGCAGGTGGTAAATAAATTCCGGTTTCCCACCTAGACACAGTCTTATTTGTTACTCCTACCTTTTCTCCAAACTGTTCCTGAGTAAGCCCTTTCTCTTTCCTAAGTTCTGCTATGAATTTTCCTATTTCAATTAAATCCATTTGTGTCACCTCCGAGAAAAACATAGCATTTCTATATCTTTTAGTCTTTACCATAAACAGCGAATCGTTGGACATTCCTTATTTTACGCCGTTTAACCCAAGAAATAAGAGTTTTACTCTTCTTTCACATACTCAAAAAGATCTCCTGGCTGACAATCAAGAGCCTTACAAATTGCATCCATAGTTTCAAATCGTACACCCTTCATTTTACCAGTTTTAAGATTGGACAAGTTAACATTTGTCATATCACACCTTTCAGCCAGTTCATTGAGAGACATCTTGCGATCTGCCATCATTCTGTCTAGTCTCACTATTATTGCCATGCTAACTCCTCCTACGCTATCGAATCCACATCATCTTGAAGTGCTCTTCCATACACAAATATTTCCGTACTAATTCCAATAACAACACCTATCAATGATATAAATATATTTTTTACGCATAATACCGACCCAATATCTAACTTTATGTAAACGGCACTATTTTTAGTAACAACATGGTAAACTTCATCCAAGATTGGTGTAAATGAATCAGGAACTATAGCTGCAAATATTGTGACAATTGCAATAGCGCGAATCAAATTTATTATCTTCTTTGAAAAAGGTTTTCCGTTCTTATGAAGATCAAAAAGAACGAGTCCCATTAGTAACATAATTACAAATGCAAAAATTCCATACATACTGTTTATCAGATGTTCTGGATTATTGCCTTCTGTTACTATATAAGCCTTAAGCTCCGATATGGTCATAAAGAAAGCAATAACCACTGCAAAAAAGCAGCATAATGAATCACCTTTTGTTCTCTTCTTCAATGTTTCAATGTTCTTGTTCATGCCATACTCTCTTTTTAAAGTATTAGTTTAATTATTTCAATTTTGCTAGCAATATTAATATAGCACATAATTTTAAGCATTTCAATACTTTTTTAAAGTTTTACTTTAAATTTTATAATTCTATATTTAAACTTATATTACAATTAAGGAGTGCCTGGTTAATTGTAACGCGAACTTCCCGTTTGTAGATTGAGAATCCCGTTTTGAAAACGAAAATACCGCTTTGTAAGCAACAATCCCGTTTAGAAGTATGAATTTTGAACGGAATTGGCAATAATGACGTTGATTAGACATAAAAAAGCGTACAAAAACCGGAGGTAGATTTACGGTCGACTTTTTTGCAATCGGAAAATCCACCCCTGAAGTTGCTATAAACTATAAAGGTTGCTGGCGGCATACATTTTTTATATGCTACTTTTTGAGAAGTTTTGGCTTCAGTATGATGTCCTCAGCGGCAACTGGGGAACATCCAAGCTGATGTAGTAAATCTTCTCCATAGTAAAAGCTAAACGTCTGGTATGGGCTTCGGTTGTTTAGCTTTTTTCTTTTGTAGGAGTTTACATGATTCATACTTCGTAGGTTAAATATTTAGACATGCTAGTTCCTCCTTATCTGCCACCAGCATTTAAAGGATTGCCACCTTGTTGAATATTGAACCATTGGGGCTCTGCCCCATACCCCGGTGCTCATTGCCGCACGGCTAGACCTACAAAATACATAAAAAAAGGCCAAACATGAGTGGTAGTCTTCTAAACTAAGTTTGTAAAGGGAGAATCCATACTCTCTTTAACAATGAATAATTTCAAATTTTGATTTTATGTGAACCAATCAGTATGGAAATTTATTTTACAATTGAGGTTTCCTAAAAAGCAAAAAGTAACGTTTATGCCGCGAAAGCCTCTTGACAATGAGTAGAACGGCATGTTAGGCTCTCAAGCGAGGCATCAGCCATACTACGAAGCGTTTACTTCTTGTTCAGAATGGATGGTGCCGGTAGATGCCCACATCATGCCGTTAGAGGCTCGTTGTCAAGAAGACCGTGGAATAAATGCGGATTTTGCCTTCGATTTCGACAAGATATGAAGTGCAGCCCTTTCTACGCCTCTTGTTTTTTAGACACATAAATGGTCCCCGCAATTGATACAATAGCGAAAAATGCAAGGCTTGCGTATGATACAGACATAGGGAAGGAATAACTCATTTTAAATTGCTTCAGATCTATGATTCTCCATACAACATCAATAGGCAGCAATGCTGCTAACGGTGCGACCCATGAAGCAAGGAATGAGACCAGCGAATAAACTATGCTTATGCATATGGAGAGAAGAAAGCCTTTTCTGGCAATGATGGATACAAGCATAACAGGCAATATGCATATAAACATGAGAAGCCCTGACAGAAGATAAACCTTTAATCCTTCACCAAATTCGGCCATGGAAACAGAGACCCCGACAAAAACGCCTGACAGGTTTAATATATAAGTTAAAATACTCATACCGATAATGGAAACCAACATTACGATCATTTTTGCGATTGCAAGCCTGATGCGACCTACCGGAATTACGAGAAGATTCTTATATGTATTCTCAATACGCTCTCTGCAGAAGATATATGAGCCGAATACTCCGAAAATGCAGGGCCACAGTAATATGATCTGGGGCCACAGGTTCTGCGATACATATCCTATCCATGTAAATTTGCCCGGGTTTGAAAGGTTGATTCCCAAAGCCATAAGCGGCAGAATAAAGCAACTTCCTATACCGATCCATAGTATACTCGAACCTTTAAGCTTTTTAAATTCGGTTTTTATTATGTTAGCCAATTGAAACACCTCCCGTCATTTTCATGAAGTACTCTTCAAGATTGCCCTTCTTTACCGAAAGCTCAGATACTCCGACCCCGCTCATAACAAGAGCCTTATTTATATTTTCGCGTTTCGGCTCCGACTGGAAGATCCTGATCTCGTTATCGTTTATAATTTCAAAATCACTGATTCCAAGCTCTTTTTCCAGGATAGGAACAGATCGGGTCATATCTGAAACCGTTAATTTGATATAGTGGCGGTTCCTGTGGCGTATTTCATCCATTGAAAGCTCTTCAACTAAAATACCCTTATCAATGATCCCGACCTTATCGGCCATTTGTTCTATTTCACTTAAAATGTGACTTGAGATGAGTATTGTAACGCCATTTTCGGAAGATAATTTTTTTATCAACAATCGAATTTGCTGAATTCCTATCGGGTCAAGTCCATTGGTAGGCTCATCAAGAATAATGAATTCAGGCTCGTGCATCATAGCCATTGCAATACCAAGCCGCTGCTTCATTCCCAGAGAGAACTGCTTTACCTTTTTCTTTGTTTCATTCTCCAAATTTACAAGCTTCAATGCATTATCTATGGAATTCTTTGACTGTGTCCCTCTCAGATCGTAAATGATCTTCAGATTTTCTTTTGCTGTCAGGTTTTCGTAAAACGCAGGTGATTCTATCAAGGCACCTATTCTGCGGAAGCACTGTTTTGTAGGTGATTTCAATTTTTCGCCGAAAAGGATGACCTCCCCACCTGTTGGCTGTAATAGTCCGATTATCATTCTTATTGTCGTTGTTTTACCGGCGCCGTTGCGTCCTAATAGACCGTAGATCTTGCCTTTCTCCACATTCATATTTATATCATTGACTGCAAATTGGGAACCATATTGTTTGGTCAGACCTACAGTTCGTAAAACCATATCCATGTGTAAATACCTCCTTGCCTTTACTGTTTGATTATAGTATATCAAGGAGTTCTAATAAGGCACTGATATAAATCTGACATTTTTCTGACATTTATTTTGATTCGGGAAAAGTGATCCGGAACACGGTGTCTCCGGGCATAGAATGTAATATTTCCAGCTTACCATTCATCTTATTGGCAAGCTCTTTTGCAATAGCAAGGCCTATTCCGCCGCCTCTTGTACGTGAGCTGTCCGCCTTATACAGCCGTTCAAAAATGAAAGGAAGGTGTTCTTTATCGATACCTCGCCCCTTGTCCATAATATCGATATAGATTTTACCGCTCTCCTTTTTTACAAACACACCAAGATATTTACCTTCCTTTCCATGAGTCAGGGTATTTCTGATAATATTTTGAACAATGCGGACGAAACCTTCTTTATCTGTTAAAATACGCAGCTCTTCGTCCGGAATGGAAGAATCCAGCACGATGTGCTCTTTTTCAATTACCGGCAATAAATCTATGAGAGTCTGTCTTATGATTTCACATACATCGATATTTTCAAAAGTCAGCTTGATTTCATCGGCATCACTCTGTACAAATTCAAAAAGCTGATTTATCTGTTCTTTTAAAGAGATCGCTTTATTATATGCCGTCTGAATATAATCGTACTTTAGCCCCTCGGATACTCTGTTCTGAACAATAGCCTCCAAATAACCTATAACTGAAACCAATGGTGTTCGAACATCATGTGACAAATCAGATATCAACTGTTTCTTTGCATGCTGCTCCCTTTCATACTTTTCCTGTTCCTCACGATATGAAGCCGCAAGACGATTGATCGAAAACGCAAGGTTCCCAATGTCATCCTCCTTTTCAGCGAATATCTGTAAATTCTTATTCTCCAAAATACTGTATATGGTTGATTGCATATCAACAATTCTTCTATGAAAAAAATACTGCCTCAATACAAGAAGAACAACAACAATCAGCAATACGGCCGTGGTTACTATCCAAAACACATCCATACTAATTTACCTCCCCGTTAAAGCGATAGCCGATCCCCCATACAGTCTGGATATACGCGGGTTTATCCGGATCATACTCGATTTTCTTCCGTAATCTCCGTATGAGAGCCATAATGGTATTGTCATCATACATAAAGTCATCTTCCCATACATTGCCGTATATCTGCTTTTTGGTGAATACCTTCTGAGGGTTTTCTGCCAGAAAACATAAAAGCTTATATTCTTTTGAGGTCAGCGATATAGTGACATTTTCCTTAGATACGATGCACTTCTCCATATCGATTTGCAGTTCTCCGTAGGTAAGTGTTGCGTTGCTTTCCTTATCCTGACGCCCAATACTGCATCTTCTGAACAGATTCTCTACCCTTGCCATAAGCTCCGATAAACCAAAAGGCTTTGTTATGTAATCATCAGCACCCGTTCTTAAGCCTAATACCTTGTTCATCTCATCACTTTTAGCAGATAGCATCAGCACAGGAATGTCGGTGTTCTCCCGGATTCGTTTAAGAACCGTAAAGCCGTCAATTTCCGGCATCATTACATCAAGAATTATCATATCCGCTCCATGGCTTTTAAAGTGAGATACAGCACCCTTCCCATTATATAAACATTTTACCTGATAACCCTCATTTCCCAGACACTGCTCAAGTAAACTACACAGTTCAACGTCGTCATCAATATTCAATATCCTTTTGCTCATACTAATCCTTTCCCCTGCGGGCAGCAGGTTTGTCTACTGTCTTAATAGTATCATTCACTGTAACTGGCTTCCCGTCAATCAGTAATACATACCGAAAGTCTGGTAACCTTTGATTTCAAGCCCTTTAGAGCCTATTTATTTGTCTTTGCGTGACATCAATACTACCGTCTCCACATGCGGTGCATAAGGAAACATATCGAAAAATTTTAGATATTATCCATTAGTTCTTATTCATCCCAAACTCCCGACTTTTAAGTTTAATTTTATACAAGTTTTCAATACGTATAACATCATCCTCCGTTATCGTCTTAGGAAGTATTTGTAGAATACTAAACTGGAAGTTTTCTTTTCCGCTATAATTGTTGAACAAAATCTCTTTTATACCTTCGTTTCCACCATGTCCGGTTTCAACATAACATCTCCATCTTTCAAGTAGACCACCTGCACCATATGCAGAACCCACATATTGCTTTCCGCTAGTTGAATCTACAATAAGATAAATCGCATAAACCGACGAAAGTGCAACATGCCAGTTTTCATATAAGATTTTGTCATATATGATTTCTTTAAGCTCATCATAGCCTAATATAACATTTTCATATCCATTGAAAGTATATTTGGGGTTGGATTGTATTGCTAATACAACTTTATCATTACTAGCCCACTGATGCCAAGATACCGTTGCCTTTCCCCAGTCGATAATTAATCTATCTTTTAAATCACTTAATTGCTCTGCAGGCTTCAAGTCAAAGAAATAATTGTTTTCTGAGAACATTTCTGGCACAGGAAAACCACTTGGTATAATAGCCTCGTTTACATGAACTCCATTTCCAACAGAGAAACAACCATAAAACTTAGCACTGGTTCCTGGTTCACTGATAAAAGACAACATGTAGTCGCACCCTTTGAAAAAGTTCTCCTTTTGTATTCTCTGATAATCTTCAAGAAAACCGCTATTAAAACATTTTTTACATCTTTCATGTTTCAAGGAGTGCCGAATAAGTTTTACACGTTTTGGATCAAGTCCGTTTCGATAGAGAATATCATTTAAATACAAAGAAGCCATATTATTCACCTCTAAAATATTTTCTCTGTTTTAATTTTATCAAGTATTTTCTTTTATAACAAATTGATTAATTGAAACCTAAATTCCATTAAAATTATACTATACAAATTAAGGAACTCAGTATTTATGCGACTTCTAGAGTTTTTCATTATATGTTTGTATGATATAATTATAACATACATGAAAATAGAGCCATTTCTTGAAAAACTTTATTTTCAGGCATTTTGCTTCCTGTATAGTATAAAAACGCGGAAATTTAGGCTGAAACCATAGCATATGTTCTATTCTGTAGACTTCCGCTAAATAGTGCAACCACCTATAAAAAATGCAACCACCTTGCGGTGCTGAACCCATTTGCAACCGGTGGTTGCATTTATGTAAAACATTAACATTCACTATCAAAATCCCACCAATATCTCAACTCAACTTTTCCCCCCAAAAACAACAAAAGCCACTGAAATCAGTGACTTTAAATGGCTGCGGGAGAAGGATTTGAACCCTCACAAAATGATCCAGAGTCATTCGTGCTACCATTACACAATCCCGCAATGTTCAAGCAAAAAGAATTATAACACAGCTAAAAAAATAATGCAACAGTAATTTTTATATTTTTACTAAATTTTCAGGGTGGCAAATACTGCCACCCTGATTAATAATTATATTTTACTTATTATAAACCTTGTAAACTATTGCAGCCAACTCAGCTCTTGAAGCATTTCCCTTTGGATTTATTATATTATTACTTCCAACAACTATTCCCTCTTTAACCAAAGTAGCTACACCTGTTACTGCATAAGATGCAACTTGATCTTTGTCGGTGTACTTGGAAATAACATCCGCAGTACCTTCTGAAGATATCTTTCCTGACACAAGAAGAGCTCTGCTTATCAAAACCATCATATCCTGCCTTGTTATTTTATCTTTTGGCTTGTACAGGTTATTTCCAACACCGGTTGTAATTCCAAGCTTCTTTGCTATACCAATCTGTTTATAGTAGTAAGCATCCGCTGGTATATCATCAAAATTGGAATCTACTGTAGCATTCAGATCCAATGCTTTAACCAAAAGCACCATAAAGTCGGCTCTTGTTATCGCTGCCTGCGGATTAAAGGTAGTTTCGGAAGTACCGTTGATAATTCCTTTTGATGCTAAAACTTCAATCTGGTTCTTGGCCCATGCAAAGGATTTCAAATCTGAGAAAGTTTTAGAAACATATGCAACAGCATACCTGCCTATATGTGTAGTTGTAAATGTTACCATACCTGTACTTTCATTATATCTTCCGCTTGGAACGGTTAATGCGTTTCCTTTACTATCAATTTGCAAAACAACTATGTGCTCTATAGTTTTTAATTCAGCTTCTGTAGGCTTATAAGGAATAGCTACCTTTACAGGACTTTCAAGATTATTCCACTCTGTTTCAGCACCGTCAATTTTCAAACTCAACTTAATCATAGGCCTGTCTACTATCTTTCCTTGTATATCAGCCGCCAAATCCGAATAGTTATCTGAAGCTACCGAAACTGCTATATTGGAAGCATTTTGTACTTTTGAAGATAATTCACTGGTATTGAGCATGTTTGAAGGTAAAGTTAAAATTGCATATGCAGTATTCATTTCAATCTTGTGTGATAAAACCCCTGCCATCAACGCTTGCTTCGGAAACTCTTGTGTATAAACTGTAGCTCCTTTAACCCCACCAACAGGCAAAGTAGCGGTTTTTATACCTTGAGAATCCGGAATCACTTCTTGTAAAGCAGTTTCCAACTCTTTTTGTTCAAATTTGTAAGTTACTTTTCCACTGTTATTGCTTACAACAGTCGAATCTATCTCCCCAGCTTTTCCTGAATTAGAAGGTTTAGGAGTAACAACTATAGGGCCTGTAACTACTATAGGGGTAGGAGTTGATGCTGATCCCACTTTATTAATAGCCGGCGGATTTATTATTGAATAGCCCGAGGTCAACTTCTTCCCGTCCCAGTCTGCTACGTATACTCCTGATACTGAAGTTGGCATTGTAGCTGTTTCAGCAAATTTTATAGATGTTTCTTCCTTTTTCAAAACCTTAAATCCAATTACAGCAACTGTTCCTGATGTTTCAGCAGAACCACTTGCCTTATAATCTTCCAAACTGGTATAAGTCTTACCAAAATTCAGGATACCCTGTGAGATGGTATTTGATGCAACCGGTAAAGCTCCGTATGTAGAATTGTTTAATATTGTACCACTTTGAGGGTTTGTGCTATTGGTAAATGCAGTACCCGTTTCAGGATTAACAGCCTCTAAAACACTTGGGTCATACTTAATATTTACCTGATACCCGGCAAAACCACTAATGTTGTCAACTACGACGGATGCTTTAATAACATCTCCGACCTCAGCGGAAGTCTTGTCCAATTCAATTTTGATGCTTGATGTTGAATCAGCAAATACAAGATTTGAAAATAAACTTGTAAATACAAACAGTACTGCAAGTATTACGCATAACCTACTTTTTGCTTTCATTTAAGAAAAGCCCCCTTTTAATAAAATTAATTTAATTATAAATTTTGTTAAAATTTACTCCCTTAAGAAAAACAAATACCCTTTTTAAAGTTGCATATTCCATTGTTTACATGAAATACTATTAAAATTGGGGCAAAAAATTATGTAGCCAAACCAAGCATTTGAACTACATAATTTTGATATACTTTATATAATTATACCATTCCTTGGGCTCGATGTAAATCCATGAAAATGGGCTTCAATCTAAAATAACTCTTCTATACTTCAATAACACTATTCAGCCGGAAACTTGATTATCATACCCAGTAAGCACATCCTCATATTGTCAAAGTCTGCTAATCCCGTGCTTTCCTTTCTAAAAATTTCAAAATTATTGAGTATACAAGTACTTTTGTGAAACAACAGCTCTTTTTGTGTTTGAGCTGCTCCACTCAAGCTTGACCATTCCTGCCAAACTGCTATTATGGTATTCGAGTAATATTTTATATTTCTTGCCTGCTTCTAAAGAAATACTGGCACTTTGAATTACTTTTCCTTCACTTCCCTGCCATTTATCCAGAATCAGTTGATCATCAATCCACAACCTTACTCCGTCATCCTGAGTGACGTAAAACACATAATCTTCACTGTGATCCGGCTGAACAAAGCCTTTCCAACGTATGCTGAATTTACAATCCTGCTCAATAACTTTATCTGGTGATCCAACACCCCAGTTGAAATTAACCTCCGGGTCTACCCCTGTCAACTTAAGATTTGTCAGATTTTCGTTATCAAAATATTCAAAATTAAGACCCTTACCATTACCCTTCCCGACATTGGAAGGAGCAGTTACTTCCGCAGGGTACAGACACTTTTCTGGGATCACTGTTTTTTCTGTACTTTTACTGCTCCACTCAAGTTTGATAAAGCCATAACCGGTGTTATTAAAGTACTCAATCTTTATATCATAAGTCTTTCCAGATTCAAGAGCTAAAGTTGCCATATCAGTGACGCTCCATTCACTGCTCCATTTATCGATAATCAACTTATTGTCTATCCAAAGTCTTACCCCATTGTCACGTAGAACATAAAATGTATATTCCTCACTATATTCCGGTTTTATCTTTCCTGTCCAACGTATACTGTAGGATTCATCATTTCTTATCTCAGGTGCCGGAGAATCTGTACCCCAACTGAAATCAATTGTTCCATCCACACGTGTGAATTTATAATTAGTAAGATCAATATTATCAAAATACTCTCCTCTCAGTCCCGTTCCTGTTATACCCTTAGTTGGCTTAGGCTCAGAAGCAGGAGGCTGTAAACTGTTTTTAACCTGGGGCAAAGTCCCGGTTTGCGTAAATGCCGGTGTAGGTGTTAGAGTCGGAGTTACAGTCGGAGTTACATCCGGTGTCACCGTTGGTATTTCGGGTGTTTGCACTTTACTTATAGTAGGTAGAGCCGTTAATTTGGGCTTTGGCGTTACTGTCGTATTAAATTCAATAAATATAGTTATAAGGTCTTTGACCGTTGCACTTTTTACCTCCTCGATTGTTATTTCACTTCCTCTCTTTTTTAATTGAGAGTAAATGGCATATTTGCCCTGGGACAAATTTTTCTCTCTGGCTTCCATCCTGTATTGGGGCTCTGTTTTTAATGCTATAATCTCCGGATCATTAACATTTGTCTTCATAATAGTTCCCTTTAACCCATCCAATACATAGCTCAAACTATCCTCAGCGCCTGATTTATCTTTCTTATATTCTTGATTGTGAGGATTTAAGGATCCTGAAATAAGAAAATACACTTCATCATCAGTATCAATAATACCTTTTTCCTCACACATGTTAATTACTTCAGTTATTGCACTCTTAACCTTCATGCCCTTAACATTTTTACTGCCAATTATCTCTTTTGCTTCATCATTCAAGCTTTCCACCTTCAAAACCTTTTGAGTTTCATCAATTGTGAACTCCAAGCTAGGATTTATATCCACACTTACATAAGCAAACTCCTTTGAACTGGCAACATCATTTGTGCGATTCATTAAATACAAGGCAACCACACCCATGATTATACACAAACCTGCTGCAACAACAGACAATCTCTTAATAAGATATCTATAATCAATAATATCTTTCTTTGTAAATACTATTTCCTGACCTACAAACATCGTACTTTTCCTTTTCAGCTTATAAAAAGCATTGTCAGGAGTTGCAACCAATACAGTATTTTTATCTATACTGAATATCAAACCTGTATACATCTTCAAACCTCCCCTTACCTACCACTACTAAAGTATGTTCTTAAATACTCGTAGTTATTGCCATAAATTATACAAACAGAAATTATAAATTTCCTATTTTTTTCTATTGTACTTGGATGTACATTTACAATCTTTATAATATCCTTCATAGGAAAGTACTTTTTTTGTATCAACTTATTATAAATTTCCTTGTTTCCGGCAATTTTACGTGCAATATCAACACACATCCTGATAGAATCTTTGTGTTTCGGTGTATATTTATGTAAATCAGTAATATTGATGCCAAAGCTCTTCAGTTCATTTGAATAATGCTTTATTTCCTGAAAAACTTCAATTCTGTCATATCTTGTCCACGACTCATCCTGAAGATATTTGTCTTGAAAGCTATCCCCCTCCACCTCAAAATATGAAAAAGGTGTTTCCATATTTTTAGAATTTAATCTGAAATGGTCGATTACCCTTCTCTTTATTACCAACTCTGCAAAAGAAAAGAAATTAAAGCCTTTTCTATTTCTACCGTTATCATATTTTTCAATTGCCTCATTAAACGCTATCAAACCAATACTGTATTCATCACTGTTTTTTATATCAATTCTACTTTTTGAAGAACTTGAAAGTACTTTGATTATAAATGGAATATAGTCTTTTATAAAGTTTTCTCTAAGTTGGCTGTCTCCATCCTTGATTCTTTTAATAACACTGGATAGATCCTTAGTTTCGGCGTCATTGACAGCAAAAATATATATCAAATATACCACCTCTTCATGCTACAGTTCCCCTTTAAAAAATAAACTTGCATACCTGATTATCGGGTACACATATCATAATAATTATACTTCAAATAGTACCTATTTATATACTTAATTTTAGGCTCTTTTTTAATAATACGTTAAGAAATCTTTTTTAAGCAGGGATTTTTAAAAAATTTCTCACTTTTTTCTTCACCCCAGAAACAGCTTTAATATTACTTAGAATTCTTGATGTTGCTGTTGTATTACTGCTAAGTTACTTTATAAAGGTAATATACTGTATATGCTTTTGGAATGGCACCAAGCAAACATTTGTTTTATTGTCATCAAAAAAAGAACCCCTTTCTTAACATTATGTATATGCAAAGAAAGCGGTTTATAAGGGAAAAAGGAAGTATCGTATAAACTATAACTCTAAGAAAAGTGGCTTTAGAATGCTCACTAGGATTATAATTTATTTCAAATACTTTCCTATATATTATATTCGATGGTATTTATTTTTTGGTTCACACAAAAATAAAAATTTTTCAATTTTTGCATTTTTATTTTTAAATGTTTTGAAGTGTGATTATGTTGGTATATAAATATCAACTATACTTTGAATCACTATTAACCGGAGGGGATAAAATGAAAACAACTGAACTTTTAGTTTCGAATTTAAGCATCACAGAGGATGATTACAACTATAAGGGAATTTTTACTTTAAGCAATAAGGACAATTCTATCAGCGTTGATCTAGCAGATCTTGAAACAACCTCTAAAATAGAAGAAATAAAAACCTTTTTCGGTCTGGATGAAGACACCGAAATAATCAAAGATACTATTTTGAAAATGGTAATTGAAAATTCAGCAATCAGCTCAAGAATAAAACAGGGAGAGGAATATAACGAAAATACGAAAAAGAAAAATATTGATAGAATTGCAAACTCTTTGGATATGTCATAAAACCTGTACTATCAATATTCTTTCACTTAGTGTCGACATATAAAATAAAAATCCTGGAAAAGTTCATTTGATACTTCTCCAGGATTTATTATTATTCTAAATTCATTACTCCATAAAAATCATATCAGAAACTAGATTTATTACTTTTTATTTCCCATGTTCTTGCTTTTTTTATTTTTTGCCCTATTTCTTGTATTGAATAAAACTATTGAAACCAAGGCCGAAACAGCTATTATAACACCTGCCACCAAAAAAATGTATGATAAATTGATACTGCTATTATCCTTTTTGTTGTCAACTTCTCCCGGAACCTGAGGTTCCTTATCTGCTAGAGCATTATCCTCAGGCTCAATGTCCACAAGAATTTCTACTGACTTAAAATCGTAGGTTGCTCTGACAAGTGCTTGCCCTTCACTAACAGCCTTCATTGTACCATCATTTTCCACCGTTAGTATATCATCTCCACCAATTACTTCATATAAGGCAGTACCCGTAGCATCTATAACATCTCCAAAAGGATAACCCAGTGTAATCTTTAAAGGCTTACTCTCACCGGCCTTCAAACTCATTTTATCAGGTTCCGCACTGATATTGCCAAGCTTAGTCCAATTAACTCCATCCTCAGAGTTAAGAATTGTTCCTTCATCTCCAACTACAACAAACTTATCCTGTGAATAGATAGTATCCTTCAGAATCCTTCTTGTGACCTTGGTTACGTTACTCCAGCTATGGCCGTCCGGCGAAGATAAAATATTTCCTCCGTGACCTGCGGCAAAAAACTTGTTACCAGTCCATACTACAGAATAGATACACTCTGAAATATCCATGCCTTCCTGTATAAGTAGAGGCTCAACTTTTTCATCCTGAGTAAAGGTTATCCCATCATCAGATAACCATATACTTAAATGGTCGCCAACCACTACATATTTCTCCCCATTCCATGCCACATCAGTAAACATAGTGGTGGAAGAAGGTTGTGATTTTATTGTATCCCATGTTATTCCATCTTCGGAAGTAAGGATGAGCATTCCTCCACCAACAGCTATATATCGGTCGTTTACCCACCTAACCCTGTAAATACCCTCAGCTGTTGCCATTCTTCTCTGTACCCATTTCTCTCCATCTTTTGAAACTAAAATAGTGCCATCATATCCAGCCGCAATAAACTCTTTACCACTACTTGCTGCACCATATATATCAACCTCACCATCTATTTCCGCTTTAGTCCAGTCGATGCCATCGTTAGAAGTCAAGATGGTGCCCTTATCTCCAACTGCTACAAACTTTCCCATTGCCCAAACTATCCCATTCAACTTTTCTTTTACAGGAGCCGTTCTTTTATTCCATGTCACCCCATCATCAGAGGTGATTATAAACCCATCATATCCAACTGCTGCATACAAACCAGAATCACTACGCGCTATGCCTTGTATACCGGAAACAGTATCAGTCTGTGCAAATACAACAACAACGGAAATAAGAAGTATAAGTATTATCAATACAGATGCAAGCTTTTTCATTCGTTTCACTCCTATAAATATTTTAACATGCAGTTATAGATGAAAAACTTTAAATCAAAAGTATATTTTCATCTAAATTAGATAACGTTCATGTTCCATATAGATTTAACTTTCGTGTCCGTCATCTATATATTCAATTTTAACATATTACAGAAATATTTGTTATATAGAAATTTCAGAGTGAACCAATATTATCCCATACTTCCTTGACCAATAGTATTGTTGCCAATGAATTTCCCTTTTCCTTCGCTCCAATATATCCTTCCAGCTTTACAAAATCGTCCTCTATACTATTAACATAATCATGATCAATATCAACTTGAAAAAGCGGCTTTAACTTTTTCCAGTTTTTTCTGGATTCTTCAAGGCTTGATGCAGCTTTTTCCCACTCTTCATCCTGAATATATAATTTTGTCTGTTCTAAATAATCTGAGAAACCTGTCTTCCTGTCAATAGGCTTTTGAAAAAGCGCACATGAACAAATATTAGCCAGAATTCCTATGGTCAGCATTATATATATAATCCTTTTAATCAATTCATTACCTCCTTCTTAGGGGTGTATGTAATAAATGTGAAGAAAAATATACACCTCCTTCTTAGTTTGTCGTAGAAATTATATAATAAGGTTTATCATCCCTTAAATCTACATAAAGATTCCCTTTTGTATCAAGCTGTGCAAGTGATACTTCAGAAATATTGTTAACATTTCGTTTTCCCAACTGATGAAACAGCCATGCATTAGAAAGATTCAGAGAACGGAGTTCATCCTTTTGCACAACTCCGTCCATAATCAAAACCTTCGGCAGCCCATCATATTGGGTGGGTATATTTAAGTCGGCTGGTGTAACAGGCTGCTTCTGTGACTTTTTTTGTACGCTCATTTTACCACCAGGCTCAAACAAAGCAAATTCTACATCTTCAATATTAAATACTCCTTGTGACCGAAGTTCAGACAATAATTCATCTATAGGTATACGGATTTTACCTAAGTTTTTGTCAAGTATCTTGCCGTTTTCAACAACAACAGTAGCTTCTCCGTCTATAACTTTACGAATCCGGGCACTTCGTATTCCTAATGCCGCAAGTATAATGGCCAAAATGGCCCAGGTTGCCATTCCTGCCAACGTAGCTGTGGTATTCTCATTTACCTGCACCGAAAGGGTAGAAGCAATAGAACCTATTGTAATACCAACCACATAATCAAAAAAAGTAAGCTGGGATACTTGCTGTTTACCTAAAAGGCGCACTAGAAACAACAAAGTAAAAAAGGCAATTATAGATCTTATGATCACAACTAGTGTAATGGGCATATGAAAATCCTCCACTCTGTATTAAAGCCTGAAATTAATCTTGAAATAATTTATTTCCCGATTTATTATTTCCGTATAAAAATTTATTATTAACTGCTCCAATATAACGTAGTAATTTTACATATTTTCATATATCATTCTTTTCAGAATGAAAAAGAGCACGATGAGTTTATCACCATGCTCTTTATAATAATACTAATAGTCATGTCTTTGAAGTAATTATTTCTGACCCAAGTCCCCTTCCTTCTTTACAGCAGCCTGTGCGGCAGCAAGTCTTGCTATCGGCACACGGAACGGTGAACATGATACATAATTCAATCCGGCTTTATGACAGAACTCAACGGAAGATGGATCTCCACCATGTTCTCCACATATACCAAGCTTTATATCAGGTCTTGTCTGCTTACCAAGCTTTGCAGCCATCCCAATAAGCTTACCTACACCGTTCTGATCCAACCTTGCGAATGGGTCCTGCTCATAAATCTTTTTATTGTAGTACTCTTCAAGGAACTTACCTGCATCGTCACGGCTGAAGCCAAAAGTCATCTGAGTGAGGTCGTTTGTTCCAAATGAGAAAAACTCAGCTTCTTTCGCTATTTCGTCAGCAGTTATTGCAGCCCTTGGGATCTCAATCATTGTACCAACTTTATAATCAAGCTTAACGCCTGCTTTTTCAATAACTTCATTTGCTGTCTTCACTACGACATCTTTAACATACTTTAACTCTTTAATCTCACCAACTAATGGTATCATAATTTCAGGTATAACATTCATTCCCTGTTTATTAACATTTATCGCAGCTTCAATAACCGCCCTAGTCTGCATTTCAGCGATTTCAGGGTAAGTAACTGCCAAACGGCATCCTCTGTGTCCCATCATTGGATTGAACTCATGAAGATCCGCAACAATTCCTTTTAAATCTTCAAAACTCATTCCCATCTCTTTTGCAAGAGCTGAGATGTCTTCATCAGCCTGCGGGAGGAACTCATGAAGCGGAGGATCCAAAAATCTTATTGTTACAGGATATCCTTTCATTTCTCTGAACAATCCTTCAAAGTCTCCTCTTTGCATTGGGAGCAGTTTATCGAGAGCCTTTCTCCTTTGCTCTTCAGTTCTTGCTACAATCATTTCTCTCATTGCAGGAATTCTGTCAGCATCGAAGAACATATGCTCTGTACGGCAAAGACCGATTCCCTCTGCACCGAACTTCATAGCCTGTGCAGCATCAGCAGGTGTATCGGCATTTGTCCTGACCTTTAAGGTTCTCAGTTCGTCCGCCCAACCCATTAGTGTTGCAAAATCGCCTGTCATTTCCGGATCAACTGTCGGTAAACGATCACCATATACATTACCGGTTGAACCGTCAAGAGAAATCCAATCTCCCTCAACATATTTCTTACCGTTTTTATCAATAAAGTACTTTTCTTCTTCATTTATTTTTACATCATTACATCCTGCAACACAGCATGTACCCATCCCACGCGCAACAACCGCTGCGTGTGAAGTCATACCACCTCGCCCTGTAAGTATTCCCTTTGAAACATGCATACCTTCAATGTCTTCAGGAGACGTTTCAAGTCTAACAAGAACAACAAACTCCTCACCATTTTTGTATGCATTAACTGCGTCTTCAGCTTCAAAATACACTTTCCCTGTAGCAGCTCCGGGTGATGCCGGCAATCCTTTTGCAACAGGTACAGCAGCTTTTAACGAAGCAGGTTCAAAATTCGGATGAAGGAGTGCATCAAGCTGTTTGGGATCAACCTTCATAACAGCTTCTTCCTTTGTTGCCATCCCTTCTGAAACTAAATCAACAGCAATTTTTAAAGCAGCAGCAGCCGTCCTCTTACCGTTTCTGGTCTGCAGCATAAACAGTTTACCTTTTTCAATTGTAAACTCCATATCCTGCATATCTCTATAATGCTTTTCAAGCTTTTGTGCTATATCTAAAAATTGATTGTATGCATCTGGGTTGATTTCTTTAAGTTTATCTATGGATTGAGGTGTTCTTATACCTGCAACAACATCTTCTCCCTGAGCATTCATCAGGAATTCTCCGTAAAGTTTCTTTTCTCCTGTAGAAGGGTTTCTTGTGAAAGCAACTCCTGTACCGGAGTCATTTCCCATATTTCCATAAACCATTTCCTGAACATTTACGGCAGTGCCCCAGTCACCTGGAATATCATTAAGTCTTCTATAAACTATAGCTCTTGGATTGTCCCATGAACGGAAAACTGCTTTTACAGCTTCCATTAACTGAACTTTAGGATCTTGTGGGAAATCGAACCCCTTTTCTTTTTTGAAGAGTTCTTTATATCTTTTGACAACTTCCTTTAAATTATCTGCAGTCAAATCAGTATCAAAATGAGCTCCGTTTTCTTCTTTAACCGCATCAAGTATCTTTTCAAACTTTGGCTTTTCCACTTCCATTACTACGTCACTGAACATCTGAATAAATCTTCTATAGCTGTCATAAGCAAACCTCACATTATCAGTAAGCTTCGCAAGACCTTCAACAACTATATCGTTAAGTCCCAAATTCAATATTGTATCCATCATCCCTGGCATGGAAGCCCTTGCTCCTGACCTGACGGAAACTAAAAAAGGATTGTTCGGGTCACCAAATTTCTTACCTACAATTCCTTCGGTCTTTGACATCATTGTATAAATCTCTTCTTCGATCTCTTTAGCTATAACCTTACCGTCCTGATAATATCTGGTACATGCTTCCGTAGTAACTGTAAACCCTCTTGGTACAGGAAGGCCTAATCCCGTCATTTCTGCGAGGTTAGCCCCTTTGCCTCCAAGCAGGTTTCTCATTGAAGCGTTTCCTTCGTTAAAAAGATATACGTGCTTTGCCATTAAAAAAACCCTCCCATTTGCTTTTTTGTGTATCATTTATGTTCTATATTCCAGAAATGTATATTAAATAGAAATATACTTTTCTTACTTCTTATTTATGGATAATTATGGAAACCGTTTTTCTGACCATTCTAATTATAACATACTTAAAAAATTTTTCATTATTTTTTTGAAAAATAATGAAAAATAAAGAGTTTCAAAAAATTCGTTAGTCAAAATATATAGTTTCAACCCTATAAAATCAAGTTTTTTTATGGGTAAAAATCCCTTAATAATTCTCTCCAATAAAGGCAAAAAGTATTCCATTAAAATATAAAACATCAAATTCAGAAAGTTTTTCGGAGGTGTCAATCTCAGCTTGTGGAAAAAAGTCGGCTTCGCCGATTTAAAGTTAGGGTATCACATGCAGTAAACAATCTTTCGGTAGACTTTTTTGATGCCAGAAAGAAATGCACTTTCTCAGGCATTAAAAACAATGGGCTTCCCGTACGGGAAGCCCATTTTAGCCTTTTCTAAAATTCAAATTTACCTTCAAAATAATTATCCAGTTCCTCAATTTTAACCCTGACCTGCTGCATGCTATCTCTGTCTCTGATTGTAACACTCTTATCCTCTAAGGAGTCAAAATCAAAGGTTATGCAGTAAGGTGTTCCGATTTCGTCCTGTCTTCTATATCTCTTACCGATACTTCCTGTCTCATCATATTCACATACGTACTTTTTAGTAAGTGTTTCATAAACCTTGAAAGCGTCATCGCCAAGTTTTTTCGAAAGCGGAAGCACTGCCACCTTAACAGGTGCAATTGCAGGATGGAAATGCAAAACTACTCTTACATCACCTTCTGCCACCTCTTCTTCATCATAAGCGTCACACAGAAATGCAAGCGTAACCCTGTCTGCACCAAGGGAAGGCTCTATACAGTAAGGAACATACTTCTCATTTGTCGTCGGATCAAAATATGAGAGGTCATCTTTTGAATGCTCCATATGCTGCTTTAAGTCAAAGTCAGTTCTGTCTGCAATACCCCAGAGTTCTCCCCAACCAAACGGGAATTTAAATTCAATATCTGTTGTTGCATTACTATAGTGAGAGAGCTCTTCCTTCTCATGATCACGCATCTTCAAATTATCTTTGTTTACTCCAAGGCTTAACAACCAATTAAAGCAATAGTTTTTCCAGTAATCAAACCATTCAAGATCTTTTCCGGGTTCACAGAAGAATTCAAGTTCCATCTGTTCAAATTCACGGGTTCTGAAAGTAAAATTACCAGGGGTAATTTCATTTCTGAATGACTTACCTATCTGACCTATGCCAAACGGTATCTTCTTTCTTGAAGTTCTTTGAACGTTCTTAAAATTTACAAATATACCCTGTGCTGTTTCAGGCCTTAAGAATATTTCTGCCTTTGAATCTTCAGTAACTCCTTGAAAGGTCTTAAACATGAGATTAAACTTTCTTATATCTGTAAAGTTGGCAGATCCGCAATTAGGGCACTTTACTCCCTTTTCCTTTACATATGCAATAAGCTGGTCATTAGTCCAGCCATCCACCTTAACATCGAGCTTGTTCTCAGCATTCCAGTCCTCAATCATTTTGTCTGCCCTGTGACGTGTCTTGCAGTCCTTACAGTCAATCAGCGGATCACTGAACCCTCCGACATGCCCTGATGCCACCCATACCTGGGGATTCATAAGTATAGCACAGTCTACGCCAACATTATATGGACTTTCCTGCACAAATTTTCTCCACCATGCCTTTTTCACGTTATTCTTCAGCTCAACGCCTAAAGGACCGTAATCCCATGCATTTGCAAGTCCGCCATATATATCTGACCCAGGATATACAAAACCTCTATTTTTGGCAAGCGCAACTATCTTGTCCATAGTCTTTTCAAATTCCATCAAAAATGCCTCCTTAACAATATCAATAAATATATTTTTAACCTACTATCATTTATTGTCAACAATAATTTTTATTAACGGGTGCATTTATTTTTACTTACCATATCGTGGTAAAAGCATTGCTCCCTTTATTATTATACCTTTTTATGTAACTTTATAACTTCATCGAGAATCCTGTTTCCGGCTTCCTCTTTGCTCATTATTGGAAAATCCAATATATTCCCATCCCTTTTTATAATCTTTATTATGTTTGTATCGGTTCCAAACCCAGCGCCTTCTTGTGTAACATCGTTTGCCACTATCATATCCAGATTTTTTGCAGAAAGCTTATCGCACGCATTATTAACCAGATCATTTGTTTCGGCGCTGAAACCTACCAATATCCTGCTTTCTTTCACTTTTCCAAGCTCCCTTGCTATGTCAGGGTTTTTAACCAATTCTATCGTCATGCTGCTTTCCTTCTTTTTAATCTTCTTATCCGCAACATTTGCACATTTATAATCGGCAACAGCAGCAACCATAATCAATACATCAAAATCCCGATAGCAGTCCATAACTTCACTAAACATTTCATCGGCAGTCCGGACTTTAACAAGCTCTGCTCCGGAAGGAGGCGCTATATTAACCGGACCGGATATAACCTTAACTTCAGCACCTCTCCTAAACGCCTGTGCTGCAATGGCATAACCCATTTTCCCGGAGGAGTGATTGGAAATATATCTGACAGGATCAATAGGTTCTTGTGTAGGTCCTGCTGTTATCAAAACCTTTATATCTTTGAAATCCTTCTTATCGCATATCAGCTCCGTTACCTTTTCCACAATAACAGGCGGTTCAGGCAGACGACCTCTTCCGGTAGTTCCACATGCCATAAGTCCGGTTTCTGTTTCCAAAAATATATATCCACGCTCCGATAGTTTTTTTATATTATCCTGTACAATAGGGTTTTCATACATATTGGTATTCATAGCGGGAACAAAAACAACCAGCGCTTTTGAGGCCATAATTGTAGTTGAAAGCATGTCATCGGCGATACCGTTCGCAACTTTTCCAATTATGTTTGCAGTTGCAGGAGCAACAACAATTATATCGGCTTTTGTTGCTAGTGATATATGCTGAATATCCCACGCCTTTGGTTCGTCAAACATATCAGTTACAACAGGATTGTGTGCAATCGACCTGAAAGTCAGAGGAGTAACAAACCGGGTAGCATTTTCGGTCATAATTACATTTACATCAGCATGAAGTTTTTTTAGTCTGCTTACAACCTCAACCACCTTATACGCAGCTATGCCCCCACACACACCAACTACAACAGTCTTGCCTTCTAACATAAAACCCTCTCCATAATAATTATATTGAGAAATAATTAACGCCTCTTTTTCCCATAAACTATTTAAAGAAATATATCTCAAAAGGAAAATTATAGAGGCGAAGTTATTTCTAATTTTTTTGATTACATAAAATCAGATACCTTAAGCCCTTAACTTACTTTATTCCGCTCTTTGTTCTGATATATGTAATCTTCTGCTCATCAATTTCATTTATTGCAATAGTTACAGGTTTTTCGGAATCACATTCCGTAAGCTTATGTGCTCCTTCGGTTATTTGTCTAGCTCTTTTAGCTGCTGCAACTACTAACGTATATCTGCTGTCTACTTTGTCTAGTAATGAGCTTATACCTGGCTCTATCATTGATAATTTCTTTTCGTTATTCTCTTTCATGAGTTCAAACCTCCTATTTAATAATTTCGTGAGTAATATTTCCTAAGGGATAACGAAAAAATAACTTCCTATTCTCATATTTTAAAAACATTATTAAATCAAGTTTTTTCGTTATCCAGAGTTGGAACTTATATTTTAGTCACACCTAATCCAAACTCAGATTATCAATACCGATACTTTTAAGTATATTTGCATTCCTTTTAAACTTCAGTTTCTCAGACACTATTATACTGGTAACGCTGTGTACGGCTTCTTCAACCTTGTCATTTACAACCACATAATCATATTTATCTACATAATGCATTTCTTTTATAGCCTTATCCATACGCTTATCTATAACTTCCTGCTTTTCTGTACCTCTTCCTTCAATCCTTCTTCTTAGTTCTTTAAAAGACGGAGGCAGAATAAATATTGAAACACAATCAGGGTAAATTTTCTTTATGTTCAAAGCACCTTCAACTTCAATTTCCAGTAAACAATCATACCCTGATTTTATAGTGTCTTCAATACACTTTTTAGGTGTGCCATAATAATTATCGCAATATTTTACCCATTCTACCAGTTCATTGTTTTTGATCATAGTGTCAAATTCTTCATGAGTCTTAAAAAAGTAATTTATTCCGTCTACCTCACCATTTCTTGGATTTCTTGTCGTAGCAGAAACGGAAAATCTGATATTATTTTCCTTCTCTTTCAGATTGTTAAGAAGTGTCCCTTTACCAGTGCCTGACGGACCTGAAACCACAACTAAAAGTCCTTCACGGAACATCACAGTTCCCCCTATTCTTCTTCCAATTCTTCCTCTTCAGCAGCCACATCAACTTCTTTACTGTTTAATCTATGCGCTACTGTTTCCGGCTGTACCGCAGATAATATTATATGATCGCTGTCTGTAATTATTACTGCTCTTGTTCTTCTTCCATAAGTTGCATCAACCAGCATACCACGCTCTCTTGCTTCCTGAATTATTCTTTTTATAGGTGCGGACTCAGGACTGACTATGGCAACAAGCCTGCTAGCCGAAACAATATTCCCAAACCCAATGTTTATTAACTTCATTAATATTCCTCCTAATACTTATTCAATATTTTGTATTTGCTCTCTTATTTTCTCCAATTCACTCTTAATCTCAACAACAAATTTTGTTATATTTAAATCATTGGCTTTAGAACCAATGGTATTTATTTCCCTGTTCATTTCCTGAATCAGGAAGTCAAGCTTTCTTCCTACAGACTGGCCAGCCTGTAAAGTCTCCCTAAGCTGCCCGATGTGGCTCGAAAGTCTTACCAGCTCCTCATCAATACTGCATCTGTCTGCAAATATTGCCACTTCTGTTGCCAACCTGTTCTCATCAACAATCTGCTGTTCCAGCAATTCCTTAATCCTATTTTCCAATTTACACTTATATTCTTTTACCACTTCAGGAGCTCTTATACCAATTTCCTTAACGATGTTTTCAATATAATCAGTTCTATCAAGAATACAGTTTTTTAAACCTTCTCCTTCAATCTTCCTCATATTGATTAAGGAATCAATTGCACCTTCCAAAGCTTCGCTCAATAGATTCCAGATTTTTTCCTCATCCTGCTCTGCTTTCTCAACCTTTAATACATCAGGAAATTTAGCAATAAGAGAAACAGATATATCATCCTGCAGTTCGTATTTATTCTTAAGAAGCCGCAATGTATCAATGTAAGTCTTAGCAAGTCCTTCATCAATCAGGATACTTCTGGAATCCTCACTGAAATCGTCAAAGCTGATAAAAACATCTGCTTTTCCCCGTGATACTGCCTTTGTTACCACTTCTCTTACCTTATCCTCAAGAAATGATATCTGCCTTGGAATTTTAATATAAACGTCACTATATCTATGATTTACAGTTTTAATTTCTACCAGGCATTCCATTCCACCAGCCTGTGACTTACCCCTGCCAAACCCCGTCATGCTTCTTATCATAATCAATTCATCCTTTTTATGAATTTAATAAAGTCTTTTCTTAAACAATATGTATTATAACATAATTATCGATAATTTGAAGGTATAATCTTAATTTTTTTTGTGTTTTTTCCTATTTTCTCACGTTTACTAAATAAAAATACAGATTACATGGCAAAATGAATTCAGCTTCCAAAAAAGCTGCCCTTAAGGCAGCCTTTTTCTAAAACTTTAATATTCCAAGTAGGATTTGTCTCATATAACCCAAGTCAATTGAATTGACCGTTCCATCTGAGTTAATATCAGCCCCCTGATATCCAATATTAGGGTCTGAGGTTGGAAACTGACTTATCATTCCAAGCAAATACATTTTCATATAACCAAAATCTATTGAATTTGCTGCTCCATTACCATCAACATCGCCCTTTACAACTACCGGATTTGATTTTGCAGGAGTTGGTGTAATTGTTGGTGTCTTCGTAGGAGTATGTGTTGTGGCATCATTAACCAGGACAAGTTGCCAATACTGATTTGCACCTCCTGCATCTGCCCATTGTTGAATAAGGCCTCCATCATCAGTTGACCATTTAAATACATCCAGTAATTTCCCGCTACTACGGTTTTTAATTTTGTAATAGCCGTCACCATTATCCGTAATTTGCCATTGCTGATTCGTTCCACCATTACTATACCACTGAATGATAGCACCACCATCAGAAGTAGAACCATCCTTAACATCCAGAGAGAATCCACTCGAGGCACTAACTATCCTTTTATATCCATTGTCACTGTCAACCAGATACCACCTCTGGCTGAGGCTTCCATTATCTGTCCATTGAACAAGCTGTGCTGCCTGAGTTCCTTCTTTTGCGTCAAGCACTTTGCCACTGTTTTTATTTACTATCTTATACTTTGTAGTATCAGGTATATTTTCAGTTATATTCCCTTCGGCTGCATCTATCTTTATGGAATTGTAAAATGGCAATTGAAGACTTGTGTCTGATCTGAATTCTATAGGGAGCCATACGTATTGAGATTCATTTACTTTACCGTTCCATGCGCCTGCCCACCGGTCACCGGTGTAGAGATATGTTGTACCGGCAGAGCCCTGGACAGGTATTACAAATGCCGGTTGTGAATTGTATGTGGTAGAATTACCCAGATTATATAGTGCTGACCACCCACTGCTCAAATTCTGTGAATAGGAATATTTACCCTGGTTTGGTGACCATCCTGTACAGCCCGAAGTGATCAGGTAATAGTAGCTGTTTCTTTTTATCAAACATGGAGCCTCTCTCTGCTGACCCACATATAATTTAGCCGTAAGCCTGGCTATATTCTTATAATCCGGTGTCAATTCATACAGATGCAAATCCATGTTTTCATTTGACGAAGAAATAAAGTAACCTTTTCCATCGGTATCAACAAACACGTTGCAGTCCCTTGACATATAACCCGGAAGTCCATGATCCATTACTCCGGTAGACGCTAGTGGCCTGAAACTTCCCTGATATGTAAATTTGCCGTCCGGAGTTTTACAGAAAGCAACTGCCGCTCTTGCCTCTCCATAATGAACTCCGTTCTCCCAGTGCATCCACATGACAAATTCGTTAGTTGACGCATTGTACATGACCTTAGGCCTTTCAACATTACACTTTGCCAGTTCTGATGCAGAATCCGGAGCCAGTACCTCACCCCTGTATTCCCAATTTACAAGGTCTTTTGACCTGTAGCATCTGACTCCTAAAAAGTAGTTTGAGCTATCACGATACTCTCCATACCAATAATAAAATTCACCATATTTAAGCAAACCGCCGCCATGAGCATGTATAACATTCCCCGAAGTGTCCTTAAATTGCGTTCCATTTGTCACTGACCCTTCAGCCGCTAGAGATAATGAACTTGGGATAAATATTGACAACAAAATCAAAAAAATAGCCAAAACAATTGAAATATGCGACTTCTTCATACAAAATTCCCCTCCCCTTCAGTACACCAATCTTTTATTATCTATATTATAAATGCGTCAAAACAATACGTTTTAATGGATACAGATGACGAACGGTAAGCTTAAAACCATTCTATTTAAATTATAGACTAAACCAATATAAACCACAATACACCTTGAAATATGGAGCACATATCTCCCATAAAAACGCCAAAATCCTTGGAAATTAATAATTCCAAGGACTATACAAAAGTTTTCAGAAGACACTAAGGGATAACGAAAAAAAACATCTAATTCTCGTGTTTTGAAAACATTATCAAATTAAGTTTTTTCGTTATCCGGAATTGGAATTTGTATTTTAGTAGTACCAAACTAAGCTAATTATTCAACAAGAACGTTTCTGATAGCTTGAACTACCCTTGACTTTTCAAAAGGCTTTACAACAAAATCCTTAGCGCCAAGTTTAATTGCTTCTATAACCATTGACTGTTGCCCCATAGCTGAAACCATAATAATTTTAGTTTCAGGACTGAACCGGATAATATCCTTAACCGCCTTAATACCATCAAGTTCAGGCATGGTAATATCCAGGGTCATGA
Source organism: uncultured Acetivibrio sp. (assembly GCA_964564015.1). Classification (GTDB taxonomy): domain Bacteria; phylum Bacillota; class Clostridia; order Acetivibrionales; family Acetivibrionaceae; genus Acetivibrio. Next base: position 58,507 of record CAZLZR010000015.1, read on the forward strand.
CATCAGGTTGGTAAAGCTTGGCAAGATCAATTGCATCATATCCGTTTGAGCCCTCGCCTACAACTGAATAACCCTCTGTCTCTTCAATCATCTTTTTTAACAGCGTACGCATAAAAACTGCATCGTCTACTACAACAAATGTAAGCTTTCTCATTAACCCACGTCTCCCAATTCGTACATAAGTATTGATAAAACAGCAATTCCAGCAGTTTCGGTTCTAAGTATTCTTGGGCCAAGTGTAACTGAATTTAGACCGTTCTTAACAGCCTCATCAATTTCCTGCTCTGTAAATCCACCTTCAGGCCCGATAAAAACAGAGATTTCGTCTATATTGCCAACGGTTTCAATAATTTGTTTTAAAGAGTTCTTTGCCTCCTTCTCATAAGGAATCAACGATAAAGCTTTATTATGTACTTGCTTTAATGCCTCTTTAAAACTTATGGGAACTTCTATTTTGGGTATAATGCCCCTGTTGCACTGTTTAGCTGCTTCCTGTGATATGCGGTTCCATCTTTCACACTTTTTGGCAGCGTCTTTTTCACTATCCAGCCTTACCACAGTCCTCTCTGTAAGAACCGGTACTATTCTGTTTATACCAAGTTCAACGCTTTTCTGGATAATGAGATCCATTTTATCCGATTTAGGTAACCCCTGATAAAGAGTAACCTTAATCGGCGGCTCAGTTACATTTTTATACGTCTCAATAATCCTGGTATGAGCAAAACCATCGCCAAACTCCTCGATCACAGCTATATACTCATTTCCTGTTCCATCACTGAGTGTTATATTTTCTCCGCATTTGAGCCTCAATACCTTTTTTATATGATTATAGTCTTCACCTGTGATGTTAATATTATCGTCAAAAATATCTTTAGTGTTTATAAAGAATCTAGACATTTAAATACAATCGCCACCCATTCACCAAGTTCCTCAAATTGTTCGCATTTAAAACCCAGCTTTGTGTAAGCATCCAGAACTTCCTGGCTTCTTTCCTTAATAATACCGGAAGTAATAAAAAGACCATCCCTCTTCAAATATGAAGAAATTTTTCCTGATATATCAATTATAACATTTGCTATAATATTCGCAACAATAATATCAGCCTTTTCCTCTTTCAAATCGTCAATAACTCCTCTAAAGGCCTCAACCGTATTGTCCACACCATTTATCCCACAGTTTTCTCTGGCAACCCTTACTGCAACCTCATCAATATCAACGGCTGTAACAGACTTTGCACCCAATTTTGCTGCTATTATTGAAAGAATACCGGTACCGCAGCCCAAATCTATTACAGTATCCCCAGGCTTTACATACTTCTCCAGTAAAACAGAACACATTTTTGTAGTCTCATGAGTTCCGGTTCCAAATGCCATACCGGGATCCATCTCTATAACAATTTCGTCGTTCTTTATTTCGTAGTTCTCCCATGATGGCTTTATAACTAATTTATCCGTCAAATTAAGCGGTTTGTAGTATTTCTTCCAGGAAGTACTCCAATCTTCATCATCTACTGTAGATGTTCCAACAAATCCTTCCCCTACATCCAAAAACTGACTGATAAACTTCAATTTTTCCTCAATTAAAGACGTCAGCTCGGAAATATTGCGCTCTTCTGAAAAATAAGCTTTTATTGTAACTCCCTCTTCAAGACTGCTTAAAAATTCATCATCCGCATAATCCAAAGTATCCGGCTTTGACAATTCACTTATTATATCATTAGGGTCTTCAATAGCAACTCCACCCGCACCTATGGATGTAAGCATCTCCGTAATTGCATCATATGCTTCCTCGGTTGTCTTTATCCTAACCTCATGCCAAATCATATATATAATAGTCCTCCATAAAAAGCAGTAATATTTAATTTACCAACAATGTTACATTCCAAAGGCATCCTTTACTTTTTCAAAAAAAGTTTTCCTCTGCTCATGAACTTCATCGCCGCTTAATTCGGCAAATTCTTTTAAAATAGATTTTTGTCTGTCATTAAGTTTCTTCGGAACTTCAACCTGTACCTTGACATATTGATCTCCGCGACCACTTCCCCGTAAGAAAGGAATCCCCTTACCCTTAAGTCTGAAAACCGATCCGGTTTGAGTACCTTCAGGAACCTGGTATTTAACTTTTCCATCAAGGGTAGGAACCTCTAATTCAGTCCCTAGTGCTGCTTGCACAAAGGTAATGGGCATCTCACAAATAACATCATTGCCCTGTCGCTGAAAAATTGCATGAGGTTTTACCCTCACAGATATATATAAATCTCCTCCGGAGCCTCCCTTTGATCCGGGTTCTCCTTCTCCCCTTAAAGAAATTGTCTGCCCGTCATCAATTCCGGCAGGTATGTTGATTTTAATTTTTTTGGGCTTTCTTATTCTGCCTTTGCCATTACATGCATCACAAGGATTGGTTATAACTTTTCCCTCACCATGGCAGACATCACAGGTCTTTATATTCACAAATTGCCCAAAAGGCGTTCTCTGCTTATACTGAATCTGTCCGGTTCCATTACAATGCTGACATGTTGACGCATTAGTTCCGGGCTTTGACCCTGAACCTTCGCATTTTTCACAAGTCTCCATTCTATTGATTGAGAGCTCTTTCTCAACTCCAAAAGCCGCTTCCTCAAAACTGATATCAACAGAAGATTTTAAATCAGCCCCTTTTTGAGGCCCCCTTCGCGTTCTCGAGGAAGAAGATCTTCCTCCAAAACCTGAGCCACCGAAAATGGTCTCAAATATGTCACCAAAACCTCCAAAATCGCCGAAATCACCAAAGCCACCATTAAAACCGCCAAAACCACCCTGTTCAAAACCGGCATGACCAAACTGGTCATATTGTGCTCTCTTCTGCGAATCACTCAAAACCTCATAAGCTTCATTTGCTTCCTTAAACTTAGCCTCAGCTTCCTTATTTCCGGGATTCATATCAGGATGATATTGCTTTGCCATTTTCCTGTAAGCCTTTTTTATATCAGCATCGGATGCACTTTTGTCAACACCGAGGACTTCATAATAGTCTCTCTTATTAGCCATCCAATCAACTCCTTCAAATCATAAGATTAATAACACATAGAAAAGATTATATCATTTTGAAATATATATTACAACAAAGAGCCAAAGCCATTTGTAATGACTTTGGCCTTGCATTTTAAGAAATTTGCACAGTGAACTCCGAAACCGGATTTATGCTAAATCACTCAAAAATCTCGATTGATGTAATCTCACAAAATCCTTAAACCACTTTATTTATCATCATCAACCACTTTATAATCAGCATCATATACATTTTCCTGTCCGGTAGCTCCACCTGCCTGCTGTCCGGGATCTCCACCCATATCAGGACCTGCTGCTCCAGGATTCTGCTGATAAATCTTTGCCGATACATCATAGAATGCCTTGCTCAGTTCTTCAGTAGCCTTCTTGATTGTCTCGGTATCTGTACCCTTTAAAGCTTCTTTTACCTTATTTATCTCAGCTTCAATTTTTGCCTTGTCATCGCTTCCGATTTTATCTCCGAGATCCTTTAAAGTCTTTTCAGACTGGAATACCATAGAGTCAGCATTATTTCTTACATCAACAGCTTCTTTCCTTGCCTTGTCTTCTGACTCAAACTTTTGTGCTTCCTTGACTGCCTTGTCAATTTCATCATCAGACAGGTTTGTAGAAGCTGTAATAGTTACTTTTTGCTCTTTACCGGTGCCAAGATCTTTTGCAGATACATGAACTATACCGTTTGCATCTATATCAAACGTAACTTCAATCTGTGGTACTCCTCTTGGAGCCGGTGGAATACCGTCAAGGTTAAACTCTCCTAACAGCTTGTTGTCAGCAGCCATTTGTCTTTCACCCTGGAATACCCTTACTGTTACGGCAGTCTGTCCGTCAGCCGCTGTTGAGAATACCTGACTCTTCTTTGCAGGTATAGTCGTATTTCTTTCTATCAGCTTTGTAAATACTCCACCAAGGGTTTCAATACCAAGTGAAAGAGGTGTTACGTCAAGAAGCAGTAAATCTTTAACTTCACCGGTAAGAACTCCAGCCTGTATAGCTGCACCTACAGCAACACATTCATCAGGGTTTATCCCTTTGAAAGGCTCCTTGCCGAAATATTTCTTAACAGCTTCCTGAACTGCAGGTATTCTTGTAGAACCACCAACTAAAAGAATTTTATCTATTTTGTCTGGGCTAAGACCTGCATCCTGCATTGCACGTCTTGTTGGTTCCATAGTTTTTTCTACAAGATCAGCTGTCAATTCATCAAATTTTGCCCTTGTAATTGTAATATCAAGGTGCTTGGGTCCAGTCGCATCAGCTGTAATAAACGGAAGATTTACATTTGTAGTCGTTACACCTGAAAGCTCTATTTTAGCCTTTTCTGCAGCTTCTTTAAGTCTTTGCATAGCCATTTTGTCATTTTTTAAATCTATGCCGTTTTCTCTCTTGAAAGTATCAACAAGGTAGTTCATTACTCTATCGTCAAAATCGTCACCACCAAGTCTGTTGTTACCATGTGTTGCTAAAACTTCAAATACTCCGTCACCAATTTCAAGTAAAGATACGTCAAATGTACCTCCACCAAGGTCAAATACCAGTATTTTCTGGTCATTTTCCTTATCAAGACCATAAGCTAATGCTGCTGCAGTAGGTTCGTTTATTATTCTTAAAACTTCCAGCCCTGCAATTTTTCCCGCATCCTTTGTAGCCTGTCTTTGTGCATCACTGAAGTATGCAGGAACTGTTATAACAGCCTGACTTACTTTTTCTCCCAAGTATGCTTCAGCGTCCGTTTTAATCTTCTGAAGAATCATTGCTGAAATTTCCTGAGGAGTATAAGAACCATCATCTATTTTTACTTTCCTGTCGGTACCCATATCTCTTTTTATAGATATTACAGTCCTTTCAGGATTAGTAATAGCCTGCCTTTTTGCAACCTGCCCCACTAGTCTTTCCCCTGTCTTAGAAAATGCTACAACTGAAGGAGTTGTTCTTCCGCCTTCAGAATTTGCTATGACAACAGGTTCTCCACCTTCCATTACCGCTACACATGAATTTGTGGTACCTAAGTCTATACCAATTACTTTGCCCATTATAAAAGCCTCCTTCTATTAAATATATATTTTACGTTGATTTCTTAGTATCTGAAACTACAATCAGCCTCAAAATCTTAATTTGCAACCTTAACCATACTGTGTCTTATAACTTTGTCCTTAAGTATATATCCCTTTTGGAATTCTTCAACCACAACATTTTCTCCATATTCCTCGTCATCCACATGGGAAACGGCATTATGCAGATTTGGATCGAACTCCTTACCTACAGCTTCTATGACCTCTACATTCAGTTTTTTCATTACATCCTTGAATTGACGATATACAAGTTCTATTCCTTCCTTTAGTGAAGTACCACCCGCATCGTTGTCTGCAGCCTGGATTGCCCTTTCAATATTGTCAACCACAGGTAAAAAGGCAGCAACAACATCACCTGTAGCATCCATGTATAAAGCCTCTTTTTCTCTGGCAGTTCTCTTTTTATAGTTATCAAACTCTGCCGCTGTCCTTTGCAGCATGTTAAAATACTCTTCACATTGTTTTGACTTTTCTTCACACTTTGCCTTTAGTTCTTCAACTTCCTCACTGCTAAAAACCTCGTCTGACTGGCAGCATTCACATCCACATTCATTTTGAACTTCTTCTCCATTACCCTGGGCTATAGAATCAGCTTTATTCATATCTTGTTCATTATCATTTTGAAAATCGTCTTTTCTTTTCATTGGAATATGTTAACCCTCCTCTTTGATTATAAGTTCTTGCCTCTATCTAAATCTTTGAAGTTTGTACCTATTATTCTGTCAATCTCTTCATTAATCTTCCTTCTCACATAATTCATTGCTGCAAGCACCCTGGCATATTCCATCCTGGTGGGACCTATTATCCCGATAGTCCCAATAACAATGCCTCCCAAATTATATGTGGCAGTAATAAGGCTGCAATCCTGCATCTCCTCAATCTTGTTTTCCTTGCCGATATGAATGTTTATATCGCTTTTGTCACCACTGCTTATGCTGCTCAGAACCAAAGACAATAAGTCCTTGGTATCCATAAGGTTTAGAAACTCCCTTGCTTTTACTACATCACTGAACTCAGGGTAATTTAATATATTTGTTGTACCATCAAGATATACCTCTGAGGAATCAATCTGATTAATGCACTCAGTAACTCCATTTAAAATGGGCAGCAATATCTCCTGGGAAGATCCTATCAAAAATTCGATTTCTCGTATAACTACTATATTAATTTGTTCTAGTGTAAGACCGCTTAATTTATCATTAAAAATATTTGAAACCCTTATTAAAAATTCCGGAGAAACCGTTTCCGGTATCTTGACCAGACTGTTTTTAACAATTCCTGCATTGGTTACCACAACCACCAGCGCACTGCCTCTTTCGATAGGAACAACCTGAACAGCCTTTAAAACATTGTTTTTTCTTTCAGGTGTTGCTGCCATAGAGGTATACTTCGTAAAACGGGACATAGTAGCAGATGCTTGTTTGAGAAGTTGACTCAACTCATTTATCTTTGTCTCCATTTCACTCTTTATAATGTTTATCTCTTCAACAGTAAGTTCACAGGCCTTCATAAGCTGATCTACATAAAACCTGTAGCCCTTGTCTGAGGGTATTCTGCCAGCCGATGTATGCGGCTGTATAAGATATCCCATCTCTTCAAGATCCGCCATTTCATTTCTTATTGTGGCGGAACTAAGGCCTAATTCGTGCTTTTTCGAAACCGACCTCGAACCTATAGGCTCTGCGGTACTGATGTAATCGTCGATAATTGCATGTAAAATCAACTTCTTCCTATCGTCCAAAAACATCATTCTCTCTCCTTTTGTTAGCACTCTACCTTAATGAGTGCTAATACTATTTTAAAAATACCACCGGATTTTTCTTTTGTCAAGATATTTTTATGGGTATTATTTGCTTTTAGATTGCATTATTATTCGCACTAATTATTTTCTGCGGTCTCCCTGATTTAATCTTTTAATTCAATTCCGACTTTAAGTAGGACATGTAATTACAATGTTCTCCCTTTCCTCGTCCTATTAACGGGATCTACAACTTGCTTCACAATGTTTCTTCCATATTTTTCTTCACCCAAATAATATACCACTTTCAGTAAGTTTAAAATTTCCTACACAAATTCCATGAACACCTGATTTGCCAAGTCAAGTCCTACAGAACTAAGACTTACTGACCCATCCTTAACAACAATCAATCCCCTGTCTTTAAGCTTACTTATTTCATCACCATACACATTATAAATATCTTCACCAAACCTAAGTTTAAAATCATCCATTCTTATACCGTCTATAAGCCTTAACCCCAGAATCATAAATTCAGCCATTCTTCCCTTTCTATTTATGACCTCGGAATTTTCAGAGGGGATCTCACCGGCAAAAATACTTGAAATATAACTATCAATATCATAAAAGTTATTATAGCGTATGCCTTCAAAAAAAGAATGGGCACCCGCCCCAATCCCTACATACTCTTCCTCATTCCAGTATACCAGATTGTGCCGGCATTCGTATCCCGGTTTTGCAAAATTTGATATCTCATAGTGTTTATACCCCTTATCTTTCAAATGGGATTTACAGAAATTATACATTTCCCGGTCAATATTATCATCTATAGGTACAAGTTCCCCTTTTTCCAGCTTATTACCAAAAACAGTACCCTCTTCAATCTTAAGGCTGTAGCAGGACATGTGCTCCGGCTCAAGTCCCGCAACACTTTTCATAGTCTCGGACCATTCCCCAAAAGACTGCCCGGGAATTCCAAATATCAGATCCACATTAATATTTCTAAAACCTGCTTTTCTTGCCAATTGAAAATTCTCTTCAAACTCCTTTGCCGTATGTATTCTTCCAAGCTTTCCAAGTATATTGTCCTGCCATGCCTGAAGACCAATGCTCAATCTGTTCACACCCATGTTCCTGTAGGTCAGAAGTTTTTCATAAGTAAGAGTTCCGGGATTTGTTTCAATACTGATTTCTGATGCTTTGTCCCTATTCAATTCCTTATTTATAAGTTCTGAAATTTCCGATAGATATTGGGCATCAACGGCCGAAGGTGTTCCACCTCCGATAAATATGGTCTTTATAGTATAATTCTCAAGTTTTTTTGCATACATACCGATTTCTTTTTGCAGAGCATTAAAATATGCAGGGATAAGCTCATCCCTGCATGCAAAAGAGTTAAAATCGCAGTAAAAACATTTGGATCTGCAAAAAGGTATATGAATATACAAGCCAATGCTCTTTCCTTTTTCCATATCAATACACACCTTTAGGAATCCAGCTTGAGAACGCTCATAAAGGCTTCCTGCGGAACTTCCACACTTCCTACCTGACGCATTCTCTTTTTTCCTTCTTTTTGTTTTTCCAACAGTTTCCTTTTTCTGGTTATATCCCCACCGTAACACTTGGCCAATACGTCTTTTCTATATGCCTTTACAGTCTCTCTGGCAATTATTTTGCCACCAATACAAGCTTGTATTGGTATCTCAAACTGCTGCTTATGAATGGTATCCTTAAGCTTTTCGGCTATTCTTCTTCCTCTTGCGTATGCCTTGTCCTTATGGACTATAAACGAAAGTGCATCCACCACATCTCCGTTTAAAACTATATCCAGCTTAACAAGATCCGATTCCCTGTATCCTAAAAGTTCATAGTCCAAGGAAGCGTAACCCTTTGTCCTTGATTTTAATGCATCAAAAAAATCATATATAATTTCATTTAAAGGCATTTCATAAGTCAGCATTACCCTGCCTTCATCAATATAACTCATGTCCTTATATACCCCACGGCGTTCCTGGGATAGCTCCATTATATTTCCAACAAACTCGGTAGGAGACATTATTGTAGCTTTTACAACCGGCTCCTCCATGCTTTCAATTTCAGCTGTGGGCGGTAAATTAGTAGGATTGTCTATTGACAATTTTTCTCCATCGGTCTTTGTAATCTTATATATAACACTTGGGGCAGTAGTAACGAGGTCAAAGTCATACTCCCTTTCAAGACGCTCCTGTATTATTTCCATATGAAGTAGTCCTAGAAAACCACACCTGAAACCAAATCCTAAAGCTACGGAAGACTCCGGCTCGAATGTCAATGACGCATCATTTAATTGGAGCTTTTCAAGCGCATCCCTCAAGTCACCATATTTCGAACCGTCAGCGGGATAAATTCCACAAAACACCATAGGATTTACCTTCTTATATCCCGGAAGTGGCTCTTTGGCAGGATTCTCAGTTAACGTAACTGTATCTCCCACCCTTGTATCCTTCACATTCTTAATACTTGCGGCGATGTATCCAACTTCTCCGGCTTTAAGCTCAGCGCTTGGAGTTAAGGCTCCCGGTCTGAAATATCCTACTTCTGTAACCACAAAATCCTTTTTGGTATACATCATACGTATTTCATCGCCGACCTTTACCTTTCCTTCTTTAATTCTCGTATAGACAATAACACCCTTATAGCTGTCATAATAAGAATCAAATATAAGCGCACGTAAAGGTGCTTCTTCATCCCCTTCCGGACAGGGAACCACCTTTACCACCTTTTCAAGAACCTCTCTGATATTGAGCCCATTCTTTGCAGATATCAATGGAGCCTCGCTTGCATCAAGGCCGATAACATCCTCAACTTCTTTTTTAACGTGCTCCGGCTGCGCACTGGGCAGATCAATCTTATTTATAACAGGCAATATCTCAAGGTTGTGTTCAAGCGCAAGATATACATTGGCCAACGTCTGAGCCTCTATTCCCTGTGCAGCATCAACAACCAGAATTGCACCCTCACAGGCAGCCAGACTCCTTGAAACCTCATAGTTAAAATCGACATGCCCCGGTGTGTCTATAAGGTTCAGAATATATTCCTCTCCATCCTGAGCTTTATGAACCATCCTGACAGCCTGCGATTTTATAGTAATACCACGCTCACGCTCAATATCCATATTGTCTAAAATCTGATCTTCCATTTCTCGTTTTGTAAGCACCCCGGTTTCCTCAAGCATTCTGTCTGCTAGAGTTGATTTACCGTGGTCTATATGAGCAATTATACAGAAATTTCTTATTTTCTTTTGTCTTTCACTTGCCATTAATTCAGCCTCCAATATAAAGGAAGTTCTTATGTTACAACTACATCAGCATATAATTATAACACAAGAACTTTTTTGTGAACAGGCTATTTTTCATTTATTTTTCTTGATTAGCTGTGGCAATGTAAATTTACCATTTATTTGCACCAAGCTTAGTTTTTGTGGAATTTGTTTCCTTGATTTCTTATCAATAATTGTCACTTTATTTTTGTGATGATATAATGTATTATGTAACGCGTTAACGTAATCCATTGCCAGTACCTCTTAGCTGAATTAAGATCTGGAATTTATGAGGTAAAGGCAGATGGAGTGCATATAATATTATGAAGACAATAATGCCTGTTAAAAATTTATTTTTGCAAACCTGTAACACTATAAAAATAATATTGGAGGTGTAGTGCTTGCCTTATACACTTAATGGTATTGGTAGTTGGTATTATGGCAAAAAAAATGAACATACCCGTCAGGGTATATGCGAATTTTGTGGTAAGAGCACTCAATTAAGGTCTTATGACACCACAAAATTTTTTGTGTTTGTATTTATCCCCATTATTCCTTTAGGTGAAAAAAGGGTTATAGATGAATGCTCCTGCTGCAAAAAGCACAGAGTTATAAGTCTTAAGGAATGGGAAAACCATCTGAAAGGAACCATTGATTCCCTTCACTCAAAGTGGCTTCAGGATCCAAATAATGTTGAAGCTGCCACAGAACTTCTTCAGTCAATAGCCTATTTCAGGGATACTGACAGACTTAGTTCAATATCTCGTGATATTAGAATGCATTGTTCTTATAACGCAGAAATAATGAACCAATTAGGCTTGGTGCATTCTTTTTTCAATCAGTTTGAAGAAGCAGAAGCAGCCTTTAATGCTTCACTTTCCATAAAACAAGACCGAGATGTCGGAGAAAATTTAGCAGAGGCTCTTATGAAAAATCTGAAGCCTGATAAAGCTAAACCTTATCTCAATCATATAAATCAGGAAAGACTCTCCAATAAACTCTATTATATTTTCCTGCTTGTCGAATCGTTTCAGTTTATCGGTGATCACAGATCAGCATTGCAAGTAATTGAGGAATGCGAAAATGCATTCCCTGAATATAAAAATGATAAAACACTGCGTACATACCGTAAGAAATCCCAACGCAATTATGATAGTTCCCGAAGTGTCAAGGGGAAGTTGATTTCAGCAAAATCAAATAATAAAAAACCTGTGGCCTTACCTTTTATACTTCCTAAAATCATTTTCCCCGCACTGATTGTAATCGGATTAATGATTTATATTATAAACGCTTTCTTACTGGGTTTTTCAAGAGAAGTGTATCTTGTAAACGGATTGAATCAACCTTATTCAATTGAAGTAAACGGAGATAAATTTAATCTTGCTCCCATGAGCAGACAAGCAATTAAACTTCCTGAAGGCACTCTAAAAGTGGATATATTGGATCTGAATTCCGACGAACAAAACCTGACGGTTAATATTAAGACGCCCTTTTGGACACGACCTGTAAATAAACCTATTTTTGTTATTAATCCGGATAAAGTTGCGGTATTTCTTTGGCAGGAAACGCAGTACACAGTTGAAGAGATAGATAGCGCAAATTATAAGCCCCCTTACCGTTACTATGCAGGACAACACTTTTACAAATTAGATAGTGTGGATTACCTTTTTGAAGAGTTTCCAGAAACTATTATGATGGAAGAGGGTTCTAAAAAAATCAAGTCTCAATTTATCCAGTTAAATGAAAGTGAGTTAACTTCATATTACGCGGACATTTTAAATACCCTTGATTCCGGGGATATTTTGTCCTATACAAAGGCCAGGCTAAACTACGAACCCGATAATGAAATAAACATTTATACATATTTAAATTATTCTGATAAGGATAGCGCTATTGCGCACTTAAAAACAAGATTAGATGAAAGGCCTATATTAATCAACTGGCACCGGGCTTATCAAGACTATATGGAATCATATGATCCATCACATGATTTAGAAGGAGCATACTCTTCTTATCTGGAAAACGAAAAAGACAATAAAGCCTTATATTATCTGCTGAGCAGGATTTCAGAGAACCCAAAAGATTCGGAGAAATTACTCCTAAAATCAATTGATGGCAATGACCCATGTCCTTTTGGCTATCATGGATTGGCTTATCAAATGTTATCCGACGGAAACTATGAAAAGGCTTTACTTTATGCACAAAAAGCTGTTGAAGCTCTTCCGGACCAGAGCTCCTTTAATTCGGTGCTAAAAGACGCTATGCTGGCACAAGGAAAGTATGACCTGCTATTGCAGGAAAACAAGTCGCAACAACTTTCCAATCCATATGACGGAAAACTGATAGCAGAAGAAATACTCCTGCATATGGCTCAAAACGATTCTACCAGTGCCCAAAATTCTATTTCTACTTATCTGACACGTATCGGGTCAGCTGATGGAGAACTTATGCAAACGTGGAGCAGTTATTTAAACGGTGTGCTTGCTTATTGTTCAAACGATACATCTGCATACGGTGCTTCTGTTGAAGGGCTTGGGACTCCCCAGTTTGACTTTGAAAGTGCGCTTATTAACGGAGAATTTGATAAAGCTTCACAAATCGCCACAGAAAATCACTTTGATGGTTCATACTTTCTTTTGCTTTATCTAGCACAGGATAATCCTGATTCTGCCTCCCAATATCTAAATCATGCAATAGATGCATACAGAAGCGGGGATGCAACCTCTCGATTATTAGCAGATTACCTTTCAGGAACAAAAGAATTTGTATTGGATGAAGTAACGTCGATAGTGATCCTTCCGGACTCAAAGCGTATTGTTATGGCAGCGTTGGGAAAAATAAATCCAACTTACCAGAAAGAACTATTTACATTTGCCAAAAAGCTCAACTATGACAGAATATTTCCTTATCACTTAATCAGCAAAATAGTTGAGAACAGCTAAATGTTTTCAAAACTATGGGGCTTAGGATAAAAAGATTTATCACTAAAGCCCCATTTTTTAATGCCTAAGAAAGTACATTACTTTCTGGCATCAAAAAAGTCTACCGCAAGGTTGTTTGCTGCAGAGAAATACCCTGGCTTTAAATCGGCGAAGCCGACTTTTTTATAATTTTGATTCCTCAGGAAAGTAAAATTACTATTAGTCAACAGATTTGATTTGGCAATCCTAATAGTTTTTCCTTTATATGCTAGAGGATACCAAAAGACAAAGCAACAACAAATAAACCCAGAATTATGTAGAACACTCTTGCCCCTGTTCTCCCAAACAAAGAAACAAATAACCTTGCCTTACGGTTCTCAAAAAACCAATCCCAATTAAAGATGGATGCCACTATTGAAAACAACCCGGCTCCAAATATAAAGAAAAAATAGAATTTCTCCATCAAGTCCCCTCATTTCAAAAAAATTCAATCATTTAAATTATAGCACAAGCCCAACCAATATGCTATTCTTATACTGCATATTTTGTACATGCACTTTTTTATTAGTTGCTTACAATTTAAGGTTGTTGATTGGCAAATAATATAGTATTATTATCTTATAGACAAAAAAATTTCTTATCACATGTATCTCAAGGAATATTTTACATTCATTTTTCTTTCCTTTTGAGAAATCATGTACATATGTCTATTGAACTGATATTCTTAATATATTTCATACTAATTGGGTTCACTAGATATTGATAGGAAAGTTTTTATAATTGATTTACAAATATTTTTGGGAGGGGATCAGTAAAATGAAAAAAGTAGGTTCAATTTTTATAGCGGTTGCGTTGTCACTCACAACTGCTATTACGCCGGTTTTAAACGTATCGGCGGCAAGTATATCCAGTTCTAGTTATCCTGAAGCTCTAAAGGATTCGATTTGGTTTTATGACGCAAACAAGTGCGGGAAAGATGTAGCAGCCGACAATGTATTCAGTTGGAGGTCTGCATGTCATACCACCGACGGAAATGACATTGGCCTTGATCTTACGGGAGGCTTTCATGATTGTGGAGATCATATCAAATTCGGTATAACAAACGGCTACTCAGCTTCAATTCTGGGCTGGTCACTGTATGAATTCAAAGATGCTTTTGATGCATCGGGAAACACTAATAAGATGTTATCCACTCTCAAGTATTTTACCGATTATTTTATGAGATGCCGTGAAAGTGCTACAAAATATTATTACCACGTTGGTGATCCTTCCGATCACGATTATTGGGGACCACCGGAGTTACAAACAGGTTCAAGATCAACAAAGCGCTATATGGGTTCCGGGCAAGGAGCAGCTGATGTATGCGGTTTATATAGCGGTGCTCTTTCACTCATGTACTTGAATTACAAGGATATTGATTCAGCATATGCGGAAAAATGTCTTACCCATGCAAAAGAACTATATGCACTTGGTAAAAACAACCCTGGAGTTGGAAACGGAGATGCGTTTTATTCATCAAGTGATTGGAAAGATGACATGGCATGGGCTGCAATGTGGTTGTACGTTATAGAAAAAAACAACTCCTACTTAAGCGATGCTAATACATGGGTACCTTCACCAGCTACAAACTGGACCATTTGCTGGAACGATATGAAGCTTGCTGTAGCAGCAGTTGGAGCTGAAGCAACTGGAGATTCAAAATACAAAGATGCCTTGGATTTCAGCTTGTCACATTGGAAAAACGGCGTAACTACTTCAGGTGGCGGATTAAAAATACTGGATTCTTGGGGTACTTTAAGATATACCGCTGCTGAATCTTTGCTTGCACTGGTATACCACAAGCTATACAAAGATGATTCGTCAAAGGCCTTTGCCAAATCACAAATAGATTATATTTTGGGTAACAATCCAGCCAACATGTCTTATATAATCGGTTTTGGATCCAACTACCCAAAACACCCACATCACAGAGCAGCCAGCGGATACGTAGGTTGGAATGATTGGAAGAATCCTGCAAAGAACGTGTTAACCGGTGCACTTGTTGGTGGTCCCGATAGCGGCGATACATATACTGATTTGACAGACAAATATACATGTTCTGAAGTTGGAATAGACTATAATGCAGGTTTAGTTGGTGCTTTGGCCGGTATGGTTCAATTCTACGGCAACATACCTCAAAATACCAGTACACCTACTCCTCAATCACCTACACCCACACCTACAAATTCATCATTTAAACGTGGTGATATCAATAATGATAATTCAATCAATGCTATTGACTATGGATTATTAAAGCAAATTCTACTTAGGATTCCTACTTCAGTAGCGGTAAATATGGATGCAGCTGATGTTAATGCTGATGGCGGAGTAAATTCTTTAGACTTTGGAACATTAAGAGGATATTTACTTGGAATGCTTAAAATACCACAATAATAATTCTTGATTGAAATTTATAAAGATAAACGAAAATCCCCGGGGTATCATCCGGGGATTTTTGTTTTTCGGTAGACTACACAATCTTCGGTTTAAGGTATTTATTGCTATTACTTCCACCAGGCTTTACTTTCCCGTTTGTATTGTTGATAGATAAGAAATTCACGTACATTTCTTGAAAAAGCCAACATAACAACTACAAATAAGTCAAATCCTATAATCAAATAAGTATACAGTTTCAACACCGAATTATTAAACGTACCAAGCACCACAAGACCCATAATTATGGAAACCTGTGATAAAACTATAGTAAGAACTTTAGCACCTTTATATCCCTTATGTAGGAAATTACACAGAATACAGGCAAGCACAAGCCTTACAATCCCGGTTCCTAGATTTCGAAAATTACCGGTAAATAAATTCATCAACTGACTGATAACATCCAGGCCTATAAAACCTGTAATTATTACCATTACCAATTTTTCACCTTTCCAAATTCTTTCTTCCTCCAGTACTATCTGTTCCTCTTCATTTTTTTCTTCTACCACTTCTTTACCCTCCTAAACTCTTTTCCAAGGTTTCCTTAGATGGAACCTCTATGCCTTTTATTTTAAATTACAAGCTTATTTATTTCAACACTTTTTATTCCAGCAAACAAGATTTATATAATACAACCAACTTTTAACATAATCTTTAAAGATAATGAATGCTTTTAAATGATTTTGATGTCAAGATGTGAAGTTATTCATTTAACTCCTGCAGCTTTATCGGTAATAAGTCTACGAGCACCTATTCATGCAGTATATTTGAACTTGAACGATGCAATACAATCTGTGTTAATGATAGCATTTTACCTACTCAACCTGAATTTTCACAGGTTGCGTGTAAATATCGTAGGTATCGTCTTCCCTGTCTGATAGCTTTGCTGTATAACGGAGCAATACATAAGCCGTCCCGGTTTTTTTTGAAATAATCCTGTTACCGTTCACCCCAATAACATCACCGCCACTAATAATCACAATATCAGGCTCAACACCTTTGATCTCTCCTCTATATGTTTTAACATCAGCATCAAGTGATGCAGTTATTCCGCACTTCATGGACATACTGCCTTGTTTTGGAATAATTTCTGCTGCCCAGTCAGAAAACACCTGCGCACAATCCGTTGTCATTCCGCATACTCCCATTTTAAAGTACTTAATAATTGTATCTTTGTCGGTAAATCCCCAAACCCAGACATTCATACCTCTGTGCCGGGCAACTTCAATAAACTTCCTGTCAACAGCATTATAATCGGGCATAATGCTTGAGTTAAGTGTCTGAACCTGCCACAAAACATAGCGTAGTGACCAATAAGTATTAAATTTAAAATCATATCCACTGCGAAGATAGCCAAGTGACATTTCCGGCATTTGCTGCTGTGTTATTTTCAGTTGCTCGTCATATGCTGAAATAGTCACCAAATGTTCCTCTGTTCCTAATTTTTTTGAGTATTCAATATAGCGATCAACCGCTGCGGGATTAGTATCTTTAATTTCTACGAAAAGCACTTGATTTTTTCCTGTAAAACTTTCCACATACTGGTTAAGCGTTGGAATTCTTGCCATAGGATATTTTGCAGGAAACTGTTTGTTTGCCAGATATCTGCTCAATTCCTCAAGTGTTTTGTCTGCAACATTGCCCTTACCGTTGGTAGTTCGATCAATAGTATAATCGTGCATTAATATTAAATTCTGTTTTCCATCGGCTCCTCGCTTTGTTATTCTTATGTCATTTTCAACCATATCTGCACCGAGTTGAAAGGCAAGCTTAGCTCCTTCGATTGTGTTTTCAGGTGCAAGGCTTGGAACACCTCTGTGAGCAATTGAAAATGGCTTTCTGATAATAGTTGTATTATACCTATACAAAGCCAATGCCTGCGTTGCCTTTTCCGGCACATCAGTTACAATACCGTTTGCTCCTGCCGTAATCATCTTGTGAAGTGTAACAAGTTTTTGCTCCGAATCCTCATCTTTTACTTTTTCTTTAGTCCATACAGTAAATAACCTCTGTTGAAGATACTGGACATTGCTTTTTGTGGCAGCTTCTGAAGGGATTATGGCAATCTTTGCCTGATTAATGTTTGTGGTATTTCTTATATTCATCAGTTCACTTATATCCACATTCTGGGGTAAATTTTCAAATTCAACTATTCCCCTTATGAATAAGTAGTTTTCTCTCGCAAGTTTAACAAGCTCTGGAGATTTTGAAACAATGAAGGCATCCTCTATTGCATTACCCTTTAAATATTCGGTTATTTCCATTACTGCAACAGGGTCGTTTACCCTGAACGCAGGTATTATTTTTGATTTCATCGCTTCATACATTGATTTTACATTACCAATTACATTTTCCGGATTTTCTCCTAAAACCTCCAGATTTTTATTAATAGTAAGAATAGCTGTTGCGGCTTGTCCTTTGGATATTAAATCTTCAAACTGCTTTTCATTTTTTATTTCCGTGACTATTGACGGTGCCATGGCAATTTTAGTATCAGGTTCCCAAACTCTTGAATAATTATCTTCAGGCCTTTTCAATGTATTCAGAGGCGCGTCCAATAGGGTTATTCTTACGTTGTCTATTCTCATTACGCATCCGTTGGCCTGAAACCCTATCCCACCTGTAGGGTATATTCCATCCACATGCATCTCTATCATAGGAACATCATTAATCAATTCCTGTATCCTGTTGTCATATGCCTTGACCTTGTAGCGATACATTTTTGTATCCTTTATTTCTTCATAATAAAAGGCCCTTTGCATGACATTCCATGCATTTGAAGAATTACGCTCCGCAAACTCGACCCCGTTAACCAAAGTAGCATTTTTTCTCACTGCCATCTGGTAATATGGGTAGTTACCATTTTGTATCCTGAACATTATTGAGTTCCATCTTAAATTGTCATTTGCTGACTTGCAGGTTATGTCAGCTTCAATCATATAATTGCCAAATATACTTAAATAACCAGGCATCAAAATCCTTACCGGATTATCAGGTTTTGATCTGGCATCAATTTCAAATGCGCCTTTTTTCACCCCGGACTTCGAAGGACTAACCCCCTCGAGCCTTGTCCAGCCTTTGGGCATAGTCCCATCAGGTAAGCCGTCAAACTTCTCCTCATATAATACATAATTGTCACTTTCATTTTCCTTTGCCAATAACAGCAATGTGGTGGAACCCCCACCTACTGAAACTGTCGCAGTAGTTATTCCTGCCTTGAGTATCTTTACTTCACCATTTTCATATCGGGCAATATCAGCCTTATCGAAAGACCAATGGCATTGACTGCCGGTTATTTCACAGCTGGTAGAATCTTTGAATCGGGCATTGAACCTTATGTTTTCCGTTTTCAAAACACCTTTCAATCCCAGTACATATCCTTGTTTGTGTGAAATTGAAATAACTTCCGACCTGAAATCAGATGAACCTGCATAAACAATTGTGCTCTCTTTTTCCTGATATCCAAAACTAGAAATAGCAGAATTACAAAATATTATTAAAACCAATGAAATAATGGTAATAATTTTCTTCATTAAATATTCACCTCGGACAAAACGGATTTGTATACAGATTGAATACAGTTGTACAGATTATAATTCCAAAAACACGAAAAAAACACCGCAATTACCTCATATCAAGTAATTAAGTGCCTACTACATTTCTGCAATTCCTATTGAATGGAACAACAATGTAAGCGCTCAAGTTTTGTCTGATTATGTCACTTTATACATAGTATTATACACAAAAAGCAAATTATTGTAAATATATTTTGAAATATTTAGGAATAGCTTTATATATTAATTAGATAATCTATCATTCCTTAACGCCCAGATGGAGCTTTTTCATTTCAAACCAATCAGTTACGCGTTTATAATCCCTTGCTATATATTTTGTATTAATATATATAGCATTATCAAAAAAGCTTATTCTGTAATAATCTTCGCCATAGGGATTAACAGAGATGATGCCAAAACCCTTCTTGTCATTAAGCAAACCACTCATGGAGTAATCCGCAGCACCAATCCCTAAACAAAGTATTAATACAAAAAACAAAAATGTCATAGCCAGCTTCAACCTGAAGTGACGAATCTCTCTGAATCTCTGAACTCTGTTCATCATTATCTCCGATAAATTTATTATTACTAAGGGATAACGAAAAAAACAACATCCTATTCTCATATTTTGAAAACATTATCAAATCAAGTTTTTTCGTTATCCAAAGTATGAATATATATTTTAGTCATACCTAATTGTATTAAGGAAATTGAAGCGCGATAAAAAATCTTTATCGCGTTCAATATACACAACTATATTATTGCCCAAATAAGTTTTATTTATTATTTACAACTTCATTTATGACCTCTGCCAGATATTTCACGCTTTCAAGACACTCGCCCATCGTATTTCCATCCCCTCCTATTTCAACAATCATTGATCCATTTGTAAGATGCTGGTTAAATCTGTTCGGACTAATAAATATAGGTCTTGTTAAACCCGGATATTTTTCATTCAATTTTTGCTGAAGTGTTATGGCAAGTTTTATGTTTTCCTTCCAGTTTGGATGATCTAGTCCTGTTGCGTTTGTACCCATAACAAACATTATTTTTGCAGCTTTCTTCCCTTTTACATCAGTCACAACTCTCAACTTTTCACTTTTGAGAGCATCTCTGTGAAGATCAATAACTATTTTTATTGAAGGATAGCTTTTTATTATGTTGGTTGCAGTGTTAAGTGACCTTCCATAAGCGCCGGAAGTCCCTGAATAATCGTGTACTGTTGCATTATGTATTACTTCTATGCCGTATTCCTTCCTTAAAATCTGTGCAAGTTCCTCCCCCACCCGAACGACGTTCCAGCGGTTATCATTTGTCCTGCTTGGGACACCAGCCTTACCCAACTGGCTGATATCTTTCAAAAAGCTTTCCGTTGTATGGGTATGGTAAATCAGTACCTCCGGCCCTTTCTTACTAAAATCCAGCTTCAGAGGTTCTTTCATTATTTCTTCAATATTTATATTTAGTTTAGTCTCATTGTTAATAGCTATTTTGCCGTATGAAACCGCATCGTCATCAGTAAGGTCGCTTTCTTCAGATTCGTCTATGTATATGCTGCTTATTACCGGTTCTGCATATTGATCGGCTTCATCTTCCTTTGCAATTTCCGAAAAATTAAACTGTTTAGGATTGGTGGCCTCCTTTTGTGTCAGAAGTTTACGGTAATCATTATTATAATAGTTAAAGAATATTGGAGATTGAGCATTCAGAATTGTTATAGGGCTGTTCAGATCAAAGTGAAATACATCATTTACAATTCCTTTTATCTGCCCGGATAATGAACGGCTTGATGTTCCACTGTTATAAATTGTGTCTATTATGGGCAGGGAATTTTTCAATGCAGACCTGTAATTTTCCACATCAACACTTGCAATAATTGCTTTGTCGGAACTGTAAAGAAGATTCCCACCGGCTACCCCTATTTTTATAGCAAGGATCGCCCCAACTACTATCATTATTATCTTTATTACTGTAAAACCTATCGCTCTTGCTTTTTTGTACTTATACCTCTTTCTCATTTTGTCCTCCGTTTGTGGATACTCTAGCCTTATCCATTGTAAGTTTTTTATTTGTTAATTATAATAATATTCTTTCTAAACTTTTTTTATGACATCTATTGATTAATTCTGTAAAAAAATATATAATGTATGTGTATCTCCTTTTGAGGGATATTTATTATATATTCTATGCAAGTGGTCTACTTATAATGATTGACTGAAATATTCAATTTTAAACCACAACATGTAATCACTTAGTTTCCAGTCGGATTTAATTCAAGTATTAAAGCAACAAAATGATTTACTCTTTAGATTTTTGTGTCAAATAAGCATAATTTAAGTCTATTGCTTTTATTTTGGTTGTGCTTCGTATAAAATTAGTTTTGGTTGTGCTTCGTATGAAATTAATTTTGTCTTTTGCATTGCATATATTCACTAAACAAATCTACAGAATTTAATCAATTAACTAAAAGGAGGATTAATTAGTATGTATGACTTTAAGACATTAAAGTGCTACAATTGCAAATCTGTAATCCTTAATCTATCTGAAGTTGAAATTTCCAAGCTCAACGGACTTAATTTCCAATGTGACTGCTGCGGTCATCAAAATCGTTTGCAGGGTTTGAAGTTCATCAAGAACTCCAATAACAACGACCCCTATTTGAACATTTTAAGTATTGATAATGTCCTATTATTGCCAAACCCCTTGTAATTATATGTGACTTTCGAGTTGAGACCTCAAGGTTTTATTAAATCCCAAAACGTGTAAAGTTGCATAGATTCCGATTTTTCTAAAGTTCAAGTTTAATCCGCAATAAACATATAACTATGAAAATATCATAAACTTTACATAAAAAACTACTTTGGTAATCCAAAGTAGTTTTCTAATTTCACTCCTTAAAATCAATACCTATATAGTTGTTTCCAAGGTCTTTTTGCTATTTACTACCGGGTAAATCTCCACTTCCTCACTCCGGCTTTTTTCACTCGATTCAAAGTTCTTAAAAGCCACCGACATCATGAGCTTTATCCTGTTCAGCTGATTAACCTCACTAGCTCCAGGGTCATAGTCCACAGCAGTAATATTGGCCTTGGGATATCTGTTCTTAAGCTCCTTGATCATTCCCTTGCCTGTAACATGGTTTGGAAGACACGCAAAGGGCTGCATACAAACTATATTTTGAGCTCCACTGTTAATCAACTCTATCATTTCAGCCGTCAAGAACCATCCCTCTCCTGTTTGATTGCCTAAAGACAATACCTCTGATGCAAGATCCGCAAGCTGATAAATTGAACAAGGTGCATGAAAACGTTTACTCTTTTCAAGTGCCTTTCGCATATCTTTTCGGTAAAACTCGATAAAGTCGATAGCATAGTTCTTTATTACTTTTGTCATTTTCCTGTCTGATAGATACTCATGTTTAAAATTACTGTCGTAGGCACAGTAGAGCAGAAAATCAACCAAATCTGGCATTACAGCTTCTGCGCCTTCTCTTTCGATTATATCAACAATGTTATTGTTAGCTGTCGGATGGAATTTAACAAGTATTTCACCCACCAGACCAACCTTTGGTTTTTCAACATTATTGATTTTTAAATTGTCGAACTCTTCGACTATTTTATATATATTCTCTTTAAAAGTACTGTGTTTTCCACTTCTAATTGACTCTTTACATTTTTGAACCCATGAATTATATAAAAGATTCGCAGATCCTTTTATCTTTTCATAAGGTCTGACCCTGTAAAGCACCCTCATCAAAAGATCTCCATATACCAAGCCGATCAAAACCTTGTTTAATAGCCCTGGTGTTTTCTTAAACCCGGGATTTTTCTCAAGCCCGGCAAAGTTCAAGGAAATAACCGGAATATGAGACATATTGGCATTTTTTAATGCTTTCCTCAAGAAACCAATATAGTTGGTTGCCCTACAACCACCAGCCGTTTGACTTATCATCACCGAGGTATTATTCAAATCATACTTACCTGATTTTAACGCCTCAAGAACCTGCCCAACAACAATAATAGAAGGATAACACGCGTCATTATTTACATACTTAAGACCTTCATCTACTGCATTGCGGTCAACTGACGGCAGAATCTCAACATTATAACCCGAAGCATTAAACGCCTCTTCAAGGAACTGAAAGTGAATTGGAGACATCTGAGGAATAATAATTGTATGCCTTTTTCTCATCTTTCTGGTAAACATAACTTTTTTGCAACCCGAATCTCCATCAGCAAGCTCATAACCGTTCTTATCCCTTTCGTCCATTGCGGCCTTAAGGGATCGAATACGAATTTTTGCAGCTCCTAGGTTATCTATTTCATCTATTTTCAAAACGGTATAAATCTTACCTCTGCTGGCTAATATCTCTTCAACCTGGTCGGTGGTAACAGCATCAAGTCCACAACCAAATGAGTTAAGCTGAATAATCTCAAGGTCTTTCCTGTCCTTGACAAAGCTTGCCGCCCTATACAATCTTGAGTGATACATCCATTGGTCAACTACCCTCAATGGCTTTTGCACATTACCAAGATGTGCAATTGAATCCTCAGTAAGAACAGCTATACCAAAGCTGGTAATGATGTTTGGTATTCCATGATTGATTTCAGGGTCAATATGATAAGGCCTTCCTGCAAGCACTATACCCTTACCACCTGTCTCTTCAAGATATTTAAGGATTTCTTCTCCCTTATTCCTTATATCCTGCTTGACCTTCTCAATCTCTTTCCATGCCTTTTCCGCAGCATTTTTAATTTCAGCCATGGTAATGCCAAATAGGTTAAACTCCTCGTAAAGCCTCTGTGTTAAGCGTTTCTTATTATCTAAAGGCAAAAACGGGTTCATGAATACTATTCCGCTTTCCTTTATCACATCCATATTATTCTTGATCACTTCAGGATATGAAGTAACTATAGGACAATTATAATGATTATCCGCATCCTTGTACTCATTTGTCTCATATGGAAGACATGGATAGAAAATAATATCCACACCTCTGTTTATAAGGCTCATAATGTGTCCATGCACAAGCTTTGCTGGATAACATGCAGACTCTGAAGGTATAGTTTCAATGCCAAGCTCATAGACCTTTTTTGATGATCTTGGAGACAACTCCACCCTGTATTTGAGTTCTGTAAAAAATGTAAACCAAAACGGATAGTTCTCGTAAATATTCAACACACGAGGAATTCCTATCGTTCCCCTGTATGCCTGATCCTGTTTTAACGGAACATAGGAAAAAAGCCTTTTATACTTGAAATCATAAAGGTTTGGAACATTTTCCTTTTTCTCTTCAATGCCTGCGCCCTTTTCGCATCTGTTACCCGATACAAATTCCTTGTTTCCCTGAAATTTATTTATAGTTAATAAGCAGTTATTGCCACAAAGATTACATCTTCTCATTGATACTTCCATGCTAAACTTTGAAAGTCTGTCCTCACTCAATAGAGTGCTGCTGTATCCCTCTTCATATCTCTCATGAGCGACCAGCGCTGCCCCATAGGCTCCCATAAGGCCGGCTATGTCAGGCCTTATGGCTTTCTTTCCGGAAATCAGTTCAAAGCTTCTCAATACTGCATCGTTGTAAAAAGTTCCTCCCTGAACAATAACCTTGTCGCCTATTTCTTCAGGATTCCTTATCTTTATAACCTTCTGAAGTGCATTTTTTATAACCGAATAAGACAATCCGGCTGATATATCACCAACCGACGCACCCTCCTTCTGTGCCTGCTTAACTCTGGAATTCATAAACACAGTACATCTGGAGCCTAAATCGACAGGTTGTCTTGCCAATAGTGCCTCACGTGCAAAATCCCTGACCTCCATATTGAGCGAGTATGCAAATGTCTCGATAAAAGATCCGCAGCCTGAAGAACAGGCTTCATTAAGCATAATACTGTCTATGACACCATTTTTTACCCTGAGGCATTTCATATCCTGCCCGCCAATATCTAAAATAAAATCCACACCGGGTAATATTTTCTCTGCAGCCTTGTAATGTGCAATAGTCTCTATCTCCCCTATATCCACTTCAAGAGCAGATTTAATAAGACCTTCACCATACCCGGTAACAGTTGAATTGGCTATTTTTGCTTTTTGGGGAAGTCTCTTATATATATCCTTTAAAATGCTTACAGCAGAATTTAAAGGACTTCCGTTATTACTACCGTAATAGGAATACAGAATTGAACCCTTTTTATCAATTAGGGCTGCTTTGGTTGTGGTAGAGCCCGCATCAATTCCGAGGAAACATTTACCCTCAAATTCCTCTAAATTCCTTGTCCCAACCTTTGTTGCACTATGCCTCTCACAGAATTCTTCCAGTTCCTTCTCATTCTTAAATAAAGGTTCCAACCTTTCAACTTCATGAACTACAACTTCATTCAAAAGATGCAGCTTGCTTTCTAAAGATTTGAAAGAAACAGGGCTTAAATCTTTAGACGATATCGCAGCACCTAACGCAACATACAACTGTGCATTATCAGGAAAAACAATCTGGTGCTCGGGAATCTTTAAAGTTTCGACAAACCTTTCCCTCAGCTCAGACAAAAATTGAAGAGGTCCTCCTAAAAATGCTATATTCCCCCTTATGGGTTTTCCACACGCCAATCCACTGATAGTCTGATTTACAACAGACTGAAAAACAGAAGCTGCAATATCTTCTCTTGCTGCCCCTTCATTTATAAGTGGCTGGATGTCAGTCTTTGCAAAAACTCCACATCTTGCGGCAATCGGGTATATTACCTTATGCCCTTTAGCCAACTCATTGAGACCTGCCGCATCGGTTTTAAGAAGCGAAGCCATCTGATCTATAAACGCACCTGTACCTCCGGCACAGGTACCGTTCATTCTTTGCTCAATTCCACCTTCAAAGTATGTTATCTTGGCATCTTCCCCACCTAATTCTATTACAACATCAGTGTGAGGAATAAAAGTCTCAATTGCCTTTGTACTGGCAACAACTTCCTGGATAAATGGTATACCTATCCATTCCGAAACAGAAATTCCACCCGATCCGGTCACCATTATAGTTATTTCTTCATTTGAAAATAAATTGTAAGCCTCACTGATAAGTGAGTATATTGTCTTTCTGATATCTGAATAGTGTCTTTGGTATTTACCGAACAATACTCTGTCAAATCTATCAAGTACAACCAGCTTTACAGTGGTCGATCCTACATCCAATCCTACATGCAAAAATTTCTTCATAGACAACGCAGCCAGCTTAAAGCCGCATTCACACCCCTTTCAAACTACATCCACCCTTATGATAGCATAACAATTATTTTCTACTATATGTTCCCCGAAAGCATATTACATTCATTTTTTCTTTTCGTGAAATCATATACCTCTATTTATCGATCACAAATAATAAATATTGCTAATTGAATCCAATAACCACGGGCGTTTCCACAAACTCATTTCTCAATATTTACGGTAGAAACCAATTAAATCATACTTTTTAAAGCACATGCTTAAAAGCATTTTACAAAGAATTTACCCGCTCCAAATCCATGTTTACATAAAGCATTTTACACTACCAATAATGCGAACTGCAAGCATTATACCAATAATAGGAATCTGTATATTTTCCCATACCAACAGTATACATATATA
The DNA here is from genome assembly GCA_964564015.1 of uncultured Acetivibrio sp. GTDB lineage: Bacteria > Bacillota > Clostridia > Acetivibrionales > Acetivibrionaceae > Acetivibrio. The sequence continues at coordinate 85,226 of CAZLZR010000015.1, forward strand.
TATTTATATGTTAATCAAGAAAAATATTCTTATTTATCAATTCAAAAATTCTTGAATAAATATTTAAACTGCATAACCTATGCCGAACGCGATAAAGATTTCACATCGCGCTTCAATCTCCTTGATTTATTATCGTGAAAATAAATTTTTCCTTGTAAAATCATTTTCACTAATTATATATAAACTCAGAATAAATAAAAGGTGTTAAACGGGAAAAACCTCAGCATAGCTCTTCCGGTAATATTATCCACATTCTCTGTGCCTATGGTTCTGCTATCCTTACTTTCATTTGGAAGCCTGTTATCACCCAGAACATAAACACAGCCCTCTTCAACTCTGACTTTACTGTAATCTTTATTAACTTCCAGAGTGGTATCTCCGTTTATATAATCTTCTTTCAATTCTTCCTCATTGACATAAACCTTACCATCACGAATTTCAACGAGGTCACCTTCAATGCCGATTACCCTCTTTATTATCGGACTTGTCCTTAAATCTAATTTTACAGGGTCATCAATTGTGACAATATCACCCCTGTTTATATTGCCTAATCTGGGACTTATCTTTTCGATTATAAGCCTGTCACCATTGTGGAGAGTTTTTTCCATGGAGTTTCCGCTGACAACAGTAATCTGTGCAACATAATTAACTATGAGCACACCTAATACTACTGCTATAAAAATGTGTACCAACCAATCCAGAACCTCTTTTAATACTGGATGCTTATTCGTAACAATTCCTCCTTATTATAATGTAGCTTAACAACCTTAATACTTAATAAAAACCCATATTAATAAATTGTATATAATTTATTACCTTTTTTCAAGTGAACTTAGCTGAATATCACGGTAAACGCATGAAAATAAATTTAACACTAAACCCAATTTGAAGGGTTTT
>CAZLZR010000016.1:0-76712 GCA_964564015.1 uncultured Acetivibrio sp.
TAACTGTTTTACGAACTTGCATTCCATATAATTACATACATGCGTTAGCCGTGCATATAATTATAAGACCTATTGACAAACTTAACTTAATACCGATTTTAGTTTTATCAAACCCAAAAAGATTTACCAGCCTTTTATCAAAACGTCTGCTATTTTCTTGTCTACTCTTATCTATTTTTACAGACTTTCCCTCAGTCATACTCATTTCCCTCCAATTCTAACAAGCGTATGTGAATTATATATCGTAATTATTTTGTTTTTTCTAAAGTATTTTATTATTAAATAAAATAGCTTATAATAATAAAAAAACAATATGGAAGTGATATTATGGATCAAAGTAAAATAACCAGAATTAATGAACTATCAAGAAAATCAAAATCAACAGGACTAACCCCGGAAGAAAAGAAAGAGCAGCAAATACTAAGAAGCGAATACATTAATGAGTTCCGAAACAGCCTAAAATCCACACTTGATACAATTGTTGTGGTTGATGAAAAAGGAAACAAAAGGCCTTTAAAAGAAAAAAGTATATCTTCTCCAAAGCATTAAAGTTAACATTAGTGTTGAACTTTATTAAGGTATGACTAAAATATACCTCATTTTAAAATAGTGTAAAATATTAAGTTTTTAGGTGAAATAATTCATATTCAGCGAATAAAATACCCAAACATCCTCAAGGTCAGTTTGTACCGGATAATTCCTGAAATTCTATGTTTTTAAGGTTGTGCATTATATGCTATAATAAAAATTTAATACATTCTACCTCCCTTAAACCTAAGGTATAAGGAGATAAATAGGCTTATGAAACAAGGCAAAATCATTGAAAAATGATGACGCAAAGCTATGGATCTAAGTTTAGGTTAAATCCTAGATACGGTTGCCAGGTTGCCATTAAAAGTTCTGTTTATACTCTTTAAATAAATTGGGAAATAGGTCTTATTAATTTCCTTATACCGCTTTTTTTAAGTATAAATATTTTACAATATTAAAAATATTATTATGAAAAAACGAGTTGTGCATTTTCGACACATCCCGTTTTTTTATTTTATCTTTTATAGCATTTGCCTTACAATTAATCGGAGCCATTAAATGTTGATTCACTGGCTTATTAATATGAAACATCATCAATATTAATTATTTGGTAAAAGTGTAAATGACTTTTATAATTACAGGCCCAATCAGGACGGAAAATATTGTAGGAAAAATAAACAGAACCATTGGAATAAGCATTTTTACCGGAGCTTTCATGGCTTTTTCCTTTGCTCTTTGTCTCCTTTTCTCTCGCATCTGTTCAGACTGAAGCCTTAGAACATTACCAATGCTGACCCCAAGCTGGTCTGCCTGAATTATTGAACCTACGAATGTTGTAAGGTCGTGAATCCCAACTCTTTCAGCCATATCCTTAAGGGCATCCCTTTTCTGTTTTCCTACTTTCATTTCCTGTAGAACATTCTCGAATTCATCTGCAACAGGACCGGGCATCTTGTCGATAACTTTTGCCAATGCCCCGTCAAATCCCAGACCGGCTTCGACACTTACTGTCAACAGATCCAATACATCCGGAAGAGAGTTAAGAATCTTCTTTTGCCTTTGAGCCATCTGTTTATTTAGCACAAGATTTGGAAACAATAATCCCAAACAGATTTCAATTATTCCGATAAAAACTATACTTCTGATATCAAATCCCAGATAGTAACCTATTCCTGCCGTTACAAACGGCAAAATCACCACAATTATAACCTGCATGTTTATCCAGTCTTTCATGGACAAATTGAAGGGGCTGCCTGCCTTGATTACTTTCTTTTCAAAAGCAGACTTAAACTCCTTCGGAGTTATTTTTAATATAATTTTACTTATATCATCGAGTATAGGTCGAACCACTCTCACAAATAACGGCTGGTTCAATTCGCTTTCGAGTGTCTTCATGTCTTCCTTAGAAATTCTGTCCAATCTTATACTTACTACTTTTCTATTTCTGTAGAAAACACCTACAAAAGCATAGAATATAAATATTGTCTAAAACCTCTGAAAGGTTACCGCCAACCTGTCTTTGAATCAAAACAGCAGTTACAACCAACTCAAGGTCGTCACTGGTTACCCTGCTAACTAAATTCTCAAGAGCTTTTTCTGTTGTCGTACCAAAATTCACTTCCTTCTGGAGCTGGGTAAACTCTTCAGCCATGGGGCCTGTCATTTCCTTGCTTACAATATCTACCGCCTGAAAGAAACTATATCCTGCCTTCAGTGAATTTGAAATAAGCACAATTGCATCATTGAGTTGATCATTTAAAACTTTTATACGCTTTTTTATCTTTATTTTAAGATACAGAGACGGAAGTATCCATCCTGCAATCCCGCCAACTATAGATATTATTACTGCTAAAGGAGATGAACTCGACAAAACAAACATAAAAGTTCCCAGCACAAAAAAGAGTATAATACTTACAGTAATGTATTCTTCCGGCTTTAACAGAATATGTGCCCGTTGGAGTTCAAGCTGTATCTTTTTCTTATACCCGTCAAGGGATTTTGCATCCTTAACTCCTCTTGCAATAAAGCCAAGTCCAGCCTTATACTCCTTATGTTTGCTCCTTTTCTTCTCTTCTGTGCCTGTCTCTATTGAGTTCGTATACCTGTTTAAACGCATAATCGGCGTCTGCTTACCTATAAGGAACTTCAGTATCGGATAGGCAAAAAGAAAAACACTCAGGAATGCTGATATAAGAATAAAGTTCATCATCTATAAGACCCTTCCTCTCAAGTATTTTAAGGGGAGCAGTATTAATGGTCACTACGCAGTAAACAAATCAGAAGGAAGCATTATACCGGCTTTTTCAAATTTTTCCATAAATTTCGGCTTTATTCCGGTAGGTACTATCTCACCGACCAACCTACCCCTCTCGTCTTTTCCTGACTGTTTGTAAATAAATATATCCTGCATAGTTATTATGTCGCCTTCCATTCCAGTAACCTCGGAAATATGTGTAATCTTTCTGCTACCGTCTTTTAGCCTCGACTGCTGGACAATAATATCAACAGCCGAAGCTATCTGTTCTCTTATTGCCTTTACCGGAAGTTCCATTCCTGCCATCAATACCATTGTTTCAAGCCTTGCAAGCATATCTCGAGGTGTGTTGGCATGGCCTGTGGTAAGAGAACCGTCATGTCCTGTATTCATGGCTTGAAGCATATCGAGTGCCTCACCGCTTCTAACTTCCCCTACAACTATCCTGTCAGGCCTCATTCTCAGTGAGTTTCTTACAAGGTCTCTTATTGTAATCGCACCTTTGCCTTCAATATTGGGCGGCCTTGTTTCCAGTCTTAATACATGTTCCTGTCCAAGCTGGATTTCGGCAGCATCTTCTATTGTTACAATTCTCTCGTCCTCGGGAATAAACGATGAAATAACATTCAGTGTCGTTGTTTTACCACTGCCGGTTCCTCCTGAAACAACAATATTAAGCCTTGCCTCAACACAAGCCTTTAAAAACATTGCAACATTCGGAGTAATTGTCCCGAAGTTTATCAAGTCCTTCACAGTATAAGGTTTTTCAGAAAATTTTCTTATAGTTATGCTTGGACCGTCTAATGCAAGCGGAGGAATTATTACGTTAACACGGGATCCATTCGGAAGTCTTGCATCCACCATTGGAGAGCTTTCATCAATTCTCCTGCCTAACGGAGCAACAATCTTTTCGATTACATGCATGACATGCTGGTCATCTTTAAATCTTACATCCGACAGTACCAGTTTCCCCTTCTTTTCAACATATACCTGATTAGGCCCGTTTACCATTATTTCTGAAACTGTCGGGTCATGAATCAGTGGATTTATTGGGCCGAATCCTATTGTTTCATCTATAACTTCCGAAAGGATTTTCTGTCGCTCATTTTTTGTAATATACGAGTTCTCTTCATTTAAAATATTCTCAACAATTCCGGTTATCTGTTCTTCTAATATTTCATCTCCATTAGGGCCAAGATCTTTCAGCGAATCGCTTTTAATCTCTTCAATAATTCTGCTGTGTATTTTTGCTTTAATAGCTGCATAGGGGTCATCCTGAACGACCTGAACCTTTTTTACCTTTTGAGCCTTATTATCAACAACTTCAACACTTTTTTCCTTTTGAATCCTCTCAAGAAGTGACATTTTTATACCTCCACTCTATTCCATTATCCTTCATACAAATTTCTATATTCCAAATATCTTCTTTACTGTGCTTTTTTCCTTTTCAGCAGTTTCCTTTTCTGCAATAAGATCATTCATGATACCGGTAACAGCCTTTGCCACTTTTGTCTCTGTCCTTGTCATAACAAACGGAAATCCCTTATTTGCAGATGTAATTACTGTCTGGCTGTCTTCCGGTATAAATGCCCAGATCTTATGCTTCAAGGTATTCTCAAAATCCTTGTACTTAATACCGAATTGCTCTGATGCCTTGTTCAGAATTATATTTATTTTCTCCTTTGGATAATGCAGAGTTTCCATTACGTCAAGACCTGCTTTTACATTCTTTATAGTAGGAAGATCCAACGTAGAGAGCATAAGAATTCTGTCTGACATGTCAAGGGCCTGAAGAACTGTTTCATGAAAACTTGCTGATGTGTCAACAATTATATAATGATAATGATCTTTAAGTGTGTTAAGTATTTTTTCAACATGGGAAGCTGTTATGTATTCTGCATATTCGGGCTTAATAGGTGCGGGAAGTATCCTTACACCTGAAAAGTGAGTTACCAGATAATCTTCCATAACATCACTGTCGAGTAGATTAATCTCCTTAATAATGTCACTGATTGTATTTTTTACGGAAGCATTGAGCATTATTGCAACATCTCCAAACTGCAAGTCCAGATCCACAAGTGCAACTCTTTTTTTGGTTGTCCTTGCCAGACTCACAGCCAGATTTGAAGCAAGGGTTGTTTTACCTACGCCTCCTTTAGTAGAAAATACAGTAATTATCTTTGATTTCACTTCTTCCTTGACCTTTGTCACATTTGACCTCTGTCTTCTCTGTGATTCAACATCATAGGTTTTAAGTATGGTCATAATCAAATCGTCACTGGAAAAAGGTTTGTTTAAAAAATCTCTGGCACCTGCCATCATAGCCTTTCTCAAATATTCGCTCTCCCCCTGAACGGACATTATTATAACCGCCGTTTCAGGAACACTCATGGATATTTCCTCTGTTGCTTTTATTCCATCCATTACCGGCATATTTATATCCATCAGAACTATATCAGGCCTTGATTCCTTTACAATAAAGATAGCTTCCTCACCATTTTCCGCTTCACCGATAATTTCTATCCGTTTTTCAAAAGACAGCAGTGTTTTTACATTATTTCTAGTTTCTTCGGTGTCATCAACTATTACAACTTTTATCTTTTCCATATTATTCTCCTCCATCTACTGTTTTGGGAATACTGAAAATATAACTTCGACTATAATTTCACTTCAGGCCTTATTTGTTTCAAATAGTCCACGTGAAAAACTCGAAGTAATATTTCAGTTATTCTTTGGTACAACTATTACGCCCTTGTCACTTACTATATCGTCTTTAATAACACCGTCACCGGATATAATTTTATCATCACCAATTCCTCTTAATGTCAGCCTTATGGAACCAAATTCAGATACGAAAGTCAGCTTTTCTGCATCCTTCGGAGTAACTGCAAGTGTTACAGTTTTTGGAAGTTCCATTTCCTTGCTTTCCTCCAGCGCCATACTTTGGCCCAGAGCCAGCACCTGAATATTCTGTATAACCGTTTCAGATGTACCAACACTTATTATAGTGTTTTGACCTATATCCTGCGTTTCAAATGGAAAACTAGCTATTACATCTACAAAATCCCCGGGTCTTATAAGATTTGCAACCTCAATTTGCTCATTGACGTTTACACTTATCGCTCTCATACCCTCAGGTACCTTATATGCCAAAGTGAAATTATCTTCTTGAACCAACCTGCTCATCAGAATCTGCTCACCTTCGATAACACTATCCTTAAGTCGCTTTCCTATGATATCAGCCTGAACCAGAACAGCATCCGGATTCAGGTACTCCTTGGCAACCCTGGTTTTCTTAATATCAGCCTCTGTAATTTCATACTTTTCAGGCATCGTTTTAGCTGCAACATAAACATCAATGTACTCTACAACATCGGGTTTTACAGTTGCATCCTTTATGTACAGAAATACTAATGCTGTTGTAAATAGTGCCAATATTATCGAAATTGCTATTACCCGCTTATTTACTGATTCCATAGTGTCCCTCCTTAGAAATAAGTAAAATATAAGTATACACTGCTCTACCAGTGTTTCAGTCTGACACCAAGAAGTCCGAAATCCGGGATGCCATCACTGGTAATTGAGTTAACGGTATATTTTATAAATCTCCCCTTAATTCCGATCCCAATATCCTTCTCCTTACTCAAACTTCCTTCTTCAATAAAAAATGCTGTAAACCCCAAAACAATCATCGAATTTTCACTTGATACCCCCTCAATATCTACTACCGGTATTACAATTATTCTTGGACAACCGTTCTCGTAATTATTGTACGTACATGGAGGTTCCCTTTTACATTTTTCGATTAATTTGTCAATACTCTTATTTCCACTCTTAAAATCACTTTGATATAAGCCATATATATGATCTCCGGTATCAACCGCATTATTTAATCCATATAATATACCTGTTGCAAAATTTCCCTTACCTATATCTACAGGTATCAGTCTTAAGTAGTTCTCATAATTGCTGTTCTGTAAGGATTTATCTTCTACTGTTGACAGATAATACTCCTTTCCATATTCAATTTCAGATTTTTGTATCGCAAACGGTCTTATTCCTTTAAAAGATGTAACATTGGAGACTTTCGCTGTGACCCTTGAATTTATTTTTTTATCATTAAAGCCTATGTATTTCAAAAATATATAATCGAGCTTTTTTTCTATGCTAATTGATATTTCCCTGTTATTGTTAGATACATTTATATCAAGTTTGGTTATATTGCTGATGCTTTTAACCGCATTCTCATTTATAACCTTTATACATTCATTCTTATCTGCTATCAGAGCTGTAGCTCCCAATTGGGCAATCCTATCCAATACCCGGTCCAGTTTATATCGCTCAATAGCAATATAGCCTACATCCGAAACAACTGCAGACAAAAGAATAATAATTACAGCAGAACACACAAAAATAACTGAAGTGCTGCCTTTCCTGTTTCTCAATAACTTTATAAGCATTACTCCCTTCACCATAACTTATCCCTCACTATTCCATCCTCATTGTCGTTTTCGCTTCAAGATGCATTGGATTTGGTATTATTGATGATATAATCGGTGTAAGCAAAGCATTGTCATATTCAATGGTTACAACTACTTCGTCACCTTTTTTTCTCAATGCCTGGCTAGGATAGATTGAGGTTGAAAGCTTTGTTGCATCCAGGCTTGAGGTCATATTTGCGACCATTATTGCAATTTCTGCATCCGTTGCACCAACAGCTGCATTTCTTGCCGCTTCTCTTGAAGCATTTGTTATAACCAGATAGTTGTTAAACATTAAACCAAAATCAATTATACCTGTTAATATAAGGATTATTATCGGAAGTATAAGTGCTGTTTCTACTATTGATTGACCTTTTTGACCAGACAGCCTCGCTTTCCTTAGCATAAAGTACACAACCTTTCACCTTATAAAAGAACAACACAACAATTTTTAATCCCCATCAGCTTCAAGACAATTCATTGTACTCTTTGCATTTTCCTGTAACAACCACTTCTAAAAAGCTGCCCTACCTGAAACCAAGTAGGGCAGCTAAGTCCAGTAGATATTATGGAGCTGTTATACTATTAGCGACACCGGAGAACAATGTTGCAATTTTAGGCCCTAAAACTATTAACGCTGCTATACATGCTACTGCTATCAGTGAAATTATCAAGCCGTATTCAACCATGCCCTGTCCCTTTTTGCTTCCTACCAAAGCTTTTAAATAATTAAAATACATTTTCATAATCAAATTCCACCTTTCTTTAATTTAACTCCGTTTCATCACACTTTCTATTTAAAACTTATGGAGCTGTTATGCTATTAGCTACACCGGAGAATAATGTTGCAATTTTAGGACCCAAAACTATCAACGCTGCTATACACGCTACCGCTATCAGTGAAATTATCAAGCCGTACTCGACCATACCCTGTCCTTTTTTGTTTCCAGTCAAAGCTTTCAAATAATCAAAATACATCCTCAACATTAAAAATTCCACCTTTCATTTTTTAGTTTGATTACAAATTTTCCTCCAATGTTATCTATATGGTTAAAATAGACTAATGAAGTAATTATAGAAATTGACCACTGATGTCCCTAATAATCCAAGAGTTGCGAATGCAGCCATTGCTATGAAGATTATAATGAATGCGTATTCTACAAGTCCCTGTCCTTTCTGCTTCTTAACCAACCTTATGAATTCCTTTATAGCGTTCATGGTTCTTTAAAACCCCCTTGCTACAAGGTTTGTCGCGACCTTATATTCTTATTATAAAATCTTCGCGGCTAATATTCTATCCATCACACGCCCCCATTTCATTAGCCTAATGTACCTAGAAAGCAAATAGGAAACACGCCTTCGCCTGGCCTTACTACCCAAATTGTCAACATATGTACACTTATCACATAAGGCATAACAAAAAACCTTCCTGTTACCATTAGTAACGGAAGGCCTTAATCTCAAACTCAATTGACTTCATAAAGATTCAATTTTAATTTGTCATATTATGTTTAAAAGCATAAATAGCTGCCTGAGTTCTATCTGACACATTCAATTTCCTGAATATATTGGATACGTGATTTTTAACTGTCTTTTCGCTTATGTACAGACGTTTTGCAATCTCCTTATTTATCATACCCTCAGCTATCAATTCCAGCACTTCAACCTCTCTGGCCGTCAGGTTGCTCTCCTCGGTTTTACTCTTATCATGGAGCGTAACCTTATTAAACTCTTTTACAAGCTCTCTTGTCATGTTAGCCTGAATATAGGACTGTCCTCTGTTCACACTTCTTATTGCCTCAACGAGAACGCCGGGCTCCGCATCTTTCAACACATATCCTTCTGCTCCCATCTGAAGCGTCTTAAAAAGGTACTCCCTATCTTCATGAATAGTCAAAACAATTATCTTTGACGGAATATTATCTTCCTTCATTTCTTTAATTGCCTGTAAACCGTTCATACCAGGCATATTTATATCCATCAGTATAACGTCAGGACTGCACTCTTTGGCAAGTTTAACAGCTTCCTCACCATTTGGTGCCTGAGCAATTACAGACATATCATTTTCCAGCTCAAGTATTTGTTTTAGTCCTTGTCTTACCATAGTATGATCGTCAGCAATCAGAACGCGTATCTTATCCATTTGATACCTCCTCGTCCGGAATTAAGGGTACAGTAATGCTAAGTCTAGTGCCTTTTCCAATTGTAGAATTAATTTCAAACTTGCCATTTAGAAGTTCAATTCTCTCTCTCATGCTGTAGAGACCAAATCCACTGCTTATATCTTCTTTTCTGACTTTTAAATCATTAGTATCAAATCCCTTGCCATCATCAAAAACATATAATTTTAGTTCTTTTTCCAAAAATTCAAGATTTATTGAAACGTTTTTCGCCTGGGCATGCTTCTTTATATTGTTGATAGCTTCCTGAACAAGCCTGAAAACAGTCAATGATATCACCGGACGTATATCTTCGCATGTCCCACGGGTTTTAAAAACCACTTCTGTCTCTGATTCTTCCTGATAAGTAATAATGTATCTCTGAAGTGTGGGAACAAGACCTAAGTCGTCTAAAGACATTGGCCTCAGATTATATATAATTTTCCGTATGTCCTGAAGCGTGTCCCGAACTACTGATTTCAAGTTTCTAAGTTCATTTTTCGCTTTCATGGGTTCGGCATCCACTAAACGTTCGCATATCTCAGCTTTTAAAACAATGTTCGACATGGATTGTGCCGGACCATCGTGTATCTCTCTTGCAACACGCTGTCGTTCTTCTTCCTGAGCCTGAATTATCCTTACACCCATCATCTGTTTCTGCTGCAAATCTTCCAACTGAAGTGTTACTTGCTGAAGATCTCCTGTAAGGCATCCCAAAGATATTCCAATATTTGCGATAAGCTTATCTGCTTTTTCAGCTGTCCTTATAGAATCTTTCAATCTGATTTCCAAATCATTTCTTCTTTTTATCAAAAACTTTTCCTGTTCACGCTTAACCGCCAGTTCCAATCTGAGATTATCTGCTTTTTCATATGCTTGTTTTATTTCTTCTTCTGTGTATTTATCGTAATTTTTGCTTACTAACATTAGTTGTTTCTTGCTGGTTCTCAATTGATTTTCCAAAAGCTCAACATTTTCAATAAGCAGTATGGTTTGAGTTTTCAGATCCTCAAGTTCCTGTTCAAGCCTTCCACATTCTTTTCTGGCATTTTCAGCTATGTCAAACAACTCAACTTTACTATTATTTATGGCCTCAATAGTTTTCTTTACGATTTTATCCAAATTAGCTACATCTACTTTATAGTTAGCCACTCTGATACCTCTCTGCCTGTTTGACATATTGTTTGCTTTATAAAAAAGTTAAATTCTTTTTCATAATTCTATATCGAACATTTTTGACTTTTTTTTATACTTTTTCATAAAAATCATCATAAAGTGTCCTGTATAATTTTTGAAATATGCATAATAAAAAAGTCGGCTTCGCCGATTTAAAGCTGGGGTATTCCTCTGCAGCAAACAGCCTTTAGGTAAACTTTTTTGATGCCAGAAAGAAATGGACTTTCTTAGGCATTAAAAACGAAGTGGGTATAAGTTCATTTCCCGCTTAATAAAATAAACTTAAAGGAAAACTAAATTTAAAGGTGAAATATGAATCTTTATACTTTGATAATAGCAATCTTTATCTTCTGGGTCATTTTCTCCAATCTAAAATCGAGCAAGGTTATTCACTTAAGACCACTTTTACTTCCATTAGGGTGCATTACATTCATCCTAATGCTGGTAATTTTTTCTCACACCGCAGTTGAATCAGCATCAAAGGGCATAAACCTTTGGCTGAACGTCGTATTTCCGTCATTGTTTCCCTTCTTCGTCGCATCGGAAATCCTTAACCGAACAGGATTTATTAAATCTGTAGGCATATTGCTTGAACCTATCATGCGGCCGCTTTTTAATGTTCCCGGCTGTGGTTCTTTTGCTCTCGCTATGGGAGTAACAAGTGGTTACCCTTTCTAGTGGGTGCATAGATGGAAGTGAGTAAATTCAAGGTCTCTAGGATTTATTTAGAATATTTCATTATTTAAAATAGAATAGATTTTCATTTATAAAACTCTTCAAACGGAGTGTCAGGCCTCTTTCTACAATAGGAACAATTAGGATCTCCACAATTCTTAGCTAACCATACATTACAATTTGGACAAAACTCAGCATCATACTTATCAAAATACACTATCGGGTATCCACATACCTCACATTTTTCATTTAGAAGCATTCCTCCAATTCTCCACTTGCCACATAATACTACTTCCCCTCTTCTTTTATTTTCCCATATTTTCATTTAATCACCGTTGGTCTACCAACATATTTATTTTATTCTACTTCCATTTTATCAAGATTTATTAGTGCTTTTGAAGCTTTTAAGAAATTATAGCCTATAATTCCATCCATCTCAAAACCATAATCCATGTCACCGATCTGTATCTTAAAGCTATCCATCTGCTTTGATCCCAATATAATCTTATCAATATGTTTTTCGTAAACAAATTCAGAACCACCAACCCCACGTATTTCCCTAATGGTATCATTTGGTTCCGGGCCCAACCCCAACCGGACAGCTATTTCGACAGAAAGAAGAGTAGATGCAGAACCTGTGTCAATCAGGAAATTGGCACTTCTATGTGATTTGCCCTGATTAATAAATTCAACTTCTATAAAAGGAAGTCCATGTCGTGATGTTATATTCATATATCTGCCCTCACTCCAATCCATCTCTGCTCTAAAATGCCAAGTTCCTCCCGTGATGTGTGAACAACATAAAGTTCTCTTTCCCTATGCCTCCTATGTAGTTTAACGTATTCCAGCATAGCTCTGTTATTATCATTCTGAAAAGTTTCAACAACTGTTATATTATCCAGTAATCTTTTCTCACCCTCAGTGCGCGCTTCAATAGCTTCAATAATCAGCCACTGGTTGGGATGAGTCTTTTTTACATCTTCCCATGTCATTTTACAACGCCTCCTTTTGTATACTTTTAGCTAGTAACTGCATTTGTAATTATATCATTACTCCAACCCGCTTTTTAATACCAATATTCAGCTTTTCATTGGAAGTGTGGTAAATGTAATACTCTCTTTCCTTATGAACTTTATGAATCTCAATATACTTTTCAAATGCCTTGTTTCCATCATCATCAAAGCTGCCGATGACATCCATGTGCTCCACAATTCTTTTTTCGCCTTCTGAATGTGCCTCTAAAGCCTCTAGAAGTACCCATTGATTAGGGTAAACTTTCTTAACATCTTTCCATGTCATAATAATACCTCGTTCATAGTTTGCACCTAATGCTATTATAGCATATAAGTACTTACATTTTAATTACCAAAGTGAACACTATTTCTTACGAAACTTCACAGTCAATCGAAAGTTCTTCAATAGGAAATCTGAATACAATCTTTTTCAACTTTTTATCTTCTGTAAACAATATCTCCTTTATCAATGAGCGTATCCATCTCTTTTTATCATTCATATCCGCTTTTTCAAAAACCGGTAAGAAATTTTGCAGGTGCTCCACTATCTGCTCATCAGACAGTCTTGATCCTATAGTCCTTGTACGACTTACGAATTCATCCTTTCTTTTCTTAAGCACCTCAAGTTCCGCTGATACTTGATTTATCCTTTCAATAAACAGGCTCTTGTCTATTCCTTTTTCCTCAAACAAAGAAAAGTATCTGTCTTTCTTTTCTTCTAGTGAATCAATCTCCTCCTGAATATTAGCAATAGCATTCTGGAGTGGTTCATTTTCAGTTTCTTTCTTACTACGGGCATTGTTTATCATATTAAAAATATCTTTTTTAGTTTTTGTTACTTCTCTTATCTTTTCCAAAACCATTTTTTCTATATTATTCGCAGAAATAGTAATCCCTTTACAACCAGTTTTGCCATAACGATGATAGGTAAGGCACTGATAGTACCGATATCCTCTTGAACCACGCCGTACCATACTACCACCACAATGTGGGCATCGTAAAAGCCCAACAAGGAAATAGTCATTGCTGCCCTTTATGTTTCTCACGCATTCAGGTGTGTTCTCAAACTTTGCCTGAACCTTATAAAAGATATCCTCATCGATGATAGCTTGATGTATTCCATCAACCTCAAAATAATTATCACCTTTAACATTATGATGAACATCATATCGTAATTTTCCAATATAAATCGGATTCTTTAGAATATCCTCAACCGTATCTCCCGCCCAAAGTTTTCCTTTCCGGGTTCTGTAACCTTCTGAATTAAGCATAACAGCAATTTTTTTATATCCGACATCGGGCATTGTGCTCGCTATTTCAAACATTCTTTTTACAATACAAGCCTCTTCCTCTACTACTTGCAGCTCTTTATTTACACTTTTGTATCCAAAAGCTATCTTACCTATGGTTTTACCCATGCTCAATCTTTGCTTGAGTCCTAATTTTACATTTTCTACTATAGTATTTCTTTCAAATTCCCCGATAGAACCAAGAATCTGCATTGTCATCCTTCCGGTTGGGGTAAAAGTATCAAAATGCTCAGAATAACTTATAAAAGCGACATTTTTTTGTTCAAACCAGTCAACTAAAACCAGTAAATCTTTTAGATTACGGGCCAGTCTGTTGGTTTTCCATACAAGAACCACATCAAACAAGTTTTTCTCTGCATGCTTAAGCATTTCTTGCAGCCCACTACGGTTTTCCATGGATTTGCCTGAGATTCCCAAATCCTTATATATTTTATATATTGTCAGATTATAGAGTTTACAATATTGAGATAAAACCTCAATTTGTGCTGGAATAGAATATCCTTCTTTGGCTTGCTCTTCAGTACTTACCCTGACATAAATCGCTGCTGTTTGGTTTCTTCTTTTGCTATCCATAATACTAATCACCCTACAATATTTTTTGTTATGTATATTTTTATTACTCTAATGTCATTGTTATGTATTATGTATTATTTCCATAAATAACTTTTTTAAGAGTGATTTTAAAATTATACTTTGACCTCAAAAGCTTAATCTGCTTTCTCTATCGCCAATGTTACCCTTATTAACCGTTTAATTGATTTTTCCGGTAAATCTTTTAAGACTTTCACTATTTGCTTCAACTCATCACGATAAGTCAACTGCTCCAAGAAATTATCAATTTCAGGATCATTATGTGTCATTATTTCTATTCTTTCTTCTGTACCTAACGGATTACGAATATTGGAACGTCCTATAAGATAATCAATTGATACAACAAAATAATCAGCAAGCTTTTGAATTGCAATAAGCTCAGGTATTCTTCCGTTTTCCCAATTAGCAATAGTTGTCCTTGGAATATTTAAAATCTCTCCTAACTTATCTTGCGATAATCCTCTTTCCTTTCTAAGCAACTTTAATCTTTCAGATAATGTTCCCATCAATTTTCCCCTTATGTATCCTATTGGTGTAAAATTTCCTATCACCAAATTATTGACACTAATTACCATGATTATTACATATATAAAGTATATACATCAGTAATATGAATATTATGGGGTATCATCCAAATTATTCTGTAATAATGTCCTGCATTTAGTCTCAAAATATGACCATGTAGAGGACAGTTATACAAATATACACTGGAAATTCCCTAATAACCTACTATTGATGTACTAGGACAAATAATAATAAAAATATACTGTACAAGAATGACTTAAATAACAGGATTGGTGGCAATATGACGGAACTTAATAACAATAATTGGACTATAGAAGAAAAGATAGCTTTTGAAGCCTGGTTAAAAATTTCAATAGAGATGATAGAAAAGTACTGTACACCTGAAGAAACTCAAGAAAATAAGTCTTTAGGAGCAGCCGATTCAGAGGCAGTTTAACTAAATATTCAAAAATATTATAACCTACTAAGGACAAGCAATACTGGAGGAACAATGAAGAAACAACAGACAATCTCAAATGTTACTATACAATACAAAGATGATGAATATTCAAAGCATAGATTTATCGACTTTCTAATAAACCACTTACTTGAAAGCACCAACATCGAGGAGGTACCATGTAATGAAAGAAAAGAGCACACCTGACCTTAGCTATAAGCCGGAGGACTATGCGGCCATATATGCTAGAAAATCAATAAAGACTGAGAATAGTTCAATAAAATCGCAACTATCTTTGGCAAGAGATGTTTTATATAAAAACAATCTGCTTCTTTATAAGGAATACTGGGATGAGGAATCTGCAACAAAACTGCCCTATTATAAACGTCAAGGCTTTAGAGAACTCCTGAAGGATGCCAAAAACGGTAAATTTAAAACAGTCATTGTCTTTAGAAGAGATCGTTTGGCCCGTCGTGCAAATGATCTTATAGAAATAAAGAACCTCTTTAAAAAATATAAAATAAAAATCATTTATTCAAACACGGGTGAATATCAGCCTTCTGAAAGCTATCTATCAGATTTTATTGAAAATATTATTATGGCAGTTGATGAGCTCGAGCCTCAAATTGTAGCAGAAAGAACAATGACCGGTAAAATAAAAAAAAGAGAAAGAAAAGAATACTTTTGTTCAAAACTACCTTACGGATTTACACGCACTGAACAGGACGAAAAAACTATATACATCTGCGAAGATTCAAAAAAAGCTGTTATAACGGCCATTTTTGAGAAATATGCTTCTATCAATGATAACTATAAACTGTCTGATTTAGTAAAGGAAATAAATGCAGAGTATGACACTTCCAATCCTTTAACTTCGAATAAGGTTATAAATATTATTAAAAATCCAATCTATGCCGGGAAACAATTTAAAGATAGTTCCAAAGAGCTATTTGATTTATTTACCAAAAGCGAGAATGGAAACTTTTGTTACAACCCTGATTTGTTACAAACTTGTATAAACGTTATTCCTATTATAGGTTTTGAATTATGGAGTAGCTGCTTGAATGTTTGGAGGGCAAACTACAGACATATACCCAAAACTAAAAAAACAACCTACCTTTTTAAGGGCATCCTGTTTTGTGGTAGCTGCAATAAGCCAATGAGCCTTGTTTCTGGAAAATACAAATGCTGTTCGCCCAATTGCAGCAGTTTTGACTCTTTATACCTTCAAAAAGAGTTGATCCGAAAAATTGTAAGCGATATTACTGCCAATGGAGGTCTGGAAAAGTACATTGAAATAAAAATATCGTGTTATAAATCCGAAATACATAAATTCAACCGGAAACTTAAA
This sequence comes from uncultured Acetivibrio sp., assembly GCA_964564015.1. GTDB lineage: Bacteria > Bacillota > Clostridia > Acetivibrionales > Acetivibrionaceae > Acetivibrio. The sequence continues at coordinate 16,503 of CAZLZR010000016.1, forward strand.
TCCATTATGGCTGATCTTGACTGTCATACAATTGAATTTATCAAAAGCTATGGGGATAATAAATCAAATTACTTAAAAAAGCAAATAAACGATCTGCTACAAAAACAGGAAAAAATCAAAAAGCAGGTTAACAGTCTGGATGACAAAATATTTAAATTGAACGAATGCCGCAATAATATTATCATTGCAGAAAACAGCGGTCTGACATTACATCTATTGGCTAATACCGAGAAATCCCAAAATCTTATAAAATCTTTAATAGATAAGGTAATTGTTAATGGAAAAGATAACTCGTTATCAATACAAATCATTTAATTCTGACAATAACAATGTTGCAGTTGCTTATATAAGAGTTTCAACCAAGTCACAGGAAGAAAAGGGCTTTTCTCTGGAAATTCAAAAGGAAAAAGCTATTTCTTATGCTCATGAAAACGGACTGATACTCACTGAAGATATGATCTTTGAAGAATCAAAACCGGCTTCTAAAACAACGAACGACAATTTTGATATTGCTGACAATATTCACGAAAAGATCAAATCCAGGCCTATTCTAAGTAAAATAATCGAGCTTGCAAGTGAAAGAAAATTCAGTCACTTGATTGTCTATACCAGAGATCGCCTTACCCGTAACATGCAGGATTTTATTACATTGAAAACCTTTCTTGCGAAATCAGGTATTTGCGTTCATTATAGCCGTCCTGGAGAGTTCTCAAAAATCGAGGATACGAAAATAAATAACTTTCTTGAATTGATTCTTGCAAGTGTTGCAGAGCTTGAAGCAAATACAATCGGGATCAGAGTAAAAGGCGGTAACCGTTCATGTATAAAAAACAGCTACTGGGCTGGCGGCAAAATTCCCTTCGGATACTCCCCTGCTCCTGCACCTGATAGCAAAAAGAATTCAACTTTGCAAACAAATACCTTTGAACAAAGAATAATAGAAGAAATCTTTAATCTTTATACTCATGCAGGTTATGGATACAGGAAAATTTCTCAAATAATGAATGAGCAATATCCATTTATAACCTGGACTAAAAGTAAAATCGAATCGATTATAAAAAATGAAACTTATACTGGTTACATCACTTGGGATCGAAGAGGTGGAAGAAGAAATCCGGGAAAACACCTTGAATATGATAAATCTCCGTTCATAGAAACTGCTTGTATTATCCCATCTCAACAATGGAATGACGCAGTGGAATTGAGATATAAAAAATACGAATTGAAAGATTCAAAGTATTACAGCACCCCTTTCTTACTTAGAAGTAAACTTGTTTGCGGTATTTGCGGAAGTATCATGGAATGTAAAAATTACGGGAAAGGTAAGAAAAGCGTTTACCGTTGCCCAACAAATAATGAAAAAGGGATCTCTGAACTCATTGCTGAAAAAGAACTATTAGAACAACACTTTACCGACCAACTAAAAAAACTTTTCGAGTACAAAAATATCGATGAATTATGGAATCTATACAAAAGCGAGTTTGATAAAAAGAAAAGCAGTGATTTTATGCTAAAGAAAACTATTATAAGGAATCTTGATGAAATAAATGTTATCCGGAAAAAGTTAAACTTCATACTTTCACAAAGTATTGAGGAAGAGCTTAAAACCAGACTATTTGAACAATCCGTAATTCTTAACAAAAAAGAGCAAAATTACAAGGAACAGCTGTTAAGGATTGATCACAGCCTCAATCAATCCTTTGAAAATAAAGATGCTTTTGGCAGATCGATAATGAATGTTTTTGAATCATTTTCTACTTTTGAGGATTATCGAAAAAGGCTACTAATTGATATCCTCATTGATAGTATTATCTTAGAAATCAAGCCTGAAGCTCCCGATCAATTATCTCTGAAAATTATTCTTAATCCGCCAAAGAACATTCTATCTTAATGTTCTGTTTCTTATGCCTCAAAAAATCACTTTCCTCTATATAAAGCCAACAGTAGAGCTATATTTATGACTAGAGAATCATTATCCTTAATTCCGTAAGATTCCTCTATAAATTTTTTCACCTTTTCCTTTAATTCTGCATTAACTGTCACAGATGACTTGCTTTTTTCACTGGCATAAATTCTTATAAATTCATCTCCTAAATCTACTAACCTATTTTTTGGATTATCATCCCGAATCAGAAACAGAGTTTTCTTTATATCATCAACATCCTTTTGAAGACGATACATTTTTTGAAGAATGCATGTAAGGTCTTGCTGAAATTTAGAAACAGATTCCTTGTCTGCCTCCAACTTTGAATCTATAGGTGTTATTTGAGGTTTAGTCTCAGAATCTCTTTTTGAAAGTCCAGTTTCTTGAAATCCTTCCGTTTCCTTTTTGTGCATATCAAATTCCAGCTGGTTTTCAAGACAATTCTTAGGAGATTTTGATATAGGTTCTGAAGCTACCCACTTTTTAGTTTTTTTGTCCCATTCCTTGTGAAAAGTCCTCTGAATGTATCCTCTTAAAGTAGGATGTGCCAATTCAATATTTTTTTCACTTCTTAAAATTTTTGATATTTGATTTAAATTTAAATTTTGATCAATCATTTTTATAATACTACTGGAAGTATCCATATCAACTTTTATGTAATTCATTTTAACCCTACTACTATTGAAATCTTCATATTACAAAGATATGGGAGCATTCTATCTTTTATTACAAAATCCAATTTTAAATTTAAATTCCGAATGGAAAAAGTGCTTGGTAGGATATTAGTAGTATAAAAATTCTCTAAAAAGTATTACAAAATACTAAAAATAGACAAGTAGGCAGTAAGTCTGTCACGGTATACCGTGACAGACTTACTGCCTACTTGTACTTCATTCAGCTAACCGTTCTATATTCCCTAAAGATTTTGTAACACTTGGAAACGCCTCATCTGGATTTCGAGGCAATCCTTGCCTCTGAAAATAAACTGAGTATAACTGTTGTATCCGGGTTATATACGGTGGTAGAAGGCGACCAATACGATTATTCTTAATAGAATTCCATTTATGAATCTTTAATTCACGAAAAAGAAACTCAATTATTTTTCCATCATCAATACAAGTAACAATTACATGATTTTTCTTTTCAATAAATTCACCGTTTTCAAAAGGAATATTCTTAATTTCGTCATCACTTATTTGCCTTCCTTTTAAGCAATACAAATCTGGATTACGATTTCTTACCAAATCACATTGAGCTCTTATATTAAGCCAGTAAACTATTTTTTTTGTATTTTCTTCCTCTATTTCTTGCTTATAAACATCACCTGTATAAATATCTTTACTATTTAAATATTGACCTTTTATAAAACGTTCTCCTTCCAGCACATTACGTACTTCTCCAGAATCAGGTTCAACAGACGCACAAGCTTCTAAAAAACTTTCTTCAAAAGAAATAGGTGGTATTCTTGTATAAAGATTTCTAGTTATTATTTCTCCTAATTCTCTCGACATATTGGCACCATCAGCCTTATAGCAATCCCATAAAATCTTTGGCCATAGTGGACTTCGCTCATAAAAGTCCCAGAACAAACGATTTTTCGCTAGTTGATATCCTTTGTTCCATTGAAGTAGAACGTATACCGGCGGATTACTAATTATCCATTTCTCAACTTCACTAAAAAGCTCTTTAGCAAGTTCATCTTTATTTTTAATGAAAATGAAATTAGGTTTGTCCTCTTGATACAATTTATGTTCTTGTAGTTCGGATATTACTGTATCTTTCTCCTCATTAGTAAAAATAAAAACTGGCGTGAAAGTTTTTTCTTTAAGACTTTTTAGAAAATCAATATTTTCAGATATATTATACTCCTTAAGTGTACTTGGAATTTTTAGCCCTCCAAGGCCTTCGTCTATTATCTCTTCATTATCTAATTTCCAATCTAGTAGAACAAAGGATACCCCAGCAAAATGTGAAACAATATTTTTATCCGGAATTGTATCATAAGCAATATATGGTATATTCTTACTTCTAATTTGCCTTAGAATATTTGATATATTTGCTTCTTCTTTTTTAACTTCATCATCAATTATTACAGCAACACCTGTAAAAAGATCCTCAATATTCATATTATTTTTCCTCCGTTACAAAACTAATCACAAAGTTAGCACCTGACAATATCTTTTCAGATTTCAAATCAGCTAGATCAATTGAATAATCATTACGTTCAAGTAATTGTCTTGCAATATATAACCCAAGACCTCTTCCAGAATAAAATGGCTGAAATATATAAGGTGCATCCTCTTTATTTATGCCTGGCCCATTATCTGAAAATATAAGCTGCCCCTTATTCCCATCTAAAGTTATTTCAATTCTTCTATCTTGTCTTGAAACCAATTGAAGCCAGTAAACTGAATTATCAAAAAGATTTAGAAATAATTGCAAAAGAACTGCATCTGTAGTTTTAGCAATTAACGGAGAGCCTATTTGATTTATCACTAAATCAATTTTCTCCTTTTGTAATATACGTTTATATATTCTCTCAATCTTCTCAATTATTTCTTTCACTTTGATCTGTTTACGCTTTTGCTTTGAGGACTTAAAAAGTAGCTGAATATCTTTTAATTGTGCCTCAACAAAAGAAAGTGCACCGCGAAGTGAATGTAGTTCTTTATTCAGCTGTTCTTTATCTAGTTCATCATCATACAACGTTTCTCTAATTATATCATCTAATATTCCCATTGCTTTTCCCATTATGGCAATTATATCATGCGAAGCCGTTTCAACTGAAAGACCAACACCAGCAAGTTCTTCTGTTGTCTCAGCTCTTTGCATAAGGTATTTACGTTCCGCTTTATATTCTTTTTCCAGTCTATTAACTAAATCATGAACTTGGCGATTTTCCTTAGCAACTTCCTTTAATTCTTGAATATCTTGCTGTATCTGTTCTGCTTTAAAAATATCCTGAGCCTTTTTGTTTTCAATATCCGCCCTATACCTAGCATAAGGTTTTTGTCTTATATATGCTAAAAAAACTCTTAATAATGCAAGAAAATCATCTGTTGCATTACCTTGTTCTATTAGGCCCTCACGATTTGTTTTATCCTGAAGTTGAGGATTACTTTTCTGACTTATGCTAACATACCCAACAACCTGATCATTACTAAGAAAATCTCCGGCACTTATAGTTCCCCGATACATGTCAATCCTCAACCAATCATCATCTGGTTCTCCATATGGATAAACCCTTATTCCATCTCTATACAAATATATTCTATGAGAGCGAATCGTCTCTTTATCTTCTTTGTCTAGTTGATATTTTATTGGAGCCTGTGGAGTAAAATCGAATATGTAAAATCCAAAATTAAAAGAACCACATTCCGTCTTTCTTTCTTTTAAAAGATTTTTGCCATTTAATACAAAATGCTTCTTAAAAACATTAATTCCAGTAATATCCGGACTTTCTAAACTCAGTGCTGTTTCTATCCCATTAAGAGTAAACCTAAATTCACCACTTTCTTCTTTATAACATCCTTCTTCAACACGGATGACAGATCTATCTTCAAGAAGAATATTCAATTCTTCAAGGTATTTTTCTTCATAGTTCTTTTTTATGTCATCCTTATATATTTGTACTTCAAACTCATCTCTATTTTTATATTTTTCATCATCCTCCTCATTTTTTTTAATAAACTCTTTATTTAAAACGTTCGATAAACTATAGAAAATTGATTCAAATCGACTTAAGTCATGAGTAATTGACTCGATTTTTTTTCTGACCAACTCCCTTTAATTCCAGATATTTCTATTCTCGTTCCTTTTGGAGAACGCACAATCTTTCTTATTCCCATTTTTATTTCAGACTCAACAATAACCTCTGGTGTGCGTTGCTGCAAAGTTACTTCTAAATCATCAATGTATAAATCTTTTTGCTTTCCGTTATCTGTCAAAAACTCATCATCATATTTTGAAAAATCATAGTTTATAACGTTTTCTACATCTTCGCCTTCAGCTCGACTTATAATCTGTATTTTTCTCCCAAGTTTTAAAATAGCAAATCTGCCAATACCTTTTTCTCCTTGAATAACTCGCCCTTTTCGAGTTGTTTCTGTTTGTTTTTTTATTAACTTTTTCACTGGCGTAGCTGGATTAAGCCAATGCTTTTCAATTATCTCTTCATTCATTCCTACGCCATTATCTTCAATAATAATTCTAGATTCTGGAGTTATTTCAAATTCACTACCAAAATTAACAAAAGATACTTTAACCCAATCCGCATCTGCATCATATGAATTCTTAATTAACTCGACAAGTGCAATTCTTTCATTTTTGATCAACTGCTCTCCCAACATAGTAAGCAAACGAGCATAGGGCCTAATTTTCAATGATTTAATTTTCATAATAATTTCCTCCCAATTATTATAAACTCTTCGTTATAAATTTTTCTACTTGTTTCATCATTTGTAAAGCGCCCATGTTCATCTCGATACGGAGTTAAAATTTTTCCAGAAATTTTCCTTTTTGTAATTGTAACCTCATCAAATCCACTTTCTATTAGCGCCTCAGATATATGACGGGAATTTTCAATTCGAACTCCTTTATATTCTGTATCTCCTATAACAAATAAAACCAATCCGTTGTTATTCAGCATTGCTTCGCATTCCCTTACAGTATTTTGCATGTCCAAAAAATACTTTGCAACAGACCTTGCTTGAGATTTATCCTTTTCTAATAATCTAAAAACTATCTGACTTCCTGTTTTATTTAGTCGTTTTAATTCTCTTTCAAAGTTATAAACATGGTGTAAGCTCCCTACAGAACCTGATCTAAGCTTTCTATAATCATCTGTATAACCAAGCCATAATGACGATAATTGATGTAAATCAGCATACTCATATGAAGTTACATATGGTGGACTAGTTATAATCATATCTGTCTTTGGGCGTTTAATAGAATCATCCAAAAAATTACCCGTCACGATCTCTGTTTTTGAGCCTCCAATTACATTGCTTTCTGCATAAGCTGAAATCATATTATTACATTGAGCTTCAAAAGTTTTTATAACATCTGCTGGAATCTTCTTTGGATCTATTTGTGGTTTTATAGATTTAGTCAGCCAACGTGAAGTAGATTTTAGAATATTCGAAAACGCACAAAGAAAAAACAACCTATATGTACTACGATTAGGGACTACTTCTTCAATTGCTTTTTTCAACCTTGCTAAATTAATATATTCTTTTTCTGCATACCAATATTTTAAACGGTCATTTGCTTTATTGTAATTCTCATAATAGTTTTCAAAATCCATATATGCATTAATAATTTCACTGTAATAAGATTTTAGCTTTTTTATATTATAATTTTTACTTTTCACATTAGCTATCATTGTAGCAACTGGATTAATATCACACCCCCAGAAATTAATATTATTTCGCTTAGCTTCAAAAGCTACTGTTCCGCAACCACAAAATATATCTGCTATTAAGTCTAGCTGTTTCACATTTCTCTTAGCGTACGCTAAGGCCTTATTTGTAATAAATGCTGGAAACTTTGCTGGATACGCATGAATTTTATGAATTTTTAACTCTTTTTCTTCACCGGTATTCCAAAATTTATCTACTTCAACAGCATTAAAATCAATAGCTAATACTTCCTTGAGTGTTTTCGCTCTTATATCCATAATGCCCCCCAGTCATACATTTTTGTGCTACTAATAAATACAAGTTAAATATATAAACTTTCATTTGCATTTATGAAAATTATTTCTGTGTGAATTTCCTTTTTTTTAAAGTATTAAGTAATCCAATAGACTGCCAATCTTCAGTATTACAATATTGGTCAAGAATTACTCTTATAATATCGCTACGACTAAGTTTATTAACATTAGGATCCGACATTTCCATCAGCAGCTCATTTAAAAAAGTTACATGAGCTTTTTTCAAGTATACTGTTATTCTTTCATATTTTGTATTTTTGACCCCCATATTAATCCCTCCATGTAAAATACTGTAACATTATGTAGATATAATGTCAATAGTGTAACGTTACTTTAGTACCTATTATTCAATAAACTTAATCTACCATATCTTTTTAACAAATTTATCAATTAGACTGAATTTATGTCCTAATAAATTAATGGACCTGAGTTTTATTTATAGCATTCAATGATCTTTTTTAATCTATAGATAAATATTAGTTACGCACCCACTAAAAAGGATTACCAAGTGGTTATCCTGTGGGTGCTAAACTCACTGCAAGCATGCGTGAAGAAAAACTTCTTACCAAAACGGAAGCAGAACGGCTTCTTTCCTTCACCAACAACTCGGGACCACTTTTTATAATTGGTGCAGTAGCTGTAGGCATGTTCAACAATCCGGGCATAGGGTTCATCCTGTTATCTTGCCACATTCTGGCAAGTCTGACAGTTGGAATTCTGTTCAGATTCTATGGCAATCGCAAAGACCGAATAAAAAGCATTGTATCAGACAAAGTAATCAACAGATTTAAGAAAGAGCTGATAAATACCCGACCGGTGAACATAGGAGAAGTATTAGGCGACTCGATAAGAAACTCAATAAATACTATGCTTGCCATCGGAGGTTTTATCATTTTATTCTCAGTAATTATAAATCTTCTTTTGGAAACTGGAGCTATATCATATATAGCAACCTTATTTGCCGGTTTTCTCTCGATAATCGGAATTTCAAAAGATATAATCACACCAATCTTAAGCGGTTTTTTCGAAATCACAACAGGTATAAATATGGTAAGCAAGATTGAAGGAATTTCTTTTGTACAACAACTCTCGGCAGTTAGCTTGATTCTTGGTTGGGCAGGTTTGTCGGTTCATTTCCAGGTCTACAGCATAATCTCAAAAACCGATATAAGTATAAAACCCTATTTATTCGGCAAACTAATTCAAGGAGTTATTGCAGCCATTTATATTTCGGTTTTTATGAAACTTTCTACGATTATGGATTTAAAGAGCCGGAGTGTATTCGGACATTTCACCTATACACCGGATTGGACTTGGTTTAACTACATGCTCAATTCAATCAGAAATATGTCCTATTCACTTATTATTCTTTTAATAATTGGAATAGTATCATTTGTACTAAACAGACGCAAAGCTCGTGTATTCTGAACACTTAGAAAATGGTGTACACCATAAAAAATTGCTCATAGAGTTTGCTGCTTTCCTGCAAAATAAAAACATACTATGAAAACTCCACTTCATGACTATATCTTCGGGAAGTTCGTTTTTTAACACGTTCTTTAAGAATATATAGCTGCTGTGCGAAAAATAGTATGTAATATTTTGCTTAGGGATAATGAAAAAATACTTCCTGTTCTAATATTGCGAAAAGGCCATTAAATCAAATTTTTCATTATCCTAAATAGTAAATTGATTTTTATTCGCACTTAAATCTAAATACTAACGATTACTTTACCTCTTCCCTGTTTACCTTTATTACTTCCAGCGTTTCTTCGAGTATTTCCTGTACCTTTGCAAGTACATTATCTGCATATTCTTTAGTGCCAAGTCTTATTTCTCTGGCATTTTTCTGAGCATTTGAAACTATTTCATTCGATTGCTCATAAGCTTTTTTTGTAATTTCGTGCTCGTCAACTAGTGATGCAATTTTGTTTTCAGCATCCTTTATAATATTGTTGGCTTCTTTCTGGGCTTCTAAAAGAATTTTCTGTCTTTCTTCCTTAACCCATTTTGCCTGCTTGATATCATCAGGAAGCTTTAGCCTCATTTCCTTGATAATTTCAAGTATTTCTTCCCTGTCAACCATGCATTTACCGGAAAACGGTACACTTACACTTTTTTCCACAACATCTTCCAAAGTCTCAAGTATCGAAAGTATCTCCATTAAAACCCCTCCCAGGATTTTGAACTATATACTGAATTTTTTAATTACTTCTTCCCTTATACAATCCGGCACCAATCCATCAATTTTTCCTTTATTCCTTGCAAGTTCCTTTACTGAACTTGAACTTAAAAAGGAATAGTTTATGTTGGACATCATAAACAGCGTCTCAATTTCAGGATCTAAATTCTTGTTTAGCAATGCCATCTGAAGCTCATATTCAAAGTCCGAAACTGCTCTTAGCCCTTTTATAATAACCGTTGCCCTTTTCTTAGCCATAAAATCTATCAGAAGACCTGAAAAGCTATCGATTTCAACATTAGGAACATCTACCAATGCACATCTTAATAGATTTACCCTCTCATCCAACGTAAAGGACGGATTTTTACTGCTGTTTACCAATACTGCTACTATAAGCTTGTCGCACAAGACTGCGGCTCTCTTAATTATATCAACATGCCCGTTGGTAACGGGATCAAAACTACCCGGATAAACATATACGCTCAACTGTTCATACACTTCCTCTGATCTTAGCCCCGCATGCACTAAAAATAATTTTTGTTTTGGAACACTAATTTTCTTCTTGTCTGTAAAACGATATTAAAGTATCTCCATATTTCTGCTGTCTGAAGTTTTTAAGATTCCCGACACTATCAGGAACAGTATCATTAACATCATGCTCTGCAACTATTAAGGTATCCGGCTTCATAATATCAACACTGACAATGCACTTTAGTGTCTCCTCTACAAGTCCCTTACCATAGGGTGGATCCAAAAAAATTATATCAAATTTGCTACCATTTTGTGAAAGCTTGATTAAGGCACTACACACGTCAGTTGCCATTACTTCCGCCTTATCAAAAAGTTTTGTATGGATAAGGTTTTCTTTGATTATTTGAAAACAATCATGGCTTCTGTCAACAAACACCGCTGATCTTGAACCTCTGCTTAATGCTTCAATCCCCAGATTTCCTGTACCTGCAAACAAATCCAGTACATCAGTTTCAAAAATAACAGCCGCTATAATATTAAAAATCGATCCCTTAACCTTATCTGAAGTAGGCCTGGTCAAGTTGCTTTTCAATGTTTTAAGTTTGTGTCCCTTAGCCTCTCCTGATATAACCCTTAGTATAACCATTCCTCCAATTTCAAAAACTTCTGTTATAGCTTCAAAATATGCCTAATGATATTTTATCTTATCATATATAATTGTCAACCACAATAAGGGTTTTAATTCATTGTAATATTATAAAGTTTTTCATTTAATATCTCCATCAATTTTGCTTTTAACCTGAAATTTTCCTCATTCTCAAGCCCCATGTCCTCATTAACGAGTTTTACAGCTGCCTCTTGGGCTTTTTTCAATATATCAATATCCGAATATAAATTGGCAATTTTCAACTCAGGTATGCCATGCTGCCTTGTTCCGAAAAACTCCCCAGGCCCCCTTAAGTCCAAGTCCTTTTCAGAAATTATAAATCCATCATTGGTCTTTTGCATTATCTTCATTCTTTCCCTGCACACTTCTGTCTTTCCCTCATTATAAAGAACACAATAAGACTGGTGTTCGCCCCTTCCAACCCTGCCCCGGAGCTGATGAAGCTGAGCCAAGCCGAATCTTTCGGCATTTTCAATTACCATTATCGAAGCATTAGGAACATTAACTCCCACCTCAATAACAGTAGTTGACACAAGAATGTCAATTTCACCGTCTACAAATTTTTTCATGACCTCTTCCTTCTCTTTAGCTTTCATTTTTCCATATATAAGTCCAACCCGCAAATCCCTAAAATCCTCTTTTGCAATCTTTTCCGCATGAGCAACCGCTGATTTTGCATTAATTTCATCCGAATCTTCCACTAAAGGGCACACAATATAGACCTGACGCCCTTCACTTACTTCTTTTCTTATAAAACTATTTATCCTATCCCTCATACTGTCATCTACTGCATAGGTTTTGACAGGCTTCCTGCCCGGCGGCAGTTCGTCTATTATAGAAATATCAAGATCACCATATAAAATCAAAGCCAAGGTTCTTGGTATCGGCGTAGCTGTCATTACAATTGTGTCGGGTGCTTCACCTTTTTTTGAAAGCAGAGACCTCTGCCTTACGCCAAAACGATGCTGTTCATCTGTAATAACAAGCCCCAATCTTTTGAATTCTATATTATCTTCAATGAGCGCATGGGTACCTATCAGTATCTGAATTTCTCCTGACTTTATTCCTTCGAGGACTGCATTCTTCTGCTTCTTTGATTGGCTTCCCGTCAACAATGCTGTTTTAATACCATACCTTTCCATAAGTTCACCAATAGATTGATAATGCTGCTCTGCCAAAATCTCGGTCGGCACCATCAATGCTCCCTGATATCCGTTTTTTACAGCCTTAAACAGTGCAAGTACAGCCACAATTGTTTTTCCCGAACCAACATCCCCTTGAACCAGCCTGTTCATAACATTACAACTTTCCATATCCCTCTCAATCTCTTCAAAAACCTTCTGCTGGGCATTAGTAAGTTTAAAAGGCAGTTTCCCGATAAATTCTTCCATTTGGGGCACTTTTCCAAACTCAATACCCTTTTTATCCTTTTCAAAGGCTTTCTTAACACTTAAAAGACATAGCTGAAGTAAAAACAATTCTTCAAACACCAACCTGTATCTTGCATTCTTAAAATCTTCATCACTTGTCGGAAAGTGTATTTGCTGTATTGAATAGTTTATTTCACTCAAGCCATGTTCCTTAAGCACAGATTCCGGAAGGAATTCTATGAGCTGTCCGCCTACCAGCTCCAAAGCACTTTTTATTGCCGCTCTGATTGTATTCTGAGTAAGATTTGCAACCAATGGATATACAGGTACAATCCTTAAAATATTTTTAGCTTCTCTATCCTCCTGTTTTTCATAAACAGGGCTCTGAACTTCAAGATTTCCCCGCCTTCCCACTATCTTTCCAAAGAAAATAAAACTTTCCCCTATCCTCAACACCTTGCCGATATAATGCTGATTAAACCAGGTTGCTGTTATTGCTCCCGTCCCATCTTTTATTAATACTTTATACATCGAAAGACCTTTCCTGAATTTATGTTCAGACACCTTTGATACTATAATTCCTTCAAAAGCACAAGATTCCCCATCAACAAGCTCGTTAATTTTTTTTAACCTGCTCCTGTCTTCATATCCTCTAGGAAAGTATGTTATAATATCTTCAACGGTAAAAATCCCCAATTTATTAAGCAGCCTTGCCCTGGCCTCTCCAATGCCCTTAATATTCTGAACATTCTTCTTCAAAAGTTCTTTAACATCCATAGCTATTAATCCCTCTGTAATATAAATAAAATCTCACTTTCACGTTTATTTTTATTTTATCATAGAGATTCAAAAATAATAGACTTTTTAAAAAGATAAAAAATTTGTAAAATAACTTGCGGAATTTCTATTGTTTATGTTAAAATAGTTATTGCTTTGGTTAATAACTAAAAAGTTCTTTAAATGAATTGGATTTCTCCAACTTAAAGGAGGTGTAGTCATAAATGGCAAAGTGTGATGTATGTAGCAAAGATTATCTTTTTGGTTTAAAGGTTAGTCACTCTAACAGAAAAACAAACAGATTCTGGAAGCCAAACATTAAGAAGGTAAGAATTGTTGATAATGGAACTCCAAAGTCAATAAACATCTGTACAAGATGCTTACGTTCTAATAAAGTAACAAGAGCAGTTTAATATTAAAAACAAAATATGTGAATAAAACACTAAAATTGAGATGGCAGTTAGTGCCACCTCAATTTTTGAGTTTCGATAAAAAAGGTATCTAAAACCTTTTATTTGTTATGGGTACATAACTTCTACCCCATTCTCAGTACCTTTCTTATTAAGCTCCCGAAGAATTTTGGCATTTTTACCACAACTATTTTCATATAAAACACTCCTCCCGGTAAAAAGCTCCCGCTACTTAATATATTATTCAAACTGCATATTTTTTGTGAACACTTTTACTGTAAAGAGAAAAAGCACTAGCTGCTTTTTTGAGCAATGAAGCTAAAAAAACTCAAAACAAGAATTGCAATTACTGCGCCACACAACGCTGAAACTATAGCAATATCGAAAAACCTGGGCCCAAAGGAATTAAAAAAAGGCATATATGCACCGATCCAGGCACCAACAAGTCCGGCTATCGCAGCTTCACCAACTCCACCTTTAATCTTACCTCCAAGTATGGAATTCATTACAACTCCCGATACCAAAGCTATTATTACAGTCAGAATAAAACCACTCATAAGCTCCTCCTGATTAACAAATAAAATTCAATTATCAGGATTATTATTTCCCAATATAAGTTTTATTTACTTTTTTTCTGAATAAAATTATAAGGAAAAGTAATTTAATTTGAAGTAGTCTGTATTTTTTGGAGGAATTTAAATGTACATAATTTATATTAAAAATTATAAGAGAAAACTATTGTATCTCTCAATTATCACTCTTGTATGGATTGTAATGTTTATGGCAGCCAATATGTTTATAGGTCAGACTTTTGCATATAACCTGACCATTAATGATCATTTGAGCTTTTCCTATCCGGTAAAGTATGCTGTTGAAGATATTTTTATTAATGAGAGCATTGACAAAAACACAATTGAAGCCAACTACAATATAAGCCAGCATATCGCACAGAAGTTTTCAACTTATAAATCCATGGAGGGGCAATTCAGCTTCGATTATCCTACAGCTTTTGAGCTGAAAGAGCAAGATTTCGGCAGTGCGGAAATTTTATACCATATAGGTTTCAGAGACAAAAGCAATCCAATACACGGATTTGTTCAGGTATGGAATATGCCCTACCCATTGGAAGAATTTTTGAAAAAGTCAATGTCAACCTCAACTCAAAATTACCTGAGTTTCAGTTCACAATCAACAACTGTTGACAATAGCCCTGCTGTTTTCTGGAATTATAGCATCTTAACAAATAATAATGAAAATTATAAAGGGTTAGAAGTGTTCTGGAAAAAGGATGGAAAGATGTATAGAATAAGCTATTTTGTTCCTGGAAACCTTTGGAGTGAAAAAGAATACGAGACCTTCCAAAGTATTGTTAAATCGTTTAAAACCTTCTGATTGTACATACTTCAAAACTTCCACTGCCTGATGCGTGGAAGTTTTGCTATGCTTGAGCAACTTTAACACAGTTCCTGCCGCTTTCCTTTGCATCATATAATGCATTATCAGCCATCTTCAGAAGGTCTGATTCGGTTGTTGATATTTCTGGATAAGTGGACAGTCCGAAACTGACTGTTACGGAGGCTGTCACAAGCTCATCCCGTATAGTCGTTCTGGCAATTTTCTCCCTGAGTATTTCCACCTTGTCAAAAGCTTCATTAAGCTCCGTTCTTGGTAACAAGAGAACAAACTCCTCTCCCCCGTACCTTGCAATTATATCACCGCTTCTCAGTGAGTTCTTAAGCAGATCGCTGATATGCTTTAATACTTTATCTCCAAAAAGATGACCAAATGTATCGTTAAAACGCTTAAAATGATCTATATCAAATATAGCCAGAGACAGGGAGTAATTATTTTTCACAGCATTTTCAAATTCCTCCTGCATGCGTTGCTGAAAATAAAGCCGGTTGTATACTCCTGTTAAACTGTCTATAGTGGCCAGTTCATGCATTTTTTCGTAAAGTTCGGCATTTTCAAGGGCAATGCTGACTTGCTGTCCAATAATGTTAAGAAGCCTTAAATTATCTTCGTCAAAAGCACTAAAATATTTATGCTCTATCAGTACAAGGCCGAATTTTTTTGTCTTGGTGACAAGCGGAACACATATTAGTGAGCATACTTCCCTTTCCTGTGTGAAAGAATATTCTCCGACATCAACAAAGTTTTCCATAAGCGGCTCACCATTTTTCAGTACATCTTTCAGAAGATCACAATTAATATTGTCAAAAAGTGCAATCAACTCTGCTCTGTTGCTCACATTAGTAGTATTGACCCTCAACCTGTCCTTTTTTTCATCGTATAATATTACCGTTGAGTAATTTACTCCCATAACCCCGATTATTATATCGTTAACATGCTTCAAAAGCTCCTTGACATCAAAAATTGAGCTTATAGCCTGCGTAATCTGCTGGACAGTGTAAAACTCTGCTATACTCTCTCTTAGTTTTTTATTTGCATCTTCAATTTTATAATTAGTTTCCTTCAGCTTTTCATTATGAAGCTTTATTTCTTCCTGAGCAGCCGCCAACTGATCATATTTCTCTTCCAGTTCAACATACAGTTTTGAATTATTTTGCTCGTCCTCCGAACTATCTTCATATATTCTTCCACACATTATTGAAAACATAAATAATGCAAAATAAAGCATTATCGTTATTAAAACCCCAGGTGATACGATAATTGAAAACTTGTCCGCAGTTTTATTCATAGCAATATACAAAAACCGGAAAATCAGGTTAGTAATCAATGAGAACAAAACAAAATAAAGCGAACCCTTTCTTCCTTTCCTGAAAGCTGTTAAAAGTACTGAAAAGAAAAAAATCAAATAGATGGCAGGATTAAACCCTAAGAATGCTACTCCAAAAGTCAGCATTACCGGTTCTATATACCTGAACACCAAGTAGTATCTATCGTAGACAATCAATCCTTTTCTGACCACTACTTGCTTTAACAGATTTATCAGTCCTACTCCAAAAACAAAACAAAGTTTCTGAATAGCTCCTGCTGAAATTTTCTTATTCTCAGCAATATAAGCATAATCACCAAATAGCACCAGGAAGATAGATACCACAATGAATATCCATACTAGATTAATATAGATTTGTTCATATTTTTCAAATTTTTTCACAAATCCACTTCCTTCACATTTGATAACAGACACTAAAGTTGCTATTTCAAATTCAATTACATACCTCTGCGGCAAAAAGCGGAACAATATATTTAGCAAAGAATTGTATATCAGGTTAATTTGTCCCAATAAATATCAATTACATCTCCCGGCTTTATGACATCGGTAAATCCGGCTTTCCTGCCGTTTAATTTAAGCACTATATTGCCCTTGGGGTTTGACAGATCAAAATCCAAATAGTTAAAAATATCTACAAATATAAATTGAGAGTTTTCACTGTGTATAGACTTGCTTTCTCCATTGACAATTATATCCAGGTTTTTCCCAACCGCCAGAACATCTTTTATCTCCTGCTCCTCATCTGAAAAGGCACTGTCAACAGTATACAAACTAATATTGTCACCATCGTACAACTGGTCTGTGTCCTTCTCATAATATCCATCACCATTACATAAATCCCCTGGAGTAGTATTCCTTTGAAGACTTTTAGCAGTATAACAGATTACATCCGAATCCTGTAACACGTACCCTTCTACTGAGGTAGCTTCATTGACCGTTATATCAAACTCGGATGTATCAATTTCGCAAACTTTAAGCAAATCATCTATTGTGACAATTTCCTCAATAGTTACTGTGTCCCCATCATTTATATTTTCTTTAATATCTGCAGCTTTACCGTTTATAAAAATCTTGGGCTCTAAAGTAATATTTGTTCCGTTTAAGGTAACATTTCTTTTACCGGAGTTCCTTACAAGATCCACGGCCTCAAGGCTTGCATTCCGGCCATCTTCGGCAGGTGTTACTATAATGTTATCTCCTGTACTGAGAACCGTTTCAAGGTTTGCAGGTTTGTCGTTAACAAGTATCTCTGCACTTTTTCCGATTTCACCCCGTACAGTCTGTCTAACACCATTTAATTCATAGTTGATACTCTTACCGGTTCTTCCTATTAACCTGGCAGGGCTAAACCCTACCAAGATAAGTGCATCAGCTACTATAAGCTTCTTTGAGTTAAACAGACGGATCTTCTGACCGTTTACCGTAACATTCATAAAATCCTGTCCACGCTGCATTTGTGCCGTAACAGCGATACCGAAAGGAGTTATAGCTTCCGGGCCTGCAAGCTTCTTACTATTGAACTTTATGCCGGCAATATCTTCTCTTCCCCGGACGACTACCCTATCATCGGCTAATCCCAGAATTGAAGAAATGGAACTTGTCAGCCCGGGAATCTGGCTTCCACCGCCAACAAGAAACACAGCGTTTGGAGCTTTATGATTAAATTCAAGGATTTTCTCTGAAATTGTCTGCGCAAGAAACTTTATAGACGGCTTAATAACCTCCATTATTTCACTTACCGCAATATTTCTCTTAGTATTTAGTATATCGGTAAAGGTTACTTTATCGGATTTATCAGATATGGATATTTTAATTCTTTCTGCTGTATTAAAATCTACAAGATAATGCTGTGCAATTTTCTCAGTTATCTCATCTCCGGCAATTGAAGCCATTCCATAAGCGACTACACTTCCATTTCTTGTAATAGCTATATCGGAAGTACCGGCACCTATATCAACCAGAGCCAGATTCAAAAGTCTTAATTCTTTTGGTATAGTCACATTAATGGCCGCAATAGGCTCAAGAGTAAGATTTATTATCTCAAGCCCTACCCTGCCCATTACTGTATACATACTGTCAACTACTATATGAGGCAAGAAGGTTGCCAGTATATCCGCTCCAACCTTTTTGCCCTTGTGCCCTGACAATTCTGAAATAACATAACCATTCAGATAATAATTTATTACACTGTATCCAACACAATAAAACTGTGTCTTATCTTCTCCTGACAATTCATTGTCGAGTTGTATCTGAGCTTTTTGAATACCTTCAATTTCGAGACTGCTAATTAATTCCCGGTCAATTTCCTTTGCCGTATCGCATTCAATTTCAACTCGAACCTCACAGGTTTTCAAAACTCTCCCTGCCGCTGCAACCGCAACCTTTGATAAATTAAATCCCAGCTTTTTTTCCAAGCTTTCTTTTATTTCCTTAGCAACCCGAGCCACCTCTGCTATGTCATGGATTTGTCCATCCATCATAGCCCGGCTTTTATGCTCAACAATATCAGCTGCCAAAACTTTGAATTTTCCTTTTTCCTGTATACCAACTATTCCAATAACTGTCCGAGTACCAATGTCCATTGCAAATATTACTTCTTCGGGATTTACTTTATTAACTATATCATCTTTCAAAGGACTTTTTGATGATTTTTTACTGCTTAGATCAACAATTTTTCTTCCCGAATCCTTTTTGCTTTGACTTGAGTTAGCAAACATCAGAATCCCCCGCCTTTATGTTTTTTGGAAACTTAGTTGATTATGGACATCTTTCATCTAACTCAGATAACATTCAGGTGTTGTATGGATTTAACTTTATTGTCCGTTATCTATACCGCCATAATCACAATACTCCAGAATTCCACATTTTGCACATTCAGGTTTTCTGGCTTGACATACAGCTCTTCCGTGATAAACCAACTGATGACAAAACTTACTCCAATTTTCCTTAGGCACTATTTCCATTAAATCAAATTCAATTTTAGTTGGATCTTCATTTTTACTAAGACCAATCCGGTTACTAAGCCTTTTTGCGTGGGTGTCAACAACAATTCCAGGTATGCCATAAATGTCACCCAAAACTAGATTTGCAGTTTTCCTACCTACTCCTGGCAGAGTAAGTAAATCATTTATATTATCGGGAACTTTACCTTCGAACTTTTCAATAATCATTTTGCAAGCTTCCTTGATATTCCGTGCCTTGTTGCGATAAAATCCTGTGGACTTTATATCCTGCTCAAGTTCGCTCAAATCTGCATTTGCAAAATCGAAAACATTTTTATATTTCTTATACAGGGACTGGGTTACCATGTTAACCCGTGCATCCGTGCATTGTGCAGCAAGTTGTGTTGAAATCAGAAGCTGCAAAGGATCTTTATAGTCCAGTGTGCAATCAGCATCACTGTATAATCTGTCAAACACCTTTATAATCTCAACAACCCGAGCTCTTTTATCCATACTTAAAACTCTCCATTCTTATTATATCAAAATAATATAAAAATGCACAATAATATTTGTTTACAATACATTAAATTTCTTTGCAACTTTATAAGGTATGACTAAAATATAGCCCCTACTCTGGATAACGAAAAAACTTGATTTAATAATGTTTTCAAAATATGAGAATAGGAAGTTATTTTTTCGTTATCCCTAATACATTTACAAAAAAAGCCCTGGTTTCCCGGACTTTTTTTATAAATGTTTTATAACATTTTATTTTTTCTTTCTCGTCAGCTTATTATATAATTCCAGGTATTTTTTAGCTGATTTATCCCATGAATTATCGATATTCATAGCCCTCATTACAAGCTCTTTCCATTCTTCAGGCTTGGTTTTGTAGAATTTCAGGGCACGGTTTATGGTTTTAAGCATATCTTTAGATGAGAATTCAGTGTACGTAAAACCATTTCCGTTCTTACTATCCTGTTCAACGTCAAACACAGTCTCTGCCAATCCTCCGGTCGATCTTACAATCGGAATGGTACCATAACGCAAACTGAAGAGCTGGCCTAAACCACAAGGTTCAAATCGAGACGGCATTAAGAACAAATCACTCGCTGCATATATACGTTGCGCCAAAGGAGCATTAAACCCTGTAAACACACCCATTTTCCTGGGGTACTTCTCCCTTATCTTTTTAAAGCCTGTTTCATAGTACTCGTCACCGGCACCTAGCAACACGAACTGTATATCATTTTTCATAATTTCATCTATCTCATCCATTATGAGGTTCAAACCTTTTTGGCTTGACAATCTGGATATTAACCCTATCATCGGTACATCCTTTACCGGAAGTCCCATTTCCTTCTGGAGCGCAAATTTATTTTCCTTTTTGAGCTCTATGGAGTTTACATCATAATTTTTTACAATCCTTGGATCTTCCTTTGGATTGAATACATCATAGTCTATACCGTTTACTATACCATAAAGATCTTTAGATCTTTCTATCAGAAGGCCTTCAAGTTTTTCCCCATACTGAGGTGTCTGTATCTCCTTAACATAAGTTTCACTAACGGTGTTTATAATATCGGAGTATACCAATCCGGCTTTCATAAAGCTGAACATACCGTAGAATTCAACTTTTTCAGGTATGAAAACCTCCTCACCAACATTAAACAGCCATAAAACATCTTTTGAAAAATTCCCTTGATACTCAAGGTTATGAATAGTGAAAACAGTTTTCATATTTTTATAGAACGGATATTCCTTGTATTTCTCATTCAGGAGCATACAAAGCGGTCCGGTATGCCAATCGTTGCAATGAATTATATCTGGCTGAAATCCAATCTTCGGAAGCATCTCAAGAGCTGCCTTACAGAGAAATGCAAATCTGTCGGCATCGTCAAAATAACAGTAAATCCCTTCCCTATCATACAAATGGTAATTGTCTAAGAAATAAACGGGCACACTCTTGTCCTGGTTATCATGCTTAAAGGCAATTTCACCTTCACGGACAATACAGGTTTCTTTCCTGTTATTCATAAGTACAGGAAAATCAGCAACATATTTCATATCGGTATTGATCTGCTGAAATCTTGGCATCGCCAGCCTTACATCGTGTCCCATTGAAACCAATGACTTTGGCAGTGAACCTGCCACATCTGCCAAACCACCTGTTTTAGCGAATGGAGCTACTTCAACTGAAACAAATAATATTTTCAAGCTATCATTCTCTCTCATTTTATACCTCCATCTGATCATTTTAATGCCGGACTAAGGGATAATGAAAAACAACTTGCTATTTTCTTAACGTGTCAATGCCATTAAATCTAATTTTTCATTATCCAAAGCAGGGACTTATATTTTAGCTATGACTAAAATAAATTAACATATTAAAAACCAAATTACAACAGTTTTAAATTGGTTATTATGATTCTAATGTTTATTTATACCCATATTATTCATAGTCAAATACTTTAGTTAAAAATTATCAAAAAGATTTTAACAATAATAAAATCTTCTACATAATATCTCTGGTTCCACCTTTTCCATCAGCCATTAAAACCAGAACATCAACAATTTCAGGGTCAAACTGAGTACCTTTGCATCTTTTCAGTTCCTCTATGGCATTTTCCATTGGCATACCTTTTCTGTATGGACGGTCACTGGTCATAGCATCAAAAGCATCGGCAACACTGAGAATTCTTCCAAAAGTACATATCTGGTCATTTTTCAGACCATTTGGGTATCCTCTTCCATCATATCTCTCATGGTGCTGCAATATCCCACTCAAACCGTTTTTCAAAAACTCTATGTCTTTCAAAATGTTGTATGCAATCGTAGGGTGCTTCTTTATTTCGTCAAACTCCTCATCTGTAAGTTTTCCCTGCTTATTTAGTATATTTGCGGAAATACCTATTTTCCCAATATCATGTAATATTGCAGCATATCTAAGATCCTCTATGTCATCCTCACTCAACCCTAAAGCTCTTGCCAATTCACAGGATATTTCCATTACCCTCTGGCAGTGTCCTCTTGTATACGGATCCTTGGCTTCAATTGAGTTTGCAAGGGACATAACCGTCTGCAAATAACCGTATTGAATCTCATTATAGTATTTTGTTAGCTCATTATTCTTTTTAGCAAGTTCTACTTTTGTTTCATCAAGCTCCCTGATGTATTCATTAAGTTCCTCATTACTTGCTGCCGCCTGCTCATATAAAGCTTCTATTTCCTGCTTTTGGGTATAAATACTATTGTACATTTCGGCATTTTTCACACTGATTGCAGTAAAGTTAGCAAGGCTTTCCAGAAATCCAAAATTAACCTCTGAAAAACTCCCTGCCTTTGAACTACCTGCGTATATTGCTCCCACCAATTCATTAGACACAGACAGAGGAATGACAATAATATCTCCCCTTGATTGGTCTGAAATAATCTGAATACTGTCTATAATGCCATCACTTGTCTCCTTTAGGTATTTCCCGATTTCACTCTGTTCCGGTTCGGAAGTGCATGCTTCACCATTATCATATTTATAATTCAGTTTCCCGGTATTACCATCGACAAAGCATATGTAATACCACTCGCATTCTGCATATTTGTTCAACAGTTTGCGGGTATATAGCATAATATTGTCCAGATCAAAAGTTGAAGTTATTATTTTCAGTGCATCATGAAGTGAGAGAAGTTCATCTTCCATTTCTTCAATCTTCTCCTTCTGCTCGAGGATAGTCTTGCTTAACTTTTCACAACTGTCTGAATTAACAGACGTATCTCCTGCCTCTGTGGGCTTGCGATGCGTATAAGCATAGACAATCACAATATAAGCAACTGAAAAAAAGGAAAACAAAAGAACCGAAAAAGACCTTGTACTAATGAACATATACAACGAAATACCTAATATAATAAAAGCAAAAATGTAATTCATACGATCAACTGACAGGGATTTTTTTGACATATATTACCTCCAGATCAATCAACAAATATCATGAGGTCATCAAGCCCGTCTATACTTAAGGCCTTTATTCAGCTCCCCGCAATCAATAAAAATACTTCAGGAAATTATATAAGAAATTACTTATAATAATTATTATTCTACATAATATTCTAAAATCCTTCACATTTATTTTATTTTATAAAAATATCCTTTCATCTGAAAGCCAACAAAAAAACGGCAAAGTTTGATGTAAACAACTTTGCCGTTTCTTTCCGAAACTAATTATCCTTTATCTTCACCTAACACAACTTCCATTGTAAGTGTTTCACCATCTCTATAAACCTCAATCTTTATTGTGTCACCCACTTTATTCTTATTCTTTATCTCATTCAACTCCGAATATGTTTTAATAGCAGTTCCATTAATTTTAGTTATTATATCGCCTCTTTGTAATCCTGCATTATAGGCTCCGCTTAATGGAGACACATCTTCTACCAATACTCCGGCAGGCACCTTGTAGCGTGCTGCAATATCTTCATTGAAGGACTGGTTTATCGATATACCTATTGATGGTCTTCCTTTTACATATTTAAATTCAATGAGGTTGTCTGTAATTTCCTTAGCCTTGTTAACGGGTATTGCAAATCCAAGACCTTCAAATCCGTCACCGCTGATCTTTGCTGTATTTATACCAATTAGCTGACCTTCTGAATTTACAAGTGCTCCTCCACTATTACCAGGATTGATTGCAGCATCCGTCTGTATCAACTTAAGCTCATTATTCTGGTCTAATGCTATTGTACGGTTAAGTCCGCTGATAACTCCTGCAGTCACCGATCCCATATACTCAAGTCCACCCGGGTTACCAATTGCAACCGCAAGCTCTCCTACCTTTATCTCATCAGAGTTTCCTAATTCTATCGCCGGCAGATCAACGGCATCAATTTTCAGAACCGCAAGGTCAGTTTTTTCGTCCCTTCCTACCACTGTAGCAGCATAAGGCTTATCAACCTCATTAGGCAGAATAACCTCAATCTTTGCTCCGTTTACCACCTTGTTGGAACCTTTCTGCACTGCCTCAGATATTACATGATTGTTTGTCATTATATAGCCATCACTTCTGATTATTATTCCTGAACCTGATGATGATCCTTCCTGCATTCCAAAAAAGAAATCCTGAGATCTGAACTGAACGCCTATACCTACAACTGAAGGCCCAACCTTTTCAGCTATCGCTACTACTGCCGAATCAGAACTCTCAATAACTACCTTTTTAATGTTATCTGGGGATATACTTCCGTTACTTACTGCATTCTCAGAATCCAAAGAAGTACTGATGCCCTTTTCATTTAAAAAGGATTTTATCGAGGGTTGAATGGCAGGAACTCCAAACTGTAAGAACGCACCTACAGTACAGCCTCCAAGAATGGAGCTGATTACCGATACCAACACCAGTTGCCCCAATATTCCTTTTTTTCTCTTTTCAGGCTTGGTATAATTTTCAGTATAAAATGAGGCTACTTTCAAGTTTGATTCAGGTTTATTTTCGGTGTTATATGATACAGTATTTTGATTATAACTATTGTTGTCTTTTGCAGTATCTTCATTATTATAACCAGACTCATATACCCTATTTTCTCTGAATTGATCGGCACTATACATATTTTCTCTGTTTTCGTTTTCGTTATTGTTATTCATTTCATAATCTCTGTTTTCGTTATTGTTGTCCATTTCATAATCTCTGTTTTCATTGTTGTCCATAATCATATACTCCTTTCATTATTCCTTCGTTTGTCTTATGATAGTTTTATTATATAAATCGTTTTTGAAAAAGTTATGAATAATTTGTTAATAATCACATATTACTTTCACCTTCATTTTTTGCCATATTCAGCGTAAAGAAAAACACAGTGCCTTTGCCTACTTCGCTTTCAACTTTTATTTCCTGTCCATGCTCGTTTATTATGTTCTTAACAATTGCAAGTCCAAGGCCTGTTCCGTTTTTGTCCTTACCTCTTGATTTATCAGACTTATAAAATCTATCCCATATCAATCCGATTTCTTCGCTTTCTATCCCAGGCCCATTATCTCTGACAGACACCTGTACCTTGCCTTTTAGCATCACTGTCTGAATAGTTATCAATCCGCCATCGGACACGAATTTTACGGCATTGTGAAGGAGATTTAAGACAACCCTTTCTATAGAATCCTTGTCTGCGTATACGTATGCAGATTCTTCATGGAAATTCGCCTCAATTTGAATATCCTTTTGTACAATCTGGTTTTCAAGCTTTATTATACATCTCCTTATCAGCTCGTTAATGTCAAAAGTCACAAATGTAAGCTTCATCTCCCCCGATTCCATTCTGGCAAGATCTAACAGGTCATTAGTGAGCCTTCTAAGACGGTTCGTCTCGTCTCTGACAATGGAAAGATATTCTCTTTGCCTCTCCTGCGGAACAGTGCCATCTAAAATCCCTTCAATAAACCCATGTATTGAGGTCATTGGAGTCCTGAGTTCGTGGGATACATTTGCAATAAAACCTCTCCTCATCTCCTCAAGATTTTCCAACGCTCCCGCCATATAATTAAAACTCTGTGCCAACTGACCTATTTCATCCTCTGATGTAATATCAAGCCTCTTGCTGAACTGACCGTTTGCTATCTCCCTTGCTGCATTATTAATAAGTTTCAAGGGTTTTGTAATTCTTAATGAAAAAATATAAACAAGCAGCGCAGATACAAGAATAGCTATGCTTACAGAAAGAATGTAGAATTTGAAAACCGTAGTACGAGCTTTATTGATTTCAGGAACACGTATACTGAGGTATATAGCCCCCTTGGTATTGTTATTAACAACAAAAGGTTTTTCTATAGTAAGCCAGCTCACTTTTGTATCCTTAAACAGTCCGTAGAAATCTCCAATCTCCTTTACATACTGCCTATCCTGCATAACCTTTTTATACTGTCTTTCATCCGTCAGTCTATAACTCCCGGTCACATCTTTTAGCTTATTCTTTACGGATTCTGGTATATCTTCTTCATTTACAAGGACAATTATCTCACCGCTTTCCGATGCTATCCATATAACAGATTCCGAATATTTACTTTCCGAGTTCAGGTTTCTTATAAATTCACTTAATAAATACGGCATAAGCTCTGACGGGATAAGCGGATTATTCACATTGGCAATATAATTTTTTAACAACAGATTAACTTTCTCACCGGTAATATTTAAAGCTCTTTCCTTGTCATCGGAAACAAAATTTCCAAGAAAAAAATAAAACATACCTCCAGTAATAGTTGTAATTATTACCAGTATTATAATAAAAAATACTGCAATTTTACTGTACAGAGTTTTATTCATTATTTCACCTCAAATTTATAACCAACACCCCAAACTGTCTTAACCTGCCAATTTTGATTCTCGTTTTCTATTTTTTCCCTTAATCTTTTAATATGAACATCCACCGTCCTCGAGTCACCATAAAAATCGAATCCCCAAACCTGTTCTAAGAGTTGATCTCTTGTAAATACCTTATTTGGATTTGATGCAAGAAAGTAAAGAAGCTCCAATTCCTTAGGAGGAACATCCATATCCATCCCATTTACTTTTAATGTATAATTGGATTTATTTATAACAAGATTTGGATATACCACTTCCTTAACATCAATTTCCTTGTGCTCATATCTTCTGAGTACTGCTTTGAGCCTTGCCACCAATTCCTTAGGCTCAAAAGGCTTTACCATGTAATCATCGGCTCCCAATTCAAGACCCAATACCTTGTCAAAAGTCTCACCTTTTGCTGACAACATTATTATAGGTATGTTACTGACCTTTCTTATCTCACGGCAAACCTGCCATCCATCAGCCCCAGGAAGCATTATATCCAAAACAACAATGTTTGGCGTAAAGGTCTTAAATGCTTCAACAGCCTTTATTCCATTATATATCGTTAAAACCTCAAAGCCTTCTTTCTCGGTATAAAGCCTTATAAGCTCACATATATTTACATCGTCATCTATTACCAAAACCTTAGTCTTATTGTTCATAATAACCATTCTCCTTAAACAATATTTAAGTAAAGTCATTTCTAAAAACAACATAGGTCGCATAGGCGAGAAGCTCAGCGGAACGACCAGCCTATACAATATTTACAGCGCAATGCCAATCACGGAAGCAAACGCTTCCAAACAGAAGAACATTATTTTGCTATACAAAATATGCAATTCAAATTTTCTGAAATGGCAATTGACCAGTTGTTTTTTAGATTTCCTAACTGAACTTAAAATCATTTTATCAAATTTATCTATTGGGGTAAACATTTTAACTAAAAAAGCTATGTCAAAAGACATAGCCTTAACTTCCTTACTATTTATACCTTAACTTAGTTTATTATCTCAGTACGAATAGGTAAACTATTTAAAACAATATTCTGAATTTTTATCTCCTCTTGCAATTTTTTCTGTTCTTCCTTTAATTCACTGAGACATTCCAATATTTTTTTGCTATTATCAAGCACCAACTTAAGCATATCTTCTATGTCACTGTAAGATTCTATATTCCCCTTTTTCATTGTTATCTCCCCCAAACCAAAATTATTTATATAAAAAACATTGTCAATAATTAAACATATAAATGATTATAACAAATTTTTTCATTTTGTGAATATTTTTCGTACATTTTTTTAATCATATTTGATGTTGACTTACATTTAGCGTTATGATAACTTAAACAGTGTAAGACTAAATATTGCATGATGGAGGCAATCTAAATGGCTGGTATTGGCTTTACCCAAATTATAGTTGGAATACTCGTTTGTGTTGCTTTGGTTCTTCTTTGTCTCATATTATTTAACAAAAACAAAACTAAATCCAAGGAACCCGGAATAGAAACCGAGCGTAGTAAACCTGATGCCACAGATGCGGAAATTCAGACCGAAAACAAAGATTTGTCCGATGACTCTCTTGTTGCTATTCTTACCGCTGCTGTTATGGCAAGTATGCAAAGCACTCCGGACATAAAAATACGGGTAGCTTCATTCCGACGTGTGCCCCAGTCTTCTCCTATATGGAATACTGTTGGAAGAAGAGAACGTATTGAAAACAAACTCTAACCTCTGGAGCGGAGCACCGGCTTTACATTTTACTTCTTCGGGTCAGATTGGATTCCTGATTTTAAATATCCTCATTGCATTTTCACCTAAAATCAACCTCTTTTGCTGACCTTCGATTCCCATTCCAATAAATCTGTTTAAGTCATGTTCAGGGCTTCCCCACGGATAATCCGAACCAAATACAATTCTTCCCGCACCAACCTTGTTAATAACATATTCGACTACTTCATTGTCCGGCCAGCTTGGTTCATTTACTTTCAGCAGAGGTGGATAGCCTGTAATAATTATTGAAGTGTCAAAATAAACGTTTTCAAACATATCAGCAATTTTAAAGACATCTCCTATATTTCCGTCCACCATGTGGGTCAAAACAAAAAGTACATCCGGGTATTTCTTTATAACCGGTATAATCATATCCAGGTCGGCATAATTGTTAATTTTTGCATTAGACACGCGTCCACAGTGAAAGACTATTGGAAATGCTGTCTCGGCAGATATTTTATAGACCTTCTCAAGCCTGTCATCATCAGGATCAAATCCCTGTGCCATAGGATGAAACTTTATACCCTTTGCTCCGTTTTGTATATATTTCTCCATCAATGTATCCATTGGCTCTTCCATGTCAGGGTGGAAACTTACCAGCGGTACAAGGCTTTTGTATTTTTTGCCCATTTCAAGGGACCAGCAGTTGTTTTTATGTATAATCTTCGCTGGAGCGAAATTGGCCATTATTGTAAAATCAATTCCAATTTTATTCATATTTTGCAATACATCTTCAATTGTGCCTGTGCCTGGATTATCAAACTCAATACTATAAATCTTGTTAAATGAAGTCCGTATCTTTTCCGAAACTTCATCTGAAGAAAAAGTGTGAACATGCCCGTCAACTACTGTAAATTCTCCTATCATATATATTACTTCCCAACTTTATAAATTTTTGCTTTAAGAAACATTATAAATAAATAAAAGCCCATATGCAAATCTATTTTTTTATTGCAGGGTGCACGCTCATAAATTCAGCTATTCACATTGTCCAAAGTTTGCTATAATGTAATGGTCAAAATAATAAAGAGAAGGAACTGATTGGTATGAAATATGTATTAATTCTTGGTGACGGTATGGCTGATTATCCTGTACCGCAGCTTAACAATAAAACCCCTTTGCAATACGCAAAGAAGCCAAATATTGACTTTCTGGCACAGAATGCACAAGTCGGAATGGTTAAAACTGTTCCTGACGGAATTCCGCCCGGAAGTGATGCCGCAAACCTTTCTGTAATGGGCTTTGATCCCAGAAAATATTATACAGGGCGTTCACCTCTTGAGGCTGTAAGTATGGGGCTCGAATTATCCGACACCGATGTGGCTCTAAGATGCAATCTGGTTACATTATCCTATGAGGAAGACTATACACAAAAGACAATGGTTGACTACAGCTCTGACGAAATAAGTTCAGAGGAAGCTAAGGAACTGATTCTGGCAGTTAACACCCAGTTCAGGAAGGATAATATCTGCTTCCATCCGGGAATAAGTTACAGACATTGTATGGTTTGGGGGAATGGTTTAACCGGTTTGAATCTTACCCCACCTCACGATATATCCGGGAAAAAAATTTCCGACCACTTACCGAAGGGTGAAAATAATAAGTTTATTCTTGATATGATGATTAAGAGCTATAGTATATTAAAAGACCATCCTGTCAATAAGGCTCGAGTAGAAAAAGGCCTGAGACCAGCCAACTCCATTTGGCTCTGGGGTGAGGGCAAAAGACCTTCTTTGGCAAGGTTTGATGAAAAATATGGGATTAAAGGTTCTGTGATTTCTGCTGTCGACCTTATAAAAGGTATAGGTATTCTTGCAGGTCTTAGAAATGTTGAAGTAGAAGGTGCAACCGGAAATATTCACACCAACTTTTCAGGAAAAGCCCAGGCGGCATTAAAAGAACTTGAATCGGGTCAGGACTTCGTTTATCTTCATGTTGAAGCCCCCGATGAATGCGGTCACAGATATGAAATTGAAAACAAAGTGAAATCCATTGAACTGATAGATGAGCAAATAGTTGGAGCTCTTCTGAAAGGTATGGAAAAGTATGATGACTACAGAATAATGGTTCTACCGGATCATCCCACTCCTCTGAGTTTGAGGACACATACTTCCGAGCCGGTACCTTTTCTTATATACCAGAAGAGCAATCCGGTAAAATCATCTCTGAACAGCTATACTGAAGATCTTGCCAAATCTTCGGGCTTTTATTTCCCAGATGGCTACAAACTAATGGATCATTTTTTAAAAGGCTGACATTGGAAATGAACTTTTCTATGCTTGTGCCCCGCATATCGTAAAACAATTACGTTACGGGGCACTTAACACACTAACTATTTCAAGTAGTGCGTGTAATATTGCTTACACGCACATCCCATAAAATCAAACATTTTTAGTTATTCAAAACAGATATTTTATTCTTTGTAGTATCTAAATCACCATAACCTTTTGGACAAATAGAGTCAAGCTCTTTAAAAGGTCAAAATCTCCAATAACACCCACATCATTATAAACTCTGACAATAGGCCTCTGCGGACTACCGAAATTCTGACTTATAACAACACCATTGAGCCCATTGCTTAATAAAACTGTACAACCGTTAGGATAAAAAACTATCGTATCCCTGAATTTTTCAACAATCTCAGGATCGAGTACCTGTCCTGACACCGCCAAAATACTTTCAAAAGCCTGGTCTGGCATAAGATATACGTTATCGGTTTCATAGCCATGAAGAGCATTATCATAATAGTCGGCAACTCTTACTACCCTTGAAAATTCCGAAATATCATTCCCCTTAATTTTTCTCGGGTAACCCGAGCCATCGTAGTTTTCATGATGCTCATAGCAAACTTTTGATGAATGGAGGTTAAAACCCCTGCAAGCACGCGCAGCTTCAAATCCAACACTTACATGCTCAGGTTTTTCTTTTATAACATTTTCTCTTCCAATGTCATGTAGCAACGCACCTGTAACAAGATCACACAATTGCCCAAAATTATATGACATCTGGTTTCCTAAAAATGCTGTTATTATCGCCACATTCACACTGTGCTCAATGACAAACTCATCCATCGCATCCGTAGAAAGAATACTTATACCTTTACCCTTATATTCTCTTGTGTACTCAACTATCTTCTTTGCTGCATCTTTGACAGCATATTCATCTATGCCCTTAGAAGCATGGACTCTACTGTAATTATCACTAAGAACTTTTGAAACATTGGTTCTTGTCGTATAATCTAGCGGTTGAGTAATTTCTACATCACTAAATCTTTCGTCTTTAATATATACCTTTTGTACTCCCAATTGTTGAATCTTTGTTATAAAACTTTCGGTAAGTGTTATTCCTGAATTGAGAACGACTTTGCCGCTTGATGCATATATAGGTCTTGCCAATTCCTGACCCGGTTTTAATGACTTAATACCCACAAGTCTCATATCAGACCTCCGAACTTATTGATTCGATATACTATATAATTCGACATTATTTTAAAAACTCCTAGGATTTTTGATTTTTTTTTGCATATTTTCTTTTCCTCACAAATTTTTCAACTTCAAGAACTTCGGCTTTTCCAATATTTCAGGCTATAATTTATCCAATACTCTCTAATATTTCTAATTTCCAGTCTTTCTGAATGTTAAAAATGCACTTCCTCTGTCCTAAGCCTCGCACACTCTGGAAATTTATTCCGTCACGAGGTGCTATCTTTCTTTATTTAAAATACTTAAGCATAGTTGTAAACTTTTGTTGACTAATAATTTACAATGTACTAAAATTTTCTTATAAAAATAAATATTTGCGAGGGATAATATGAAAAGTATTGATAGTAATAAAAACGAATCTGTTTTTGAAAGAATAACAGCTAAATGGTGGTTTTTGGCACTTATTCCTATTATATTTTTCTTTTCTCCACCATACGTACAAAGGAATGGTTATCCGCTAAGTGATTTTTCTAAATGGTATGAAACAATCGGAATAATCGGTTCTAAAAACTTAACCAGCTTATTTTCCAGCTATTCCATTATAATGAATTCAGTAGCCATAGTAGCTGTAATTCTTGTATTTGTACTAAAAAACAAATTCAGTAGGTTGTTCTCGATATATATATCAATAATGATGGTCTTTTACGGTATCACTCAAAACACTTCATACACAGAACAAAACGGCATTGGAATCATTACATGTTCCTATATTGTACTCCCTATTCTTTCTGGGGTATGGATATGGGAAGCCTTTGCCCGTAAGAACGATTTTGAGAAACCCAAAAATATAAATATATGGACGATAATTGCCTTTTGTGCTGCCCTTTTTGCTTTTTGGAATCCTATAAATCCTGCAACACTAATGCCGGATTTCAACCCGGTTTATTTGCTCACAAATGGAGGCAACAGCATGTTTTGTACAATGACACCACTGTTTATTTCCGTATTGTTTTTCTTTTATCCCTATATTAACACTGCTGCCCTCAGGGTTACCGGAATAATTGGAGCATCAATCGGATTTATACAACTTATGATGCATCTTGTAATAATGGTTAATACAAACTGGTGGATAGGTATTATTCATATACCTGTTTTTACTCTATCTATAGCTGCCGTAATAGTGTCCTTCAAAGCAAATAAATTGAAAGCTTAGATAGCGGACATCGAAGCTAAATGGTATATATTATGATTATCAAAAGGGAACTGTACACAGTAGTTTAATAAACCACTCGTGTACAGCTCCCTTTTTATAGTATATATGTCTATACAAAAGCAATAATTAGTAGATTATAAATGTTGGTTGAGTTTATGGTTTCTGACCTGGAAGCTCAGCTATATATCCAAGAAGGTATGATCTTATATATCCAAAGTCAATAGAGGTGATTATACCATCTCCGTCAATGTCGGCTGCCTTCAACTGCTCTGAATTTAACTTTCTCATTCCAAGTAAATATTGTCTTATTATAGCAAGATCAATGGAATTACAGAATGTATCAAAATTCACATCACCGGGGATAATTTTCGGAGTATCAACAATCGGTTCTTCACCAAAGATAAGATTATCGCCATCATATACTGTTATATACCTGGTTTTTGCTAAAGTTTGGTTAACAAGTCCCTTTGAGGATGGATCATTTGCGCCATTCCACTTATACCCTTGTGGTACTGTTATATTGAACGAGCACTCTCCTGAATGTTCCTCCTCACCGCCAGGATAAATATTTGTACCATCCTCGAACTTGAATTTTACAAAGTAAATATTACCCTTATAATTTGTGACAGGTGAAACTATCACAGGAAATTCCGCAAAACTGATATCCACGTTGATATCTTCCGGCTTCCCACCATCCATTATATATTCGGATAGATCCATATAATAGTTAAAGGAAAGATCTTTAACAAGTCTTGAAGGCCAACCTGAACGGTTATTGCACAATGCTTTTATTTTTGTAGTATTTGTGCTAATACCGCCTCCACCATACTCATCGTAGTTCAGCGCTGCTTCAACAAAGAACTCGTCTTCTTTTTCTTCAGGTGCAGGGAAATCAGGGATGGGTGTGCCTCCATATTGTAAAGTCATTTTGCAAAGGGCACCCACAAAAGCTGCATTGAAATCACATGCAATTTCGTTCGAAGCATTAAGAATTTCATCGGTATATGTACCTGTAATATTAGGGCCGCTTATAAGTGCGCCGTACAGTATATGCCTGTTGTTTTCCGGTACTGTCTTCTGGCCTGACCAGGAACCGTGTGCTGTTCTATGATACGGGTGCTGTGGAGAATTTTCTCCAAAACCTACAACAAAACTCCTTCCTGTGCTTCCTAAAGCAAAATCTATCTGCGATTTTGCAAAATCATTGTATCTTTCCTTAAGGGTAGGGTCAGATATTGCATCTGCATATAATAATGCCATAAAGGCCGCTGAAGTTGCATATCTTAATGATCCTATACTATCAAGAAATGCGAGTCCATTTGGAGTATATGGAATTCTTTGACCATCGAATCCAACTGACCAATAGTCCAGGTACATTTTCATAAAATCATGATACTCAGGCTTATTTGTAATTTTCGCCAGCATAAGCATTGCACCATAGTGAACATCATCCCAGCATTGAGTCTTTTTATATTTCATATAAGTAGTTCCAGGCTCCCTGTTTTGTTCCGGAACATAGGCTTCAGCTTTATCAAGGTAAGTACTATCGTTTGTAGCTATATAAAGCCATACTGAAGCCCATAGCAACTCATCCCTGAATCCATTATATGAATTATAAAAACCCGACGCTGCATCATATCCCATATCGCTTTTAGTAGCTTCGGAGAGCTCAAATAGACTTTTGGCATGCTCCAGGTATGTACTGTTATTTAGAACTTTAGCACCTATTGCAAGGGCTGCCGCCATCCCAGCGGTTACGCAGGTAGGCTTGCCTGTATAGGAAGGTCTTTTCATTTTCTTTTCAACACACTCGACAGGTCCCCACCAGGAATGGTCTTCCGAACCATTTCCGACCTGATATACTACACTTGTACCTTTGTCACAGGCAACAAAGTAGTCCAGAACAAACTTGAGGTTATTTTCCAGATGAATTTTTTGTCCATACTTCTCAATACCGTCACCATATTCATATAAAGCCCATCCAAGCATTGAAGCTGAGTATGACATTGGCAGGTTAAACTTTACATGGTCACCGGCATCGTACCAACCACCCGTTACATCATCGTTCATTGTAGAATCCCCACGCCATTGAACACGATTCCAATCAGGAAGTGGCCCTGCCTGCTGACACTCATAGAAGTAGATCGCCTTCTGAAGTGCTTCAGCATAGTTGTATGTTGGTGCTGCCGACACGAAGTTTGCAGGAAGTATAACAGCAACCAGCAGAGTAATAGACAATACAAAACACATAATCATTTTCACACATTATTCCCCCTTAATTTTTATCAGTAAGTATCAATGATACTTTGTTTATATATTCTATCCATAATAAAAAAAGTAAAGGTTTCAAAAAATTCAATAGTATTCATGACTGCCAGCGCAGGCAACGATTTCATTATTTTCGTCAAATTTACATTTATCGCCGAAATTTAGTTCAGGATTATTTATCAGGGAAGTTGGTGGTTGAAAAACTCAGTGTTAAACACTACAAAGAATGGGAGAATTGATATATTTGCGTTTTTTATATAACGTTTAGGGCTAATCAGCACAAATAAGTTCTGTAAATATTTTTTTCATAGTACATTATGTCATATTTATCCACTACCAGTATTAAATAACCTTAACATAAATATCTAGTATTCAAATACAATTCAATTATATCAAATAGTACCTTTACTCTGCAATATTTACCTTTAAAAAGAAAAAAAGGCTACTTTACATCATATATATACATAAAAAACAGGCCGTTTTATGCCTGCTTCAAATTTACCATAATTCAATAAACGCTTTATTCAACCTTTTTTACAATTCCTCTTCCTCCGTCAACACGCACCCGGTCGCCAGTCTTGAGCCTTAATGTAGCATCACGGCATCCAACAACGGCAGGAATGCCAAATTCTCTTGCTACAATAACTGCATGGGACAAGGGTGCACCTATGTCGGTTATGATAGCAGAAGCCCTCGGAAAAAGCGGTGTCCAGCCTACATTTGTAGCAACCGTTACAAGAATTTCTCCATTCATAAATTCATTTGACTTTGAAAAATCATTGAGTACACGGACAGATCCTTCTACAATTCCAGCAGCCCCGGCATAACCTGTAATGGTTTCACTTTCTGAATTTTCGTCATAATTATTTTCTTCACCAAAGCCATAGTAATCAATCCTTCTATTCTCACATTTTGCCCATTCAAAAGGATCAAAACGCCCTCTGATTGTCGTAGGAAGTGTCGGCAAAGTCTTATATCGCTCATAATTTCTTCGCCTTTCATTAATGTTGGATAAAGCCGATCTGTCTCCTTGCAAAAGGTTTACAGCCTCGTTAAAATATAAGAAAAAAACATCATCTCCAATTCCATTTATGCTTCCGCATTTGAGCAAAAACTCACGGAATATGCAAAACAACCTAACACCTTTACTGCGAAGTTCCTCACGGGTATACATAGACTTCGCCAAATTGCCGAGCTTTTTTTCCAGCCATTTTTCCCGTTTTGGAAACATTCGGAGGAACTCTTCCTTTGCTTTGATAAACTTTTCCTGCTGCTTCTTCCGAAGCATAGATGCACTAATCCCACTTTTACTGTATTCTTCAATCAACTTATCTATATAAGCTTCATCCTCGTAAGGATATGGCGTTGAAAGCTCCATTTCATCAGGTGAACGATGACCATACCGTCTGGAATATTCTTCCTTTGTCATCTCACCTTTTACCACCTTTTCAAGACAAACAAGGGGCTGCATACTTTCTAAAACCCTATCCCCACCGCAATTGGAACATAAAGCATTGGCGATCTCCTCTCCTGCCATTTTAGCGAGCTTCTCCCTCGTGTCAAACAAACCGTTTAGTGTTACAACTCCAAAGAACACAGACATAGCTTTGGCAAGGTACGGATTAGCTTCTTCGTTCCAAAGCTTCAAAAGACTTTCATTATTATTTGTACAGCGGATAGAATCAATCAATTCAAAAGCATAACGATCTCCATTTTCAATAAAATCCTTCTTTCCCATTTTAGAGTATTTATTTTTTGGTCTTTTAAGCATTTTAAGAACTGCTTTTATAAATGACCACCTGCTTATTGGGAAAACTGGGATTTCAACACCCTTAGGTATATTGCCTGTTACATCAGCCAAAACGCTAACAGCTTTCTGTTTTTTTATGCCAAAAGACACCATCAATGAATAGATTACACTAAGATTTGCATAAGGGTGACCACAAATATTGTCAATAAATACAGGAAGTCCAAAAGCCTCACCAATGAATTCTGCAATAGAAAATGTCACAGGAGTAATTACTTTAGGAAATGCTTCTCCCACATTTGTGTTTGAAAACAAAAACTCACCATTCATTGAACCGTTGACTTCATAAGTTTTATAATTTATACGCCGTATTGTAGTAATAGGCCTTGCCTGCAAAATATGTACTTTTCCTCCTTCAATTGCCCATTCAATATCCTGGGCACACCCATACAACTTATGAATTTTTTTTGCCATATAAAACAGTGCTTTAGCATATGGTTTAAGAAGGTCACTTCCGGAATAAGCATACTTTATCCAAGAAAAGGTAAATTCCTCTGCATTCCCATCTCCTGAAACCAACAGTTCTCCAACTCCGCGCACAAAATTACCCACCATTTTTGTACTGCTTCCCGAAATAGGATCGGCAGTAAATAGAACACCTGCAATATCAGGTTTAACAAATTGCTGAATGACCACTGCAATTTGATTTTGAAATTCCATACCCATATTTTCACTGTAGGCTTTTACACGTTCAGCCTTTGAAGACGCTATTACCTTTTCAACCGCTTTAGGAATATCGTTTTTCGCCACATCCAATACTGTTTCAAAACCTCCGGCAAAGGAAGCTTTTTCTCCATCCTCACTCAGACCGGAAGACCGGACAGCGTAAGTCTTCTCCTGAGATAATCCTGTAATGAGCATGGATAATTCTTCACTTGCCTCCTGCCTCAATACACCATTTTCAAATGCACAAGCTAATATTATAAAACCCTCAGGGATATTCAAAGCAGCCTTAGACATCCTTGCAAGAGATGCACCCTTACCTCCTGCAAAAGCCATCTGTTCTGATGTAATCCGGGAAAATGAACAAATATACTTCATTTATGATATCCCTCCTGAATGCTAATTTCTCCTATATTTTAGCATATAGAGTATTAATAATGCTATATCGACCAACAGAAATAGTTTAATTTTTTACAAACTCTCAATACTAATAAGAAAAAATTATTATCGATATATACTTTATCCATTTGAATCCGTAAAACCTCTTTTGTATTCGGGCAAATTTGCTTCGATTATAAATTTCTAAAAAATCCTATTGACCTTGACGTAACGTAAAGGTGTATAGTTATATTGTCAGGAGGTAAAAACATGGAATACACAGTGCATAAATTAGGAAAAATTGCAGGAATCAGCACCAGAACTCTGAGATATTATGATGAGATTGGAATTCTAAAGCCGGCAAGAATCAGCTCTTCAGGATATCGTATTTATGGTAAGGCTGAAGTAGACAGATTACAGCAGATACTTTTTTATAGAGAACTGGGTGTAAGTCTGGAAAACATCAGGGAGATTGTATCTTCGCCTTCCTTTAACGCAAGTAACGCACTCAAAGGTCACCGTGAAAAACTTCTGGCAAAGCGTGAACAATTAGATTTGTTAATTGCCAATATTGACAGAACAATAGAGGCAATGGAAGGGAGAATAACTATGGCTGACAAAGAGAAGTTTGAAGGCTTTAAGCAAAAGCTGATTGACGACAACGAGAAAAAATACGGCAAAGAAATTCGCGAAAAATATGGAAATGAACAGGTTGACAAATCCAATAATAAAATTAAAGGAATGACTTCCGAGCAATATGCAGAGGTAGAAAAATTATCTGCAGAAGTACTCTCAACCCTGAATGAAGCATATAAAACAGGAGATCCTTCAAGTGAACTGGCTCAAAAAGCTGCTGATTTGCACCGCCAATGGCTATGCTACTTCTGGGATAGCTACAGTAAGGAAGCACACGCAGGAGTTGCTCAGATGTATGTCGATGATGAAAGATTCACAGCCTACTATGATAAGGAGCAACCTGGTACTGCACAATTTTTAAGGGACGCGATTCTCATCTACACAGGTATGAGAGGGTAGTCACTAACTACCAGGGGCGGTTGATATAAATCAACCGCTCTTTTAATGCTTCATTTATTCACAGTCTCATTCAAAGTCATACTTCTATAAGTATAAGGTCGGAGCATATTGATTATAGCATCAATACTCCCAATGTTCTGCCCAATCCAAAGATTTTCCAAACCCGGTTCAATTATAACCGGCATTCTATCATGAACAGGTGCCGTAGTTTGGTTGGCTGCAGTTGTTATGATGGCATAGCCTGTGTACTGCGTGCCGTTATTGTCTTTAAAAACATTGTATATACCCGCCATAAAAAATATTTTTGATTCGCTTACCGAAATTTCAAATTTCGTTTTCTTTTTTACACCTTCCTCCTGCTTCCATTCGTAGTAAGCATTTGCAGGAATCAGGCAACGCCTTTGGTAAAGAGAACTTTGAAACATACGTTTCTCATTAATTGTCTCTGCTCTGGCATTTATAATCGGCCTTCCGGAATATTGTCCATAGCTCCATTTCATAGGAGCCAGGATACGTTTGTCCCCCTGTCGGTAAATAACCGGTGCAATATTTGTGGGAAACACCTCACCGTTAGCAATATTTTCTGAGGTTTTGTACTTCTCCGACACCTCATCTATGATAGACTTTATTTCATCGTACTCTCGCTCTGTAAAAACAGCATATCTTCCGCACATGTAAATCACCTCTGTAATTATACTGAACACGATAAAGATTCTACATCGCGCTTCAATTTCCTTGATTTATTATCGTGAAAATTCAATTTGTCCTTGTAAAATCATTTTCACGATTTATATATTTTACCACTACACCAGTTCAATAAACCATTTATTCTCATGATTGCGATAAAGATAGGCTTTTTTTCCATCAACAAAACATGAATAACGATCACCTTGAATTCCAATTTTCAAAGATGCCCCTTTTACAGGTTTACCGGGCTTATCTACACTATAGACCTTATCACTGTCAATTCTGATTCTTAAAGGGATAATTTCCCCCTCCAAATTATAATGTGCTATTACTTCTACACTTGGTTTATTCACAAAAGAACACCTCTACTTAAAATATGATACCGGAAAGATTACATTTTCCTCGATCGGGTTAGCATTCAAGGCTTTATCTTTAAGTAATAATGCTCTTTGTATAGAATAGTGCCCAAACCTTTTGCGGATTTCATCTATACTGTATTCCAACTGTTCCTCCTTTAATTTTTGCCTTTCATCGTAAAAAAAGCTCAACTGCGTATATGTATCTGCTGTCACAAGATCTGTTGCTCTAACCCCGATACTTCTGATAGGTTTTTCCCAGCTCCAGTTATTTAAAAATATTTTAAAAGCCTTATCAGCAATATCTCTGGTGACACAACTACACTCAGTTAACTTTGCTTGCCTTTCAATGCTGTTCAGTTCATTATCCCTCACATATATCTGAATAGTATTTCCCTTGAAGTTGTGCTTTCTGAGGCGTTCGGACACACTTTCCGAAAGCACATAAAGAAGTAGTTTTACATCCTCATTATTTACCAGATCTCTAGGTGTTGTCATGCTGTTGCCAATACCTTTAATTGTACTTTGATGATCGGTTTTCGTAACGGGTATTGTGTCAAGTCCATTGGCAAAAAGCCATAGAGTTTCTCCCCATTTTCCAAGAATTTTTTTTAGAAAACTCAGATTCAGGTTTGCAAGATCACCTATTGTATATATCCCAATGTTTATTAATTTTTTGGCGGTCGATCTCCCCACGTAAAGCAAATCTGAAACCGGAAGCGGCCACACCTTCTGCTTGAAGTCTTTTTGAGTAATAATAGTAGTTGCATCCGGCTTTTTCATATCGCTGCCAAGCTTTGCAAATATCTTATTGTATGATACTCCGATACTCGCAGTGATACCCAATTCTTCTTTCAGCCTGTGTCTGATTTCATCAGCAATATCCTTCCCGGTTCCAAAAAGCTTGGAGGATTCGGTAACATCCAGCCAGCACTCATCAATTCCAAAAGACTCTATCAGATCAGTATAGCAGCTGTAAATTCTTCTTGCCTCTTTACTGAAATAAAGGTAGGTCTTGTAGTCAGGTCTCATGACAATTAAATCGGGGCATTTCTGCCTTGCCTGCCAGATTGCTTCCCCCGTTTTAACACCATACTCTTTTGCAATTAAATTCTTTGTTAAAATAATTCCATGCCGCTGCTCAACAGATCCCCCAACCGCTACGGGTTTATCTCTTATTTCAGGATTTTTCATACATTCAACACTGGCATAGAAGCTGTTTAGATCTGAATGTAGTATAATTTTTTCCATAACATCACCTGCTATATATAGAATAGCACGAACACATGTTCGCAGTCAAGGTTAATTGTTAATATTATGAACAGAAAACTTAACTTCTATGTGATTTTATGTATATGGTTTAGAGGTGATACCTATTGTTTTAGTGTCAACCGCCTCCATTACATGACCTTCGCAAAAAAGCAGTAGGCCTTGACTTGATAATTCTTCGCCGCGTCTATGGGACCTCCTGTCCCAAGACGCTAAAAATGCCATCCTTGGCATTTTTGCTTCAGATTATCAAGCCTTCGGCTACTGCTTTTAATGCTCAGGTCAAGCAATTGCGTCGTTTGACACTAAAACAGGGTTAGAACTTAATTTGGTTTGTTTTAGAACCGAATTTGTTGTTATAAGCTTCCCTACAAGAAAAATAAAACAACTATAATTTCCTTAACATCAAGAAAAAAGCCGGCATCGCCGGCTTAAACTATCTGATAACTGTTTATATTCCATCTTTCTTCATAGCCTCAACTATTTTGCAATGATTTATCAGATCCTGATCTGATTTAACCTCGCTGGTATAATTTAGTCCATATGGCCAAAAGTGCGTATTGTCTCCATTTATTACCGCACTGTTGTTTCCTGTAATTGCTCTGATCTCAGCTGTTCCATTTGCACCGGTATACACTTTGTTGACTATTAACGACCCCCATTTGCCGGACGTTCCCACTCCAACAGTATGGGCAATTTCATGCATGGCAGTGATATGATTCATGTAACTGCGGTTTGAACCAAATCTTATGGTACCGTTTATGTTTCCATCAGCAGTTGAAACTGAAGGTTCATAAACTATTTTAAGGTTTTTTGTAATTGTTGTGTACTCGTTATAAAATGATACTGCCTTATCCATTGCAGCCTTTATTTTTTCGTAGGCATCTTTCTGATCATCTGTTGGATTTGAAACCATTTCGAGTGTGTATGTAACATTTCCTTTCTTAGGCGTTGAGGTCGGCACAGGAGTTACTACAGGTGTATCCTCTGCCGGGAATTTAGTAATAATTCCTAACAAGAAGCTTTTCATAAGTGCAAAGTCAATTGAATTAAAGCTTCTGTCGGCATTAACATCACTGATTACCATACCGTTTGGGACAGGGAACTCAGAGATGTTTCCCAACAAATAACTTTTCATCAACGCAAAATCAATTGAATCCACACGACCGCTGCCATTTACATCCCCATATATAACATTCGCTGAGTAAACAAACGGTGTAAAAGATATCAGCAAAGCTGCTATGAATAGGAATATTAAAATTCTTACTACACTTGTGCTTTTTGAAAACAAACCGGAATCACCCATAATTTTTCACCACTCCCCCCAAAAATTTTTTATCGTTATAAATGCGTGCTACCCTTGAATTTTAAGGGTCGTAAATGCAAGCATTCAATCACTGTGCTCCCATCCCTTCAATATCAACAACTACTACTTCAGGCGGGTTAAATATACGCGGTAATCGGGGATTAAAAGAAACTCCACGACTAACAATATGAGTTAACGAATCGTGCCTGTATTCCCCTCCTGCATATTCAGGAAACCAACCTTGATTAGGAGAAAATACCCCATTCAAAATAAACGGAATTCTGGCCTGTCCTCCATGTGAGTGTCCTGACAACACCAAATCAAAACTGTAGTTCTTATACACTTCTATAAGTTCAGGACGATGGGCCAATAGTATCTTAAAACCGGACTTATCTGTCAACTCCAAAAAGTTATTATCCATTTCTCTTTTAAGGTCAAAGCCTGTTTTTTCATACCTGGCAACATCCGGATCATCTATTCCCCCAACAATAATTTCCATATTTTTAACTCTGACTTCCCTGTATTCGTTTTCAAGAATAATTACACCATACTTTCCAATTGTATCTTTAATGTTCTTAATATCTCTTGACCAAAATTCATGATTCCCAGTAACATAGTAGATAGGAGCAAAACCTCTCAAGCCTTCCAGAAATTGTTCAGTGCCCTCGATCGGAACCTCATCGTCTGCAATATCTCCTGCAAGAGCTATAATATCGGGGTTTTGTTTTTTAATTAACGAAACAATCCTGTTCTGTCCTTTACCGTAAATATGGCTGTGAAGATCAGCTATCAGAACTATCCTTATACTCTCACCAGCCTTAAGTTTATCTGATGTTATTATGTATTTTTTCACAACTAAACCATTGTAAAAAGCACAGATTAAAAGTACGATAGACACTACAATCAAGCTTATTCCTAAATATTTCTTTTTACCGTTCAAAACTACTCTCCTTAAAAAAATTCAATGTGATGGATTTTTACCGTTCACGTGCAATTAGTACAAGTTTCAATATGATACTATCATATTCCAATATTTTTGTTAATAGGAATGTTCTTGAACTTATTATAGAGGTTTCAATGAATCTAAAGAAAGCCGGCGCCATTCTTAAGATAAAATTTTTAGATATGTTGCTGTCTATACCTTCTGTTTGGAATAAGTTCGACAGCAAGATGAGTGAGGATATGATAAAAACTTGTAGGCAGGTTATAAATAAGGATTAATAAAAACTTTAGGAATGCTGAAAATATAACTTCGGATATATTTTAACATGAAAAATCCGAAGTTATATTTCAACTATTCCTTACTTGTATTTGCCTATTGAATCTTAGAGCAGTTTAATTAAATATGCCCTTCGTTAATAATTACTTCAATATTCATTACTTCCTGCAAAAATGTAACTGGAACAAAAGTTCTAGATCCTTTAAGTTCCGGTACTTGATTTAAAGTAGTTTTCAAATCATTGCATAAATATTCGCTTTTTCCTATTTGAAGACTTAAGCTTTGATTCTCTTTAATTAAGTTCACACTTTTTGTGTCACTAATCCAATTAACTTCATAACCTAACTCGGAAGCAACTTTCCTCACTGGAACCATCCACTCACCAGCTTCATTTTTGTAGAACGTTTCTGTTTGTTCGTCATAATACAATTCTCTACCGTTTATGGAAATAACCCCGGCTAAAGTAGAAATAATTATTTTGTCCCCCTTCTTTTCTTGCACTTTTTCAGGTAGTAAAACAACCTTTTCGGGATTTACCTGTGCAGGAATACTTAAAGTCATTATTTCTGACCACATAAGCAATTCACTACCCATTTTAATGTCATTAACCGAAATCATATTACGGGTTTTATATGGTAGAAGTACCGTATCACTTCCTATTCTGATAATATATTCTCCATCTTCATCAGTAACAGTAGCCAATCCTTTTTCATCAATATCAATACTTCCAACCTTTATGTATTT
The DNA here is from genome assembly GCA_964564015.1 of uncultured Acetivibrio sp. GTDB lineage: Bacteria > Bacillota > Clostridia > Acetivibrionales > Acetivibrionaceae > Acetivibrio. Next base: position 61,159 of record CAZLZR010000016.1, read on the forward strand.
TGCAGGTGACTTTTTGTCCAGATCAGTTAAGATAACATATGCCGGTGATTGTGGTGGAATACTTCGTGTTTCAATCTTTGATGCTATAACACAAATTTTATCACCTTTCTTGATTTCTGCAATATTCTTCGGAATTCCATTTTCGTTATCCATAACAACGGTGCTTTCATCAATGTTAAATTTCCTCTGAATTTCTCCGCTTCCCTTTGCAAGAATGCTTACAACTTTACCCTCTTCAGAATTAACTTCCTCAACTTCTACAATGTATGAAATAGTTTTTGCCTGATCTTCAATAGTTACTACGTTTACCTCCTCAGAGCTTGTTGTCATTAATCCTTCATTTGCAAAAGATACAGCACTTGACATAATAAGCATTCCAGAGAAAATCAATGATAAAATTGCTTTTTTTGATTTTTTCATGCGAATAACCTCCATAGATTTTTTATTTTTCATACTTATTAGACACGAAAAAAGTATAAAAGGTTCATAAAAAAAACATAAATTTTAAAAATTGAATTACTAAGGGATAACGAAAAAATAACATCCTATTTTCATATTTTGAAAACATTATCAAATCAAGTTTTTTCGTTATCCAGAGTATGAATTTATATTTTAGTCATACCTAATTATACACTATAACTATTCCCCCATGCCTCGTAAGCCTATCCTGATCTTCCAGAGATACCAAGTCCCCCCAAAGTTTCTCCAAATAGCAATCCCCAGCATCAAAAACCACAACTTTATTGACAACCGCCCTTATTATCTCATTTGTAATTCCTCCGCAACTCAACTTATTCCTAAGCATACTCACTATTTGCGAGGTATCCGGAGAACTCCGATTCTTTTCCATCAGCACCAGAATCTCCCCTCTTAATAATCCAACCTTCTCTTCCAACTGCCGGTTCATCCGGATAAACAAATCCTCCGATATTTTCTCCTCAAGCCTATCCTGATAGAGCATCTCCTGCTGCTTTAGTTTCAGGCTCAGCTGTTTTTCCAGTCTCTCAATTTCAATTTCGCTGTTATCAACACAAAATAACTTTTCAACCTTTTCTCTCAATTTTAAATCAACCTCTATCATATCAATCAGCTTTGTAATATCCTCCATTACAATACCGGTCAGTTCTTCCTCCTTTATATGATGGCTGGTACAATCAGTTCTTCCGTTTTTGCTGTAACTACTGCAAATGTATGACATAGGCCTGTCTTTCCTCGACCTTGCAAACATTACACTGCCGCATTTGCCACAGTATACGATACCTCTGAAAAGGTGTATAACCCCTTTATGCGGGCCGGAATCCACACTCTTTTCCCCCCTCATTTTCTGAACCCGGTAAAATTCTTCCTTGCCGATTATAGGCTCATGTGTATTCTCAGTTATGACCCATCTATCTTCGGGCAAGCGCCTGGTTTTTTTACTTTTAAAGCTTATTCTCTCACTTATTCCCTGCACTGTATCTCCGATGTACACCCTATTGCACAGAATCCTCCTTACACCTACAGGATTCCATGTACTCTTTGAAGGCGAAGGACACACTCTTTGATTTAAATAGTCTGCTATGTGGCTATACCCCCACCCCTCCTGATAGAGCCTGTATATCTCCTTGACCACCTTAGCCTCATCAGTATTCACAATCAGCTTGTTTTTTTCATCCGGAGACTTTAAATAACCAAAGGGTGAATTACCGATATATTCACCCTTTTGTATCTTAAACCTTATATTTGCTCGTATTTTTCTCGAAATATCCTTGATATACCTTTCATTGTATATATTATGATAGACGTATTTGAAAAAGCTGTTATAAAGTCTCAATCATAAATAATGTTCTCCTGACTTTTTTCTAAACTGATGTTATAAATGTTGTCAACTATTTATAGCTAAGGTATAATTATGGTTGGGAGGCAGGTTTATGCTAATTGATTCAGAACAAAGGAATATTTCAAAGCCAAAACATTCAAAGTTGAGCATAATAACTTTAGGTATTTTTGTATCACCCGTTATACCATTTATTCTTATATTTGCTTTTACCTATAGGATAATTCCAATGTTTCTTAATTATGATCAGTGTTTGTTACTAAGTTCATTTTCTATACAATGGTGCATTTTGGCCCCTATTCTTTCCCTTATACTTTCAATTATTGACTTAAAAAGTCCTGGTAGAGCAAAAATTTTACCCAAAATCATACTGATTACCTGTAGCATAATTATTTGCCTTGGGATTATTATATCGGTCATTGCACCAATTTATGAAGTAAATCGTTTATTTAATTAAAAGTTGAACCAATACATGTAGATTTTGATAATTATTCGATGACCTTTATAACTCATTACAAATTTAAAGAAGCCTTAAAAAGTGTTTCAACAAAATGAAAGGCAAGAGAGGTAATCATGACTTTTAAGTATTATCCAAGGTATTTTTGTATTGGTATATTGACTATTTTTAATTCTATTGTAACTTATTTTACTGGCCTTAAAGTAACAACTTATATTTTTTACATCATAAGCATAGTTCTCTTGTCCTTTATTTTTGGGTTCAGGTACACTTTGGACAATAACATCTTGTCTAAGTACTTTATATTTATTAAAATTCAGGAAGTAGATGTTTTCAAAATTCATGAAGTTGAAATTGTAACAGTTAAACAAGCGGGAACATTTTATGTTTATATAGGTAAAAATGCAAAAGAAAACAAAGAAAGTGGATATTATTTAGTTTTTGAAAACGGAGAACGAATAAAAGTAAACTGCGGATATCAAAATGAAAATAGAGAAACTCTGGGAAAATATATCATTAAAAAATATGGTAAGAGAAGCAAGAATATCGAAAAGTACAAATGGACAAACGATAGGTTTTAGTTTTACTTGGAAATGGCTTTTTTCAGCATTAGCAAATGAATTTATCCTACTTAATGCTTATAATTATAAGTCAGCAAGACTCTAACTACAAATTAAAATCTACGGTTGTCCTTTCCTTATCAGAAGCATTAGAATAGCCCCACCGCTACCAACAACAAAAGTTTTCATTCTACATTCTAACTGACCTTTAAAGCCCCATGTTTTTTAATTCCGATACAATCTCCACATATTTTTCTCTTGCATCAAAACCTTCGTAGTCATTTCTACGCAGGTCTATAATATCGCCATGCGAAATACCCCGGCTATGCTTTGTTGACAATACTCCCTTAAATTCTCCCCATTTTGAAGATTCTATCGAAACAAGACCGTCATTTTTGCCCTCTGTCAGCCGCAGCATGAGATACGGAATTGTGAGTATATAGTCGCTGAATATGTTATTCATGACAGTAGCGTAGCTTTGGTAATAGACCCCTTCAGCGTTTTTGACTTGTTTGTTGAACTTTTCACAGAAATTATTTGAAAGCTGCTCGGTGGCCGTAAATATATCCGGCTTTTTATCACCCAGTAACCGGAAATATCTGTTTAGACCCTTTCCAATCATATTAAAAATTGGTTTAGGAAGTTTATATATAATGTCAATTAATTTTGAGCCCCTATGTGGAGTGGCAAAAGTAGTAAGAGAAGCAACGTAATTTGACATCCCAAGCATACTTATCATATAACGAGCATCCAATCCTCCCTTTGAATGTGCTATAATATTTACTTTTTCACATCCTGTATTTTGAATAATCTCCAGAACCCTTTCCTTTAGAAACTCTGCATTGTCTTCTATTGTAGCCCAAGCTTCCTGGTTACCGTAATATATAGTTGCACCATGTCTTTTCAATTCACCGGGAATTCTGCCCCAATAGTTAAAATATCTTAAATCCTTAAAACCAGCACCGTGCACCATAAAAAGTGGATACCTGGTTTGACATACAGCGGAATCCACTCTCACATCCCTGTTTAAAATTCTATAGTACTCCCGTTTGTACTCAGATTTTGTAATACTGCCCAAGTATACAATAAAAAACAAGTTAACAACAGGAATCCACATATTAAATAAGATGATAGCTTTCTTTATAATATTTAACTGCCTCGATGTAAATAAAATTCTGATTATACCGTTCAAATACAAGCTTCCAATAAATATGACTGTCACTATAATGTCCAATACAAAAATATGAGAATGGATTGTAGCTTTTAAAAACCGCTGTAGTAGTATATAAAATGGGATTTGAGCAATTGAAGCGTATAAACTGTATAGTATAAGCCTTCGTCCCCCCAGCAAAACCCGTATCCGAAAATCATCTATCAGTTTTTTATTGTGAGGCAATACATTGACCTTAATCCATATGTAAATTACAAATAGAATGCAGATAATAGCGAGGCAGCTTGTGGAAATTATACTTTGCATCCTTGATATAAAATCAGCAACCAGCACAATATGTGGAGCAATGATTAAAAGTAAGCCCATAAATAATTTATTTGTCAGATTAATTTTTTTGCTGATATCTAAAAAAATCAAGAAAAAAAACAATATTGCTATCAGAATGTATGAAACATTGAACGGCATACACTACCCCCTCATCTAAACCTAAGAAATCTGAAAATACAACTTCCATTTTTGCTAAAAGCTTATTTGAAATTATTCTTTTCGTATAGATTATACGGCTAATATAAAAAAAAGTCTAATTTTACAAATTAAATTTAAGCAATTATTATATATAAATATGTAACACAAATAATTATATCACTTGTCCCTAAACCTTAGCTTGACTTCACAATTAAGAATCCTGACCATTGTATCTTCGAGAGATTTTAATCTTCGGAGCCTTTCCTCCTCAGTGATTTTTGGTTCAATAATGTAAATTGTAGTGTTGCCAACTTTCTTCATCCGGTCGTAATACTCTCCATTTTCATCATAAGGCATATGGCTCCACCCCCTACAACTAATCTATTTTTAAACTGATTTGTCCTATACATTATAGATAAAATGAATTAGCAAGATCTTTAGCTCATCCCGACAATGGTAATGAATTAATTAAAAATTTCGTAGATATATTAAGGTAAGGAACAAACTTTTAAATAATATTGAATGAGACCAGGATGTGATAATAGTTGAAAGTAGCTATATATCTAAGAAAATCAAGGGCTGATGAGGAAATTGAAAAAACGCTTGGAGAGGGTGAAACACTTGCCAGACATAGAAAAATACTTCTTGAGGTTGCTGAAAAAAAGGGTCTCAATATCTTAAGAATCTTTGAAGAGGTTGTTTCAGGCGAAAGCATTATTTATCGTCCTGCCATGCTTGAACTCCTGCAGGAAGTTGAACAAAAAAGGTATGAGGGGGTTCTTGTTATTGACCAGCAAAGGCTGGGCCGTGGTGATATGGAAGAACAGGGAGTGATTCTGAAAACATTTAAAGAATCTGACACAAAGATCATTACACCCGAAAAAACATATGACCTGAATAATGAGTTTGATGAAGAGTACTCTGAATTTGAGGCTTTCATGAGCAGAAAAGAATACAAGATGATAACCAAGAGATTGAGACGCGGAGTATTAAGATCTGTTCAAGAAGGTAACTACATGAGCCCCAAACCACCTTATGGCTACCTGATTAAAGAAGATAAAAACCATCGTACTCTTATGCCTAATCCAGACCAAGCTCCTGTAATAAAGAAGATTTTCGACTGGTATGTAAAAGAAAATATCGGAAGCAAGATTATTTCAGAAAGGCTTAATTCTTTAGGTTACAAAACAATTTTAGGCAACCCATGGTCAGCCGAAGCTATATCATTTGTTTTGAAAAACCCCATATACATAGGAAAAATCTCGTGGAAGAAGACCGTTAACAGGAAAACCAAGGAGAAAGTAATTAAAAAAGTCAATAAAAAGAGTGAGTGGATAATATCAGATGGCCAACATGAGCCTATTGTGGATATCAACATTTTTAACAAAGCGCAAGAAATAATGAAAGAAAAATATAAGCCTCCGGTTAAGCCTTCCCTTGGTCTTGCAAATCCCCTTGCTGGCATTGTTACATGCAAAATTTGTGGTTCAAAACTGAGGTACAGGCCTTATTCAAATGTAGAGCCCCACCTAATATGTATAAACAAATGCGGCAATAAAAGCAGTAAATTTAAATATGTTGAGAATGCAATAATAGAAGAGTTGACGGAATTAAGCCAAAAAATCAATCCTGAAATCAGATTACAAAAGCCTTCAAACAATAACTTTCTGGCATTATACCAAGAAAAGCTTGAATCCTTGCAAAAAGAGTTGAAAAATATCACAATTCAAAAGAATAAATTATTTGATTTGCTTGAGCAAGGTGTTTACGACATAGATACCTTCACTGAAAGATCCAAAGTATTATCGGATAGATCAGAAGAAACAAATAATGCAATAAAATATGCTGAGCAAATTATTGAAAAGGAACTTTCAAAGGATACCTCTTGCAACAATTATTATGATAAAATTAAAAATATCATAGATGCATATCATGACATAAACGACAACGAAAAAAAGAATTTACTTCTTAAAGAAGTAATTGAAAAAGTTGAGTATTACAAACCCAAGGGTAACAGAGACGACAACTTCCATGTATATCTATACCCTAAAATGTAAATTTCTTAATTGGAGGCAATGTAATGAAATTTTCATCTAATTTGTTTTTGATGCTTGCCATGGCTGTTTATATTGTTTTGAAATTTTTTATAAATGACGAATTTATTGAAGGCATATTACTTCTGTCACTGGCTTCTCTGGCAACAGTAATAAATTTAGTTGAACTAAAAATCAATACTAATAAGAAAAGGAGTGATAGAATTTCAATTATTATCTCTATTATTGTTATGATTGGTACTTCAATTTTTGTTGTTTTCAGGATGCAGAAATTATAATACACAGAATTATTTATATTCCCTATTTTTTGTTGCCATAATATTATAATTCCTTTTTAAACACAACACGATCCTCTCCAGGACCTGAATAGTCTTTAATCATAGGAATTCCATCCTCATTTGGCTCACCTAAAAGGCTCATGCCTAAACTCTTATGAAAATTAATAGAATTTGTATTACCCACAGACGTGATTGCTTTTAAATATTTATATCCACATTTTTTTGCTTTTTCAGCAAAATGTTTATAAAGCTTTGTTGCCAGACCTTTCCGTTTGTAATCCGATAAGCAGGCAATAAAATGGACATATGCAACTGGCTCAGCAGTGGAAAACAGGCCAAGCAGGTATGCCACAACCTTATTTCCTTCTTTTATAACAAATGCATTATCTCCAAATTCATATATCATCATTGGATGATGAAGAATTTTTAATTTTTTCAGCTTCTCACTATCATCTTTATCCCAAAACAAGTTTAAGTTTTCAAGTATCTGATCATAGTCCTGTTTTGTACATTTTAAAACTTCCACTACCACCCTCTCCTTTACTTTTATATAAAACTCAATCTTTACTTGCCTGCAATCAATTATATTACCCTTTACATCCTTTGCCAATACAAATTCGCCTTCTTGTATCTGGTCAATTCGTTTAAGTTCACTTTTTGTCGTTACTTGAGTGTCTCCTGAGAGGCAACCATCTGACAAGCATTTTACAGCATTATCTACTGCCTCATTATCCAAACCCTCTTCAAGCAAATCTTTTTCGATACACTTTTGAATCTGTGAATTCTAACCCATCTATACTGCCGAAATATACAACCTGTCCACTAATTACAGCACACTAAATACCCCTGACTTAGCCAAATCCTTCTATGAACCTTAGTGGCATTCACAGATATCTCCATCATATTATATACCTTTCGTTGTACCATGTATCAATTCCCACGGTATCATTGTCCTTTGAGCTGTCGTACCTTCCATCGTAAGTAATTACCCTTACCCCATTCTCCTCAAGGTAGTCCAGAAACAAGAGCGTCTTTGCATTATTCCTTCCAAGCCTGGATAAATCCTTAACCACCAGCAGGTTTATAACACCTTTGGAAACATCACTTTTTAGCTGCTCAATCCCTTTTCTTTCAAATCCTGCACCCGATACATTGTCATCAATGTACGTACGAACTATGCTTCCTAAATTTCTGTTCTTAACATAATCCTCCAACAGGCCTTTCTGTGTTTCAATGGTCTCATAGTTCTGTTCATTATCATCTCTGCTTTCCCGGACGTAAATGCCTATTTTATACAATTCCCCATTTATAGTTTTACACTCCCTTTCAGCAGTTACCCTTATTTCTTATCACCTAATAGCAATCTTACAATTTTTATCAGAACTTCTTCAACTTCTGCATGCCTTTTGAATTTTTTCACAATAATCCGAGATTCTTTTTTCTTCATATTTAAACAAAAACACCTTTAAATATACTAACAAATATATATGCCGGAATTTGCCGTAATAAAAATTGTCCACAGCACAAATACTCATTGAATATACATCTTTTTTATGTGTATAATTATATTGAATTAAATAAATAAGCATTTGAGGGTGATCAAATGAGCGGTGAAATTCCTGAGAATCTTAAGTACTTCTTGAAAAACGGCATAAAAGATGTGGATGACGGGTATGAGTACGCTTCCGAGTTAAATAGGATTCTTAATTCAGATGAATGTCAGACCTCCCTTTCCGGAAAAGAAATTGAGACCTTGAGGGAATATGCTGACAAAGCCAAAAAAATCGGTGAAATAACTTACTATTCAGAGCAAAGAATTAAGGATCTTGAAAGAGAATTCTTCGGAGAACAGGGTATACTTGGCTATCTTGGTCAACCCGCTATTCCCGACAAACCTGTGTGGCCCTTTTAATACTTCTTCCTCTTTGCTGCAACAGGTATGTTCATCTCAGAACGGTATTTTGCAACAGTACGGCGTGATATTTCTATGCCGGAATTTATCAGAATCTTCACGATGTCGTTATCACTGAGTGGAGATTTTTTGCTTTCCGAATCAATAATTTCCTTTATTTTCAGCTTAATATTATCACTGGTCATGTCTTTGCAGGAGCTTGTAGAAACCCTCCCTGGAAAAAATAGCTTCATGTCAAAAACTCCCCAGGTACATTGAAGATATTTTCCGCTTACCGTCCTGCTAACAGTTGATTCATGCATATTGATATCCGTCGCTATGTCTTTCATTGTCAAAGCTTTTATATGTTCTTTTCCCTTTTTAAAAAACTCGCTTTGGTGCTTGATAATACAGTCGGTCACTTTGCTTAGTGTCAGCTTCCGCTGCTCAATGCATTTTATCAGCCATTGTACACTGTCTATCCTGGATTGAATAAACTTTTTTGCCTCTATGCTAATATCTTCCTTAAGAACTTTTTTGTAATATCCACTGATATTTATTATTGGTAGGGCTTCTTCGTTTATAATTGCCTGAAACCATCCGTCTATTTCTTTTACAATCACATCCGGTACAATAATCTTTATATCCTCATACCCATAGAATTCCCTGCCAGGCCTTGGTTCTAAAGACCGTATGAGGTCATGTATGCTAACAACTTTTTCAACACTGATGCCCACACTCTTTGCTATATGTGTTATCTTATTGTCTGCCAGATCCTCAAGATGATTTTCAACTACATCCATAATTTCTCTATTATTATGCCCCATCTGCACCAACTGAATTTTAAGACATTCTTTAACGTTTCTTGCACATACTCCTGGAGGGTCAAAAGTCTGGATAAACTTTAAAACACGTTCAATCCTCTTCACCGGTACGTTAAAAAATGACGCTGCCTCATTAAGCCTTACAGTTAAATAACCATTGTGGTCAACATTATCAATCAGATATTCCCCTATTTCCATGTCCCTGCACACAATATCCGAGGTGTGGAGTTGGAGCAGAAGATGTTCTTTAAGTGAAACTACTGTAGACGATTTATCAACTGAAAACTCTTCAACAGCCTCATCAATACTTTCATTAAAACTTCTGCCTGTATAGTAATCACCCGGGTCATTGTCAAAGGACATCGGGAATAAAATCTCTTCTTTTAGCTTTGTTTCATTTGAATTAATCTCTAAAGCAGGATTTATCTCTACCTCAGCTTCGATATATTCGATAAGTTCTCCTGAATTCATCTTCAGTATCTCAAATGCCTGCCTCAACTGCGGCGTAAGAATTATTTTATGGGATTGAACAAGACTTAAATCAAAATTGAAATCCATCGTTATTCCCCCAAATAAAGATTAAGCATATACAATAGTGTAAATAGGATATACAACACCGTTACAATAATTACAGGCCAATGAGAAATTATCGAAACAACATCATTGCGAACAGTTGTACACGCTTTCCTCATATTATATTTCCCTTTTGTAACAGAATTAAAGCATAACAGCAATAAAATAACAAAAAATAAGCATACAGTACCAAACGTCAAGGCATAAAACAAATCCTGCGATGAATAAAAACTTGATTCACTTTCCACATTCCTTATTGAATACTGCAGCAATATGGCTAGAAAGTTATTCATAAAATGGGCTATCGCACCGGCAAATATTGAATTAGTCCTTACCGTATAGTATCCAAACAGAAGACCTAATAGTATTGGACCTAACAAATTGGTTATATCAAAATGAAAAAAGCCAAACATTATTGAAGAAATCACAATAGCCTTCATCGTTCCCCTGCTTTCATATGCCTTAAGCAAAAGTCCTCTATGCAGAATTTCTTCACATATTGCAGGCGCTACCGCTATTACAAGTATTGAAACAAATACCTCTCCGGCATTCTGAGGTATCGGTATCGAAGCATCTTCAGATGCTTTACCGACAAATTGCAAAATATAGGCAATTATGGAGTTTAATGATGAAGCAGCATAAAAAGCCGGCATGGAAATCAATATTATCAGGAATGAAGGTAATAGCCCGGGACTGTTAAACCTTAGAGTCTCTTTGATATTTATCCCCTTACCGATCATATAGAACAATGTCGGAAATAGGATACAATAAAACTGAATCATTAAAAGCAGCAGGAGCATGTCATCGTCAAGAAAGTTATCGTGGTATACGCTTACACCCTCAATCACAATGGAAAAAACTATATTTATAATTGTTACAAACAAAAAAACCTTGTTTACACCGGTAACTGTCACTTTATTATTCAATGTAGTTTTAACTCCTTCTACGATATAATTCTATTCTCGGTTATAATCAAATCCAAAGGCATATCATGTTCTTCAACCGGTATATTTTCATATATCTGAAATTCAAAAGCAATTCCAATCTTAACGCAATCAGGTTTAACCGACTTAAGAAACCTGTCATAGAAACCCGCTCCGTAACCTATTCTGTTTCTTTTGCCATCAAATGCAACCCCTGGTACCACAACCATATCAATTTCTCCTGCATTGAAAAGCTTTGCACTTTCCTTCTTTGGCTCTAAAATTCCAAACACACCCGGTTCCAGATCTTTCTCCAGATCTACAACCTCATAGGGTACAATCATTTTTACGCCATTAATTACATCAACAAGCGGCAGTACTACTCTTTTACCGTTCTTTAAACAATATTCAATTATATGTCCAGTCATAACCTCGTTTTTAAAATCCATATAACACATAACGGTTTCACTTGCTTTAAAGGAGGTCAGATCTATTATTCTTTGTGTTATTTGAAGACTTTTATTCAGAACACTTTCTTTTGTTTCACTTTTTCTAAATAAAGCCACTTCTTCTCTTATAATTTTTTTGGTCTTCAATTGTCTTCACCTATAAATCTTCATTATAATAACAGCTCAATTGCTCTTTCCAGTGCTTTTGAACATGATTCATTCCAGAAATGAATTATGTTCAAAATGCACATCCTATGATTTTTGCTGATTAACAAAATAAATTCTAGAATTTTATTTTGTTAATCAGCACTAGTATAAAGCACTTAACTATATAAAGCAATCCAAAAGCAATTACAGTAAGCGCGGAAGCGTATATAACCCTTCTCTTCGGCTCACCAATATTCAATAGCTTAATCAATGTATAAATAATTCTTCCAACAACAAATATCAGCCCGGCTATGCTGGCTGTTGAAACAATCCATATTGGCAAACCGGATCTTAATATAACAATACATGCTAAAATGTTTATTCCAGATAATATTAATAAATCAAACCACCCGTCAATTACTTTTAACTTGTTGACACCATAAACTTTGAAGTTTGCAGCAGGGATCAGGAAAACAGCTATAGACATGCCGAAAAAAAATCCTGTCACCAGCCTTATAATATTATCCGTCTGTCTTATTGAAACATACGAGGTAACAGCATCAAGCATCATAGGAATCATCAGCAGGGTTAATACTACACTCACTCCTGTTGATGGAACTCGGTCAGCCTTAATTTTCCCCCGGACAATACAATACACCAGCACAACAAAAATCCCTGAGTATATCCCCGTATCCCTTGCACAAAGCGGCAAGGAAATTTCATCTATGGATAAAGTCCGCCCGGGAATCTGATGGCAAACCAGACTCCCTATAAAATAGTATATTCTTATTATCGCTTCCATATTTAAACAAATCACTAGCTCTCTGAAAATATAGCTATCAAAACACAACACGATAAACATGCCAATACAAAAACGATCAACGAATTAACTAATAGTGCCACTCCAAATGATCTTTTGTCAGCATCGCCTTCCGAATTCATAAAAACAATGGCGATTATAACACCAATTAACTGGCCTAATCCCGGTACAAGAGTGCATACTGACGTTATAAAAACCTTCATTGCGTTGCTTATGGAAGGCCTTCCATTGACACTTTGTCCGGAAACGCCAACCCTTTGATAACCTTGTTGCCTTGGATTGTTAACATTATTGGCTCTCTGAACAGAATTTACTACTTGCTGTGTCTGATTAGTGCCCATGTTAAAATTACCTATGTCAGAAGGTTTCTGAATTTCATTATATTTTTCATCTACATTTTCTTTATTTAACGCTTCCTCTATACCATTCCCATAAGCTCGCTCTTCGTATGAAAAATCCATAGGGGAATTATCACTGTCAACAGGATTATCGTAGTTAAATGGATTTTCCGGAGAATCCATTTTTATATCTTGCATTTGTGAACCATTGTTACCAAAATCGTCAGTTTTAACTTCATCTACTTTGAAACTGTTATCTGATGCCAAAAGGCTGCCACAATATGGACATCTTTTTGCATCAGCAGAAATATCCTCTCCACAGAAATTGCAAACTGTTCTCCCGTTTCCAAAGTTGTTCATACCACTCACTCCTTAACTTTTGTAAGTACAATAAACCTAGCATCGTAAAGTCTGGTTCCTTATTTTAGTTATACTAAGGGATAACGAAAAAATAACATCCTATTCTCATATTTTGAAAACATTATCAAATCAAATTTTTCGTTATCCAGAGTATAAATTTATATTTTAGTTATACTAATTCTTCAAAATCAAATAAAATCCTTCTACATACTGTAAAGTAATATTTCAACTATTCCTTAGCTCAGTGGAACATATTGTTCTATCTTTGCATCATTAAAAGTTCCCATCTGCGTATAAGCAGCAAAGGCACAGTCAATCAGTTGAAATGCTATGGCAGCGCCGGTTCCTTCGCCAACGCGCATATCCAGATTCAAGAAAGGTTCCATTCCAAGAGCTTCCAAAATCTTTTTACTGCCCGGTTCTGCCGATCCATGGGAAGGAAACATATAATTTCTGACTTCAGGTTTTATGGAAACAGCACATAAAGCAGCTGTAGAAGAAATAAAACCATCAATTAAAATGGGTATCCTATATCTTGCAGCACCAATAAAACATCCGACAAGTCCGGCTATATCAAATCCTCCTACCTTCGCCAGCACATCAACAGGATCCTTTGGATCAGGTTTGTTTATTTCAATAGCGCTCTTTATTACCTTTATCTTGTTCATCAAGGCTTCATCAGTAAGCCCTGCTCCTCTTCCCGACATTACTTCAACATCAATCCCCGTTAAAACAGAAGATACAGCACTGCTCGTTGTTGTATTTCCGACTCCCATTTCACCGGTTCCCAGCAAATTTATACCTTTTTCACTCAGTTCCTTTACAACCTCAATTCCCGTCTCTATTGCCTTAACAGCCTCATTTCGTTCCATTGCAGGCCCTCTGGCAATATTCCATGTTCCCTTTCTGATTTTTCTGCTTATTACCCCATTACAATTTATATCATCATCAACACCTATATCAACAACTGCAACATCTGCCTTTGCACATCTCGACAACACGTTTACTGCCGTTATACCCTTTGTAAAATTTCTTGTTACCGACGAAGTTACACTTTTAGGACAGGAGCTCACTCCTTCCTCAACAACTCCATTATCTGCACACATTATCACTATAGTTTTTTTATCAACTTTTGGATACAGATTTCTTGTTATTCCAACTATTCTTCTTACAACTTCCTCAAGCTTACCAAGGCTTCCTATGGGTTTTGTCAGATTATCAAGCCGCAACTGTGCCTCGGCCATAAGTTTCTCATCGAGACCTCCGATAAATTCGAGCACCTTTTCCACAATGTCATCCCCCGATTCTTATACAATTCTACTCTCACTCATCTCTAAAAGTATTATATTGTAGTTGGATTAATAAATCAACAAAGTGCAGACTATAAGGGTGCAAGTAATAAATGTGAGGAAAAATAATATGCACCGGACTATAAAGCAAAAATGGTGCTGCAGTCTAAACCGCAACACCATTTTCACTACTCTAATGTATGTAACCATTTGCCTCTAGTGGCATCAAATCAACATGACGAACCTCTCCGCTGACAGGCTCTCTCTGTACTTCTTTTAGCCTTGCTTTAAACTCCCTGTTATTAAATCTGACATTAAGAATCAAATCCTGTTCCGCTTTTCCTGCCAATATATGTCTCAAATCATCTTCTCTCATTTCAACTGGCAGACTTTCTGCACCTTGATACAGAACCCCCGGAACCAATCCTTCTCTTTTTAGCTTTCTTGCTGCTGAAGCTCCAACTTCCGTTCTATTCTCTACATTAATATCAAATGCTTCCATATAGATTCTCCTTTATCAATGAAACTTTTTATATCATTAATAAAGTATCTCCTGAAATCTACAATTTAATACCAGATCATAGGCACTCTTCCTTATAATATACATGCAGCAGCGCTTTTATAATATCATTGCAGTTTTCGCCCGTTACCAGTTGTACATCTCCATCTCCAACCTGAATGGCCAGGTTAATTTTATGCCTGTGGTTATTGTCTATTACTGTACTTATCATATCAATTGCTTCGAGAGGTTTGTAATAAATATAACTCCACTGCCCAACATCACTGTCCATATTTATTTCCTTCTGATAGTACTTCTCCAGAAACCCTCTTATTTCTCCGACCTTCCTTGAAAAAAGACTTACAGTAACACACATTTACAATTTCCCCCTATTTTTTTATTACCTGCATATCCAAATGCACTTGCGCCTGCTAAACTGCATGTTGTCCAAAAATTTTGCTGCAATATACCCATTTAACGTTTACATAATAAATTTGACAAGAACACAAAAAAACCTTTATGTAATTTTTTCTTTTATCTCTGATGCTTTGGAATTATTTCAAAACAACTTGTAAATTTCCCTTTCCAAGAAAATTCGCTTCGCTCATGAATTTTCTTGTTCGCTAGGGAACCCTATGGT